>CAJTYJ010000001.1 GCA_910583895.1 uncultured Lachnospiraceae bacterium
CGCCATAATATCCCTGCTCGGAATGATAGAACCGATTGCGAAATTCAATCCGTTCCTTTTAACTTCAAAAAATATAGATTTGATTTCCGGCGAAGCTGTTTTGGCAGAATTTATGATACCTGCTGTTATTTCCATTGCCTTATCCATTTTGGGGTTGTTGCTTGCCATTCGCCTTTTCAATAAAAAACAGCTTTAATTGTCGAATTTGCAACGATTTGAAGAAATACTCTTACCCTCAGTGAACAAGGGGACTCCTTATTTATATCTTTATGATGCCAGGGTCAAAAGGTCATGTATGACATGCTTGCATGTCAATACATGACTTTGGGACCCGAAAAAACATGAAAAAGTAGCCCGATAGGGCGGATTTTGAATGTTTTTAGGATTGCGGGGGCATGAAGAAAGCGGATAAGAAACGTTTTGTTTCCTACCCGCCTTTTTCTGCGCTCTGTATGGCAGCTACCCTATTTCAGTTTGCTGGTTGATACTGTTTTATGAGTAGCTACCTTTCGTGCAGGCGTTTTTTTCGTACCAGGTCGATGAGATGCTGTCCGAACATATGTTTGATTCCTTGTTTGAGGTAAAAGCGAATCTCCCGAAAGAACCAGGACAAAGTGGGGCGAAAGACGCCCAGTTCTTTTTGCATCCGGTGCTGTTCTCTGTGGGAGCGGAGTTTGTTCTGGTCCGAGTAACCGGCGATCTCGTAGACGGAGACCGGAAAGGGCAGGCGGGCGAAGGAAATTTGCTGCAGATACATGGACAAAAAGAAGTGATGATCGGCGCAGACCCGGTAGGTGATGTCATAAGGATGTTCCAGCAAAAGCTCCCGTCTAATAAAAGCGGACTGGTGGCAGAAAGCCATCTCGTAGGTGAGGTGAGAAAGGGGCAGGGCGGGATAAAGCTTTTTCTGTCCCTGATAGATACAGAGGGTATCTCCATAGAGAATCTTAGCTTCCGGCGGGGTCTTGAAGGTCCGGGCAAGGACTTCTGGATCCAGGAGCAGGTCGCCGGCATTCAAAAAGAGAAGCCAGGTCCCGGCTGCCATGCGGACCCCCTTGTTCATGGCGTCGTAAATTCCCTGATCCGGTTCAGAGAGAAAGCAAAATGGAATGCCCGCCTGAGAAAAGGCGGGGGTGGCCCCATCCAGGAGCGCTTTGGTGCCGTCGCCGGAACCGCCGTCGATGACCAGGTACTCAAAATCAGTCCAGGTCTGCTCCAAAAGATTGGTCAGCGTGGCCTGTACCTGGTCTCTGGCCTGAAAGCATACCGTTATGACAGATAATACAGGTGTCTGGTTCATGGCTCCTCCTGCTTCCGGTCAAAATTCCAGGTATCCCGGATGACATACTGGGGGCTGTTGTTGAGGCTGATATAGATCCGTCCGATGTATTCTCCGCAGATCCCAAGCATCATCATGATCATGCCGCCGATGAACAGGATGGCGGCCATAAGAGAACTGTAGCCTTCTAAGATGGCAGAGGGCTCTAAAAGCTTCCACAGGATGATATAGACGCCCCGGAGAAATCCAACTGCCGAGGTGAAACAGCCCACAAAGGTTGCGATCCGGAGCGGCTTGATGGAAAATGCGGTGAAGGCGTTGGAAAACAGGGACAAAAGCTTGACAAAGGTATAAGAAGAGGAGCCGCTTAACCGGGTCCGGTCTTCCATGGGCACATTGGCGATCTTCTGGGTGGAGCGCAGAAGCAGTCCGTCGATGAACGGGTATGGATTTTGATACCGGAGAATCTCTTTGGCGATAAAGGCTTTGAAAGCGATAAAATTCGTCATCCGAAGATCTTTTGGTTTGCCTAAAAAGGAACACATCATGGCATCGGTAAGCCGGCTTCCCATCACCCGGAAAAAAGATTCCTTGCGTTTTTCAAACTCGTATTGGGCAAAGGAGACATCGTAATCCTGCATAAGGGGTGCAAGAAGGTCCCAGAGCCGGTCCATGGGACACTGGCCGTCGTCGTCCAGAAAGACAATCCACTCTCCGCAAGCGAGGGAAAGGCCGGCCATCATGGCGGCATGCTGTCCAAAATTTCTGGCCAGATCCACAATTTTTAAATAGGAATGAGAAGCAGCGTACTGGTGGAGTACGTTGAGAACCTGGTCCGGGGACTGATCGTTTACGGTGATGATTTCATAGGTGTATTCCGGCTTTTCCGCCATTTTATCTTTGATCTCTTCCAGAACCGGAAGAATGGTATGTTCACTGCGGTAACATGGTATGACAAAACTAAGTTTCATGGAGTCCCTCCTGTTACTGGCCCGGATGGAGCAGTAACCCTTTTGCACAGTTATGCATGTTAAACACAGCTATTATAAGGGGAATAAAACAGGGTGTCAATAGACTGTATTCGACATTCTCAAAAAGAACAGGCGGTAATCCTTGTAAAAGAAGTAAGAAAGTGTTAGAATACAAGCGACTAAAAAGATGAGGGAATAGACTGCCATGGATAAATTTGATCAGTACAAAAGGCTGATACGTCTTGGAATTGC
The DNA here is from genome assembly GCA_910583895.1 of uncultured Lachnospiraceae bacterium. Classification (GTDB taxonomy): domain Bacteria; phylum Bacillota; class Clostridia; order Lachnospirales; family Lachnospiraceae; genus Hominiventricola. Next base: position 2,503 of record CAJTYJ010000001.1, read on the forward strand.
CGGTGTCGAGATTCTGATTGAGACCCTGTTTTTTGCATTTGTCTGGTTGTCCCTGTACAACGGCCAGATGCGCAACCCTTATGAAAACAAGGGAAACCTTATGATGATCGGGTTTTATATGCTCTATCTGGTAGTTTTTATCTATATGTACGGCGGCATGAAATATGCTTATTATAAGAAGGGACAGCTGATTCTGTCCCAGACACTCGGGACGCTGATTGCCAATGCAGTGATCTACCTTCAGATCATTATGGTATTCGGCATGTTTCCGTTTCCGATTGTATGGCCGATTTTTGCCCTTTTGGGGGTGGAGTTTCTCGTGATTTTGGTGGTCAATCAGATCACGGATCAGGTGGTGAAAAGAATCTTTCCGCCAAGGAAACTGCTCCTGGTCTGCGACCTGGAGCTAAAAGACAATCTGATCCGCAAGCTCTCGGGCAGAAAAGATCTGTATGAGATCTCCAAATGTGTATCTGCAAAAGAACCTCTGTATAAGCTGCAGATGGAAGTGCAAAGCTGCGACGCCATGATGCTTTACGGTCTGGAAGAGCAGAAGCGCAACATTCTGTTAAAATACTGTTATGAGCGTTCCATCCGGATCTACGTGGCGCCGGAGATCACGGACATCCTGCTTCGGGGGGCGGACAAGGTGCATTCTTTTGACACCCCGTTTTTGCTGCTGCGCAATTACGGACTGTCCTTTGAGCAGCGCATCGTCAAACGGCTGATGGATATCAGCCTGTCGGGCATTCTGCTTTTGATCGGCGCTCCTTTTATGGTCTTGACGGCTCTGGCCATCAAGCTGGAAGACAAGGGGCCGGTGCTCTTTAGACAGGAGCGGGTCACTGCAAACGGAAGGAAATTTTTTATCTACAAATTCCGGAGCATGATCGTGGATGCGGAGAAGCACGGTGCACAGTTTTCCAGCAAAAATGACAGCCGGATCACCAAAGTGGGGAAGTTTATCCGTGCTACCCGCTTGGACGAGCTGCCTCAGCTTCTGAATATTATCAAAGGGGATATGAGCATTGTGGGTCCCCGGCCGGAGCGGCAACAGTACATTGAGGAATTCTGTAAGGAAACGCCGGAATTTATCTATCGCCTGAAAGTGAAGGCCGGCCTCACCGGTTATGCGCAGATTTACGGCAAATACAATACGACTCCTCTGGACAAGCTGAAGCTGGATCTGATGTACATTGAGACCTATTCCATCTTGTCGGATATCCGGCTAATATTTTTAACTCTTAAGATTATGTTTACCAAAGAAAGTACAGAGGGCGTGGAGGATGGACAAAACCATGCATAGATTTTGGATTTTCAATCATTATGCGACAACCCCGAAGACCGGACCGATGCTGCGGCATTATTACTTTGCAGAATGCCTGAAGGACAAAGGGATCGAGACGACCGTCTTTGCGGCCAACGAGCTGCATCAGACCGGGGACCGGGTGGACACAGAAGGGAAGCCATATCTTCGCACAGAGGAAGGCGGGGTCCCCTTTGTGTTTGTAAAGACCAGCCCATATCAGGGCAACGGAATCTCCCGGGTGAAAAATATGCTGTCCTTTTTCTTTGGGCTTCTGCGCATTGCAAAAGGCTGTGCCAAGAAGTACGGGAAGCCGGATGTGATCATGGGTTCCAGCGCGCATCCGCTGACGGGCATCGCCGGGATTTTCGTGGCGCGCAGGTTTCGCGTGCCTGTCATTGTGGAAGTGCGGGATCTTTGGCCGGAGGCGATCTTTTCCTTTGGAAAGGTGAAGATGGACAGCATAGTGGGAAAACTTCTAAGCGCCGGGGAAAAGTGGATGTATGTCCATGCAGATGCCATCGTGTTCACCAAGGAGGGCGATGTAGATCATATCAAAGAGATGGGCTGGGATACAGAGCACGGCGGAACCATTGACTTGAACAAATGTTTTTATGTAAACAACGGAGTGAAGCTGGCGGATTATGAAAGAAGCATTCAGGAAGATATCCTGGAAGACAAGGACCTGGCGGCAGACAGCTTTAAGGTGATCTATACCGGTACCATCCGCCCGGTGAACAACGTGGGAAATCTTCTGGATACGGCAAAGCTTTTGAAGGATTATCCGGATATTCGTTTTTTGATTTTCGGAGGAGGCAGTCAGCTGGAGGAACTAAAGAAGAGGGCAGAAGCGGAAAAACTGTCCAATGTGGTTTTCAAAGGATTTGTGGAGAAAAAATACATTCCCTATATTCTGAGCCGGTCTTCGGTCAATATTCTGAATTATTCCCAGTCCCAGTACAACTGGTCGAGAGGGAACAGTTCCAACAAGCTGTTTGAATACATGGCCAGCGGGAAGCCGATTATTTCGACGGTGAAGATGGGATACTGCATCCTGGATCAATATCAGTGCGGCCTCTCTCTGGAAGAATGCACGCCAGGGGCTCTGGCAGAAGAGATCAAAAAGCTCCATGATCTTCCGGGAGAAAGTTATGCCGTTATGGCAGAAAACGCAAGGCAGGGTGCAAGAGACTTTGATTTTTCAGTACTGACAGAGCGGCTGTATCAGGTGATCCGATATGTGGAAAAAGATTGAAAACTATTACTGGACATTAAAATATCTGAAAAAAGAGCAGGTTGGTTATCTGATGAAGAACCGTCTGGAGCATGGAAAAAAGGCGGTAACCAGCCTTCCGGCACCGGCCGCGGCACCTCTGCCTTTGTGGATGGAGGAGCTGGATGAGGATGCGGATTATTTGAACCGGTTTTCTCTTGAAGAACTTCTAAGTGGAACCGTCACGCTTCTTCATGAAAGCGGCCGGCCGGGAGGAACGGACTGGAAAGAGGATTCCAAATCCCATCTGTGGAATTTTAATCTGCATTATCTGGAATTTTTGATTCCGCTGGCGGCTGCCTGGCGCAGAAGCAGAGAACAAACCTATTATGAATGCTTTCGAAGGTACGTCAGGCGCTGGATTTTGGATAACCGGAAGGGGAGCGGTGACGGCTGGCATCCCTATACCATTTCTCTGCGGCTGACCAATCTGTGGATTTGTATGGACGGTTTTGGGGAAGTGTTTGAGGCGGATGAAGAGTTTTTGCAGGAGCTGCAGAACAGCATGTATGCCCAGTACTGTCATCTGCAGAAAAAGCTGGAACTGCATCTGCTTGGAAATCATTATTTTGAAAATCTGAAGGCAGTGCTTTTGGGTTCCCTCTATTTTCAGGAAGCAGACGTATATAAAGAATACAAGAAAAAACTAGAACAGGAGATTCGGGAGCAGATTCTGCCGGACGGTGTGCACTATGAAAGAAGCATGATGTACCACAAGATTATCCTGGAAGATCTCCTGCGCACAGCCAGAGCCATGGAGGCTTTTGGAAAGACGGTGAAGCCGCCGCTTATCAAAGTTTTTCAGAAGATGGCGGATGCGGCGTATTCTCTGGAAGAGGGTATGGGTCAGACACCGCTTTTTAACGATTCCGGGGACAATGTGGCCAGACCGGTGGGCGGCCTTCTAAGAGCCCTCGGAAAGTGGTTCGGGATTGTGCCAGAGGAACAAACCGCTTTTGCGTCCGCCGGGTATTACTGCCTGAAAGATGAGAAGAAAAAGCTGGTCTTTGATGCGGGAGAGATTGCTCCGGATTATATGCCGGGGCATGGCCACTGCGACGGGCTGAGCTTTGAACTTGCCTGGATGGGACGTCCTCTTTTTGTAAATGGAGGGACCGGACAGTATCAGGGAGAACTTCGCTCTTATTTTCGCAGCACCATGGCTCACAATACGGTGGTGCTGGAAGGTGAGGAACAGTCAGACTGCTGGGGCGAACACCGGGTCGGCAGAAGGATCCGTCAGGTATCCGGAAGCAGCGACGGCAGACAGGTGAAAGGAAGCCTGGTTACCTGTACGGGAAGATCCCAGAGCAGGAGCATCCGGTTTGACAAAGACGGTGTGGTGATCTGTGATCAGGTATCCGGACAGGCAGACAGTTATCTTCATCTGGCGCCGGAATATGAATACGTACAGCAAGGGGAAAAGATACAGGTTTTAGACCTGGAACATAAAAAACGGGTGATCTGCGAGATCTGCCTGGAGGAAAAGGACAGGCAGGAGATTTATCAGAATGGAAAAATCACTTCTTATGCACCGGAGTTTGGACTGATCCGGCAGGCCCAGGTACTGAAGATCTCCTGGGAGGGTGACGGCGGGGAGCATCGGGTGCTTCTAAGATTTCCTGACGCTGCAGAAGAAGGCTTCATGCAGTAAAATCAGGACCCCGGTGAATACTCTTACCGGTCACAGAAGGAGCCATGACTGAGAATTTGAACAGGAGAGAAGGACAGAGATGATTAACGTAGTAGGACTTGGATATATCGGCCTGCCCACCGCACTGATGTTTGCGGCGCATGATGTGGAGGTAGTGGGGACAGACTATAATGAAGATCTGGTGAATACGCTGAACGCAGGCAGGACGACCTTTGAAGAAGAGGGGCTTTCCAAGCTGTTTCAGGCGGCGGTGGAGAAAGGCATCCGTTTTTCCAGTGCGTATCAGCGGACCGATCTTTACATCGTGGCAGTGCCCACGCCCTATGACAAGGCCAGCAAGAAAGTAGATGCCAGTTACGTGGCAAAAGCGGTGGAGAACGTGATGGAAGTGTGCCCCAAGGGAGCGGTGGTCGTGGTGGAATCCACCGTATCCCCCGGCACCATTGACCGGTATGTGCGCCCGGTGGTGGAAGCCAGAGGGTTTGTGATCGGAGAAGATATTCACCTGGTCCATGCGCCTGAGCGGATCATCCCCGGAAATATGGTCTATGAGCTGAAGCACAATTCCCGCACCATCGGAGCGGACAGTCCGCAGATCGGAGAGCGGGTAAAAGAACTGTACCGTTCTTTCTGTGAGGGGGAGATCGTGGTCACGGACATCCGGACGGCGGAGATGACAAAAGTCGTGGAAAACACGTTCCGGGATATCAACATCGCCTTTGCCAATGAGCTGGCCAAAATCTGCCGTTCGGACAACATGGATGTCTATGAGATCATCCGAATTGCCAACAAGCATCCCAGGGTCAATATTCTGTCTCCGGGACCAGGAGTGGGAGGTCACTGCATCTCTGTGGATCCGTGGTTTTTGGTGGGAGATTATCCTGGACTGGCCAATATCATTCTGTCAGCCCGCAAGATCAATGATTCCATGCCGGACTTTGTACTGGAGCGGATTCATGCCATCATGAAAGAAAACCACATGACGGATGTGGGCAGGGTAGGCCTCTATGGTCTGACCTACAAAGAGAATGTGGACGATATGAGGGAGAGTCCCACGCTGCAGATGCTAGAGAGCATGGAGCGTCACCTGTGCGGCGGCCAGATCAAAGTCTACGATCCTTACGTGACCCAGGATGTGACCGCGAATCAGTATCACGATCTGGATGCCTTTCTTCGGGAGGTGGATCTGGTGGTGCTCTTGGTAGGACACGATGAGATCAAAGAGCAGATGGAGAAGCTGAAGTCGAAAATCGTTCTGGATACCAGACATATCTGTTTCCTGGACGGGACCTATCGCCTGTAGAACGGAGAAGAAGATGAAGCAGTTATTTTTGAATGTAAAAGACGGAAGCGTGAAGCTGATCGATCAGCCCATGCCGACCGTGAAAGAGAATATGGTGCTTGTGGAGAGCTTGTACACGGTGGTCAGCGCCGGCACGGAGCGGGGACTTGCGTCCTTTGGAGGAAAGAATCTGGTGCAAAAGGCCATCGAGCGGCCGGATCAGGTAAAAAAAGTGCTGGAAAAGCTGTCTACGGACGGACTTGTGACGACGATGGAGAGCGCTTTTCACAAACTGGCGGAACCTATGCCCATGGGATATTCCGGAGTGGGACGGGTGATTTCCTGCGGTACGGGAGTGACCAAGGTGCAGGCGGGGGATCTGGTGGCCATGGTGGGCACTGCTTATCACTGCGAGATCAACCGGGTCAGCCGGACCATGATCGCAAAAGTGCCAGAGGAGCTTAAGGATTACCGGCAGGCAGCCTTCTGCGCCCTGGGGGGAATCGCGCTTCAGGGGATTCACCAGGCGGAAGTAATCCCGGGAGAGACGGTGGCGGTCATCGGCATGGGACTGGTGGGACAGATTGTCAGCCGGATTCTGGATGCCTATGGCTGCGATGTAATCGGCTATGATGTGGTGGATAAGCAGATGGAAGGGACCCGCCTTTTATCCTTTATCCACTCGGATGATGACCATGCAGTGGATATGACCAAATCCCTGACCCACGGGCGCGGGGTAGACAAGGTGATCATCACGGCGGCCGCGGACAGCAACGCTCCTATGGATCTGGCGGCGGCCATTGCCAGAGACCGCGGCATCATCTGTATGATCGGGGTCACCAGGATGAACATCGACCGGCGTCCCTATTATGAGCGGGAGCTTTCTTTCCGGATTGCCCGTTCCTACGGGGCCGGACGCTATGATCCGGTTTATGAAGAAAAGGGCATCGACTATCCTCTTGGCTATGTGCGCTTTACGGAAGGACGCAACATCGAGGAGTTCGTGCGGCTTTTGGCCCAGGGAAGACTGAAGGTGTCGGATCTGATCACCCACGAGATCCCCTTTGAGCAGGCGGCAGATGCCTACGAGATGATCACCAAAAATCCGAAGCAGGAACGCTATATCGGAGTACTGTTAAAATACAGTGAGAATAAAGGAAAATGGCAGAATAAAGTTCCGGGTGCCGGGAAAAAGACAAAGGTATCCGGCGGGAAGATCTGCCTTGGCCTGATCGGGGCGGGGAACTTTGTGCGAAGCACCATGCTGCCCGTGATGAAGGAGAGCGGAAAATACGAATTCCGGGGACTGGCAACCACCGGCGGAGTGGGGGGCGCCCAGGTCAATGACGCTGTGCCTTTTACCTATACGACCAACAATTACAAAGAACTGCTGGCAGATCCCAGGATTGATCTGATTGGAGTCTCCACCCAGCACAACAGCCATGCAAGATTCATTGTGGAAGCACTGGAAGCCGGCAAACATGTGTACTGTGAAAAGCCTCTGTGCCTGACGTTGGAGGAGCTTGCGCGCATCAAAAAGGCGTATGAGTCCTCCAGGGGAGAACTGTTCTGCGGACTGAACCGAAGACATGCACCTTTGATCTGCCAGATCAAAAAAGAGATGCAGACGGACCAGATACCGGCGGTGTATGATTTTATTGCCAATGCGGGCTTTATTCCGGAGGACCACTGGGTACACGATGAAAACGCAGGAGGCGGACGGATCCTGGGAGAAGCGTGCCATTTTGTGGATCTTCTGCAGTATCTGGACGGCAGCGAGCTGACCGAACTGCAGATCACGGCGGCGGACAATCCGGCGTATCCCATGAAAGACAATGTGCTGATCTCTTTAAAATTTGCCTCCGGTGCCATCGGAAATATCATCTACTCCTCCATGGGATCGAAAAAGTATCCAAAGGAGCAGCTGCGTGTTCTCTCCAACGGAGCAGTCTATGTGATGGACAATTTCATCCGGCTGCAGAAGTACGGCAGCACCAGGGCGGTAAAAGAGAAGTTAGAGCAGGACAAAGGCATCCGGGCAGAGTATGAATACATGGCACAGGTGCTCAAAGGCAAACGAAAGAATACAGCGATCCAGGATGCGTTCAGGGGTCAGGAACTTCTGATCAAGGCCATGCAGAAGGTGAAGGGATGAGGACTTTAGTCTATGACGTGGCGGCGGACAGCGGCGGGGCGGCCACGGTGCTGCAAAGCTTCTATGAGGAGTTCTGCCGGGACAGGGCCAACCAGTATGTGTTTGTGCTGAGTGTCTTTCATCTGGAGAAACGGCCGCATATCAAGGTGCTGAATTTTCCCTGGGTGAAGAAAAGCCCCCTGCATCGGCTGTATTTTGACTACTTTATAGCGCACAGACTGGTAAAAAAATACAAGATTGATCAGGTGCTTTCCCTGCAGAACATCGAACTGCCCCGTGCAGGAGTGCCCCAGATTGTGTATGAGCACAACGCCCTTCCTTTTTCAGAGTATCGCTTTCGGCCCTGGGAAGCCTTTCGTCCCTGGACAACCCAGCAGATTTTGGGACGTATGATGAAGCGGTCCATCCGGCGGGCAAAGAAAGTCCTGGTACAGACAAACTGGATGAAGGCGGAGATCGTAAGGCAGTGCCGGATCCCAAAAGACCGGGTGGAAGTCAAATTTCCGGCGGTGGAGATGATAAAGACGGCACCCTATCATCTGGATGAACAAAGGCCGGTCTTTTTCTACCCGGCCAACGCTTCCGCCTACAAAAATCACAGGACTTTCCTGAAGGCCTGTCAGTATCTGAAAAAGGCGGGATATGAGAATTATGAAGTGATCTGGACCGTGACCGGGGAAGAGAATGAGGGCATTCGGGCTCTCAGAAAAGAAGTGCAAAGACAGAATCTTCCGGTCCGTTTTCAGGGGTCCATGCAAAGAAAAGCATTGTTTGATCTGTATGCCTCCTCCGTTCTGGTGTTCCCCTCCTATATCGAGACCATCGGCCTGCCTCTTTTGGAAGCCCGGTCTGCGGGTGCCTGGATTCTTGCGGCAGACTGCCTGTACGCCAGGGACTGTGTGGGAGATTATGAGCGGGCGGCGTTTTTTGAGACCTTTGACGGAGAAAAACTGGGGCAGATGATGGAAAAGTGGTTGAGGGAGTAAAAAAGTGAATACAAATGAGAAAAAGCTTTACAGGACAGTGATCCTGTTTTTTCTGCTTGCATCGGTGCCAATGGTTATTCTTTCCTTTTTTAATGTGCCAAGTGCGGATGATTTTACCTTTGGCCGGCGGATGCAGGCGTACATTTCTGAAAATGGATACCATATGTTCGGAATGATCAAATGTGCAGTGGAAAATATGGCAGATTATTATATGAGGTGGGAGGGACGGTATTCAGAATCCATCATTGCTTCCTTTATGCCTGATATCTTCGGCTGCTACTGGCTGTCTGCAATTGTAATTTACGGGCTGCTGACAGGAGGTACTACATTTTTCTTTTATACACTGGCAAAAGGCCTTGCGGGAAAAGAAAAAGCCTGGCCCGGCGTCTGCATTGCACTGACGGTCTGTCTTGCGGCGGTTCAGAATGTGCCGTATCCGGTGGAAGCCTTTTACTGGTTTATCGGAGCCATGGCGTATATGTTTTATCATGCTTCTTATCTGTGGATGTGCGGCGTGGTGATTCTTTATTTTACATCTCAGGACCGAAGGCGGGATATCGTTCTTTTGACACTTCTTGCGCTTTTGTCTGCCTTTGTGGCCGGCGGGAATAATGTGACAGCCTTTGTCAGTATTCTTACCTACAGCGCTTTTGTGGCTCTTTCGCTTGTCACCCGGAGAAAAAGAGGGATCATCTTCCCGTTTTTGCTGAGTGTCGGAGGTTTTCTGATCAGCTATCTGTCGCCGGGAACGACAGTCCGCGGAGGAGGAAGTGAACATTACACACCGGTGGTGGTTACGATTATCAAATGTTTTCGATGGACGATCCGCCAGTATCTGCTGGAGTGGACAACAGCAAAAATACTGCTTATGCTTTGTTTCCTGACACCGTTTCTGCTGAAAATACTGTTGGAGATGGTGGACAGATACCATTTTCGCTTTCGGTTTCCGGGGATAGCTGCTCTTGGAGGAGTCTGTTTTCTGTCCGCCATGTCCAGTCCGCCCTTTTACATATTAGGAGAGCCAGGTCCGGGAAGGCTTAGAAATATTATTTATGTCAGTTATCTGGTGGTAACTGTTCTGGTATATGGTTATTTTCTGGGCTGGGCGGCGGCCATGGAAGAGAACAGAAAAACGGCGGAAAAGATCGCGGATCTGTATCAGAGACTTCCGGTGAAAAAGAGCATTGCCGCCGGCATTGTGGTGATGGGACTCATGTGCATTGGAGATGCAAAACGGTATGGAGTCAGTATAGAGGCCTGCAAAGAGATTGCACAGGGACAGGCGGCACAGTATCACAGAGAAGCTGCAGAACGAAAAAAGATGTATCAAAGTGCAGAGGAAGCGGATCTGGAAGTAGCTCCGTATTCTGAAAAACCGTATCTTTTGTTTTTCGATGATATTACGGATGACCCGGAGAACTGGAAAAATATGGCGGTCAGCGCTTTTTACGGGAAGCAGACTGTAAAACTGAATGCCTACGATCCGGATGTGGAATACGATTAAAAATAAAAATTGAAATATACCGCAAAATGTTATATATTATCACTATGTTGTATTAGACTAGGAAAAGGATGGTTGATGAAGATGGCATTATTAAAAGAATGGCACAAAATTGCATACGATGATTCCAAGGATAAGGGAGCGATCCAGAGATTCTGGGCAAACTATTTCAATCTGGAAAAGAGCGTATACGAAAAACTGCTTGCAGACCCGGATACGGAAGTAAAAGGAACCGTCAAAGAGCTGGCAGAGCAGTACGGACTGAGTATTATGGAGATGACCGGTTTTCTGGACGGGATCAACGACAGTCTGACAGAGCCAAATCCCATCGAGGAGATGGAGGAGGATACGGTAGTCAGTCTGAAGTTTGACAAGGAAAGACTCTACAAAAATATGGTTGACGCCAAGGCAGACTGGTTATATGAGCTTCCGCAGTGGGAGAGCATCTTTGATGAAGAGACCAGAAAGGCACTGTACCTGGAACAGAAGAAGTCAGGAACCATTGTGAAGGGACCCAAGATCGGAAGAAATGATCCCTGTCCCTGCGGCAGCGGCAAAAAATATAAGCAGTGCTGCGGGAAGAAAAAATGAGACTGACCATCCAGGCAAATGAGAAAAGCGGTATATCCAAAAAAGATACCTTGAAATATGCAGGACTTGTCCTCTGCTTTGTCATATTGGAAACCATTTTTCGGATGCAGCCGGAACTTCAAGTCCGTTACGTTTCAGTAACGGATGAAGTTCCGATTTTGTTTGATCTTTTGTACAGTGTTATTTTTGTAACGATCATTGCAGTCATTCCAGGAGAGCGAAAAAGAATCAAAAGGGCAGTATATATGGCATTCTATGGGTTCTTTTCGTTCTTCCTGCTTTCTCAGTTTATATACTGCAGAATTTTTGACCGGGTGTACGGACTGAAAACCTTGCAGTACGCCGGAGAAGGCGGAGACTTTGCGGCAATGGTGCTGTCCTATTTTGATGTTTCTTTTTGGATGCTTCTGCTGGTTCTTGCGCTGATTGGAACAGCGGGATATTTTCTGATTCCGGATTTTCCTCTGCATGGATCAGGGATCAAACAGGCAGGGACTGCAGGGGTTTTGCTGGGGATCTGTTTGACCGGGATTCTGCTGGTCCCGTCCATGTTTAAGGCCCCGCCGGAAGACGGAGGAGGTACGTACCGGTTTAAAAAGACCGTCTATGAGGAATGGATTGACAACAAACGCGCGGTCAGTATGTTTGGCGCGTATGAATTTTTGTTCCGCGACTGCTATAAATTTTTCCAGAAACCGGATGTGTCAGAAGAAGATATGGAAACGATCAGGGTATATTTTGCCTCAAATAAGCAGACCGAAAATGAAATGACCGGCATTTTTGAAGGAAAAAATCTGATCCTGGTGCTGATGGAGAGTATGGATGACTGGCTGATCAATGAAGAGACAACGCCGACCATCTGCAGCATGATGGATGAGGGAATCCAATTTACCAATATGTATACACCGATTTTTGGAAGTGCGGCGACGCTGAATGCAGAGTTCTGCAGTTATACAGGACTGACTGCGCCGGCAGACGGAACTCCGCTGGTGTATTATACGAATCATGCATATCCATACAGTCTGCCCCATCTGTTCCGGGAGCACGGATACCGTGCAAAATCTTTTCATTACAATTCCGGTGAATATTATAACCGGCAGAATATTCATAACTCGGTTGGATTTGAAGAATATGTTTCCTACCTGGATTATGAGGAGGACGAAAAGGCACAGAGGGACAGCACCATAACAGAGAACGATGAGATTTATCAAAAACTCACCGAAGGAGATTCTTTTTTTGATTTTGTGATCACATACAGTGCCCATGCCACCATGGGGGCTTCCAAGCCCTATTCTCATGAGGATGAAGCGCTGGAAGTGTATCCGGAATATCTTGGAAAATACCGCTCGGAAGAGATGGATTCCATCAGTGCAAAGGCAAGACTGACGGATGATATGTTTGCGGCGCTGTTAAAGAGGTTACAGCAGGATCATCTTCTGGAAGACACGGTGATCATCGCTTATGCAGATCATTATGACTATACGATACTGGATCAGGATTACCTGAAGGAGCTGTCAGATGCTGAGAATACCTATGAACTGTCCAAAACCCCGTTTTTTATCTGGGCGGAGGGCGTGGATCCTCAGAAGATAACAAAGACCGTGAATACCATGGACATTTATCCCACCATCTGCAACCTCTTTGGGCTGGACAACCAGGGATATTTTCTGGGAAACGATGTGTTTGACCGTTCTTATGAAGGATATGCGTTCTGGCAGGACGGATCCTGGATATCAGGAACGGACAGTTTTTACAGTACAAGCGGAACCTATGGCGGAGAAGGAAAAGAGGAACAGTACCGAAATATGGATGCGCTGATCACAGAAAAGCTGAAAGTCAACCAGCTGTTGATGGACACGGATTATTTTGCCCAGAATTTTGCCGGGTACTGACCATGGGAGGTTTCAAGGAATGAAAAAACCAGTACATAGATTAAAATGGGTGCTTCTTCACTTGTTCGTGCTGGGGGTTCTTGCCCTGATCTTTTTAAAATTTTCAGAGGAGATGACCGCATTCAAGGCGAACATCTATTACTTGATGCAGGATTCCCGTATGGACAGCCACATCGATTTTACAGATTATCCGCCGGTTCGTCATGCAGAAAACAGATGGTATGAGAAAACCAGGCTGGTCTATCATGCAGGCGGAGGCATGGATGGTCTGGACTATACCAACTCCAAAGAAGCGATGGAAAACCTCCTTAAGCGGCAGCAGTCTTTTGCTGAAATAGACTTTATGTATACGTCTGACGGTGAACTGGTCTGTATGCACAGCTGGAAAGATCAGTGGAATTCAGAAAGCGTACCGTCACTGCAGGAATTTAGAGCCGGTAAAATATACGGAAAGTATACAACCATGACGGCGGCGGAACTGGTTCAGTATATGGTGGATCACCCAAAGCTTCATATCATCATTGACACAAAGGAAGAAGATCAGATAAGCGTTGTAAAAACACTTGTGGATCTAAGCGAATCCCATCCGGATGTCACAGACAGGTTTATTATTCAGCTTTATGCGGCGGGAGTGAAAAGCGAGATTCAGAAGCTTTATCCTTTTGATGATGGAAATTTTCTGTTCACTACATACAAATTTGGATACCGTTTTCCCAACAAAATCATGAAGATCTGTTACGATGAAAATATTTCTGTCGTCACTGTTCCCTATGGTGTATGGGAAGAAGAGGTCAGGCAGTTATACGTATCCAAAGGTTTTATTCTGTTCGAACATACAGTAAATCGGCCGGATTTTGCCAATGGATCACTGGAAAAGGGTGTCTGGGGCTTTTATACGGACTTTCTGGCACCGGAGGATCTGAACGTCCAGTAAACATGCGCGGGTCCTGAAAAGGCTGCAGAACAGATACAGAGGATAAAAGATGTTCAAGACCGATAAGAATAAAAAAAAATTTCTATTTGGAAAAAGATTCAATGAAGCGCTGATGATTCTTTACGCGCTGGCGGTGATTCTGCCAGTGAGCTATGACACCATAAGAGGATCTGCCCCAATGCCGCCTCTGATGAAGAGCTTGTCTGCTGCAGTCTTAAGTCTTCTGATGGTACTGGTGTGTCTGCTGGCACTTCGTGCAGTTCGTTCCCTGCATCTTCCGGGAGGATACCGGGAACAGGTACAGAAAGACTGGATCTTTTTCGGAGTTTTTTTCATCATCTCTTTTGGGGTGCTGCTTCTGTGGTACATCGGATACTGCCCCGGCTTTTTTTCGGTGGATTCACAGATTCAGATGGAACAGGCGGTCAGCGGCATTTACCGTGACAAGCATCCGGTTCTTCACACTTTTACGGCATTTACCATACCGCTTAAAATGACAAACGGATGTATAGAATCCATCATTTTCTTTCAGATCCTGTTCTTTTCCCTGGTGACCGCTTATATGGGGATGGTGATGCTGTCTTATGCAGGCCGGAAGGTGGCGCTTCTTTGCGTTTTGTTTCTTGTGTTAAATCCGGTTACGGGAAAAATATGTTTATATCCATGGAAAGATGTTGCGTTTGCCATATGGAGCCTGCTGCTTATGACCTTTGCCGCCGAGATTTATTTTTCCGACGGCCAATGGCTGAATCAGGCAGCACACACACTGGTGGTCGGGACCGGGATGGCACTGGAAATGATCATCAGACACAATGGAATCCTGTTTGTTTTGCCTCTGCTGACAGGCGTATTGCTGTATGCTGACCGAAAGCGAAAGATATGGATTCTGCTGGTGGTTTTATTGACCGCTGCGGGCATCAAAGGCCCTTTGTACGCCGCCCTTCAGGTGGAGGACATAAAAAAAGAACAGGTGGAGATTCTCGGAGTTCCGCTGACAATCCTGGGGAATGTGGTGACAGAGCAGCCGGAAGTGCTGGATGAAGAGACCAAAGCGTTTGTCTATGAAATAGCAGAACAAAAGATCTGGGACACATATTATACAAGGGGAAGTTTCAACTCAGTAAAGAGGCGTGAAGGTACGGACCTTTCCATCATAGAGCAGACCGATGTGCTGTCTGTCTTTTGGATGACCTGCAAAAGCATGGCTGCAGCACCGGTTCCATCGGTGGAAGCGGCGGTTGCTCTGACAAAAGTCGTGTATGCGCTGGATGAATCTTCGCGTTTTTACCACCTTGGTATTGACCTGGAAGATTACGAAGTTCCATATCGTGGGAACCGGTACATCCGATCCTGGCTGGAACAGTATTATGAGGGAGTAAACCACAGTGTCTTCCGGTATATCTTTTGCTATGTCGGTATGATGAATCTGATCATGGTAATCTGTATTCTGGGAAAGACGCGGTTTGGCGTGGGAAAAGACTGGAAGAAACTGATGCTTTGTATTTCGCCTCTGGCATATAATTTTGGCACCATGTTGTTTCTGATGGGCAGAGATGACCGGTTTTTCTATCTTTCCTTTCTGGTTTGTCCGTGGGTGCTGGTACTGATGCTGACAGAAAAGCAGAGTGTTGCTGCTCACTCGGTGAATGGCGCTTAGAGGTCCGGGCATGGAAAATTCAAAGAGATCTTGACAACCCATGAAATCGTGCTATAATTGTAAAAAATATTGAGAATGCGAAGACAGGAAGAGTAAGATACAGGAAACACTCAGAGAGAGAGGCAGTATGGTGGAAGCCTCTTGTGCGAAATGGATCGGAAGACCACCCTGGAGCGGCTTTCACACAGCCCGGCTGACCCCGTTACCGGTCAAATGAGTGGTGCATACAACAAGGGTGGAACCGCGGTATTTTGTATATCGTCCCTGAACAGTTTTCGGACTGTTCAGGGATTTTTATTCCCGCGGGCAACGAGCCAAGTGGCTGCCTGCAGACATTTGGCGACTGCCGCGAGGGTCGAAGACCCCGCTGCTTTGCAGCGCTGCAAGTTTGATACCCCGTTGCTTGCAGCAGAGTCTTTGATTAGAAACAAATCAGGAGGAGAATCATATGAAGATCACATTAAAAGACGGAACCATAAAAGAATATGCAGAAAGCAGAGCGGTGATCGATGTTGCCCGTGAGATCAGCGAAGGGCTGGCCCGCGCTGCCTGCGCCGGAGAAGTGGACGGAGAAGTGGTTGATCTGCGCACGGTCCTTGACAAAGACTGTACACTGCAGATTCTGACTGCAAGAGATGAGGCAGGACTTCGGGTGCTGCGCCATACCTGCTCTCACGTGCTGGCAGAGGCGGTGAAAAATCTCTTTCCAGATGCAAAGCTGACCATCGGTCCGGCCATCGATACGGGCTACTATTATGACTTTGATGCGGCTCCTTTCTCCAGAGAAGATCTGGACCGGATTGAAAAAGAGATGAAGAAAATCATCAAAAAAGGGGCAAAACTGGAGAAGTTTACGCTTCCGAGGGAGGAAGCGATCCAGTTTATGGAAGAAAGAGGAGAGTCTTACAAGGTAGAACTGATTCAGGATCTACCAAAAGGCGAGGAGATCTCTTTCTACCGGCAGGGAGAGTTTGTGGACCTGTGTGCAGGGCCGCATTTGATGAGCACCAAAGGAATCAAAGCTTTTAAACTGACTTCTTCCTCCGGGGCGTACTGGAGAGGGGATTCGGATAAGGCAATGCTTCAGAGAATCTACGGAAGTGCCTTTGCGACGAAAGAGGAGCTGGAGGCTTATCTGCAGCATCTGGAGGATATCAAAAAAAGGGATCACAACAAACTGGGCAGAGAGATGGAGCTGTTCACCACAGTGGATGTGATCGGACAGGGACTTCCGCTTCTGATGCCGAAAGGAGCGAAGATGATCCAGACGCTGCAAAGATGGATCGAAGACGAGGAAGACAACAACTGGGGCTATATCCGCACCAAGACTCCTCTGATGGCCAAGAGCGATCTGTATAAGATCTCCGGTCACTGGGACCATTACCAAGAGGGGATGTTCGTGCTGGGGGATGAGAAGAAGGATAAGGAAGTATTTGCACTGCGTCCTATGACCTGTCCGTTTCAGTATTATGTCTACAAAGCAAGTCAGAAATCTTACCGGGATCTGCCTCTTCGCTACGGAGAGACTTCCACGCTGTTTCGCAACGAGGATTCCGGAGAGATGCACGGCCTGACCCGTGTTCGGCAGTTTACGATTTCGGAGGGGCACTTGATCGTTCGTCCGGATCAGATGGTGGAGGAGTTCAAAGGATGCCTTGCGCTGGCAAAAAAATGTCTGACGACCCTGGGGGTAGAAGAGGATGTGACTTATCATCTGTCCAAGTGGGATCCGGACAACCGGGAAAAATACATCGGAGAGCCGGAAGTATGGAATCAGACAGAGCAGCATATTCGTGAGATCCTGCAGGAACTGGAGATTCCTTTCGTGGAAGACATAGGGGAAGCAGCTTTCTATGGACCGAAGGTGGACATCAATGCAAGGAACGTCTATGGAAAAGAAGACACCATGATCACGGTCCAGTGGGATGCGCTTCTGGCAGAACAGTTCGACATGTACTACATTGACCAGAACGGAGAGAAAGTGCGCCCCTATATCATCCACAGAACTTCCATCGGCTGTTATGAAAGAACGCTTGCATGGCTGATCGAAAAGTACGCAGGCATGTTCCCCACCTGGCTGTGTCCGGAGCAGGTAAGAGTTCTTCCGATATCCGACAAGTATCTGGATTATGCGAAAAAAGTCCATGGTCAGTTAAAAGAGAACGGGATTCTTTCCACCGTGGATGAACGGGCAGAAAAGATCGGATATAAGATCCGCGAGGCGAGAATCGCGAAAGTCCCGTATATGCTGGTGGTCGGTGAAAAAGAAGAAGCAGAAGGCAAAGTGGCAGTCAGAAGCCGTTTTCTGGGAGATGAGGGCCAGAAGGAACTGCAGGAATTCATAGATGCGGTGTGCAGGGAGATCCGCACGAAGGAGATTCGCGCGGTCCAGGTACAGGAACAAAAATAATGTTCACACTATAATCATTTTATGAAATAAAAAATCGAAAAAACTGTTGACAACCGACTTTGGTTCTGGTATTATAACAAAGTCGGTTGTGGGACAGTAAATAAAATATGGCGAGATAGCTCAGCTGGCTAGAGCACACGGTTCATACCCGTGGTGTCGAGGGTTCGAGTCCCCCTCTCGCTATTTGATAAGGGGCGGAAAGCGCTGATAACAGCGTTTTCCGCATTCTTTATATTCAGATACAGACAGGAGGCAGGACAATATGAGAGTTGGCATGGGATATGATGTACATCGTCTGGTGGAGGAGCGCAGGCTGATCCTCGGAGGGGTGGAGATTCCTTATGAGAAAGGGCTGCTGGGCCATTCGGATGCAGATGTGCTGGTACATGCGGTCATGGATGCTCTTCTGGGGGCGGCAGCCATGGGGGATATCGGAAAGCATTTTCCGGATACCGATCCGGCCTACAAAGGGATTTCCAGCATGAAGCTTCTGCGGCATGTGGGACATCTTCTGCAGGAGGAAAACTATCAGATCATCAATATCGACGCCACAATCATCGCGCAGAAACCAAAGATGGCGCCGTACATTCCGAAGATGGTGAAAAATGTGGCAGAAGTGCTGGGGCTGGAGACGGATCAGGTAAATATCAAAGCAACAACAGAGGAAGGACTTGGATTTACCGGAAGCGGAGAAGGAATCTCGGCACAGGCGATCTGCTCGCTGCTGCCCATTGCTGCCTATATAGAAGAAGACCGGACCCGGAAAAGAGAGGCATGTGAAAGGTGTGAAGGATGTCCGAACAACTAAAGGAACTGCCGGTTCCCCGTTATCTTCCAAAGGAGCAGAAATTGCGGTCCAGAGAGCTTTATGAAAACGTGTTTCCAGAGGACAGCAGAAGGTTTGTGGATTTCTATTACGAATATAAGACAAGAGATAATGAGATTCTGGCACTGGAAGAAGACGGGCAGATGGTGTCCATGCTTCACCTGAATCCGTATACCATGATTCTGAACGGCTACGAGGTAAAGAGCAATTACATCGTGGCCGTTGCAACCCGGAAGGAATACCGGCACCGGGGATTTATGCGTCTGCTTTTGGAGAAAGCGCTTCGGGACATGGCGGCCCTTGGGATACCTTTTGTTTTCCTGATGCCGGCCAGTGAACTAATCTATGCACCTTATGATTTCGTCTGGATCTGCCGCCATACGGATCTGCCCGGGCGGGTGCTGCAGATGGATGCAGAAAAACAAAATGAGTACCTGGCCATGTGGTATCAGATGTTCTGCAAAAGAGATGCGCGCTATATGGAGAATCAGAAGGCAGAACATCTGGCTGAGGAAGGAGAGATCCCGCCTGTCAAAATTCCGCCTTATATGGCGAGGATTACTGATGTATGCCAGATGCTGCGCCTGGCGGGGAGCAGGCAGGAAAAGACTTTGTATCTGCAGGTAAAGGATCCCGTCATCAAAAAGAATGACGGATACTTTCTATGGCAGGTATCAGAAGAGGAAAGTCGGGCAGAACGTCTTGCGCACAATCCGCCGAGACTGGATTTTGTCCTGACCGTAGGAGAACTTGCGGCCATGATCTTCGGAAGCTTTCGGATCTGCCTGTCGG
This sequence comes from uncultured Lachnospiraceae bacterium, assembly GCA_910583895.1. GTDB lineage: Bacteria > Bacillota > Clostridia > Lachnospirales > Lachnospiraceae > Hominiventricola. The sequence continues at coordinate 21,762 of CAJTYJ010000001.1, forward strand.
AGATGGTTTAAGGCTTGACAAAATCTTTGGAATCTCATATGCTATAGTATAGAAAAATGCAGAGAACGGATAGAGTAGTCCTTTTGCTGCTGTTTACGAAGTGAACAGCAACATTTTTGCAGCACCCGCAGAGAGAGACCGTCATCGGCTGAAAGCGGTCTTGGGAGGCGCAGGATGAAAGTGCATCCGGGAGCAGACAGAGGGAACTCATTTTTAGAAAGTATCTCTGTACGCAGGCATGCGTTACATGTGCAGAGTGGAAAGCATAAGCTTTTCAGTAGAGTGGAACCACGGATACCTTCGTCTCTATATGGGAGACGGAGGTTTTTGTTTTATTCCCGCGGGCAACGAGCCAAGTGGCTGCTTGCAGACATTTGGCGACTGCCGCGAGGGTCAAATACCCCGCTGCTCTGCAGCGCTGCAAGTTTGATATCCCGTTGCTTGCAGCGGGGTCTTTGATTATTTTGGAAATCAGAGGAGTGGTTATGAGTGTTATCAGTTATATCAAAGAAGAGATTGCGGTGATCCGGGAGCGGGATCCGGCCATCAAGTCCAGTGCGGAAGTGTTTCTTTACCCCACGTTCCATGCTATTTTGCGTTATCGGTTTGCCCATAAGCTGTACAAAAAGGGACATTATTTCTGGGCCAGGTGGATTTCTCAGCGGACCGCACGAAAGACAGGAATCGAGATCCATCCCGGGGCAACGATTGGGAAAGGGCTGTTCATCGACCATGGTACAGGCGTGGTGATCGGCGAGACGGCCATCCTGGGTGACAACGTAACGCTGTACCAGGGAGTGACGCTCGGCGGTACCGGCAAGGAACAGGGAAAGCGGCATCCAACCTTGGAGGACAATGTTATGGTCAGTGCGGGGGCTAAAGTTCTGGGCTCTTTTACCATCGGAGAAAATTCCAAGATCGGAGCCGGGAGCGTGGTGCTTGGGCCGGTTCCGCCCAACTGTACGGTGGTCGGAATACCCGGAAGAGTTGTGAAAAAGGGCAGCGTCCGGATTCCGAGGAATGATCTGGATCAGGTGAATCTGCCGGATCCGGTTCAGGATGCGATTCTGGCGCTTCAGGAAGAAAACCGGAAACTGCGCGTGGAACTGGAGGGGCTGAAAGAAAGGATCGGAACATGAAAACAGAAGAGAAAAAGCTGGTTTCCCTGATCATTCCCTGCTATAACGAGGAGGAATCACTGCCCTGCCTGTATGAGGAGATGAAAAGAGTTGCCGATACGCTGAGGGACTACCGTTTTGAAATGCTGTTTGTGGATGACGGTTCTTCCGATCAGACTGCGCGTATCATCATGGAGCTGGCGCAAAAAGACACACGGATACAGTATTATCTGTTTTCCAGGAACTTTGGAAAAGAAGCAGCCATGTATGCGGGTTTTTGCAATGCCGTCGGAGATTACGTGGCGGTGATGGATGCAGACATGCAGGATCCGCCCTCTCTTTTGCCCGAGATGCTTGACATCCTGGCACAGGGATCATACGACAGTGTGGCAACCAGAAGAGTGAACCGCAAAGGAGAACCGCCGATTCGTTCCCTGTTTGCCAGAATGTTTTATAAGATGATGCACCGGATCTCGGATGCGGACATTGTGGACGGTGCAAGGGATTTCCGGCTGATGAACCGCGGGATGGTAGACGCGATCTGTGCACTGGGAGAATCCAATCGGTTTTCCAAAGGAATCTTTGGCTGGGTGGGTTTTCGGACCTGCTGGCTGGCCTATGAGAACCGGGAGCGGGTCGCCGGGGAGACCAAGTGGAGTTTTTGGAAACTTTTTAAATACAGCATTGACGGGATTATCAATTTTTCCCAGCTGCCTCTTTCCATTGCTTCCTGGAGCGGAATTTTCCTGACTTTTTTCTCATTTTTGATGATTGGTTTTATCATCATAAGGAAACTGCTGTTTGGAGATCCGGTTGCAGGCTGGCCGTCGCTGGTATGCATCATCACGTTTATCGGCGGGATCCAGTTATTCTGTATGGGAATCATCGGACAGTATCTGGCAAAGACTTATATGGAAGTAAAAAAAAGACCCCATTACATTGTGGCCTCCACCAACCGGGAGGATGCAGTGAAGATTCATTAAATTTAGGAGGAATATGATTATGATTCGTATCTACAATACTTTGACAAAGAAAAAAGAAGATTTTGTCCCTTTGGAGGAAGGAAAGGTCCGCATGTATGTATGCGGTCCAACGGTATATAATTTTATTCACATCGGCAATGCCAGGCCGATGATCGTCTTTGATACGGTTCGCCGGTATATGGAACACAAAGGCTATGAGGTGAACTTTGTGTCCAATTTTACCGATGTGGATGACAAGATCATCAAGAAAGCCAACGAAGAGGGCGTCTCAGCGGAGCAGATTTCCAAGAGATATATTGAAGAGTGCAAAAAGGATATGGAAGGTATGAACATCAGACCGGCGACCACGCATCCCCTCGCGACGCAGGAGATTGACGGAATGATTGACATGATTTCTGACTTGATTGGGAAAGGTTATGCCTATGCGGTCAACGGGACTGTCTACTTCCGGACCCGGAAGTTTGAGGAGTACGGAAAGCTTTCTCACAAAAATCTGGATGATCTGCAGGCGGGGAACCGCTCCCTTTTAGTGTCCGGAGAACAGGAAAAAGAGGATCCGCTGGATTTTGTGCTCTGGAAGCCCAAAAAAGAAGGAGAACCTTTCTGGGTATCTCCCTGGGGCGAAGGCCGTCCGGGCTGGCATATCGAGTGCTCGGTTATGTCTAAAAAATATCTGGGGGAGCAGATTGATATTCACGGCGGTGGAGAAGACCTGGTATTTCCCCATCATGAAAATGAGATCGCACAGAGCGAAGCCTGCAGCGGCAGTGTTTTTTCCAGATACTGGATGCACAATGCTTTTCTGAATATTGACAACAAAAAAATGTCCAAATCCCTGGGCAACTTTTTCACGGTGCGGGAGATCAGTGAGAAATACGATCTGCAGATTCTTCGCTTTTTTATGCTCAACGCCCACTACCGGAGTCCGCTGAATTTCAGCGGGGAGCTGATGGAGGCTTCCAAAAATGCTTTGGAGCGCATTCAGACGGCGGTGGATAACCTGAAGTTTGCGGCAGATCATGCAGAGACACAGGAGCTGACGGCAGAGGAGCAGGCAGTCTTAAAGGAAGCCGGCCGGTTTGAAGCACAGTTTGATGAAGCCATGGACGATGATTTTAACACAGCGGATGCCATAGCGGCAGTATTTGACCTGGTTAAGTATGCGAATACCCATGCAAAGGAAGGCGGCAGCAAAGCGCTGGCTCTGGCTTTGTGCAAAAAGCTGCAGGATCTGTGCGGGATTCTGGGAATCATCACCGAAAAGCAGGGAGAACTTCTGGATGGAGAGATAGAGGGGCTGATTGAAGAGCGCCAGGCGGCGAGGAAAGCAAAAGATTTTGCAAGGGCGGACGAAATCCGGAATCTGCTTCTTAAAAAAGGCATTGTGCTGGAAGACACACGCGAAGGAGTCAAATGGAAGAGAGCATAAAGTATCTAAAGGAACAGTTTGGACTGCCGAAGGTGGACATCAGAACCTATTCACCTCAGGTGCTGGCCTACATCGGAGATGGAATCTACGAATTGCTCATCCGTACAGTCCTGGTGGGACAGGGCAACCGGCAGGCGAATGTCCTTCACAAAAAAGCCAGTCATTATGTGAAGGCGTCCGCTCAGGCGGAGATGATCCGGTCTGTTTTGGAGGAACTGACAGAGGAAGAACATCAGATCTATAAAAGGGGCCGCAATGCCAAGACGTTCACCATGGCAAAAAACGCCACCATGGGCGAGTATCGTCATGCTACGGGCTTTGAGGCATTGATGGGGTATCTGTATCTGACCGGTCAGATGTCCAGGATGGTGGATCTGGTGAAGATGGGGATGGAGAGAACAGGAGGAATGCCATGAAATACGAAGAACAGAGTATCGAAGGCCGCCATGCGGTGCTGGAGGCTTTTCGGTCCGGAAAGACAATCGATAAATTATATGTACTGAAGGGGTGCCAGGACGGTCCGGTGAACAGCATCCTGCGGGAGGCCAGGAAGCAGGATGTCATCATCAGTTTTGTCACAAAAGAGCGGCTGGATCAGATGTCCGAGACAAAAAAGCATCAGGGTGTCATCGCCCACGGAGCTGTCTACGCCTACGGGACTGTGGAAGAGATGCTGAAGCTGGCAAGAGAAAAAGGGGAGAGTCCGTTCCTGATCCTTCTGGACAACATTGAGGATCCCCACAATCTGGGCGCCATCATCCGCACGGCCAATCTGGCCGGGGCCCATGGAGTGATCATTCCCAAAAGACGGGCAGCCGGGCTGACTGCCACCGTGGCCAAGGCATCAGCCGGGGCGCTGAATTACACGCCGGTGGCCAAGGTGACCAATCTTGGAACGACGATTGAGGAGTTGAAAAAAGAAGGGCTCTGGTTCGTCTGTGCGGATATGGACGGACGTGTGATGTATGATGTGGATTTAAAAGGGCCGGTCGGCCTCGTGATCGGAAACGAAGGCGAAGGTGTCAGCCGCCTGATCCGTGAAAAATGTGACTATGTTGCGTCGATCCCGGTGAAAGGGGAGATTGATTCTTTAAACGCATCGGTGGCTGCCGGGGTGCTGGCGTATGAGATTGTGAGACAGAGGATGAGTTGATTTGGACGGGAAAGGACAATATCCGGCACTGACAGACGAGGAACTGCTCCAGAGGCTGGCGGCAGGGGAAGAAGAGATAGTGGACTTTCTGCTGGACAAGTATAAGCCTCTGGTGAAAAAGCAGGCCCGCACGTTGTACTTGATCGGCGGAGAGAATGACGATCTGATCCAGGAAGGGATGATCGGCCTGTTCAAGGCCATCCGAAGTTTTCGCTCAAGTGAGGAAGCTTCTTTTTATACCTTTGCCAAACTTTGTATTGAAAGGCAGATGTATACAGCGGTACAGGCGTCCAGAAGAAAGAAGCATGCGCCTTTGAATGGTTATGTATCTCTGGATGAGAAACCGCAGGTGTACGAGGAACCGGATCCGGAATCGCTTATGATTGCCCGGGAGAATCTGGAGAGCCGGTACGCACAGATTCACAGTCGGCTGACGGATATGGAAAAAAAGGTGCTCAGACTTTATCTGGTGGGAAACACCTACGGGCAGATCGCGTCTGCCATCGGGAAAAATGAAAAAGCCGTCGACAACACGATTCAGCGGCTGAAAAAAAAGTTGGATAAAGATGAAAAAAGTGTTGACACCCAGGAAAGGCTATGATATTATAATCAAGTCGCGGGCAAGAGCGACAGGATCAGCTGCTGTGGCTCAGTCGGTAGAGCGTCGCATTGGTAGTGCGGAGGTCACGGGTCCGATTCCCGTCAGCAGCTTTTTGGACTCAAACACTTTTGATAAGTGGTTTGGGTCTTTTTTGTTTTGCAGTGAGGAAGAAAAGGAAGAAAAGATGAAAGCACATATAAAAAAAGGAATGCAGAAATTTCAGCAGATGTCCATACAGGTGAAAGCGTCCATGGCTTTTATGGCGGTGAACTTTATGCAAAAAGGGATTTCTTTTTTGACAGCCCCCATCTTTACCCGGCTTCTGACGACGGAGGAATATGGAAAGATTACCGTGTATTCTTCCTGGACCGAGGTGATCGGGATCTTTGCCATGTTCGGCCTGTGCAACAACGTCTTTTACAATGGAATTACGGAATTTAAAACAGACCGCAATAACTTTACGTTTTCCATGCTTGCCCTGTCAAATGTGATTACGATGGCAGTTTTTGCAGGGGTGTGGATGGTCAACCGGTACTGGTTCCGCTTTATGAACATTTCAGATACCCTGATCCTTTTTATGTTTTTGACATTTCTTTTGGAGCCTGCCTTTGAGTTTTGGAAGACCCGGCAGCGGTTTGACTTTAAGTATAAGCTTTTGTGCGTTTTTATGGTGCTGGTTATGATCAGCTCGCCGGTTTGTGCGGTTGCAGGTATTTTTTTGTTTCCGGGTACCAAGGTTGCAGCGCGGGTGATCGGGGCGCAGCTTATGACGCTTATGATCTGCACAGGCTGTTATGTATATACCATATGCCACGGAAACGGGAGGCCCAAGCTTAGGTACTGGAAATATGCATTTTTCTATAACCTGCCGTTGATTCCTTATTTTTTGTCCACCTATATTTTAAGCAGCAGCGACCGGCTGATGATCGCCCATTACTGCGGAGAGGACAAGGCAGGGATCTATGGGATTGCCTATACCATGTCGGCGGTGGTGAACATCATCTGGTCTTCTGTCAATGCCACCATGATTCCGACTATCTACAAGCGGTGTGAAGAGGGCAGGATGCATACTTTATCGGAATTTGTGAATCCGATTCTCATGGGGTATGGGGCAGTCTGTGTGATGATCATGCTGATGGCGCCGGAAGTGATTGCATTTTTGGCACCTTCGAGCTATGGGGAAGGGATGTATGTGATCCCGGCGATTGTGGGTGGTGTGTTCTATATGTCCATGTTCAGCATCTTTTCCAATATTATTTATTATCACAAAAAGCCGAAATTTGTCATGGGGGCAGGCGTGGCCGGTGCGGTGCTTAACTTTCTTCTGAATGTGGTCTTTATTCAGCTTGTGGGATATCTGGCGGCCGGCTACACCACACTGGCGGCATATCTGCTGGAAGTTGTGTGGGCCTATGCTGCCATGAAGAAGGTGACCAAAAGCGCTGTCTATGACAGAAAAAAACTGATCGCGATCGGTGTCGGCGTGCTGGCAACGGCCATTGTGACGCCGGTATTCTACCCCTATCTGGGCGTCAGGCTTCTTCTGCTGGCAGGTCTGCTCTGGATTTTGTGGAAAAATAAAAGACAGATGCTGGGACTGATCTGGAAAGGGAAAGAATCATGAATCGATGGATAAAGAAGAAATTTCTCTTTGCATACAAATACACCGGGAAATGGATCTCCCGGGCGGTGAATGGAAAAAGGTCCGGGGCCAGGGGGCCATACAGGATTCTTTTGTACTGCAATGCATCCACAATGGAAGAGCATCTTCTTAATTATATGGAGCAGCTTGAGGAAGAGAAGTATCATTTTTTTGTTTTTCTTGGTGACGGTTATCAGAAGAAGAGTAATCTGAAAAGCACTTTGTTTTCTGGGAAAAAGGCTGATCAGCTCCATTACCTCTGGCAAATGTTCTGCCGAAGATGGGATCTGATCGTAAGCGCGGATCTGGAGCATCCCTTTTGGATGTTCCCCAATACCATACCGCTTCTGTATATCGGGCATGGAATCTCCAATGTAAGTTATGATCAGGGAAAGACCGTGTATGATTACGGTCCGGAATGCTATGACGACAAGGGGCAGTTTATATTTGATAAAATGCTGGAGCCAAACCGAAGGGTGGCAGAACTGCTGTACAAAAGCGACGAGAAGTTTCGGGAGGTGGTATGTCCTACCGGTTACCGGTTTGCCGGAAGGATCGGGAAGGAATCAGAAAAAAGCAGCTTTTATCGGCAGAAGCTGGGAATCAGCGATGAAAAGCCGGTGATCAGTTTCTTTGGCTCCTGGAATCGGGAGAGCCTCTTTCATGTGCTGGGAGAGAACCTGTTTCAGGTGTGTGATGCACTGAAGGGGACATATACCTTTATCTTTTCGATTCATCCAAGAGAATACAAAACATATGATAAGGAAATAAATCCCATGGGGGAACAAGTGGAACGTCAGAGGGAAAAAGGGCATATGGTCCGTTCTCCCGGTGAGGACTGGATCCCTTACATCATGGCCAGCGATGTGGTGGTTTCCGATTATTCCACCATGATGTCCCTGGCGATCCTGGCGGGAAAGAAAGTGATGCTCAGTGATTTTCCGGATGAGAAAATCGGAGTCTATTCTCTTGGGTATCAGGTGAAAAAGACCTTTCCGGTTCTGAAGGATGCATCAGAACTGGAAGATGCATTAAAACAGGTATTGGAGCTTCCGGTCTTTGATCAGATGGTGGAACAGTTTCGCCAGGAACTGTATGTGTCTGTGGAAGACTATCAGGAAAAGATCCGGGCTGTTACAAAAGAAATGACCGACAGAAGATAGAAATTCTTGCAAATTCAGAATTGAGTATGCTATGATAATAACACTTTCAGAAAGCGGAGGAGTACGGAGATGGAAAATGAAGTGGTTTCCAAAAATTTTATAGAGATTGAGATTGACAAAGACCTTGCAGAGGGGGTCTATGATACGGTTCACACACGGTTTCCGCCGGAACCCAATGGGTATCTGCACATCGGACATGCCAAATCCATTCTTTTGAACTATGGTCTGGCAAAAAAATACAACGGAAAATTCAACATGCGTTTTGACGACACAAACCCCACCAAGGAGCGGACGGAGTTTGTGGATGCCATCAAGCGGGACATCCAGTGGCTGGGAGCGGACTGGGAGGACCGGCTGTTCTTTGCGTCGGACTACTTTGCGCAGATGTATGAGGCAGCGGTAAAGCTGATCAAAAAAGGGAAAGCTTATGTGTGTGATTTAAGTGCCGAGGAGATCCGCACCTATCGGGGAACCTTAAAAGAACCGGGGAAAAACAGTCCGTACAGAGACCGGAGCGTGGAGGAGAATCTGAAGCTGTTTGAAGAGATGAAAGACGGTGTATACCAGGATGGGGAGAAAGTGCTTCGGGCAAAGATTGATATGGCTTCTCCCAACATGAACATGCGGGACCCGGTGATCTATCGTGTGGCCCATATGAGTCATCACAATACGGGGGATGCCTGGTGTATCTATCCCATGTATGATTTTGCTCATCCGATTGAGGATGCAATCGAAGGAATTACCCATTCGATCTGCACGCTGGAGTTTGAAGACCATCGTCCTTTGTATGATTGGGTGGTGAGAGAGCTGGAGTATCCCCATCCCCCAAGGCAGATCGAGTTTGCCAAGCTGTATCTGACCAACGTGGTGACCGGAAAGCGGTATATCAAAAAGCTGGTGGAAGACGGGACCGTGGACGGCTGGGATGACCCGCGGCTGGTCTCCATCGCAGCGCTTCGCCGCCGGGGTTTTACGCCGGAATCTATCCAGATGTTTGTCGAACTGTGCGGTGTGGCAAAGGGGCAGAGTTCTGTTGATTATGCCATGCTGGAGTACTGTATCCGGGAGGATCTGAAGATGAAGCGGTCCCGGATGATGGCGGTTCTGGATCCCATCAAACTGGTGATCGACAACTATCCCGAAGGACAGGTGGAGGAGCTGGATGCGGCCAACAACCTGGAAAATGAAGCCCTGGGCAGCAGGAAGATTCCTTTCTGCCGGGAACTGTATATCGAGCGGGATGATTTTATGGAAGAGCCGCCGAAGAAGTATTTCCGCCTCTTCCCGGGCAACGAAGTCCGCCTGATGCACGCATATTTTGTAAAATGCGAGAGCTTTGTAAAAGATGAAAGCGGGAAAGTAGTGGAAGTACACTGCACTTATGATCCGAAGACAAAAGCAGGCAGCGGCTTTGCAGAGCGGAAGGTCAAAGGAACCATTCACTGGGTACCGGCTCCCTGTGCGGTGGACGCAGAAGTCAGACTCTATGAGAACCTGATTGATGAGGAAAAAGGAGTGTACAACGACGACGGAACCATGAATGTCAATCCCAATTCCTTAAAAGTAGTGAAGGCGAAGTTAGAGCCGGCGCTGAAGGACGCAAAAGCTTATGACAGCTTCCAGTTTGTCCGCAACGGTTTCTTCTGTGTGGATGCAAAGGATTCGGAGGAAGAAGCGCTGGTGTTCAACCGGATCGTATCGCTGAAAAGTTCCTTTAAGCTGCCCAAAGGATGAGAACAGGACAGTAAAAAATACAGGGGTGGATGCAGGACAAAGGCATCTGCCCCTGTTTGCGTTGCCCCATGTGTGCTGCCGGTCATGCAAAAGGAGGGATGAGGATGTATGAGATTATGCTGGATCTGGAAGGGAAAGGAAACAAAAATCTGTATGAACAGATTTATGAATTTATTAAGAAAGAAATTCAGAGCGGAAACCTGAAATGCAGGGAACGGCTGCCTTCCACCAGGAAGCTGGCGGGACAGCTGTCCGTAAGCAGAAGTACAGCGCAGCTGGCCTATGAGCAGCTTTTATCGGAAGGATATATAGAATCGGTGCCCTGCAGAGGATACTTTGTCTGTGAGATGGAGGAGCTGTATCATCTGAAACCCGGAGGGACTGTACAGGAAAAGGAAGACAGATCTGCAAAAAAGAGCTGTCCGTATGATTTTACACCCAACGGGGTGGACCTTGCACATTTTCCATACGCAACCTGGCGGAAGCTGAGCCGGGAAGTGCTTCGGGATGATCCGCAGGAACTGTTTCACCTGGGGGATCCGAAAGGGGAATACGCCCTTCGCTCAGCGATCAGCACCTATCTGCATCAGGCCCGGGGGGTGAATGTGCAGCCCTCTCAGGTGATCATCGGTGCGGGGAATGACTATCTGCAGATGCTTTTGGCCCGGATGCTCGGGACCGGTCACCGGATAGCCATGGAGAGTCCCACCTACCGGCATGCATACGAGATCTTCCTTCGGCTTGGCTATGACTGCTGTACCGTATCCATGGACCACCAGGGAATGGATATACAGGAATTAGGGGCGTCCGGTGCGGATATTGCTTATGTGATGCCTTCCCACCAGTATCCCACGGGGGTTGTCATGCCCATCAAAAGAAGGCAGGAGCTTTTGCAGTGGGCCTCTAAGGAGGAAGGCAGATATATCATCGAGGATGATTATGACAGTGAGTTCCGGTATGTGGGAAAGCCGATCCCTTCGCTGCAGAGCAGTGACACGAATCAGAAGGTGATTTATATCGGAACATTTTCCAAAGCCATAGCGCCTTCTATCCGGATCAGCTATCTGGTACTGCCCTGGCCGCTGCTTGTCCGGTATGAGCAGGTGGGAAAAAATTTCTCCTGTACCGTATCCAGAACGGATCAGAAAATGCTGCAGCTTTTTATGGAACGGGGCTGTTTTGAACGGCATCTGAATAAGATGCGGGCGCTGTACAGGAGCAGGCATGACCTTCTGCTGACGGAGGTCAGGCGGCTGGAAGGAGTCCGGGCAGTCAAAGGGGAGCGGTCCGGAGTCCATATTCTGCTGTATATGGACCGAAAATGGCCGGAAGCAGAGTGGATTCGGCGTGCGGCAGAGCAGGGAGTACAGGTGTATCCGCTGTCGGAGTACTGTGTGGATCAAAGAGAGATGGAACCTGCGGTGATTCTCGGATATGCGACTATGGAGACAGAGGACATCTCTCTGGCGGTGGAAAAACTGAGACAGGCCTGGGGACAGACAGAGAATGGAAATAACTGCCGCAAATCTGAATTTGACAAAAACCAAAGGGATCTGTAAAATAGTAGGAAGTACGATAGGATACGACGGAAAAGAGGGGCACGTATGAAAAGAAAGTATATTTGGAAGCGGACAGCCGCTGTGTTGGCAATGACGGCTGTGCTGATGACGGATCAAAGTGTGATCTATGGGGCTGGTGCTGTACAGCCAGAGGCGCAGGATGCGCAGAGTCAGGAGGGGATACGGACCTCCGGCCAGGAGCAGAATGCAGAAGAAGCAACTACGGATCTGCCGGCGGAGGAAGCATTGGAAGACCTGCCAGAAGAAAGTGCAGAAGAAAAACCGGTGGAAGAAAAAGAACCGGAGGAGATGCAGCAGCCGGAGACAAAACAGCAGACACCTCTGGAACCAGAGCCTAAGGAGGCAGATCAGGAAGATCCGGAACCAAAGGCAGAGGAAGAACAGGAATCCGGAGTGGAGCTACAGAATCCGGAACAGGAAAAAGAGACAGAACCAGGGGAAGAAGAGCAGGCAGATCAGCCTGAGGTTCTGCAGGATGAACCAGAAGTAGAAACGCCAAAGGAAGACAGGGCGGAACTTCCCGACAAAGGACAGGTTTCGGATCAAGAAGTACTGGAAAAGGAGATCGTCTGGGAACCTTTTTTTGGAGAGCAGGCATGGGATGCAGAGACGTTTCTTTTGGAGCAGGAACGGATAGGTGTTGCCCGGGAAGAAGAGGCGTATGAGTACGAAGAGGCGTATGGCAGGCAGCTTTTGGGCACACAGGCAGGAGTGCTTTATGAGGAGCTGCTTTCCTGTCTGGAAGGAGTACAAAAGGCAGAAGCGGTTGTGCTGGGAGAGTTTTTTGAGGACTCAGAGGAAGTGCTGGATGCAGAGGCTGATTTTGCATCTCGTTATGAACCGATGGCCAGAAATGCTTTTGACGCCTTCTGGTATGACTGTGCAAAGGCAGAAGTGCTGGAGGACTGCAGTCTGAAGGTCCGGTATGAAGGAACCAGGAAAGAAGACGGAGGCATTCTCTGGACGGTTTTGGCCGGATGGGATCTGACCATGCCGGAGGAAGAAGTGCTGCAGGAAGTACAGGAAGATAACCGGACAGAGGAGGACACAGACTGGTATACCGGACTGGAATCCATCTTTGTACAGGTGAGCGAAATCAGAGAGAAAGAACTGGAAGACTTTCTGGAAGCCGGAGAGGAGATACCATCCGACAGTGACGAGCGGTATGCCAGGATGTTTCAGCAGCTCTGCAGACAGACAAAGACAGAGTGTGTCCTGGTGAAAGGACTCGTAGGAGAGACCGCCTCCATGTGGAATGCGGTGCGCCAGGAGGAGGGGGACTGGTATCTGGTGGATATTCCAAGATCCATGTTCCTAAAGGGCGCCGGAGAAGAGCAGGAAGCATCTGCAGAGGAGCGGGTGGTCTATGGTGATTTTTCCAACAGTCATCAGGGACTGTTTGTCTCTCCGGTGATCAGTGAGACCGATTATCAACCAGAGGAAAAAGAGCCGGCAGCGGAAGAGCCGAAGATCCAGGAGGAGACTTTAGGGACAGAGCAGCTGCCGGAAGCGGGAAAGACAGAGACAATAAAAGAGCCAACAAAAGAGTCAGAACCAGAGACGCCTTTGGAGACCCAGAAGGCTCCGGAAGTTCCAGAATCAGAACTGCTGGCAGAGGCTGAAAAGGTGCAGACCAAAAGTCAGCAGGCGGCCGTAACCGAAAGCAAGGCTGCGCCGGCGGAGAAAGTGCTGACCCAGGTGAGCGTCACTTCTGTCAAACCGCAGACCTATACCGGAAGAAGCCTTACACCAAAACTTACCGTGAAAGATGCGTCCACCGGAAAGAAACTGAAGATCGGGTCGCAATATACAGTTTCTTATGAGAATAATGTAAATGCCGGAACTGCCACCGCTGTGATCCGGGGAGTGGCCGGCAGCGGATACGACGGGGTGCTCCGGGTGAATTTTACCATCAAGCCCCAGAATATCAAGAAAGTCAAGACAAAGGTGATCGGCAAAGGTTTTGCCTTTACAGGACAGCCGGTGACTCCGGGAGTGACGGCCGTCTATAACAAGATGTCCCTGAGTGCGGGAACGGATTATCAGATTCAGTATGTGAACAATGACCGTCAGGGAAATGCGCAGATTCATCTGACCGGAACCGGGAATTATACCGGCACCAAAGTGCTGAAGTTCAAGATTTCGGCAAATATGATGAAAGATGCCTCGATCTCTTTGTCGTCTTATTCCGGGGTCTACGGGGGAAAAGAAGGGCTTCCAGAGATCACAGTTACTTATGGTTCCATGGTCTTACGGGAGAACGTGGACTATGCGGTAGTCTATCCGAAGAAAATGAAGGTGGGGAAAAATTATATCACCATAAAAGGAAGAGGGAACTTTAAGGGCTCCGCCAAAGTCGCCTATACCATATCCAAAGCTTCTCTTGGGGACGCCGAGATCTATTTTCCCTATGCATGGCAGTATACAGGAAAGAACCTCAAAGTTATGCCCACGTCTGTGACCGTAGGCGGGGTGACGCTGCAGGCGAAAAAGGACTACACCATCAAATTCCAGAATGCGGCGGGCAAAAAAAGCAGCAAAATAAAGGAAGCCGGAAACTATCAGATTATCCTGACCGGAAAAGGGCTTTTCCAGGGAACGGTCTCTTTCCCCTTCTGTGTCACCAGTGATCCCGGCGTGCTGGGTGAGAACTACAACAGTGCACAAAGCACCATCAAGCCAGAGCCTCCGGCAAAACCGGATACACCGGCAGATACCAGTCCGGACGAGACGGTGACCGTGGATCATGACCAGTATTTTGGTTATTATGAAGGCTATAAGATTTACTCGAAAAAGGGAATCCAGGGGGTATCCAACTATACAGAAGACACCAGGGCACAGCATGTTCTTTTGAATGTGGACCTTTCGGACCTGATCAGTACATCCGAAAGGCCGGGATATATCCCCTATACCTATAATGGGAAAACCTATTATTTCGGGGACCTGATTGCTCTGAAGAATACGGTGTATCATCTTCATGGCTGGGGAGGTGCCGAAAATCCGTACGGGGCCAATCATAACCGGAATGTGACCTTTGTACTTTTGATGGGCTGGAAGGATGAATTATCCTATCTGATTCACCCTTCTGCAAGAAAAAGAGGCGCAGCGCCTTACTATGCACTGAATATGCAGGAGGCCGGTGCAAGACAGACCTTTGAGGCACTGTTCCGCTACATGGGAGAGGAGTTCGGGGCTTACAAAACCAGAGTCAGCAACTGGACTTTGGGAAATGAGGTAAACAGCTGCAAGGAGTGGAATTACTCCGGCGGCATGTCTTTGAAAGAGTGCGTGTCCAATTACGCCCAGGCCTTCCAGCTTCTTTCCAAAGGGGTAAAACGGGCAGCCAAAAGTTCCAGGCTGTTTATCTCTCTGGATCACTGCTGGACGGCTTCTGTGGCAGGCCACAGCGGAAAGTCCTATCTGGATCAGTTTGCAGCCTATATGAGCCAGACTGCTCCAGGAGTACAGTGGAATGTGAATTTCCATCCTTACTCCCAGCCCTTGAGCAGAACCAGTTTTTGGAAGGATAATTCCAATACGACGCAGTCTGCAGGTACAAAGTACATATCCATGAAAAATATAAAGGTGCTGACTGATTATCTGTCCGGGCTGGAGTCCACTTATGGAAAAGCGGGCGGTTCCATCCGGGTGATCATCGGAGAACTTGGCTATACCGCAAAGCCCGGGAATGCAGCGGCTCAGAGAGAGCAGGCGGCGGCTGTTGGATACGGCTATTACATTGCCATGTTCAATACGCGGATTGATTCTTATATCATCCGTGCGTATCTGGATGATCCGGCGGAGACCAAAAGCGGACTGTATCTGGGGCTTCGCAGCAGCGGTCATGAAAAGAAAGCAGCATATGATGTATTCCAGAATCTGGACACTCCCCAGTCTCTCTCCTACATGCAGGATGCCCTGTCTGTGATCGGCATCGAGAGCTGGGAGAGCGTGATTCCGGGCTTTCGGGCGGATGAGCTGCCGGCGGCAGATTTCTAGTGCATGGTGCACGAATCTTGAAGTAAATCGTGCCTGCGATTCGTGTTCGCTGTGGGTCTGCGAAGCGACGGCGCAGTGGTGCCTGCGTCTGGCTTTGCAGGCGTGCAGATGGAACGGACCGCAAATGCTGGTTATGCAGGTTAATGGAAAAAAGGCCTGTCCGGATGGACAGGACCCTTTTTTCAATCAGATTTTTTCTGTTTCGTCTGCGGGGATGGTATCTTCGGAAAGATCCACGTGCTCTTCTTCAAAGATTTCTTCGCTGACCTTGGAGACTTCGGGTTCTGCTTCTGTCTCTTCTTCGCCGTCGTCGAAAAACGCTTCGTCGTCAAATGCTTCTTCGGCTTCTTCTTTTTCGGCGAAGAATTTGCGGTAAAGCAAAACAGCTCCGGTGGCGGCGAGAATCGCTCCGCCGATGGTTACAAGCATTTTCCATAGTTTTTTCATGGGTGACTCCTTTCCCTTCGGTATGGTTTTCTGTTGTGGTTCCTGAAAAGTTCCGCGTCTGTGGTGTGACTTCTGAGGAACCATGAATCAGATTTTTCTCTATTCTAATACAAATGCCAGAAGATGAAAAGTAAAAAAACATGAAAATTTAAGAAAATATCCGTTGAGATTTTCAAACTTTTCTATTATATTGTGTATTAGGAAACGTCATAAGTCCTGTCTTATGGCGTTTCCTATAGTATATACCAAAAAGGATGAAAGAAAACAATGATTCGATTAATTGTAAGCGATATTGATGGTACGCTGGTTCCGGAGGGCGGAAGCGGCTTAAATCCGGAATATATGGAGGTGATCCGAACGTTTGCCGGGCTGGGCGTGCAGTTTGCGGTGGCAAGCGGCAGGCAGACCTCCAGCATTGATGCCATGTTTCACGAGGTGCGGGATCTGGTCTATTACCTGGGAGACAACGGTGCCTCGATTCTAAAAGGCGGTGTATCCGAAAAGGAGCTGCGCCTGGACCGGGAATTTATGGTGGATTTTCTGGAGGAACTGAAAGGAATTCCGGGCCAGAGACTGCTTTTTTCTACCCGGGAGGGGTGTTATACGGATGACAAGGATGAAAGTTTTTCCAGGCTGATTTTTGGAGAGTACAAAGGTGCCGGGAAGGTAGTGGAGGATATATCGCCCTATATGGACACCTGCATCAAACTGAGCCTGTACTGTGAAGGCGGTTCCAGAGCGATCTACGACCAGCTCTATGAGCGCTGGAAGGACAGGTTTGTCATCCATGTATCCGGGGCAAAGTGGGTGGACATCAATGCACTGGATGCCACGAAGGGACAGGCGGTCCGGTGGATTCAGGAGGTCCATGGGATCCGCCCGGAAGAGACAGTGGTGTTCGGGGACAATTACAACGACATCTCCATGATGATGCAGGCAGGCAGAAGTTACGCTTCTGAACTGTCTCATCCGGATATTCAAAAAGCGGCAGGGCATGTGGTGGCCTCTTATGAAAAAGATGGTGTTCTTGGGGTGCTAAAGCAGATCCTGGAGGAGGTGCAAAGTGAAAAATAAGAAAAGATGTGGATGGCTTTCTCTGGTTTTGGCTCTGTGTCTTTTGCTGTCCGGCTGCAGCAACACAAAGATTGTGCTCACTACCGGTCTTGCTTCGGATGAAGTGTTCCGAATCGGAGAAGTATCCTGTCACCTTCCCGAGGCGCTGGTTTATCTGATGAACCAAAAAGGGAGATATGAAAATATCTACGGCATTGAGATGTGGCAGCATGCGCTGGGAGAGATGACCATGGAAGAATACCTGAAAAATCAGGTGCTCTCAGAGCTTGCGCAGGTAAAAAGCATGGTGCTTCTGGCCCGGGAGCAGGAGATCGTCCTGACCGAGGAGGAGCAGTCACTGGCCGGACAGGCAGCGGCAGAATATATCGGCACCTTAAGCCGGGAAGAGATTGGAATTCTGAAAGTGGATCAGGAGTCAGTCAGCCAGATGTACAAAGACTACTGCCTGGCTTTCAAGGCCTATCAGGAGATCACAGAGGACGTCAGCGTGGAGATCAGTGATGACGAGGCCAGAATCATTCAGCTTCAGCAGATCTTTGTTCCGGAGGAGCATCTTGCACAGGAGCTTCGCCGCAGGATTGAGGAGGGGGAGGAGTTCGGAAGCATCGCGGCCAATTACTCCAAACTCACACAGACTACCGTCTCCATGGCCAGAGGTGAAAAAGGCGGGGAATATGAGAAGGTAGCTTTTGATCTGAACAATGAAGAAGTCAGCCAGGTGTTTGCCGAAGACGGCGGGTACTATATATTAAAGTGCCTGAGTACCTATCTGGAAGAGGAATCCGAGGCCAACAAAGTTCAGGTGGCAAATCAGCAGAAATCAGAGCGGTTCCAGGGCATCTATTCGGAGGTGATGAAAGACACCCTGTCTGAGTTTCAGGAAAAGCTCTGGGACAAGATCCGGTTTTCAGACTATGAAGAAGTACAGACCAGCTCCTTTTTTGAGATTTATCACACATATTTTGAGTAGGAATGGTCAATCTGAAAGGATTTCTTTCAGGCAGTTTAAAAGTGCGGTGTTCTGCTCAGGCATCAGAAAACAGAAGCGGAAGAACGTTTCGTCTTCCAGACCGGGAAAGTCTGAGCAGTCCCGAAGCATCATCCCTTTTTTTAGGGCGTGGAGGAATACATCACTGGAAGTGATTCCTTCTTTTAAGATACGGACCAGGATAAAATTGGCGTAAGGCTGGTAGACTCTGATATACTTCCAGCTTCGAAGCTCCTGATAGATCCGCTCCCGTTCAGATGAAATGAGCGTTCTGGTTTTTTGAATATAGTTATGGTCTGCAAACATCAGGGCGCCGGCGGCGTCTGCAAGGCTGTTGAGAGACCAGGGATTCTGGCGCTCCTTTGCCAGGGAAAGCAAAGAAAGGCTGCCGGTCATGGCGTAGCCCAGCCGAAGTCCCGGGGCTGCAAAAAATTTGGAGATGCCCCGGAGGATGACAAAATTGTCAAATTGCTGCAGAAGTCTGGTGCAGGAGACGCTGACCTCATCCGGTGCAAATTCAGCATAAGTCTCATCGATCATGATAAAGATATTCTGGTTCTGGCAGCAGGTAAGAATCTGTGCCATCTCCTCTGGCATCAGTGCCGCGGAAGTGGGATTGTTGGGGTTGCAGATGACGCAGAGGTCCGTTTCCTTTTCTGAAAGCGTTTGGCAGAAATCCGTCACATCCATTCGGAATCCCGAAGCCTCAGAAAGGGCATAATACCGGACTTGTCCGCCGGACAGCCGGACCTCCCGCTCGTATTCGGAGTAGGTTGGAGACACAATCAGTGTTTCTTGGGGTTTTTGCACCTGGATAAACAAAGAAATCAGCTCGGTGCAACCGTTTCCCACCAGAATCTGCTCGGGCAGACAGCCTGCGTAGGCGGCGATATGTTCTCTGAGCGTGCGGTAATCCGGATCCGGGTAGGCAGTGATCACATCCAGCTTTTCTGCCAGTTCCTCTTTTAACTTCGGAGAAATCCCCAGGGGATTTACATTGGATCCAAAGCCGATGATGGATTCTTTCGGGACTTTGAATGTTTGCTCAATCTTTTCCAGGTCACTTCCATGAAAATGTTCTTTCTGTACTTTTCTGCTGTCTGATCCCATATATCGTTTCCTCTCTTACTCGTATAGTTGCGCATTTGAATCAATCGGTGCTATAATATTATATATGAAAACGCAAAAAAAGCAACGGGGTTTATATGAAAGAAAAAATCATTGGCTTTTATAATGGAATATTTGTCTACGACCGCCCGGGCCTGAAACTGGATCCGCCCAAGCTGGTTCTTGCACCGGCTGAGGGGGAGACCATACAGGGAAGCTTTGTGTTGAGTTCCACAGATGAGCGCCGTCTGAAAGGCATTTTACATACCAGGATTCCGGGGATGATCCTTTTGAAAGATCATTTTTTTGCCCGGGCAGCAAGAATCGAATTTACTTATCATCCCGTCTGTCTCAGAGCAGGCGAGCAGTTTGAGGACCGGATCTGGCTGGAAACCAGTGCCGGAGAGTATGAACTCCCGGTACAGGTGCAGATCAGGGGAGCCTCTATGCCGGAGGAAGAAGAGATACCGCTTCCGGTACAGTTTCGGGCAGAGGACCTGCCGCCGGTGCACCGGCTCGGCAGCGGAAGAAGCAGGGAATGGATCGAAAAGAGGCAGCAGAAGGCTGCACTGGCAGATCTGCAAAGAGTGGTGGAGCAGGAAAGAAGGGGGATCTTAACAAGAGAAGAAGCCTTCGGACGTCTTCGAAAGCTGGTGGAAGAGTTAAAGGCAGCAGACAAAGAGTCGGAAGTCTATCCGCTTCTGGACGCCTGGGTACTGCTTTTGGAGGAACACAAAGAGGAAGCCGGCCAGATCATACAAAAATACGAGAAGTCTCGTCTGCCGCAGCTGAGAGATCAGAGGGCGAGGGCTTTGTTTTTTTATGTGAACAGTCTGTACCGGGAAGACCAGGAGACGACGGCTTTTTCGGTGTCACAGCTTCAGAAGATCTATCAGAAGCAGGCAGGGGACTGGCTGGTCACGGCATGTCTGCTGGAATTGGACCCCAAGCTGTGGGAAAATTCCAGGATCCGGTATCTGATGCTGGAACGTCAGTTTCACAGCGGGACCAGGAACCGTCTGCTTTATCAGGAGGCCTGGGAACTTTTAAAAGAGGATATGGCTCTTTTTGTCAAGCTTGGGGACTTTTCCCTCCAGGTGTTTGGCTGGGCGGCCGCCAGGGGGCTTTTGACGCCGCAGACAGCGCAGGCGGCGGCTCTGCAGGCGATCCGGATTAAAAAATGGTCTCCGCTGGCCGTACGGCTTTTGAAAGCATGTTATGAGGTAAATCCTTCCAGGGAGACGGCGGGGGCTGTGTGCTCTGTCTATATCCGGGGACAGCGGACGGATCCGGAGGCGTTTGCATGGTATGAAAAAGGGGTTCAGTGGGATGCAAAGATCACCAACCTCTATGAATATTTTGTCTATGCGCTGCCGAAGGATTATGATAAACTGCTTCCAAGGCAGGTACTTTTGTATTTTCATTATCACAACACGCTGACCAGCCGGCAAAAGACGATCTTTTACAGCAATCTGGTCCGGTACGGCACGCAAGGCGATGAGGTCTATGAAGAGCACAGGCGGCTTTTGCAGGAATTTCTCTTAGAGCAGCTTCAGGAAAGAAAGATAAACGAAGAACTGGCATGGCTGTATGGAAAATGCCTGCTGGCAGATACTTTAGAGGAAAATCTGCTGGAAGCGCTGGCAGACATTCTTTTTCTCCAGAAGCTTACCTGTCAGGAAAAAAGGATCCGCCAGGTGGAAGTCAGCTACAGCCAGCTTGCAAAAGCCTTTGTGGTTCCGCTTATGGGCGGCTGCGCCTATATCCCGGTCTATACGCCGGATGTGAAGATCACGCTTCTGGACGAGCAGGGGAGACGTTATGTCAGGACTGTGGACTATGAGCTGAAGCGGGTTCTGAAAGAACCGAAATTTCTGCAGCTTTGTGCGACAAAGCTGAAAGAGCATCTGGGGCTGAATCTGTATCTGCTGGACGGCCGGGGGATGCATCCGGTCCGGGAGGAAAATCTGCCTCTGATCTGGAGATTTTTGTTGGATAGGCGGATCAGGGAATCCTATCGGCAGAAACTGCAGCTGGAGCTTCTGGATTATCAGAGAAGACATCGTAAGCTGGAGACAGTGGATCCGCGGCTGTTCTTTACGGACCTGGAAGTCTTGCAGCTTGACCGGAAAGATCAGGCGGCCTATCTGGAGATTTTGATTTTGCTTCACCAGGATGAGGATGTGCTTCGGCTTTTTGGGAAAACCAGATGTCAGCAGGTGGATGCAAGGCTTCTGCTTCGTTTTCTTCAGCGTCTGCTGAGCGAAGGAGAGGTCCCGTCGGATTTGTTCCGGTGGCTTGCCGGTCTGGCATTCCAAAAGGGAATGTATACCGAACGGCTGGTTGCACTTCTGGCAGAACAGGCGGTCGGAAGCACAAAGGAACTCCTTGCGCTCTGGGAGGCAGGAGGAAAGTTTGGAATGACAATGCCGGATCTGGAGGAACAGATCCTTGTGCAGGCTCTTTTCACCGAACAGTATATAGATGAAGTATTTCCGGTCTTTCAGTCCATGGATGACAGAGGCGGGGATTCTGTGGTGGGGATCGCCTATCTGAACTTTGCAAGCTGGCTTGACTTTGTCAAGGGCCAGGAGGTGCCGCCGGAGCTGTTTGACAGTCTGGAAAGTCATCTTCTGTGGGAGGATCCCCTTGCAAAGACCGCCGTGCTGTCTTATCTGAGGCAGATGTCCGTGCTCCTTCTTCTTTCAGATGCACAGAAGCATCTGGCCGGAAGGCTGATAAAAGAGCTGCCGGCAAAATACCGGTACTTTGCATTTATGAAAAATCTGCTTCCCTGTATGGACGAAAAGGGGAGGCGGGCCGACCATATGGTGGTGGAATACCGGTGCGATCCTGCCCATAAGGTGGTCTTGCACTATGTGCTGGAATACCATGGAAAGAAATCGTTTGACTATACGACCGAGTGTCTCTATCCCATCTGCGGAGGCATATTTATAAGACGTTTTATTCTCTTTTACGGAGAGCGCCTCACATGGTTTTTTACAGAGACCAGAAAAGACGGCGAAGAAGTTTCCACCGAGTGCAGAACTGTGGAGAACCGGGAGGAGAAAATTCTTGGAAGCAGCCGCTTTGACAGACTGTGCCAGATGCAAAGGGTTTTGGACCATGGGCAGGAGCGGACGCTGAAACGGATGATGATGGAGTTTGAAGAGCTGACCGAACTGACCGAAGAACAATTTTCTGTCAGATCGTAACGAAGGAAGGAAAGGGCTCTTGTTCAGATGGTAAATAAGATAGAGACAGAAAAGGAAAGCGGGACTGTCTTTGCGGGAATTGACTGCCGGGAGGCATTTCCGAAGGTCTGTTATCAGACCCGGGAAATGAAAGAGGCTCAGGTGCTGCCGCTGGATTTTAGCGGACATAAGGGCAGGGACGCCTGTTTTCGCAAAGTGCTCTCGGCTTTGAAGCGCTATGGAAAGAAAGAAGAAATCCGGGCGGCCATGATCCTGCCGGATTTGTCAAGGGAGGAAGTAGGCCGGTATCTGAAGGATGCCTGTGAAGCAGGTTTTTTGGAGGATCAGCTTCAGGTTATAAGCGAGCCGGAGAGCATCGTTCATTTTGTGATGCATCAGACCAATGATATCTGGCAGCATCGGGTATGGTTTCTGGAGTTTGAGACGGAAGAGGTAAAAGCCACCTGCCTGGAAGTGAATAAAAGGATGTCGCCTATGCTGGTGCAGGTAAAAGAGCCGGAGCACTGGTATGTGGGAAGCCTTCTGGACGGCAGGCGGGATGAACGGCTCTGCCAGGAGGTCAGAAAACGGTTTGAGAAAGGAAAAGTATCGGCAGTTTTTCTTTCAGGAACGGATTTAAACAGCACAGATTATAAGAAAAGCCGGGAGGTGATCTGCAGCAGGCGCCGGGTATTTCTGGCTGATCAGCTGCATGCAAGAGGGGCCTGCGGTCTGGCCGGTGACGGGAAGGGACAAAAACCCTATCTTTTTTTAAACGAACAGACGCTTCTTTATAATGTGGGGATCAAAAGCTGTGAGGCAGGAAATGATACGGTCCATACGGTTCTGAGCGCCGGATGCAGCTGGTATGAGGCGAAAGCTTCCTGTGAGGTGCTTTTGCTTATGGAACCCCTCCTGGAATTTTCCTTTCCGTCCATGCTGGGCGGAGAGCCGGTCCGTGCGGGGATGTTTTTAACCGATCTGCCCAAGCGGCCCAAAGGTGCCAGCAGGCTTCTTGTGGAAGTGCACTTTTCTTCCCCGATCCAGTGTGAGGTGAAAGTGACGGATCTTGGTTTTGGTGAAATGTATCCTTCCTCCGATCTGTACTGGAGGGAGACTTTTGTGTTGGAAGAACAGGAGGAAGAAGATGGGACAGGTTGCCGTCTGTAAATATCAAAGGACGAAGACGCCGTTTTTTGTGGAGCAGGCGGGGGTGAATCTCTACAGCGTGGAGGAGCTGACCTATTTTCTGTACCACAATATCTGTCTGGCGGACCGGCAGTTTTTTGACGACCGGCTGTGCCGTTGGCTTCAGGAAGAGTTCGGCTGTACAGAGCTTGCCGCGCAGATTCAGAACCATCATGCTTCGGGAGCGGCTTTTCCGGATCTGGTTGTTTTAACGGTGGGGGCATGCGGGCTTTTCTCCAGGCAGGAACTTTTGGAGCTTCGGGAACGGCTTTTGGGACTTGCAGGTCTGCAGGAACAGGAACGGCTGAAACTGCGGGCTGATGAACTTTTGAACAATCACAATGAATGGGCGGCCATGGAAGAATACCTGCATATTCTGAGGATGCATCAGAACAGCCGCCTCGGGCTTGGATTTTACGGGGCGGTCTGGAACAATCTTGGGGTGTGCTATGCGAGGCAGTTCCTGTTTGAGGAAGCAGCCGAGTGTTTTGAGACGGCCTTTGAATACCAGGGGGAGGAAGCCATCAGACAGCAGGCCGAGCTGGCGAGACAGCTGGCAGAAGGAATTCTGCCCGGAGCCGGCAAAAAAGAATTTGATTTTTCGGATCCCCAGAAGAAGCTGCTTAAATGGGAGCGGGAGTATCGGATGCGGCAAAAGTAAATCGAAAAATCACTTGACAAGCATCGGGATTCCTGTTATGATTTCTGTGTTGTGCTGATACTTTATCATGGTAGAGTGATAGCAGAAAGAAATCAAGGGAAGCGCGCAGGGGCGTGCTTCGACAGGAGGATGGATATGAAAAAGTTAATGGCTATGATGGTAGCAGGTGTGATGACCGCGGCAATGGTGACCGGATGCGGAGGAGGCAGCGGGACTCCGGCAGACGCGCCGGCTGAGACAGTAGCGCCGTCTGAGGACGGATCTGCAGAAGATGCGAATGCCGAGGCCACAGACACGGAGTCCGGACAGGAGGAAGCAGCGGTTTCAGGTGACAGCGACCTGGAATATGTAAAAGAAAAGGGTACGCTGGTTGTGGGAATCACGGATTTTGAGCCTATGGATTATAAAGATGAGAGCGGCAGCTGGATTGGATTCGATGCAGATATGGCGTCTGCTTTTGCTGAGAGTCTGGGTGTCAGCGTGGAGTTTGTGGAGATTGACTGGGACAACAAGATTATGGAACTGGATGGAAAGACCATCGACTGTGTATGGAACGGCATGACTCTTACGGATGAGGTGATGAGTGCTATGGAGTGTTCCAATGCTTACTGCAACAACGCGCAGATCGTGATCGTTTCGGCGGACAAGGCGGATCAGTATCAGGATGTGGAGAGCCTCTCAGATCTGACTTTCGCGGTGGAGGCCGGAAGTGCGGGGGAAAAAGAGGTCACCAGCCTGGGTCTTAACTTCACGCCGGTGAAGGCGCAGTCTGACGCTTTGATGGAAGTGGCGGCAGGAACCTCCGATGCTGCAGTGATCGACTCTCTGATGGCAGCGGCCATGGTGGGAGAAGGGACTGGCTACGAGAATCTGACCTACACGGTTGGTTTAAACAGCGAGGAGTACGGCGTGGGCTTCCGCAAAGGCTCTGACCTTGCAGCCGCATTGAATGAGTTCTTCGCTGCAAGCTACGCAGACGGATCTATGACCGAGACCGCTGAGAAGTACGGAGTGCAGGCGGCGGTGATCGCACAGTAGAATCTGACATACAGGAACAGAGGGCGGAGCCTTTTTCGCCCTCTGTTTGTCTGACAGGATAAAGAAAGCAGGAGAAAGATATGGAATTGATGCTGGAACAGATGCCAATCGTCATTCGTTCTTTGAATGTCGGTTTTTTGCAGACACTGAAGCTTTTTGCAGTGACGCTTTTGGGGGCAGTTCCCCTGGGGCTTGTCATTGCCTTTGGCTCCATGTCGCGTTTTCGGCCGCTGAGTTATATTACCAAGATTATCGTCTGGATCATACGGGGAACTCCCCTTATGATTCAGCTTCTGATTATCTATTATTTTCCGGGCCTGGTACTGGGAAAACCGATCTGGGGAGGCGGGGAGGCCGGGCGTTTTCTGGCAGCATCCTGTTCTTTCATCTTTAATTATGCCTGTTATTTTTCGGAGATTTACCGCGGCGGAATCCAGAGTGTCCCGGTGGGACAAGAAGAGGCAGGCCTGGTGCTCGGCATGACCAGAAGCCAGATTTTTTTCAAAGTTACGCTGCTGCAGATGATCAAGCGCATCGTGCCGCCGATGTCCAACGAGATTATCACTCTGGTAAAAGACACTTCCCTGGCCCGGATTATTGCGCTGCAGGAGATTATCTGGGCAGGGCAGGCGTTTATGAAAGGTTCCCAGGGGATCTCCGGGGCTATCTGGCCTCTGTTCTTTACCGCGGTGTATTATCTGATCTTCAGCGGGATATTGACCGTGCTTCTGGGAAGGCTGGAGAAAAAGCTGGATTACTTCAGATAGAGGAGGTTGTGATATATGGCGATACTGGAAGTAGAACATATCTGCAAATCATTTGAGAAAACCGAAGTGCTGAAGGATATCAGTTTTTCTCTGGAAGAAGGGCAGGTGCTGTCCATCATCGGTTCCTCCGGAAGCGGCAAGACAACGTTGCTTCGCTGTCTGAATTTTCTGGAGCGCCCGGACAGCGGGATCATCCGTGTATGCGGGGAAACATTGTTTGACAGCGGAAATCCGGCGTCCTTACAGGAATCCGAGATTCGAAAAAAAAGACTGCATTTTGGGCTGGTGTTCCAGTCTTTCAACCTCTTTCCTCAATATACGGCGCTGGGCAATGTGATGCTGGCCAAGGAGCTTCTGGCCAGAGAGCAGCCGGACTATAAGGCAAGGAAAAAGGAGATCCAGGAGGAGATCCGGGTGTTAGCGGAGGAACTTCTGAAACAGATGGGGCTTTCGGACCGGATGCACAATTATCCGCATCAGCTTTCCGGCGGGCAGTGCCAGCGGGTGGCCATCGCCCGGGCTTTGGCGCTGAAGCCGGATATCCTCTGTTTCGATGAGCCGACTTCTGCACTGGACCCGGAGCTGACCGGAGAGGTGCTGAAGGTAATGAAAGAGCTGGCGGAGCAGAAGACGACGATGATCATTGTGACGCATGAGATGGCTTTTGCCCGGGATGTGGCCAGTCACGTGATTTTCATGGATGACGGATATATCCTGGAACAAGGAACGCCCAGTCAGGTATTTGAGCATTCCCATGAAGAGCGGACAAAGCAGTTTCTGTCACGTTTTACAAATGGATAGAAAGATTTGCAGGGGACTGCCGCAGGAGTGTGACGGTCCTTTTTTCATTGCAGGAGTGGATACCTGCTTTAAGAAAGAAGGCAGTCTTACAAAAAGCAGCCGGCGGCCTTAACGTCCATTGGCGTATGTCCAGTACGCCTCATTCCGTTGTCTTGCCAGCTGCCAAAAGACAGTGTCTGTGTGCCCTCTTGTCCATTGGGGGTATATAAAAATAAGAAAACAGTTGAAATCTGATATTTGTCGGGGTATACTGTTGGCGAAGCCTGATGCGGCGGCCAAAGGCTGATATGGCAAAAGGCATGAGAAAAAGGATGAAGAAAAAACCATCAGACTGAGAAAAGGACAGGTAAAGGAAAATGGAAAAGAAAGAACTTCTGTATGAAGGAAAAGCAAAGAAAGTGTATACCACAGAGGATCCGGATGTATTGATCGTATCCTATAAGGATGATGCGACGGCGTTCAACGGGCAGAAGAAAGGGACCATCGTCGGCAAGGGCGTGATCAACAACCGTATGAGCAATCATGTCTTTAAGCTGGTGGAGAAGGCAGGAGTTCCGACACACCTGATTGAAGAGTTAAACGACAGAGAGACTGCCGTGAAGAAAGTGGAGATTGTTCCTTTGGAGGTGATCGTCCGCAATGTGGCAGCGGGAAGCTTTTCCAAGAGACTTGGCGTGGAGGAGGGGACTCCCTTTGCAGCTCCGACTCTGGAGTTCAGCTATAAAAATGATGATCTGGGCGATCCGCTGATCAATGATTATTTTGCCATTGCGCTGAAGCTGGCGACAAGAGAAGAGATTGAGAAGATTACGGAGTATGCGTTCAAGGTGAATGAAGTGTACAAGGCTTATTTTGCGCAGCTTGGCATTGACCTGATTGACTTTAAGATTGAGTTCGGCCGTTATAAGGGCGAGATCATTCTGGCTGACGAGACCTCTCCGGATACCTGCCGGCTGTGGGATTCCAAGACCCATGAGAAACTGGACAAGGACCGTTTCCGCAGAGATCTTGGGAACGTGGAAGAGGCATACCAGGAAGTCTTTCATAGACTGGGTCTGTAAAAGCGGACAGTGACAGTCCGGCTGTTTTGCGTTACTATTTTTTATTTTTGTACACAGAAAGGAACAATCCATGACCACAGACAGATACCAAAGCCCCTTATCCGAGCGCTACGCCAGCAAAGAGATGCAGTACATCTTTTCTCCGGACAAAAAGTTTCGCACCTGGCGCCGCCTGTGGATCGCTCTTGCAGAGACCGAAAAAGAACTGGGCCTGCCCATCACAAAGGAGCAGATCGACGAGCTCAAAGCCCACGCCGAGGACATCAACTATGAAGTGGCGAAAGCCCGTGAAAAAGAAGTGCGCCATGATGTCATGTCCCATGTCTATGCCTATGGTGTCCAGTGTCCAAAGGCAAAAGGAATCATTCATCTGGGAGCGACTTCCTGCTATGTGGGAGACAATACCGATATCATCGTTATGACCGAGGCTTTGCGCCTGGTGAAAAAAAAGCTGGTGAATGTCATTGCAGAACTGGCGAAGTTTGCAGAAGAATATCGATCTCTTCCGACCCTCGCCTTCACCCATTTTCAGCCGGCGCAGCCCACGACCGTGGGGAAGCGGGCGTCTCTTTGGCTGCAGGAATTCTGCATGGATCTGGAAGATCTGGAATATGTGCTTGGCACCATGAAGCTTCTGGGCTCCAAAGGAACCACCGGCACGCAGGCCAGCTTTTTGGAACTCTTTGAAGGAGATCAAAAGACCATCGACCGGATTGATCCCATGATTGCAGAGAAGATGGGATTTTCAGCCTGCGTGCCCGTATCCGGTCAGACGTATTCCCGCAAGACGGACACCCGTGTGCTGAATGTGCTTGCAGGCATTGCGGCCACGGCCCATAAGATGTCCAACGACATTCGTCTTCTGCAGCATTTAAAAGAAGTGGAAGAGCCTTTTGAGAAATCTCAGATCGGTTCCTCCGCCATGGCCTATAAACGAAATCCCATGCGCAGCGAGCGCATCGCATCTCTCTCCAGATATGTGATGATCGACGCGCTGAATCCGGCGGTTACTTCCGCCACCCAGTGGTTTGAGCGGACGCTGGACGACTCTGCCAATAAGCGTCTGTCCATACCGGAAGGATTTCTCGCCATTGACGGGATTTTGGATCTGTGCCTGAATGTGGTGGATGGTCTGGTGGTTTATCCGAAAGTGATCGAGAAGCGTCTCATGAGCGAGCTGCCCTTCATGGCTACGGAAAATATTATGATGGACGCGGTGAAAGCGGGCGGAGACCGGCAGGAGCTCCATGAGAAGATCCGGACGCTTTCCATGGAGGCAGGAAGAAACGTAAAGGAAAACGGGAAAGAGAATAACCTGCTGGAGCTGATCGCAGAGGATCCAGCATTTAACATGACCATGGAAGATCTGCAGGCATGTATGGAGCCGTCACGCTATGTGGGCCGAAGTGCGGAGCAGGTAGAGGCATTTTTGACACAGGTGGTGAATCCGGTCCTGGAAGCGAATCGGGAACTTCTGGGGATGAAGGCGGACATTCACGTATAGGAAGTTATATGTACAGTTATCATTTTCGGGAATGGCTGTCCTTTTTCTACTTTTACTGTATCTTCGGCTGGTGCTTTGAATCCACATATGTGTCCTTTAAGGAACGGCATCTGACGAACCGGGGGTTCCTAAAGGGCCCCTGGCTTCCGCTGTACGGAAGCGGAGCGATCCTGGTGCTGTGGCTTACCCTTCCGTTTCAGGAGACGCCGGTGCTGGTCTATGTGGTGGGGGCTCTTGGCGCGACGGTGCTGGAATATGTGACCGGTGAAACCATGGTCCGGCTGTTCCGGGTCCGGTACTGGGATTACAGCAGCCAGAAGCTTCAGTACCGGGGCCATATCTGCCTGAGTTCCACCATTGCCTGGGGCTTCTTAAGCCTTCTGATGGTTTATGTGGTGCATAAGCCGGTGGAGCAGTTTATCTTCTGGATGCATGAAGAAGCGGTGGCAGTGCTGACGTTTGGGATCACCGTCTGTATGGTGCATGATTTCAGCAGCGCCTTCCGGGAAGCCATGGATCTGCGCGCAATGCTGATCCAGGCAGAACAGCTCTGTGCGGAGCTTGAACAGCGGGCGGCGGAGAAAAAGCGGCTTCTGGAAGCGGCGGCGGTCTTTGCAAAGGCGGCGGTCGAAGAACGACTGGAAGAACGGCGGGAACGTGCGGAGCGGTCAAAGGAACAGCTTCTTCTGAAATTGGAGGCGGAGATTTGTCAGCTTCAGGACCGGCAGGAGCAGCTGAAAGAACGCGTGGAAGAGAAGGCGGCGCGTCTGCTGCTGGGCAATCCAGGCTCCCGGTTTATGACGGCTTTGGACAATGCCGGAGAGATCCGTGAACGGATCCAAAAGCGAAGAAAGAAATAACATATGCGGCTGCCGCAGAACACGAAGGTTGTTTTGCGGCAGCTTTCTTTCACAAAATTTTCACATATTTATGCTTGACATTGTTAGAAATCTAACTTATAATCTGTTAGAAATCTAACAAACAGTCCAGCTAAGAAAGGTCAAGTGCCTAAAAGCGACTTTACTCTTTAGAGCTGTCGCGCAGCGACTTGAAATAGTCGCGAAGGCGCATGAGAGGAACTTTTATGAGCGCCCTTCCGAATAAAAGTTTCTCTCGTTCAAGTTGTGCCGAAGTGACTTTACTCTTTAGAGCTGTCGCGCAGCGACTACAAATAGGAGGACAGACAGGTGAAAGAAAATTTCTATCCCATGCGGGCCGTGGCCAACTTAAACTGCGTCTGGCATCGGGTCCTGGAAAAGCAGATGGCAGATCTGGGTTTAAGTTCCATTCAGAGCCGGGTACTGGGTTATCTGTACTTCCAGCTTCGGGAAAACAAAAGCGTGTTTCAAAAGGAGCTGGAACAGGAGTTTAAGATCCGCAGATCTTCTGTGACCAGCGTGATACAGATTCTGGAAAAGAAGGGGCTGGTGCGGCGGATCGGGGTGCCGGGGGATGCAAGAAGAAAGGAACTGATGCTGACAGAGCAGGGAATTGCAGTGCAGAAAACTGTTCTGGAACGTCTGGAATGTCTGGAGAAGATGGTGATGGAAATCCTTGATCAGGAGGAGCGGCAGATCTGGTTTTCCTGTATCCGAAAAATAGAGGCTGAACTTGAGGAGGCAGAATATGATTAAGAGACTGACAGCACATATCGGAGAATTTAAACGGGATACAATCCTGGCCCCGGCAAGCGTCATAATCGAGGTGGTTTTGGAAGTACTGCTGCCGGTTCTGATGGCTTCGGTCATCGATCAGGGTGTGGAAGCAGGAAATATGAACTATGTGGTGAAGATGGGAGTGCTTATGCTTGTGGTGGCCATGCTTTCTCTTCTGGCGGGCACTTTGTCCGGCATCTTCGCGGCAAAAGCGTCCATGGGATTCGGGCGCAATCTAAGAAAGGCCATGTACGACAATATTCAGGATTTTGCATTCCGGAATATCGATCGTTTTTCCACAGCAGGACTGGTGACCCGGATGACGACGGATGTGACCAATGTGCAGAATGCGTTTCAGATGATCATAAGGATGTTCGTGCGCGCACCGATCATGATGGTGTCGGCCTTGTTCATGTGTGTGACCATCAGTCCAAAACTGTCGCTGATCTTTCTGGCGGCGCTTGTATTTCTGGGGTGTGTGCTGGCCTTTATCATCAGTCGGGCATTTCCCATCTTTGATGAGATGTTCAAAGGATATGACCGGCTCAATGCCAGCGTGCAGGAGAACCTGACCGGGATCCGGGTGGTGAAGGCCTATGTCCGGGAGGATCATGAGCGGGAAAAATTCCGGGGAGCCACAAAGAATCTGAAAGACTTAAGCGTCCATGCAGAGCGGCTGGTGGTCATGAATCAGCCGGTGATGCAGTTTACGGTCTATACATGCATTATGCTGGTGTCCTGGTTTGGAGCAAAGCTGATCGTGGTGGACGGAACCATGACCACCGGGCAGCTGATGAGCCTTTTCACTTATACCATGCAGATCCTGATGAGCCTGATGATGATCTCCATGATCTTCGTCATGACGACCATGGCCCGCTCTTCGGCGGAGCGTATCGTGGAGGTGCTGGATGAGAAAAGTACACTGACCGATCCGAAGCATTCGGTTCTGGAAGTGGAGGATGGATCCATCCGGTTTGATCATGTGAACTTTTCCTACAGCGACGATGCTGAAAAATGCGTGCTGCGGGATGTGAATATCCAGATCCGCGCAGGAGAGACCATCGGTATCATCGGCGGAACCGGAAGCTCCAAGTCCACACTGGTGCAGCTGATTCCGAGACTCTACGATGTGCTGGACGGATCCGTGACGGTAAGCGGCCATGATGTGCGGGAATACCGGATCGAGACCCTCAGAAACGCCGTGTCCATGGTGCTGCAGAAAAATGTGCTCTTTTCCGGGACGATTCTGGAGAACTTAAGATGGGGAAATAAAGAGGCCACGGAAGAGGAGTGCCGCCACGCCTGCGAGCTGGCCCAGGCCCACGAATTTATCGAGAAAATGCCGGAAGGCTACCATACGTATATCGAACAGGGAGGGACCAACGTATCCGGCGGGCAGAAGCAGCGGCTCTGCATTGCCAGGGCTCTTCTGAAGAAGCCGAAGATCCTGATCCTGGACGATTCCACCAGTGCGGTGGATACAAAGACCGACTCTCTGATCCGGAAGGCATTTGCAGAGGAAATTCCGGATACGACGAAGCTGATCATCGCCCAGAGGATCTCGTCTGTCCAGGATGCAGACCGGATCCTGGTTCTGGATCAGGGAGCTGTCGTGGGATTCGCAACCCACGAGGAGCTGTTGAAGGACAACGACATCTATCGTGACATTTATGAACTGCAGCAGAAAGGAGCGGATT
Organism: uncultured Lachnospiraceae bacterium; assembly: GCA_910583895.1. GTDB lineage: Bacteria > Bacillota > Clostridia > Lachnospirales > Lachnospiraceae > Hominiventricola. Next base: position 54,346 of record CAJTYJ010000001.1, read on the forward strand.
TTGATGAGTAATCCAAGAACAGTCAGAGGGTCCGGCGCCCGGGGGATGCAGGGCGGACGGGGAAGCCGGAATCCGGGAAAGACCTTAAAGCGCCTGCTGGCCTATATCTGGAAAGATTATAAGCTCCACTGTCTGGTGGTGGCGGTCAGCATTGCCGTCAGTTCCCTAACCGGGGTAATTGGAAATCTGTTTCTCCGAAGTCTGATCGACGACTATATTCTGCCATTTCTGGGAGCGAAGGATCCAAGTTTTGCCCCGCTGCTTCACGCACTGTTGATCATGGCCTGTATCTATTACGCAGGTACAGCGGCAACCTTCCTCTATGCAAGGCTGATGATCGTCATCACTCAGGGAACTTTGAAGGAAATCCGGGATGAGATGTTCACCCATATGGAGCGTCTTCCCATTAAATATTTTGATACCCATGTCCATGGCGACATCATGAGCTGCTATACCAATGATACAGATACACTGAGGCAGATGATCAGTCAGAGTATTCCGCAGATGCTAAGCTCTTCTATCACCATCATCAGTACCTTTGTGTCCATGCTGGTCTTAAGTGTGCCGCTGACGGCTCTGATCGTCCTTATGGTAGTGGTCATGGTGAGCGCCGTACGCTTTATCGGCGGCAGAAGCGGGATGTATTTTATACGCCAGCAGAAATCCCTTGGTGCACTCAATGGCTACATTGAGGAGATGATGGAAGGGCAGAAGGTGGTCAAGGTCTTCTGTCATGAGGCAGAGTCCAGGGAGAAATTCGATGAGCTGAATGAGGAGCTGTTCCACAGCGCGAAAAATGCTAATACTTTTGCCAATATCCTCATGCCGGTCATGGCAAATCTGGGAAATATCAATTATGTGCTGACTCTGGGAGTCGGTGCGGTGTTTGCCATCAATGGTATCGGCGGCCTGACCCTGGGAGCGCTGGCATCCTTTCTGCAGCTGACCAGAAGCTTTAACATGCCCATCACGCAGGTATCTCAGCAGTTTAATTCCATCATCATGGCGCTGGCAGGAGCGGAGCGGATCTTTGACCTTCTGGATGAGCCGGAGGAAGTGGATGACGGGTATGTCACCCTGGTCCATGTGACCGAGGAGCCGGACGGCACCTTAAAAGAATCAAAAGAACGGACCGGGATCTGGGCGTGGAAACATCCCCATAAGGCGGAAGGAACCATCACCTATAAGAAGCTGGAGGGGGATGTGGTGCTGGACGGCGTGGACTTTGGATATACGGATGACAAGATTGTTCTTCATGACATCAAGATGTATGCCAACCCGGGAGAGAAGATCGCCTTTGTGGGCGCCACCGGTGCGGGCAAGACGACGATCACCAATCTGATCAACCGATTCTACGACATTCAGGACGGTAAGGTCCGGTATGACGGCATCAACATTAACAAGATCAAGAAGCCGGATCTGCGCCGGTCTCTGGGGATTGTGCTGCAGGACACCCATCTTTTTACCGGAACCATCGCGGATAATATCCGGTATGGAAAGCTGAATGCCACAGAGGAAGAGGTGACAGCAGCGGCGAAGCTTGCCAACGCCCACTACTTTATCACAAAGCTTCCTGATGGGTATGACACGATGCTAAGCGGGGACGGCACCAGTCTTTCTCAGGGAGAACGGCAGCTCTTGGCCATCGCCCGGGCAGCCATTGCGGATCCTCCGGTGCTGATCCTGGATGAGGCGACTTCCAGCATTGATACCCGGACAGAGACAATCGTGCAAAGAGGTATGGATCAGCTGATGAAAGGCAGGACGGTCTTCGTCATCGCCCACCGGCTGTCCACCATCAAGAACTCGGATGTGATCATGGTCCTGGATCAGGGCCGGATCATTGAGCGGGGCAACCATGAGTCTTTGCTGGAAGAACGGGGAAGATATTATCAATTATACACGGGGGCATATGAACTGTCATGAAAAAAGCAATCATTTTTGACCTGGACGGAACTCTTCTGGATACTTTAGAAGATCTGGTGCTGAGCACCAATGCAGCCCTTTCCCGGTACGGATATCCGGAAAGGACTTTGGAGGAGGTCCGGCGGTTCGTGGGAAACGGGGCCGAAAGACTGATGCGGCAGGCAGTGCCCGGGGGTGAGGGAGATCCTCATCTTGGGGACTGTCTCCAGGCCTTCCGGGAGGACTATCAGGTGCGTATGAATGACCATACCAGACCTTATGAGGGGATCCTCAAGCTTCTTGGGAAGTTTTCCAAAGAGGGGGTTCCCATGGCGATCGTGTCCAACAAACCGGATTTTGCAGTGAGGGAACTAAGCCAGAGATTTTTTGGGGATGTGATCCGGGTGGCCATCGGAGAGTCTGAAGGAATCCGGAGGAAGCCCTGGCCGGACACGGTAAAGACTGCTGCCGGCAAACTTGGAGTAGAGCTTTCAGACTGTATTTACGCGGGGGACTCGGAGGTGGACCTCAAGACGGCGAAAAACTGTGGGATTCCCTGTGTATCGGTGACCTGGGGATTCCGGGAGCGGGAGTATCTCTTAAGTCTGGGGGCGGAATATATGGCGGACAGTCCAAAGGAGCTGTATGAGTGTTATTGTCTGCTCTGCGGCAATGCCGGACGCCTGGCGCGGGCAGATATTCCTTTCAGACCCCGCTTGCGCTTCGTGAGGGAACGCAGCGGTGCGAAGGGTGCAAAAGACGCACCCTAAGGACCGGCGCCTCTCAATGGATCATGCAGGAACATCTGTCTGCGCGGGCTGGGGCTGGCATCATATATAGATTATTTCATTGTCAAACGCCGGGAAATGGTGTAAGATGCATATGTTGGTGCTGTGCGGTGCACAGCGCCATATTCATGTGATGAGGAGAATAAGAGATGAAACAGATGAAAAATAACATGATGCTGCTTTTGACGGCCCTGATCTGGGGCTGTGCGTTTGTGGCCCAGAGTGTTGGCATGGACTATGTGGGTCCTTTTACGTTTAACTGTGTGCGCTGCATTCTTGGAAGCATAGTTCTGATTCCGGTGATTTTCCTGATGGACGGGAGGAAGAGAAAAGGCGGTCTGACCGAAGAACAGATGAAAAAGGACAGGGGGGATACAAGAACGCTTGTAACCGGCGGTGTCTGCTGCGGTGTGATTCTGGCTGCTGCCAGCAGCCTGCAGCAGTTTGGGATTTTGTTTACGACTGTGGGAAAAGCAGGCTTTATCACCGCTATGTATATTGTCATCGTACCAGTACTGGGGATCTTTTTCGGCAAAAAAGTAAAGCCTCTGATCCTCCTTTGTGTGGTGATTGCGGTGGCAGGGCTTTACTTTCTGTGTATGACCGAAAAACTGTCCCTTGGCATGGGGGATCTGCTGGTGCTTCTTTGTGCGGCTGTTTTTTCCGTACATATCCTGGTGATTGACCACTTCTCTCCTCTGGTGGACGGGGTCCGCATGTCGGCGATTCAGTTTCTGACAGCCGGGATTGTCTGCGCCGTGCCCATGCTTTTGTGGGAACGGCCGGTCATGGGAGAAGTTGTGACCGCCTGGATGCCGCTTCTGTATGCAGGTGTTCTGTCCTGCGGGGTAGCCTATACGCTGCAGATTCTGGGTCAGAAAAATGCAGAGCCGACCGTAGCATCTTTGATTCTGAGCCTGGAGTCTGTCTTTTCTGTGCTGGCCGGCTGGATACTTCTGGGTCAGAGCTTAAGCGGCAAAGAGCTGTTTGGCTGTGGTCTGATGTTTGTGGCCATCATTCTGGCACAGCTGCCGGAGAAGAAAAAATAGCTGCTTATGCCGGAGCATGGGCTCTTAGACGGGCGATTTCTTCTTTGTAGGGTGCACAGGTGTTCTTCTTGTCCCCATCCACAGGGATCCAGGGAGTCTCCAATATCTTGGGAACATCGGCAAAATCCGGGTGATGTACGATCCGGTTCAAAGCTTCAAAGCCGATGATTCCTTTTCCGAGATTTTCATGGCGGTCTTTTGCGGCGCCTCTGGGATTCTTGCTGTCATTGATATGGAAGACGGCGATCTGGTCTTTGCCGAGCAAAGCATCAAATTGCTCGATGACACCATCGAAATCTTCGATGATATCATAGCCGCTGTCATGGGTATGACAGGTGTCAAAGCAGACCCGAAGCCGGTCCTTTTTGGAGACACCTTCATAGATGGCGGCGAGTTCTTCGAAGGTCCGTCCAATCTCGGAGCCTTTTCCCGCCATGGTCTCCAACGCGATCAGGCAGTCGGTGTCATCGGTCAGAACTTCGTTGAGCCCCCGGATGATGGAGGCAGTCCCGGCTTCTGTTCCCGCTCCCACATGGGCCCCCGGATGGAGGACCAGGATGCGGCTCCCCATGGCACAGGTGCGGACCAGCTCCAGCCTGAGAAAATTCACAGCAAGCTCATAAGTCTCGGGCTTTACAGAGTTGGCCAGATTGATGATATAGGGGGCATGGACGATAAATTCCTCGATCCCCTTTTCTTTCATCAGCGCCTGCGCCGCTTCTATATGCAGTTCACTGATTTCTTTGCGCCTGGTATTCTGGGGCGCTCCGGTATAGAGCATAAATGTGTTTGCCTCATAAGAGAGCGCTTCTTCCACAGAACCTTGCATCATCTTTTTTCCATTCATCCCCACATGGGATCCGATTTTTAACATGGTTTTGTTCTCCTTCTCCTGTTTTGTACAGGCTCATACTTTCTGCTTAGTATAGTAGATTTGCCGTGAAAAGTCAAAGGGGCCGGTTTTGCCGCTTTGGCACCGCTTGACAAACGACGGTATTTTTCCTATACTGAATTAAGTTTTTACTGGCTGTGTCCGTTTTTCGGAAGGGAATTGTTATGAATATACCATTTATCGTGGAAGTTCTGGGGACCATCGCTTTTGCCGTCTCCGGTGCCATGCTGGCCATTGACCGGAAGATGGATCTCTTTGGCGTTCTTTTTCTGGGACTTGTGACGGCGTCAGGAGGCGGATTTATGCGGGATGTGGTTCTTGGCATCGTGCCTCCGTCCATGTTCATAAGCCCCATGCTGATCCCCGTGGGACTCATCGCTTCTTTCTATACCTTTCTTGCCATTCACTGGAACCAGCATCTGATTCCGTATCTGCCGGAAGGGCTGTTTCAGTGGATTCTGAATTTTACGGACGCGGTGGGACTTGGGCTTTTTACGGTGCTGGGCGTCAATGTGGCAATCGATGCAGGGTATGGTTCCCATCATAAGTTTGTGATTTTTCTTGGCATGCTGACCGGGGTGGGCGGCGGGATGCTGCGGGATATTCTGGCGGGCCTGACGCCTGCCATTCTCAGAAAGCATATCTACGCCTGCGCTTCGCTTCTGGGGGCAGCCTGCTATGATTATCTGCTTTTGTGCATGCAGAAAGAATATGCCATGTTTACGGGGGCTTTGATTGTGATGGTGGTGCGCATGCTGGCGTATCACCTGAACTGGAACATGCCAAGAGCGGTGTGAGAGAGGAATACAATATTATATGGAAGAAACAGTACGCTAGACAGGAGGATGACAAAGTTGAAGAAGATACTGGATTTGATTACAGAGGAGATGGAGAAGGCTTTTGGAAAGGCCGGATACGACGGAAAATATGGGAGAGTGACGGTGTCCAACCGTCCGGATTTGTGCGAATACCAGTGCAATGGTGCCATGGCGGCGGCAAAGGAGTATCATAAGGCACCGATCATGATTGCCAGTGATGTGGTGGAAGCACTGGCGGATACAGAGGTTTTGGCAGAGGCACAGGCGGTCAGCCCCGGCTTTATCAATCTGAAGATCAGCAGCAGTTTTCTGAGCGGTTATCTGAATGACATGCACAAGGAGGAGCGTCTGGGCTATGAAAAAGTAAAAGAGCCTGAGACAATCATGATTGATTACGGCGGGCCCAATGTGGCGAAGCCGCTGCATGTGGGACATCTGCGTTCGGCGATCATCGGAGAGAGTGTCAAAAGAATCGCCCGGTTTGCAGGCCACAAGGTGATCGGAGATGTCCATCTGGGAGACTGGGGTCTGCAGATGGGGCTGATCATTATGGAATTAAAAGAAAGAAAACCAGATCTTCCCTATTTTGATCCGGATTTTCAAGACGCTTATCCAAAAGAGGCTCCTTTTACCATCGCAGAGTTAGAAGAGATCTATCCGGCGGCCAGTGCAAGATCCAAGGAAGATACCGCGTACAAAGATGCTGCCATGAAAGCAACCTTTGAGCTGCAGCAGGGGCACAGGGGGTATCAGGCTTTGCTGAAGCATATTCTGAACGTGTCCGTGTCTGATTTGAAGCGCAATTATGCCAATCTGAATGTGGACTTTGATCTCTGGAAAGGGGAATCCGATGCCCAGCCCTATATCCCGGATATGGTCCGGAAGATGAAGGACGAGGGTTATGCGTATGAAAGCGACGGGGCACTGGTGGTTGACATAAAAGAGGAGACGGACACCAAAGAAGTACCGCCCTGTATGATCCTGAAATCAGACGGTGCATCCTTGTACACGACGACAGATCTGGCGACCCTGGTGGAGCGGATGAAACTTTATCATCCCCGGAGGATTGTCTACGTGGTGGACAAGCGGCAGGAAATGCATTTTGTCCAGGTGTTCCGCTGCGCCAAAAAATGCGGCCTGGTGGAGGCGGATACGGACCTTAAGTTCTTAGGATTCGGCACCATGAACGGCAAGGACGGCAAGGCCTTTAAGACCAGGGAAGGCGGTGTCATGCGTCTGGAATACCTGCTGTCGGATATCAACGAGGAGATGCTGAAGAAGATCCGGGAAAGCCGTCCCATGAGTGACGAGGAGGCAGGAGAGATCGCGAAAGTGGTCGGGCTGTCTGCGGTAAAATACGGAGATCTGTCCAACCAGGCATCCAAAGACTACATCTTTGACATCGAGCGGTTCACCTCTTCGGAGGGGAACACCGGCCCCTACATTCTGTATACCATCGTGCGGATCAAGTCGATTCTCAAAAAGTATGAAGAACAGGCGGGAGCAGTCTTGGAGGCACCGATTCTGGCAGAGGAAAATGAAAGCGGCAGGGCGCTTATGCGGGAGCTGGCCCGGTTCAATGCGGTCATGGAAAATGCATATGAAGAACTTGCGCCTCACAAAATATGCGCCTATATTTATGATCTGGCCAACGCATTTAATAAATTTTATCACGAGACCAGCATTTTGGGAACCGAGGACGAGCATGTGAAAAAGAGCCGGATCCAGCTTCTGGTACTGACCAGAAGGGTTCTTGAGACCTGCATCGGCCTGCTTGGCTTTGAAGCGCCTGAGCGGATGTAGGAGAGAAAAAAGCATGGATGGCAGAAGAAAAGTGACTTTGGGGGGCCTTTGGAGGAGTTTGTATCCGGTCCTTTTGTACATGCTGATCCAGGTGACCGTCAGTATCTTCTATGTGGTAGCCGCTGGCGTCGTCTGGACAATCCAGGGGGGAAATCCGTGGAATTTAGCAGATTATCTGCTGGACCATCTGGTGGAAGAGACTATTTTGGTGGTCCTGCTGGCAGCGCTGGTCACGATCCCCCTCTACAGCTGGCTGTATTACAAAGACATTCAGAGAAAACGATGGGCTGGCTGGAAAGATGAGTGGTTTCCTTTAAGGGAAGGAGACCTCCTTTGGGCTGTGATTGGCACTGCCGCGCTGGCGATGTTTGGCAACGGCCTGATCAATCTGCTGCCTCTGTCTTCCTGGGCGGGTGAATACGAAGAGACCGCCGAAGCACTGTACAGCGGCAGCATCTGGCTTCAGCTGGCAGCCGTGGGATTTTTCGGGCCGGCAGTGGAGGAACTCACCATGCGGGGCCTGATGTATCAGCGCTTCCGGTCCATGATGCGTCCGCCGGCAGCGATCTTTTTCAGCGCTGTTGTTTTCGGCCTCTTTCACGGCAATCTGGTCCAGGGGCTCTACGCTTTTCTGATCGGCCTGTATCTGGCCTGGCTGATGGAGTGCACCCAGAGAATTCTGGTTCCCATGATCGGACATATGTCCGCAAACCTGCTGGTTGTTCTTCTGCAGGACAGCGGTCTTTTGGAAAAGGTCTACGGCTCCTGGGAAACGTTTGGCGCCATGATGGTCTTTTGCGGAGTCCTCTCCCTTTTCTCCATTAAGATCCTGAGGGAGTCCGGATTGGAAGGAAGATAGACAGAACGCAAAAGGATATCCGTTTTGTTTTCGGAAAGCAAAATAAAATATGTCACTTTGACCGTTTACCTGGTACTGCAGGCAGACGGTCTTTCAATCTCCAAAGATGTATTTGCTAAGGCAGGGCTTATAAGCTGTCTTGACTATTATAATGAGCGTCATGCTTTTTTTCATTTTTCATAAAATGTGTAGACATCCCGGGGGGTGCTTTATAATTAGAATATCCATATTTTGGAAGTGTTATAAATTCACGGGATGGGGGCTTCAGATGGGTTTGCCTGCTTGTACATCTGGCGTCTGGTCAGGGGTGAATTTATAATAGAAAATTGAGAAAGAGGGACAGAAATCATGAAGAAAGTGAAACTGGTAGTTTATGCGTTCATTTTACTCCTTTTAATGGGCGTGTCGGTTCAGGCGGCGGAGCCGGCGAATACAATAAGAGTGGAAAAGGCACGGTATGAGAGACCTACAACGTCGACAGGAGATCCGGCGCTTCCCGTTAATATAGAGCTTAGTTGTTATACGATAGATGCGTCACCATATAAAGAATTGGTGTATGGCAGAATTAAATCAGAAGCAGCCTCGGCCAGGTACTGGTTTAAGGGGGACAGATGGAGGAATTCTGATGCTGAGACAACATATAATAACTACCAGCCTTACGTGGAAAATCCTGCTCAGTACAGTGCATTTGTATTAAAATTGCGCGGCAGCGACGGGGAAGATTTTACAAGCTCTGGGAATAGAGGAGAGTTTTCGGTTTTATCCTTTGAAGTTCCAGGTTTGAAAATGGACTCAAAGGTGATCGCATGTGGATGGAGTAAGCTTGCGCCGAATGAGCGTTTTTACTTTTATAAAACAAAGATAAAAGAACAGGGAATTCTTGAATTGTCATCGGTCCATACATTTGATTATATCTTTATTGCATTTGGAGATGCACGGGTTACAGGAAATAACAGCGGTTCATCTTCTGGTTCCGCTTCTGGTGGAAACTCGAATTCCACTTCCAATTCAGGAACTTCTGCTGCTCTTGGGACAGTGAAGAATCTGACTGCGGCGCAGACAAAATACAATACCATTATACTGAACTGGAGTCCAGTGGCCGGTGCGAAAAACTATGAGATTCTGTATTCGACTACGCCTGAGAATGCAAACAGTTTTAAAAGGCTGGCTGTCTCAAAGAAGACGTCTTATAAATTCACCAGGGCAAAATGCGGTGTGGAATATACCTTTAAAGTCCGTGCCTGCGGGAAGTCGGGAAAGACAAAGACATATGGGGCGTATACACAGACATCAGGAAAGACGACGCTTGGGGGTGCTTGTTCCCTTGATGTAAAGAAAACGACCTACAACAGTGTGACGCTGAAGTGGAGCAAAGTGGACGGTGCAAAAAGATATCGCATTCTTACGTCGTCGGACGGCCAAAACTGGAAGCTTTTGGCGACAAAAGGCGGGACCAGTTACACTTGTAAAGGCCTGCCTACCGGAAAATCAGCTTATTATAAAGTGATTCCGGAGCGGGACTCTTTTGTGGGAAATGAATCGAATCAGATAGTGGCAACGACGGTTCTTGATACGGTAAAGAACCTGAAAGCACGTGCATCCGGGGCGGACAGCATGAAGCTGTCCTGGAAGAAAGTGCCGGGAGTTCTTTATTATGAAGTGTATCGCCTGGACAGAAAGAGCGGTGAATATGTTCTGCTTGAAAACGCGAAGCGGGTATCCAAGAACAGCTACATAGATACAGGGCTTTATCCATCTACACAGTATTCTTACAAAGTCATTGGCGTAACGGCTCAGGGAGTCAGGACAGGCACACTCGCACAGATTCAATCTGCTGCAGGAGTGACAAAACCGCCTAAGAAATAAGAAAAACAGAGAATACGTATGCCAGAATCAATGTGGCGGTTAAGGCCGGTATTCGGCCCAAAAAGCAGGCGAGGTCCCGATGGGGTATACGAATCTATAAAAAATGGGAAAGACATCCCGGCTGTGAGAAGCGGCCGGGATGTTTTGTCTGGATCATCTTTAAATCCTCCTCTTTTTCAATATTAAAAAACGGAATTCATTCATCTGCAGCGTGCTGTCCTGTCAGTTTTTTTAAGCTTCAGGATGTGTAGGTATCCGATTTGATTCCATCCCGCCACAATTACGAGATTGATTTTCTGCTGGCCAGGAGAAATAAAATCTGCCGGAATCCTGGAATGCAAAGAAGGAAAGTTGTGACAAATGTAACAATAAGTCGTGACATACTTCAGGTGTATTTTCGTGAAAATGCCTCTATAATACAATCAGCGAGAATCATATCTGCCGGGAAAAAGAGAAATCTGGATCAGAATACAGAAGCTTTTGTTTTCTCCCGGAGGATGCGGCACTGGTCACAGGAAGGAATGCGTATGCATGCAGTTATCAGACAAGAGGAGAGAAAGAGATGACAGGTGGTAGAAAGAAAAGATGGGGGTGGAAGAGACAGCTCAGCGCAGCGCTGGCTCTGATGGTTCTGCTGAACGGACTGACAGTGGGGGAGCTCCGTGTACAGGCGGAAGAACCGGAACAGATCATGGAGGAGACGGCGCGGGAAGAGAAAACGGTTCAGCCAGAAGAAAGTTCCGCCGCACCGAAAGATTCTTCGGACGCGCCGGAAGGGAGTCCGACCGTACCGGAAGAGCCTTCGGTCACGCCGGAAGAGCCCCCGGCCGTATCGGAAGGGACTCCGGACCAGCCAGAGGAAATCCCGGTGAAACCGGAAGGGACTCCGGACCAGTCAGAGGAAATCCCGGTGAAACCGGAAGAAACTCCGGATCAGTCAGAAGAGACCCCGGTGAAACCGGAAGAGACTCCGGACCAGTCAGAAGAGACCCCGGTGAAACCGGAAGGGACTCCGGATCAGTCAGAAGAGACCCCGGTGAAACCGGAAGGGACTCCGGGCCAGTCAGAGGAAACCCCGGTGAAACCGGAAGAGATACCGGACAAATCAGAAGAAGACCCGGATGTATCGGAAAAGAGTCCGGTTGCACCGGAAGAAAATCAGGTGCAGCCAGAGGCTTCTCCGGAACAGAAGCTTCCGGCGCCGGTTCAGCTGGAACAAAAGGCGGATCAGCCCAAAGGTGAAGAAGGTATCGTGCTGGATAAAAGCGATGGAGATACGCATCGGATTTTCAGTCAGGAATGGGTCAAAGGATTTACCTTTGAGACGGACGTTATGTTGCTGGAAGACGGATTCTCTGCGGCGCTGTCTTTTGGAATCAGGGACAAAGGGGACATTCCGGCCAAATGGACCGGAGCCAATGTGAATTTTGCAGATAAGAATATCAGAGTCTTTCAGGTAGAAGGAGGCGCACAGGATATCGGACAGGCTTCGATTGAGGGAACGCTGGATGCAAAGAAACCGATTCACCTGAAGCTTGAGGTGACGGAAGGAGGAGATGTGACCTATGAGGCGTGGCAGACAGATGCTCCGGATCAGAAATTGACCGTCACCGGACGACTTAAGGATTATGAAGGCGGATATGCGGGACTGCTGACTTTTGAGAGCAGAGCAAAGTTTACCAATACGGTTCTTACACCGGTGCAGACTTCGGATGAGGGAGAGGAAAAGGGCCTGACGGATTTTCGGAACATCGGAGACGCTGTTATGGAGGTTGACGAAGCGTCGGGAAGGATCCGGCTGGCAAAGAATGCCGGAGATCATTTCGTAATGTATGACGGACTTGAGGAGCCGGCAGAGGCGTTTCTTCTGGAGGCGGACGTCCGGTTTACCGGTGATAACGTGAACGGAAAGAATTCTGCCGGACTGGTGTTCGGAGCGGCCGAAAAGGACCGGGTTCCGTCGAGATGGTACGGCGCCAATGTGGACACGGGGCGGAGCGCGGACAGGGATCTGTTCCGGGTATTCGGACCGGAGCTTGGAGACGTCTGGGAAGGCGACGGGGACAGAAGCAGGATTGATCTGACACAGCCCCTTCATCTTAAGCTGGAGATGGAAAAAAGCGGTGCGTTTACCTACACCTTCGGGAATGCCGGCGGGGAATCCTGCAGGATATCGGGGACGGTCCCCGGCTGGACGGGAGGATATGTGGGGCTTCTGACCTTTGATTCGGAGGCGGTCTTCTCCCGCGTGGTATTTGAGAACCGGACAGATGAAGAGGCGGTGCCGGATGCATACCGCACGAATCTGCAGGAACTTGCATACCACGGCGGTGACTGGAAGATAACAGAAGAAGGTCTCTACAGCGATGCAGAAGGAAAAGGAGACTGCTTTGCGCTCTCGGAGACGGCCGGAAAGAATTTTGTCTACGCAACGGATGTGACGTTCGAGAGCGGGGAGGGAGCCGCGGCCCTTGTCTTCCGCAGTGACGGCGATCTGGCAAATAAGGAGTGCTATGCGGTCAACATCGATGTGGGCAGCCATAAATGTAAATTCTGGAGATGGCAGGCCGATGAGGCGCTGCAGCTGATCGACGAAAAGGAAGTTCCGGCTGCGGAGAATGAAACCTATACGCTGAAAGTCGTGGCGGCCGATTCATGGATTCTGTACTATGTGAATGATCGGCTGGTAGCCAGCACCGGAGACTATACGCTGCAGCCGGGAAACCTGGGACAGAGCACGGTGCGCAGAGAAGGAGTTTTCGGACTGCTGAACTGGAACAGTAAAGTGACCTTCCAGAATACCTATTATAAAGAACTGGATGAAACCTTTGACCCGCTGCTTGCCGATCTGTATGTGACGGCGGAGGCCGGCACGGCAGAGAGGAGACCGCAGTTCATCTCCACGGAACCGATCACCATCCAGTATGTAAGAAACGACGTATCCGCAGTGAAGGTTCAGGCAGAAGGCAGAAGCGCGGATGCTAAGGTAACCGTGACGGATGAAAAAGGGAATACTTACGGCGCCGGGGATGCGATACCGGTGGAGACGGGGATCAACCTGCTCACGGTTACCAGTACTGTCCGTACACAGGAAGAAGAACGGGAGACGGAGGCTTCGGCGGTCTACCGCATCAATGTGCACCGTCTGAAGCCGGATGAGGTCTACTACAACGAGCCCTACCGAGGCCAGTATCATTATTCGGTAAAAGAAGGCTGGGCCAATGACCCCAACGGAATGGTTTATTACAAAGGGAAATATCATCTCTTTTATCAGTTCTATGACGACCGGGCCTGGGGACCCATGCACTGGGCCCATGCGGTCAGCACCGACCTTCTGCATTGGGAGGATCAGCCGATCGCGCTGTACCCGGACGCCAACGGGGCTATGTACTCCGGCTGTATTGTGGCGGATGAGAACAATACTTCCGGCCTGTTTTCAGGAGGCGAAGGCGGACTGGTGGCGCTGATTACAGCGGACGGAAACGGACAGCGGATCAAGCTGGCGTACAGCGAAGACGAGGGCATGAGCTGGACAAAGGTGGACGAGATCGCGGCGGACTGGACGGCAGATCCTCTGAAGGACGGCGCTTTCAGAGATCCCAAAGTGTTCCGTTGGGAGAATAAATGGTTTATGGTGGTGGCGGGCGGCCCCCTGCGCATCTACTCCTCGGACAATCTCAGGAGCTGGAAATGCGAGGCCGCTTACAAAGATCTCCATACGGAGTGCCCGGATCTGTACCCTGTGGAGACGGAGGACGGGCAGATCAAGTGGGTGCTTTCCAGAGGGGGACGCTATTACAAAGTAGGTGATTTCCGACAGCAGGACGGAAACTGGCAGTTTATTCCGGATGCGTATTATGCGTCCCAGGACGGAATTATGAATTTCGGCCATGATTCCTATGCGGCCATGACTTATTACCTGCACGATTTTGGAACCGCAGAGAACCCGTCGATTCCGGAGATCATCGAATGCAACTGGATGAATACGTGGAACGATTACTGCAATCAGGTGGCGGTAAAGAACGGTTCTGATTTTAACGGAACGTTTAATCTTCAGCTGAAGACCGGGCTGGTTCTTGAGGACGGCAGATATATGCTGACCCAGACGCCGGTGGAGGCATACGAAACCCTCCGCGCAAAAGAGCAGAAGATGGAATACAAAGGAGTGACAGTCGGAGAGAACAATACACTGCTCCAGGATTTCGCAGGTGATACATACGAGATTGTCTCCCGCTTTTATCCGAAGGAGGGCACCAGAAAGGTGGGCTTTCGTCTGCGCACCGGCGAGGGAGAAGAGACGCTGGTCGTGTATGATCTGGAAAATGAGCAGATCAGTATAGACAGGAGCCGCTCGGGCATCATCATCAGCGGGGAATTTGCGAAAGTATATGGACAGCATGTATCCAGAAATACGGACGGTTCCGTAGATCTTCATGTGTATGTGGACAAGTCCAGTGTGGAGGTGTTTACAAAAGGATACACGGCGGCCGGCGCTGACCAGATCTTCCCGTCGCCTTCCAGCGTGGGCGCGTCCGTGCTGGTGGAAGGGACAGAAGCCGGGGCGGATATCGTGATCTATCCGCTGAAGAGTATCTGGAAGGACAAAGCGGAAGTGACGGTTCCTCAGGCAGTGGGCTCCGCGATGGCCCGGACTCAGCGGCTTTATGTCGGCGATGAGCGGAAGCTGAAAGCATATGTGCTTCCCATCAGTGTGAGCCAGGAGCTCACATGGAGCGTGACGTCAGGTACGGATGTGGTATCCGTCGGCGAAGACGGCACCGTGACCGGAAAAAGCGCCGGGACGGCGGTGGTCACAGCGGCCAGCAAGGCAGATCCTTCTCTGACTCTGGAATTTACCATAGAGGTGAAGGAGAATCACTTTAAAACCAATATCCCGGAATATGTCATTCAGAACGGAGACTGGACCATCGAAGACGAGACGCTTTTCGATGAGAATACAATGGCCAATGATTTTTATATGTCGGCAGAACCGGTGGAAGGAGACTGCTCCATAGAGGTGGATCTGAGTTTTGAAAAGGGCCTGATCAATCTGTTTATGGCGTCCGCATCGACGAATCCTTTTGACCGGGGCGGAGCCTATGCGCTGCAGTTCTCAGACAGCCGTCGGGTGAGACTGTTCCGGTTCGGTGTGGACGGAGATATTGCTTTCGGAGAACTGCCCGGGCCGGTCAACGACGGAGCCTTTCATCATATCAAAGTGGTGAGAACGGACAGAGCGCTGCAGGTCTATGCAGATTATGCAGAGGAAGCCTGCCTGACTTATACATTTGATGCGGCAGACGGATACTTCTCCGATGGCCATGTGGGAGTCGGTCTGTGGGACGGCGCTTTGAAAGTGCAGAATCTGTATGTCTATGTGGATACCAAAGTGCTGGAGGAAGCCCTTGAAAAGGCAGGTAATCCGGCAGAGGAGGATTACACGCCGGAGAGCTTCCGGGCGTATCAGGAAGCGCTGGATCAGGTGCAGCGACTGCTGGAGAGCGGAAGTTCTTCCAGAAAAGAGGTGGACGCGGCAGCTGAGGCGCTGGAATATGCACAGAAAAATCTGGTGAAAAAAGACGAAAATACCGGGACGCCGGGGGATGGAGAGGAGAAGCCGGGCGAGAACAATCCGGGGGATACCGAAGAGAAGCCGGGCGAGAACAATCCGGGGGACACCGAAGAGAAGCCAGGTCAGGACAATCCAGGGGACACGGAAGGAAAGCCGGGTCAGGACAATCCAGGGGACACGGAAGGAAAGCCGGGTCAGAACAATCCAGGGGACACGGAAGGAAAGCCGGGTCAGAACAATCCTGGGGACACGCAGGAGAAACCAGGTCAGAACACATCAGGAGACAAAGAGCAGAAGCCGGGCAAGGGTTCCTCCGGAAAGCGGAAAGGAAGTTCCGGCAAAACGGAGCATGCGGCGGAAGTTCCTGCACCGGCGCCGGGGACGGCGCCTGCAGAACAGGGACGCTTGCAGACGGTCTTTGGAAGCTCAGTTTCCGGAAATGTCCCGGGGACAGAAAAGACAGAACCCGAAACTGCAGCAAACACAGGGGAAGGAGCGGAGCAGGTACAGCCTTCTGAGGGAGAAGTGATCATTCAGGAGGAGAAGTCGGAGACGTTTGTGGATTCTAAAAATGAAGAGGTGCCTTTGACGGCGGGAGTCGGGAGTCAGAAGGACGCAGGAGGATATGCGGCGCTGACCATTCTGGGACTTCTGCTGGCGGCAGGAAGCTTCTTCCTGATTCTGGCAGCCAGAAAAAAGAAACAGCATGAAAAATAATTAATCAAAGATCCAAAGCAGGACAGGGATGTACGTCATACCCTGTCCTGTTTTTTCGGGAACGGAATGAAAAAAAGGGATAAAAAGTTGCAGTCTATAACGCTTTCCCCGCCAGCACTTCTTTGTAGTCTTCGTAGTTTTTCTTCAGAAGCGCCGGCGTATCCAGCCCATACGGACATTTCTTTTTGCAGGAATCACAGTGTCTGCAGTCCTCGATCTTTCTCATCTTCTCCTGCCACTCGGGCGTCAGATAGGGAGCCGAAGGGGACCGGCGCAGGAGCAGGGACATGCGGGCGCAGTTGTTGATCTCGATGTCGGCGGCACAGGGCATACAGTAGCCGCAGCCCCGGCAGAAATCTCCGAGGAGCTCTTTTCTGTCTTTTTCAATCACCGCTGAGAGTTCTTCGTTCATCACCGGCGGATGCTCCACGAAGGAAAGGAACTGGGAGAGCTCCTCCTCGCGCTGAATGCCCCACAGAGGCAGTGCCTCCGGATACTGGGCCTGGAACGCGTAGGCGGCGGCTGCGTTGGTGATCAGACCGCCGGATAAGGCCTTCATGGACAAAAATCCCATATCCTTTTCCCGGCAGCCTTTCAGCAGTTTTAATTCCGGTTCGCCGGACAGATAGCAGAAGGGGAACTGCAGCGTCTCGTAAAGTCCGCTTTCGATGGCTTCCTGAGCCACATTCAGCCGGTGGTTCGTGATGCCGATGTGCAGGATCATCCCCTTCTTCTTCGCCTCCAGAGCCGCGTCATAGATCCCGCTCTCATCCCCGGGCTTCGGGCAGAAGGCAGGATTGTGGAACTGATAGATATCCAGATGATCGGTCTTTAAGTTCAAAAGGGTCGTCTCAAGATCCTTCCAGAATCCTTCCGCCGTCACAGCTCCGGTCTTGGAGGAGATAAAAAGATGTGCCCGCCGGTCCGAAAAGGCGGCGCCCAGCTTTTCTTCGCTGTCCGTATACATACGTGCCGTATCGTAGAAACGAATCCCTCCGTCATAAGCTCTGTGCAGCAGGCGGACGGCATCCTCCCTTAGGATTCTCTGTATGGGAAGCGCGCCGAATCCGTTTTTGTTGACGGTGATCTCTGTCTTTCCCAGACGTACATTTTCCATAGAACAAGTCTCCTTTTGGTGTGGTTTTTTGTGAAACTTTACAATTACCTCTTGCAATTATTTTTCTGTATATTATTATTAGTAACATAAGAATCTGCTTTTGGCAAGTTATTGCAGCTGCACAGGCAGAAATTATGTAACAGATCAGCCCAGGACTTTGCATCTCCTGCAAAGTCTGTGAAAACACGAAAATTGAGTCAAGGGAATCTGCCCCACACCGAAGGCGATTTGGATTGGGCAGATTCCGTAACAGGGAAGCCGGAGGCTGAACGGTTACGAAATTATTTTAAATGGAAAAGGGGTTTTTTATGGAGAAAAAAATCATGGTTGCAGGGCATTTGTGCCTGGATATCACACCGGTGTTTCCGCCGGGAAAGAGCCAGAATCTGTCGGACTATCTGATTCCCGGAAAGCTGATACAGATGGATCCTGCCACGATCCATACGGGAGGAGCAGTGGCCAATACGGGGCTGGCGTTGAAAAAACTCGGGGCTGACGTGCGGCTGGTGGGCAAGATCGGAAAGGATGCCTTCGGGGATCTGGTACTTGGAATTATGAGAAAATACGGTGCAGACCAGGATGTGGTGGTGGACGAAAAGGACAATACTTCCTATACGATCGTCGTGGCGCCTCCCGGAGTCGACCGGATCTTCCTGCACAGTCCGGGAGCGAATGACAGCTTTGGCACAGAAGATATTCCGGAAGAAAAACTTTCGGATCTTTCGCTTTTTCATTTTGGTTATCCAGCTACCATGAAGCGCATGTACAAAGGTGGCGGAGCCGAACTTTTGCATATGCTGAAAAAAGTTCGGGAAAAAGGGATTGCGGTTTCTCTGGACCTGGTAGCTGTGGATGAAGAATCGGAGGCCGGGAAGGAAGACTGGGGACAGATTCTTGCCGATGTGCTCCCTTATGTGGACTTCTTTGTTCCAAGTGCCGAGGAACTTTGCTATATGCTGGATCATGACCGATATGAGACCTGGATGAAAAGGGCGGACGGAAAAGATGTGACAGAGATCCTGAATGTGGAAGAAGACATCCGGCCTCTGGCGGATCAGGCCATGAAGCTGGGAGCAAAAGTTCTGCTGATCAAATGTGGTGCTTCCGGGATGTATTACCGCGCCGGTGCCAAAGAGGTGATTCAGAAGATTCCCAAGGCAGCCGGGCTTGATGCTGACGGCTGGGCAGGCAAAGAGGGATTCTTCCAAAGCTATGTTCCAAAGAGAGTGCGTTCCGGTGCGGGAGCCGGGGATTCGAGCATTGCGGCATTTCTCTGTGCGGCTCTGAGGGGATACCCTATGGAGCAGTGCGTCAGTCTGGCGGCAGCAGAAGGAGCATCCTGTGTGGAAGAGTTTGACGCCTTAAGCGGGATAAAGACTTTAGAAGAGCTGGAAGCAAAGATTAAGAGCGGATGGAAGCAGAGAAAGTTCTAAGGAAGCACTGATTCCGTTATCGCTTCCTTGGAGCCTTTGGCGGATGTGCACGGATTTGCAGAAGAAAATGCTGCTTTGCAGCGTAAATCCGGCGCGGGAAATGCTTTCATCAGCGTTTCCCTAAAAAATAACATGACAAATGTCATCTGAAAATGGTTACATTTTACAGGTGCAAAAGAGAAGGAAATCCATTAAGATAGGACATGTAATACAAATAACTCTATGGGAGGAATAAAAATGAAGAGAAAATTTGTAAGCGCACTGTTATGTACCGCTCTGGTGGCTGCAATGGCAGTAGGATGCGGTGGAAAATCTGAGACTACAGAGGCACCGGCAGCGGATGCACCGGCAACAGATGCAGAGGCAGACGCAGAGACACCGGCAGCGGATGAGGCAGCAGGCGATGCAGAGGCTGAGACGGAGACTCCGGCAGCAGGCGGCGGAAAAGTATTCGGCTATACCTGTATGGATGGAACCAATCCGTTCTTCGTGACGCTGGAAGCAGCGATCAGAGAAGTAGTAGAGGGCAATGGCGATACCCTGATTTCCATGGATCCGGGCAACGATTCCAATACCCAGATCGATCAGATCGAGGATATGATCTCCAGAGGCGTAGAGATCATGTTCGTGAACCCGGTAGATGCAGACGGTATCATTCCGGCGCTGGATATGCTGAAAGATGCAGAAGTTACCATGTTCGGCTTTGATACACAGGTTGGTGATATGAGTTATCTGACTTCCTATGCAGGTTCTGATAACTACAATGCAGGTTATGTTTGCGGCGAAGACCTGGCGAAGAAAGTTCCGGAAGGCGGAGATATCCTTGTACTGGATTCCCCGACCATGCAGTCTGTAACCGACAGAACCGATGGTTTCCTGAAAGCAATCGAGGAGTCCGGCGTGACCTTCAATATCGTTGGACAGCAGGATGCACAGGGCAACCAGCAGGTGGCAAATGAGAAAGCAACAGACCTTCTGACTGCAAACCCGGATGTAGTCGCTATCTTCGGCGGCAATGATCCGACCGCTCTTGGCGCATACGCAGCAGCCGATGCAGCAGGCGTATCTCCGCTGATCTACGGCGTGGACGGATCTCCGGACGTAAAAGCGCTTCTGAAAGACACCATGCTTGAGGGTACCGGCGCTCAGTCTCCGATCACCATCGGCAAGACCATCGCAGAGACTGCATATGCTTGGCTGAACGGCGAGACGGTAGAAGAATTTATTCCGATCGAGACCTTCCTTGTAACCGCAGACAACGTAGACGATTACGGAACAGACGGCTGGCAGTAAGCAATACAAAGGACCGTAACTGGTAAACAAGACAGTGAAAGGGCTTTGCTCCTGTAAGCGGAGCAGAGTCCTTTTCTGAATACATACAAGACAGGTGGTGGCGATTTCGTGAGTGAACAATATTTACTTGAGATGCGGGGAATCAGTAAATCTTTCCCGGGTGTAAAAGCCCTCCAAAATGTTGGACTTCAGTTAAAGGCCGGGGAAGTACATGCGCTTCTTGGAGAGAACGGCGCCGGAAAGTCCACTTTGATCAAGGTCCTTGGCGGTATCTATCATGCCGAAGAGGGAGAGATCTATATCGAGGGGCAGAAGGTAAAGATTGACGGTGTTGTGGCGGCACGGGAGGCGGGAATCTCCATCGTGCATCAGGAGCTGGTGCTGGTTCCGTATATGACGGTTGCCGAGAATATCTTCCTTGGAAGAGAACCGGGCAGCAAGCTGAACATCAACCGCAGACAGATGTCAAAGGATGCACAGGAGCTTCTGGACGCCTATGAGATGCATATTGATGCGGATACGCTGGTGGAGCATTTGACCATCGCCCAGCAGCAGATGGTGGAGATCGTAAAGGCAATCTCCTTTAATTCCAGAATTCTGGTTATGGATGAGCCGACGTCTTCGATCTCGGACAAAGAGGTGGGATTCCTTTTTGAGACGATGCGCGCGCTGACAAAGAAAGGCGTGGGGATCATTTACATTTCGCACAAGATGAGCGAGCTGGAGGAGATCTGTGACCGGGTGACGGTCATGCGTGACGGACAGACCGTCGGCACAAAAGTGGTAAAAGAGACGAACAAAGACGATCTGATTGCCATGATGGTTGGCCGGGAGCTGACCAATTATTATACGAGGGATTATCTGACGCCGGGGGATGTGATTTTGAAATGTGAGCATATTTCCGATGGAAAGATGGCGAAAGATGCAAGTTTTGAGCTTAGAAAAGGGGAAATTATCGGGTTTGCAGGTCTGGTTGGTGCCGGACGAAGTGAGACGATGAAAGCAGTCTTCGGACTTGCGCCGCATATGACGGGGGATGTCTATGTGGAAGGACAGAAGGTGCAGATCAAGTCTCCGGTGGATGCGTTGAAATATGGGATTGCTCTCGTCCCGGAGAGCCGTAAGGAAGAGGGACTTTACAAAGTGCAGAGCGTCCGCTTTAATTCCACGATTGAAGTGCTTTCGCAGTTTATCAAAAGTCTTCACGTGAATGCGAAAAAGGAAGAAGAGATTACACAGAAATATATCGATATGATGGCGACCAAGACGCCCAGTCAGGAGCAGGTGATCGGCAACCTGTCCGGCGGGAATCAGCAGAAGGTGATGATCGGCCGCTGGCTGGCCACAGATCCAAAGATTCTGATTCTGGATGAACCGACCCGCGGCGTGGACGTGGGAGCGAAAGCAGAGATCTATACAATTATGAACGATCTGGTGAAGCAGGGCATGTCCATCATCATGATCTCCTCGGAGCTTCCGGAGATCATCAACATGAGTGACCGTGTCTATGTGATGAACGACGGCCGCGTGACCGGATGTCTGGATCATGAAAGTGTCACCCAGGAATCCATCATGCAACTTGCAGCAAAATAAAAAACAGCATCCCATGAGATGCGGAACTTGAAAACAGCGAAAGCCCGTACAGGGCCCAGATGGATTTCAGGACGCATAGCGGCCGGAAATGCATCTATACCCCGGGTTCTGGGAGGGCTGCAGCGGAACTTGAAAACAGCGAAAGCCCGTACAGGGCCCAGATGGATTTCAGGACGCATAGCGGCCGGAAATGCATCTATACCCCGGGTTCTGGGAGGGCTGCAGCGGAACTTGAATAGGAGGAACTGTTATGACAGCCAGAATGAAAAATGGAGTTGTCAAATATTTTAAAGACAATATCGGCATTATCATCGCACTGCTGGCGATGTGTATCTTTTTGGTGATTTTTCCGACCACCCGGACGACGTTTCTGACCCCGAAAAATGTGTTTAATATCTTAAGACAGAATGCTTCGAACCTGTTTTTGGCAACTGGTATGACGATGGTCATCATCCTGGGCGGCATCGAGCTTTCGGTTGGTTCGGTAATCGCGCTGTCCGGTGTTGTGGCAGCCGGTTGTGTGGTGAACTTCGGCCTTCCGGAGATCGTAGGTTTCCTGGCAGCCATCGGCGTGGGCGCGCTGGTCGGCATGTTCAACGGCTTTGTGATCTGTAAGACGGATATCCCGCCCTTTATCGTGACCCTGGCTTCGATGAACATCACCAAGGGAATCGCCCTTGTGCTGACCGGCGGTTCTCCGATCCGTTGTATGACAGACACCTTCAAATTTCCGGGTGCTGGATATGTAGGACCGTTTCCGACGCCGGTTATCCTGATGATCATCGTGTTCATCATTGCAGTACTCATGGTCAACCGGACGCAGCTTGGACGCCATATCTATGCGGTGGGCGGCAATGCCCAGGCGGCGAAATTCTCCGGTATCAATGTACAGAGGGTAAAATTTATCGTCTATACCTATACGGGTATCATGTCCGGTATCGCGGGCGTGGTGGTGGCATCCCGTCTGTATTCCGGACAGCCCACAGCCGGTGACGGCGCGGAGATGGACGCCATCGCGGCGGTGGTCGTGGGCGGTACTTCCATGAGCGGCGGTTCCGGACGGCTTGGAGGAACCCTGATCGGTGTGCTGATCATCGGTGTGCTGAACAACGGTCTGAACCTTATGGGCGTGGACTCCAACTGGCAGTATATTGTCAAAGGCTTTGTCATCCTGCTGGCAGTCTACGTAGACTTTATCCGCAACAAAAAAGCGGGAAGATAATCGGTTTTTCACATGTAAAGAGAGTCTCCTTGAGCCTTCGGGCTTTAGGGGACTTTTGTGCCGGAGGAAAAGATGAAAAAGTATTGGCTGATTTTGGGAATCCTTTTTCTGTCCGGGCTTTTGCCCGGCTGCGGACGGATGGAGGAACCGGCAGGGGAACATCCGCCCCGGCTGTTCGGCGCCACCTATATGACCAGGAACAATCCCTATTTTGATGTGCTTCATGAGGCTTTGGAGGAAGTGGTGGAAGGAAACGGAGACATTCTGATCTCCCGGGACCCCAGCCAGAACCAGGAAAAGCAGAACGCTCAGATCCAGGAGATGATCGAAGAAGGAATCGAAGTCCTGTTCCTGAATCCGGTGGACTGGGAGAAAGTAAAGCCTGCCCTGGAGGCGTGCAGGGAAGCGGGCGTGGTGGTGATTGACGTGGATACGGTGGTAAAAGACACCGAATATGTGGTCTCCATCGTGGAGACGGACAATTACCTGGCGGGCGCGCTCTGCGCGGAGGATATGATGCGACGACTTAATCATGCGAGGATCGTGGTCATCGGCAATCCGATCCAGACCTCCATCGAGAACCGGGTGCAGGGCTTTCTGGATATGATTGAAGGGAATGACAACTATGAAGTGGTGTATACCGGCGTGGGAGCCGGAGAGTTTGAAGTTTCCGCGGAGGTCGTTGCGGAGTTTCTGAAGACAGGGACGGAGTTTAATGTGGTGCTGGGCGGGAACGATCCGACGGCGCTTGGCGTACTGGCGGCGCTTCAGCAGTACCGGAGGGATAAAGATGTACTGATCTACGGGATCGACGGCTCTCCGGATTTTAAAGGGATGCTGGAGCTTGGATATGTGACGGGAACCAGCGCCCAGAGTCCCAAGACCATCGGAGAGGTGGCGGCCCAGACAGCGTACGACTACTTAAGCGGCAGGGAAGTGGAGCCTTACATCAGCATCGAACCTTATATGATCACCCGGGATAATCTGGATGATTATGAAGTCAACGGCTGGCAGTAGCGCTGGAGGTGGCATATGAATGACCAAAAAGACCATTATATCACCCTGTTTCAGGGCGCGCTGCTGACGCTCAATTTTGCGGCTGTGGCACTTTTGTGCGTGTTTATCCATGTGACGACCGGAAAGATACTTGCTCGCTATGACGCCAGAGCATTTCTGGACGGCGTGGCGACGATCCCGGCGAATCCGGGCAATAATCTGAAGATATGCCTGTTTCTCATGGGGATTCTGGTGCTGACTTTTCTGCTCCGGCAGTTTATGAAGGAGCTGCAGAACCGCTGGATCGTGGTGACGCTGATCCTGGATATGGCGGTATGCGGCGGGGTGATCTTTCAGCTGGACTTCAATTACAACGGACTGCTTCTGCTGGTGTTTGCCAATGTGATTGCCTTTGTAAAGGACGGAAAGCTGAAGCTCTTCTTTGTGGCTCTGGCCATCGGCGGGTATCTGGTGGCGGACTATGAACTTCTGTCCATCTACATGCCCTTATATAACATTGATGATTACATCCGGTATTACAGCTCCAGCACCCAGCAGTATCTGTTCAGCGTCTACAACGTCATGATCTCTTTGAACATCATCCTTTTTATCGTCTACTGCGTCTATGTGATCAATGCCCAGAGGGGAACCATTGAAGAAGTAAACCAGCTTTACCATGAGCTGCAGACGGCCAATGAACAGTTAAAAGAGTACGCGGATATGAGTGAGCGCATGGCCCAGACCAGGGAGCGGAACCGGCTGGCAAGGGAGATTCACGATACGCTGGGGCATACGCTGACGGGGATTGCGACAGGACTGGACGCCTGTCTGGCTTTGATTGAGATCTCGCCGGAGCAGACGAAAAAGCAGCTTCTGCTTTTGTCCAAGGTAAGCCGGGAGGGGATCAAGGACATCCGGCGTTCCGTCAACGAACTGCGCCCCGACGCGCTGGAACGCCTGAGTCTGGAGGTGGCCATCCGCAAGATGGTGACGGACATGAGCGACGTGTCGGATGTACGGATTTATTTTGAAACCGATGAAAAGCACCTGAAATTCGATGAAGATGAGGAGAACGCTATTTACCGGGTCATTCAGGAGGGGATCACCAATGCGGTCCGGCACGGGAGAGCCCGGTCTGTCTGGATCACCCTGAAGAGAATCAACGGAGAGATCCTTTTGACAATCCGGGACGACGGCGTCGGGTGCAAAGAGATGAAGCATGGATTTGGAACCAAACATATGAAAGAGCGGATCGAGATGCTGCGCGGGACCGTCGCTTTTGACGGACAGCACGGCTTTACCGTGACCGCCCGTATACCGATTCGGTGGGGAGAGACCTATGATTAAAGTATTGATTGCAGACGATCAGGAGCTGATTCGTCAGAGTCTTCAGATCGTACTGAACAGCAAGGAGGGCATCGAGGTATCCGATGTGGCGTCTGACGGACAGGAAGTGATCCAGTGTATCCGCCGGCAGAAGCCGGACGTGATTCTGATGGATATCCGGATGCCCAAGATGGACGGCGTGCAGTGCACCCAGATCATCAAAGAGAATTATCCGGAGGTTAAGATCATCATCCTGACCACATTTGATGATGATGAATATGTGTACAATGCCCTGAAGTTCGGGGCCAGCGGCTACCTGCTGAAGGGAGTGTCCATGGAGGAACTGGAAAATGCCATCCGCACCGTCTACAGCGGGCGGGCCATGATCAACCCGGATATCGCCACAAAGGTGCTGAAGCTCTTTTCGCAGATGGCCCAGGCGGATTATACGATCCAGGTGGGCAACAAAGGCATGGAGGAGCTGACCAGGACCGAGTGGAAGATCATCGCTCAGGTGGAGACCGGCGCCGCCAACAAGGAGATCGCCGAAGCGCTGAAGCTTTCGGACGGAACGGTGAGAAATTATCTGAGCACGATCCTGAATAAGCTGGATCTCAGAGACCGGACTCAGCTTGCGATCTGGGCGGTGCAGACCAATGCGGCCAAGCATGTAAGAGACGAAGAATCATGAACAGATGGTACAGGCGAATCCGGTTCAAATCCGTGCCGCGCGTTTTCTGGGCGGTTTTAACAATGCTTCTTTTTCTTTTGCTGACAGTTGTTTTTGCCGGATATAAAAAAAATCAGGAGATCGTGCTGGAGTTTGGAATGTTTACCGGGAGCAACTGGGACGTGGCCAATGCCAACAGCTTTGTCATCATCGACCAGGCCATCGACCGGTTTGAACAGGAACATCCGGGCGTGCGGATCCACTATTACAGCGGCGTGATCAAGGACGACTATTCCGAATGGCTGTCCAGGAAGCTGCTGGCCGGGGAGGAGCCGGATGTCTTCATGGTGCTGAGTAATGATTTCAACCAGTTTTCCTCCCTGGGCGTGATGAAGAATCTGGACGACCTGATCCGGAAAGATCCGGATTTTGACCAGGAGCAGTATTTTTCCAGCGCTTTTCGGACGGGTCAGTACGGCGGGGCCCAGTACGCCCTGCCCTACGAGGTGATGCCCACGCTGATGTTCGTCAACAAGACCCTTCTGACCAGGGAAGGGATCGAGATGCCGGATCAGGACTGGACCTGGGAGGATCTGTATGAGATCTGCCAAAAGGTGACCAAGGATACCGATGGGGATGGGGCCCTTGATTACTTCGGGATCTATAATTTTGACTGGATGGACGCCGTGTGTTCCAACGGCGGGGAGATCTTCAAGTCCGACGGTTCCGCCTGCTATTTTACCGATGACCGGATCGTCGAATCGGTCAAGTATATCCGGCAGCTGAACGAACTGAACCAGGGCCAGAAGGTGGTGCAGGAGGACTTTAACGGGGGACGGGTGGCGTTTATGCCTCTGACCTTTGCGGAGTACCGGACTTACAAGACCTATCCTTACAAGATCCGGCGGTATGCGAACTTTCAGTGGGACTGCATTACCATGCCGGCGGGAAATCAGGGGGAGAATCTCTCCCAGGTGGATACGCTTCTGATGGGGATCAGTGCCAACACCAGGAAGGAAAAGCTGGCCTGGGAATTTTTAAAGCTTTTGACCTATGATGAAAAATTTCAGACCGATATTTTCCGGTACTCCCAGGGCGCTTCCGTGCTGAAGGCGGTGACCCAGTCCCGGGAGATGGAGAATATCCTTCAGGAAGACATGGAAAAAGGAGATACGGTCATCAGCGGAAATCTGCTTGGGCGGGTCATCGAGGAGGGACATATTGAGCCGCAGTTCAAGAGGTACGAGCAGGCCCTGTCCCTTGCGGACAGCGAGATCAACAACATTCTGGAAAATGAAAAATCCATTGACAGCAGCCTGAAAATCCTGCAGAGAACCGTCAACAGTTATCTGCAGCAGTGATACGGGCCGCTGCCAGGACTTACGGGGGAGGTATTATGAATATTTTCAGAAGAGCCGGTCTCTATCTGATCAGAAAAAAGGTGAGGAGCGTCCTGTTATTTCTCATTCTTCTGTCTATGGGAGTATTTATGTTAACCGGATTTTCCATCCGTCAAAGCGCCGGCCGGGCGGCGGAAGATATGCGCAGAAGCATTTCGACCGGTCTGAACATCGAGATGCTTTCGCTTCCCGGAGACGAGATCTATGACTTGAGTTATAACGAAGAGGGAGATCTGGTCCGCAGTCTGAAGATTCCGTTGATTACGGAGTCGGTGGCGGAGGAACTGGCGTCCATAGATGGGGTCAGCGGGTATTACAGCGAGATGGGAGCGGAGATGCTGTACACAGGGCTTCAGGTGCATCCGGGAGGCTTTGCCCTGTCCATGGAACAAAGCAGGGAGAGCCAGGAGCGCATACCGGAGGAGATGCAGGAATCCAACCGGCGCCAGGCTGCATCCAATGATTTTCGGATCGTGCAGGAGAGCGAGTATTATCCGTATTTTCGAAACGGAGCCATGGAGCTTTCGGAAGGAAGGCATCTTCACAGGGAAGATTCCGGAAAAATCCTGATTTCCGAAGAGCTTGCCCTGAGAAATAACCTTTCCGTCGGTGATTTTATAGAGGGGCAGAACTTTGACCTGATGTCCGGAGAACTCTACGGAGAGGTCTATCGGGCCGAGATCGCGGGCATTTTCCGCATCAATTTTGAGCAGCAGCTTTCGGACTGGATCGCGGAACCCAATATTCTTGCCAATACCGTGTTCGCTCCTTTTGAGCTTCGGCACTGGGGACAGGTGCAGTACAACACGTTTTACGGAGGGAATGTACTTGCCCTGGAGGAAGACCGGCTTCTTGGCAGCATCACCATATATGTGGATGATCCGGATGATCTCGGCAGGGTTATGGAAGAGATCAAAGGAAATGAGCATGTGGACTGGAGCTGCTACTCCATCAGCCGCTATGATAAAGACTACAGGGCTGCCGCAAAGCCTCTTCTCACCATGGTGCTGCTCGCCACTTTGCTGGTGGTGATCATGATGGCCGGTGCACTTGTGATCCTGTCGCTGGTTCTGGCCATGTGGATGCATAGCCGGAGACAGGAGATGAATCTCCTTCGTTCCCTTGGAATCCGTGAGCGGACGATCCTGGCCCAGTTTTTGCTGGAAACCAGCATGATTGTGTTACCGGCTTTTCTGCTGGCCTTTGTTCTGGCCGGTCCCGCCGCGCGGATCGTCGGTGATGCATGGACCGAATTTACGAATCCCTCCGTCGACGCGGCGGCTTTTGAGGCGGCCTATGAGATCGAGACGGGCGTTACCTATATTGACCGCGCGCCGGTGAGGCAGGAACCGCTCTCTTATGCGCTCACGTTTTGGGAAAGCGTTCTGACTTTTCTGGCCATGATGGCGGTGGCCTTAGGTACGGTGTTCGTTACCTTTATGAGGCTCGGGGGAGAGCGCCTGCGTCTTTCCGCCGCCAGCGTCCGGCGCCGGAGATTTGGAAAAACCTTCACCGGACCGATCCATGCGCGCCACAGAGCCTGGCTGTATGTGACGCGGAAGACCGGCAAAAGCGCCCTGCTTCTTGTCACCCTGTCCGTCATGGTGACGCTGCTTCTGTTAGGCACATCGATATGCCTTGCGTCCGGGCGGTCGGCCGCACAGCTTCGGGAGCGCATCGGCGGCTATTTTCGCATTACCCCGGATTATGGCAGGCCGGATGCAGAGAATCAGATCGATCTGGAACTGCCGGACCGTATCATGGAGATCGGCGGAATCAAAGCGTTCAGCGCTTTGGATATCTGTTATATGGACACTTCTGAATTTGCAATCAGGCCCGGCAAATTTTCCGCGGAAGGGGACGAAAAGGCGCACCAGACCAGAGTGCTGGGGAACACGGACACCAGTCTTCACGAATATTTTTCACTGGGCATTCTGGAACTTACCCAGGGGCGCCATGTGAAGGAGGCGGATACAGGAAAAGCGCTGATCTCGGAAGAACTGGCAAAGCTGAATCAGATTACGCTGGGGGACCATCTGACCTTGCGTCTGCCAAAAGCGGAGGCCGAAGGCGCGTCGGAAGAATCCTATGACCTGGAGATCATCGGGTTGTTTGAGGAAGTGCAGAAGACGCCGGTTTCCGGACAGACACCGGAATATGATATTCCGTCGAATTTTATTTTTACAGATATTGCTTCAACCCGGCAGATGGTGCAGGCCATGAGGCCGGAGCGGGGGAAAGTCTATACCGGCGGAGCGATCTTTTTTGTGAAGGATCCGGAAAAGATCGGTCAGGTGGTTCAAACGATCGAGGAGGCGGAACTTTTTGATCCGGAGTATACAAAGATCACGGTAAATAATGCTGCGTATCAAAACAGCATGGAACCGCTGACAAGGCTTGGCGGTCTGTCGCTTTTGATGCTCGTTCTGACTGTGATTACAGGTCTTACGGTGCTTACATTGATTCTGATTTTGCGGGAGCGGGACCGCATCTATGAGGCGGGGATTCTGATGTCGTTTGGAATTTCCCGGAGAAATATCTGGTGGCAGCATTTTCTGGAATGCACATTTGTCTTTTTTGCGGCTTTTTGCATCTCAGCAGGAATTCTGCTGGCTGCCGAGCAGAGAGCGGGGGACTGGCTCTACAGCCAGATTGCCGAAGAGACCGAAGCGAAGGAGTTTACCGAAGATCTGGTTGCAGAGGGAGCTGTGAACGCAGATCTGATCAACCGTGATTTTTCCTTTGATGCAAGAATGCGGCCCGGAGTGCTTGGATCGGCTGCGCTTGTGGGAATTTTGGTAATCGGGCTGTCCACGGGCACTGCCTTTTGGGCCGTCGCCCGCCGCAGACCAAAGGAACTGCTGGCGATGATCGAATAAATCAGGAAAACAGCATCTGCCTGAAAGAAGCCCCGGAAGGATTTTACGGAAAGAAGTGAAGGAAAATGCTTCCAGACGCCGGGGCGGAGAGAGGGCAGATGCGGAACTGAAATCAGGAGGAAACCATGGGCGTATTGGAATTTTGTCATGTTTCTTATTATTATGAGAAAGACCGAATGATCCTTAAGGATCTTCAGGAGACGTTTGAGCGGGGAAAGATCTATGTGATTCTCGGTCCGTCGGGCTGTGGAAAGACGACAGTCCTGTCGCTTCTTGGAGGGCTGGATGTACCAAAACAGGGAGCAGTTCTTTTTGAGGGCGAGGACATTCAGAAAAAGGGGCTGGAGGATCACAGACGCAGCAGCATTTCTTTTGTCTTTCAAAATTATAACCTCATTGACTATATGACGCCGGAGGAAAATGTAAAACTTACCGCCGCGAAGGACGCCGTTTTGTTTCTGGAAAAGGTGGGGCTTACGAAAGAAGAATGCAGAAGAAACGTGCGGATGCTGTCGGGAGGGCAGCAGCAGCGCGTGGCGATCGCAAGGGCCCTGGCATCCGACAATCCGGTGATTCTGGCGGATGAGCCGACCGGAAATCTGGATGAAGATACGGCCATGGAGATTATGGCGCTTTTTCGCGAGGCGGCAAAGGTGTATCACAAATGCGTGATCATCGTCTCTCATTCCAGTGAAGTGGCAAAACAGGCGGACACGGTGCTGGTACTGAAACAGGGGAGGCTAAAGTGTCTTTCCTGACAAACTTTTACTTTTCTTATGGAAGAAACTGTAATATAATGTGATTGCAGAGGCAAAAGTATATCTTTTGGCCGTCGGGCAATACTCCTAATGGAAAATTTTACAGAAGAATGAGGCGAAATCAATGGAAGAAAACTGGAAGGACTATTATCACAAAGGATTAGCTGTATTTTTTACAGTGGCTATGTGTATCTTGTTCTTTTTTCTGCTCTTTCGCTTTGACCGTATACAGGCGCATGTGAGAACGATCATGAGGATTTTGCGTCCCTTTGCATTCGGGGCGGTGATCGCATATCTGCTCTCGCCGGTCTGCAACTGGTTTGAGCGCCGTATGGCAGAGCTTTTTGAACTTGAGAAAAAGCCGGAAGCGACAGCACAGAAGCTAAAAAGGCTGCTTTCAGGCGTAAGTATTTTTTTCAGCTTGTTTTTATTCTGCTTTGTGATCTATGTGCTGGTGTCGATGGTGGTGTCGCAGGTGTTCAGCAGTATTCAGATGCTGGTGACTGCCATGCCGGGCTATATCCTGACCACCACCGAATGGATGGAAAAGCTGGTAAAGGAAGACGCTTTTCTGATCAACTATGTGGAGCAGTATTCCGAGCAGATTCTGAATGGAGTGCAGGATTTTGCCAAAACACAGCTTCTTCCGAATATCAATAATATTATCAGCGGAGGCTCGATCAGTGTTCTGACGCTTCTGATGACGGCAAAGGACCTGGTGATCGGACTGATTGTTGCCGTGTACTTTATGAACAGCCGGAAGATTTTTGCCCGCCAGGCAAAGCAGGTGGTCTATGCACTTTTTCCGCCAAAAGAGCATCTGAAAGAGGACCAGATGCAGACAGCAGACTGGATTCTGAAAGAGGCAGATATCATCAACGATTATCTGGGGGGATTCATCAAAGGAAAGCTTCTGGATTCCCTGATCATCGGACTGATCTGCATGATATTCACCAGTATTGTGGATATGCCTTATGCTGTACTGGTCAGTGTGATCATTGGAGTGACGAACATCATCCCCTTTTTCGGGCCCTTTATCGGAGCGATTCCGACAGCCGTTCTGATTCTGATGGTGGATCCGGTGAAGTGTATTTATTTTATTATCTTTATCCTGATCCTGCAGCAGTTTGACGGCAATATCCTGGGACCAAAGATTCTGGGCAACACCACCCATCTAAGCAGTTTCTGGGTACTTTTTGCGATTCTGCTCTTCGGAGGAGTGTTCGGGATCGTCGGGATGGTCATCGGAGTCCCGGTCTTTGCCTTCTTCTATCAGCTTGCAAGAGAGTGGGTGCTGAACCGGCTGAAAAAGCAGAACATAAAAAAAGAAGCCGCGGCTGTTGCGGCAGAAGAATCAATTTCGTTCCAAAAGGGAGCTGGCAGATGATGCAGCTCCCTTTTAAAATCTTTATTTTTTCTTGCGGCGGTACTTTTCCTCGCAGTACTTGCAGCGGTAGATCTCCTTTTTCGGATCCGTCAGGACAAAGATATGATCCAGTTCCTGTTCGATGGAGGTGATGCAGCGGGGGTTGCAGCATCTGGCGACATTTTTGATCTCTTTTGGCAGAGACAGCCGCTTTTTCTCCACGATGCGGTCATCCTGGATGATGTTCACGGTAATGTTGTGATCGATGAATCCAAGGGCATTCAGATCAATCTCATCGATGGAACATTCGATCTTGATGATGTCTTTTTTTCCCATCTTGTTGCTTTTGGCATTCTTGATGATGGCGACGCAGCAGTCGAATTTGTCCAGATTCAGATACTGGTAGATCTCCATGCTTCTGCCTGCTTCAATGTGGTCCAGTACAAAGCCTTCATGTAATCCGCCGATATTTAACATACATGCACCTCCAAAAGGGTGAGAATCAGGGCCATACGCACATAGACTCCGTACTGCACCTGACGGAAATAGGCAGCTCTGGGATCTTTGTCCACTTCCACGGCGATCTCATTGACCCGGGGAAGGGGATGCATGACGATCATGTCCTCCTTGGCCAGCCGCATCTTCTTGTTGTTCAATATGTAGAAATCCTTCAGCCGGATATAGTCTTCTTCATTGAAGAAACGTTCCCTCTGCACCCGGGTCATATAGAGAATGTCCAGCTGGGACATCACATCCTCAATGCGCTCCACTTCCTTGTAGGGGATCTGCTGGGCTTCCAGGACATCTTCTTTGATATAGCCCGGGATCTTTAATTCTTCCGGGGAGATAAAGATAAAAGTAACGCCCTCGTAGCGTGCCAGAGCCCGGACCAGGGAGTGTACGGTCCGGCCGAATTTCAGATCGCCGCACAGTCCGATGACAAGATGATCAAGCCGTCCTTTCAGGGAACGGATGGTAAGAAGATCGGTTAAGGTCTGGGTGGGATGCTGATGTCCGCCGTCACCGGCGTTGATCACGGGAATCGAAGAAACGGCGCTGGCCACCATAGGAGCACCTTCTTTGGGATGACGCATGGCACAGATGTCAGCGTAACAGGAAACCATTCGAATGGTGTCGGAAACACTTTCTCCCTTTGCAGCAGAACTGCTGGCCGCGGAAGAAAAACCGAAAATATTGCCGCCTAAATTCATCATGGCAGCTTCAAAACTGAGGCGGGTTCTGGTACTTGGCTCATAGAACAAAGTGGCAAGTTTTTTCCCGTCACATGCATGTGCATACTTCTGGGGATGCATCTCTATGTCATCAGCCAGATCAAGAAGCTGGTCCAGCTCTTCCACAGAGAAGTCCAGAGGACTCATCAAATGTCTCATACATACCTCCTATTTGAAATCGTTGCGCGCTAGCACTAAAGGGTAAGGCCGCTTTGACACATCTTGAACGAGAGAAATTTTTATTCGAAAGGACACTCATAAGAGTTCCTCCCGTGAGCCTTTGCGACGTTACTGTCCGGCAGAAATCATTTTTAAAAGCACTTGACATTTCTTAGCCGGACGATCATAGTACTGCTTCCGCCCATGAAATGCCCGCTGACTGGAAGCACACTCCGACGTGTTGGGCATCGGAATCTCTTCCCGGGCATATCACAGGCAATAGCTGTGGGTTATCACTATGAACAGGATACACGATATGCAGAAAAAATTCAACTTGTTTCTGTCAAAATATTCTTTATCAAAATTTTCTCAAACAAGAGTCCTGTCAAAAACCAGACCGGAGCGTAGTCCAGCCGGATGACGCTCTGAACATGATAGGGACTGCGGCTGTAGTCCCAGGGACAGAGATCTTTGCGTTTCAGCAGGGTGCCGCTTATATATTCTCCCAGGAAAATACAGCACATATAGAGGAAGCCCCGAAGAAAAAGAGAGGCGTTTTTCATCCGCCGCATGACAGGAGCCAAAAAGGCGGCGCTGCCATAGATGGGGAACATCCAAAGAGAGGATCTGCCCACCAGTTTTAAATTGCGTACACGAAAGGCATGCAGGCCGGTCCAGAAGATTTCCAGGGCCCATCCAATCATTCCGCATCGAAGGAAATTTTGTCTCATCATGCAGGTTAGTATGAAAGAAATACAGAAAAATTATACGCCGCCGGGGAAAAAGACGAAGCTTGAAAGCGCGGCTTTCTTATGATATGATTTGATATACGATTTGCAAAACGAGAAAGGAAGGCCCTTTTGGGCGCAGTGAATAAAACATGACCTACGAACAGGCAAAAAGCTTTCTGGAGGAATGCAATCAGTATGCGGGAGAATTGACGCTTCAGCCTCTAAAAGAGATGTTAAGGCGTCTTGGCAATCCGCAGGATCAGCTTTCCTTTGTACATATTGCAGGGACCAATGGGAAGGGGTCCGTGCTGGCTTTGGTTTCCACGGTTTTGAAAGAGGCCGGGTACCGGGTGGGAAGATACATCTCTCCTACGATCTTTGGCTACCGGGAACGGATTCAGGTGAACGAACAATATATCTCCCGGGAGGACCTGGTGCGTCTGACAGAGCGGATCCGGGAAACCGGGCAGCAGATGCTTGCAGAGGGCCTTTGGCATCCCACCATGTTTGAGGCGGAAACAGCCCTGGCATTTTTGTATTTTGCAGAGCAGCAGTGTGATCTGGTGGTGCTGGAGACCGGGATGGGCGGCCGGACAGACGCCACCAACGTGATCCGGCATACGGTGGCGGCCGTGCTGGCCTCCATCAGCATGGACCATATGGGATTTCTGGGCGATACCCTTGCCGAGATTGCGGACAACAAAGCAGGGATCATCAAGCCCGGCTGTACGGTTGTGACCATCAAGCAGGAACCGGAGGCGGAAGCGGCTATCCGGAAGCAGGCATCTGTGTGCGGATGTCCGGTGGTGACGGCAGACGGCGGACTGGCTGTAAACCGAAAAAGAGGACTGTTTTCTCAGACGTTTGACTATCAGGAATGGAAGGAAGTAAAGATCCCCCTTTCCGGCGAATACCAGTTCACCAACGGGGTGCTGGCGCTGAAAGTGCTTGAGGTGCTGAAAAACAAAGGATACCGGCTGTCTGAGGAGACGGTCAGAAAGGGATTCCAAAAGACGGTCTGGACTGGCCGCTTTACTGTGATTGCCAAGGATCCCTGTGTGATCGTGGACGGCGCCCATAACCGGGATGCGGCACAGAAGCTTGCAGAGACGCTGGATCAGTATCTAAAGGGCAGAAGGCTGATTTATATTATGGGAGTGCTGGCGGACAAGGAGTATGATAAAGTGATCGAAAAGACCGCATCCTATGCGTCGGAAGTGATCACCGTGATGACGCCGGACAATGTAAGGGCACTTCCGGCCAAAGATCTGGCAGAGGCGGTGAAGAAGTACAATCCCCATGTGCAGGCGGCACAGAGCATAGAGGATGCGGTGGAGCGGGCGTATGAGCTGGCGGGAAAAGAAGATGTGATCCTGGCCTTTGGCTCGCTTTCCTATCTGGGAGAGCTGATTCGGGTGCTGCAGGAAAGAACTGCAAAGTAAAAAAGGAACGTGTTTTCATAAGGTTTTGTGTCCGGGCGAAGTGAAAGGAATGGAGATAAAGATGACAAATTTACTGGAACTTAGGGATCAGATTGATGTAATTGACCGAAAGATCGTGCGTTTGTTTGAGGAGCGCATGGAGATCTGCAGGCAGGTGGCCGAGTACAAGATTGCCAGCGGGAAAAAGGTGTTGGACCGGCAGCGGGAGATGGAGAAGCTTCAGGTTCTGGGGGAACTTGCCGGCAATGATTTTAACCGTCACGGGGTGCAGGAGCTGTTTCAGCAGATTATGTCCATGAGCCGGAAGCTGCAGTATCAGATGCTGGCCCGGGAGGGCGTGTCAGGGAGCCTGCCATTTACACAGATCGAGAAGATTGACCGGAAAAACTGCCGGGTGGTCTATCAGGGTGTGGAGGGGGCCTACCAGCATGAGGCGGCGCTTCAGTACTTTGGAGAAGATGTGAATATCTTCCATATGGAGAGCTTCAGAGGGTGCATGGAGGCCATCAAAGAGGGGATGGCGGACTATGCGGTGCTGCCCATCGAGAATTCGTCTGCGGGAGAGGTGAGCGACATTTATGATCTTCTGGAAGAATTTGAAAATTTTATTGTGGGCGAGCAGATCTTAAAGATTGATCATGCGCTTCTTGGGGTTCCCGGGGCAGCGCTTTCGGATATCCGGACCGTCTACTCCCATCCACAGGCACTGATGCAGTGCTGCGTCTACCTGGAACAGCAGGGATGGAAGCAGGAGACCGTGGCCAACACGGCCATGGCGGCGGCCAAGGTGTCCGCGGACCAGGACAGATCCCAGGCAGCGATCGGAAGTGCGGCGGCGGCCAGGCATCACGGACTGGAAGTGCTGAAGGTGCCGCTGAACCACAACCGCCTCAATTCCACCCGCTTTATCATCGTCACCAACCGGAAGATGTATGCAAAAGATGCGAAAAAAGTCAGCATCTGCTTCGAACTGCCTCATAAGAGCGGAAGCCTCTATAATATTCTGTCTCATATTATCTACAACGATCTGAATATGTGTAAGATTGAGTCCCGGCCTATTCCGGAGCATAACTGGGAGTATCATTTTTTTGTGGACTTTGACGGCAATTTAAATGACAGCGCAGTCAAAAATGCCATCCGGGGCATCATGGAAGAAGCGGTGAACTTTAAGATTCTTGGGAACTATTAAGGCGTTTTGCCTCTTTTAATCCTTCCAGCAGGGAGTAAGAAACCGACAGATTGGACCGTATGCCGGTTCCAAGGGCAATGTCCGGCTTGTTTTTGCCGTGAAAATCCGAGCCGCCGGTGATCAGAAGCCCGTGCTCCTCTGCCAGGGAACGACAAAAGGTTTCCTCCGCCCGGCGGTTCAGGACGTAGATGGCTTCGATACCCAGAAGGCCGTATTCTTTCAGTTCCTTGACCAGAAGGCAAAGCTGCTTTCGGGACAGTGCATATAAAAGCGGGTGGGCCAGCACGGGGATGCCCCCATGGGCCAGGATCAGGCGGATCGCGTCTTTTGGCGTCACTTCGGACTTGGGGACGAAGCAGGGGGCATGTTCGCCCAGATATTTGTCAAAGGCGATGTTTTTCGTCGCTGCAAAGCCTTTTTCCACCAGCCAGGCAGCCATATGGGCACGGGTGATGACGGCTTTTGGAAACCTGTTTTGGAGGTCTTCCATAGAGAGGGGGCATCCGGTATACTCCTGGATGCGTGCGCACATCTTGTGGTTGCGCAGATCTCTGTCTTTTAAAAATTCCCGGAGTTTCTGTTGAAAGGAATCGGCCTCGTAATCCAGATAGTAGCCGAGTATGTGGATATCCCGGTGCAGCCAGCGGGTGGAAAATTCGATGCCGGGCACCACTTCCAGCTTTGTGCCTGCAGCGGCAAGGAGGGCTTCTCCGATGCCGCCTGTGGTGTCATGATCGGTGAGGGCGAAGGCGGACAGGCCGGTTTTCAAAGCCAGCTCCACCAGTTCTTTGGGAGTCAGGGAGCCGTCGGAGTGGCAGGAGTGAACATGAAGATCTATGGTTTTCATACAGGAAACCTCCTAACTTTGGATTTTAACAGTTTTACTGACAGAAAGAGTATAACACATATGAAAGAATTTTTGAAAATCGTATTTGGTCTGGCCTTTCCCATCGCTTTGCAGAACCTGATCAACACGGCCGTGACGACTGCGGATGTGGTGATGCTGGGCAAGGTGGGAGAGACAGCGCTTTCCAGCGGATCGCTGGCCGGACAGATCCAGTTTGTCATGAGCCTGATGATCTTCGGGATGACTTCCGGGGCTTCGGTTTTGACCGCCCAGTACTGGGGAAAGAAAGAGATCGGGACCATCGAGAAGGTATTCAGTATGACCCTTTGCTTTGCCGTGACGGCAGGCGTGCTCTTTTTCGCAGCTTCGGAGCTTTTTCCGGAACAGATCATGCATATCTTCTCCTCGGAACCGGAGGTCATAAAAGGAGGGGCGGCATATCTGCGGATTGTGGCACTCAGCTATCCGATGTCCGCTTTCTGTACAGGCTACCTGTATCTGATGCGCAGCATTGAGCGGGCGAAGATCGGAACCGGGGTGTTTGCCTGTTCCCTTGTGCTCAATGTAGTCCTGAATGCAGTCTTTATCTTTGGACTTTTGGGAGCGCCGGCCATGGGAGTGCAAGGTGCGGCCCTGGCAACCCTTTTGTCCCGGT
This sequence comes from uncultured Lachnospiraceae bacterium, assembly GCA_910583895.1. Classification (GTDB taxonomy): domain Bacteria; phylum Bacillota; class Clostridia; order Lachnospirales; family Lachnospiraceae; genus Hominiventricola. The sequence continues at coordinate 92,923 of CAJTYJ010000001.1, forward strand.
GTCTGGAATTTATACTGGTCGTGGGATATATGTGGAAGATCAACCGGCAGGTACGGATCCGAAGGGCCTATTTTTTCCGCTGGGATCCGCTGCTTCTGAAAGACTTCCTGGTGCTGTCCATTCCGGTGGTGCTCAATGAGACCCTCTGGGGGGCAGGCATGTCCGCCAACGCGGCGATCCTGGGGCAGCTTGGAAGTCCGGCAGCGGCCGCCAACTCCGTGGTCCGTGTGATCCGGGAGCTTGTGATGGTCATGAGCGTGGGACTGTCCGCGGCCACCAGCGTGCTGGTGGGAAAGGCCATCGGTGAGAAAAGACTGGATGTGGCCCAGACATATGCCAGAAGGATGGTGTGTTTAAGCATCGGAATCACGTCCTGTGCCAGCGTGACCATGTTCTGCATGCGCGGCACCATTGCCGGAGCTTTGACGCTGGGACCGGTGGCAAAGGATTATCTGCTGTTTATGCTGGTGATCCTGGCGGTCTACAGTCTCTGCCAGTCGGTCAGCTGTCCGGTGATCGTCGGAGTCCTGCGGGCGGGAGGCGATACCAGGTTCGGGCTGATCTTAGAAGGGGGCAGTCTCTGGGCGGGCTCGATCCTGACCGGCTGGATCGGGGCTTTTGTGCTGCATCTGCCGGTGAAAGCGGTGTTTGTCCTGCTGATGATGGATGAATTCATCAAACTGCCCTTTGCGGCCTTCAGGTACCGGTCAAAAGTATGGCTGAAAGATGTGACAAGACAGCACATTTGATAGAATCAACAGCCCGGCAGGCTGCCTGCTGAAAAAAGAAGATCAGGCAGTTTATAAAAAACAGCATCTGTCCGAACGCACTCCCGGAAGGATTTTACGGAACGAAGTGAGGACGGATGCGGAACTTTAAGGAGGAGAAAAAAAGATGGACTATGCAAAGGAATCATTGAGGCTTCACGGAGAGTGGAAAGGCAAGATTGAGGTGGTGGCAACGGTGCCGGTGGCGACCAAGGACGATCTGTCCCTGGCCTATACGCCGGGAGTGGCACAGCCCTGTCTGGAGATTCAAAAAGAGGTAGAGAAAAGCTATGAGCTGACCAGAAGACACAATATGTGTCTGGTGGTGACGGACGGAAGCGCGGTGCTGGGACTTGGAGACATCGGACCGGAGGCCGGGATGCCGGTGATGGAAGGAAAGTGCGTGCTCTTTAAAGCGTTCGGGGATGTGGATGCATTTCCGCTGTGCATCAAGAGCAAAGATGTGGACGAGATTGTCAATACGATCTATCTGATCTCAGGAAGTTTCGGCGGAGTGAATCTGGAGGATATCTCAGCTCCCAGATGCTTTGAAATCGAGAAAAAATTAAAAGAAAAATGTGATATTCCCATCTTTCACGACGATCAGCACGGCACAGCCATCATCACGCTGGCAGGACTGACCAATGCGCTGAAAGTGGCAGGCAAGAAAAAAGAAGACGTAAAAGTGGTGGTAAACGGTGCCGGAGCAGCGGCCATCTCCATCACCAGGCTTCTTTTGACCGCCGGATTTGCAGACATCACCCTGTGTGACCGCAACGGCGCCATCTATGAAGGCCGGGAGGCAGGGATGAATCCGGTCAAAGAGGAGATGGCACGGCTTACCAACAAGGCAAAAAAAGCCGGTACGCTGGCGGATCTGTTAAAGGGTGCAGATGTGTTCATCGGAGTCAGTGCGCCCGGGATGGTGACCACAGAGATGGTAAAGACGATGAACAAAGATGCGATCATCTTTGCCTGTGCCAATCCAACCCCGGAGATTTTCCCGGACGAGGCGAAGGCAGGGGGAGCAAAAGTAGTCTCCACCGGCAGAAGCGATTTTCCGAATCAGATCAACAATGTTCTGGCGTTTCCGGGCATTTTCCGCGGCGCCTTTGACGTGCGGGCCAGCGATATCAACGATGAGATGAAGCTGGCAGCTGCAAAGGCATTGGCGGATCTGATTTCGGAGGAAGAGCTGAGTGAGGATTATATTATTCCGAAAGCGTTTGATCCAAGAGTCGGAAAAGCGGTGGCGGCAGCTGTGGCAGAGGCGGCGAGAAAGACCGGGGTTGCACGGCTGTAAGAACATGCAGGACAGAAAAAAGCAAGGGAGGGTTTCCGGAAGGAAGCCGCTCACTTGCTTTCTTTTTTCAGCGAATTAAAATACAGCACCAGATTTTCGTAGGCGTAATCCATATGTGCTTCCATGGTGGTCTCCATCAGATGCACATCGCCGTTTTTCATGGCTGTAAGCATGAGCTTGTGCTGCTCAAAAGAGTCAAAATTACGTCCGGGGACAGAGGCAGCGGTTAAAACCACATCCGTAGCTGTGCGCCATATGGCATCCAACGCACAGTAAAGAACATCATTTTGACATGCTTTTGCCAGGATACAGTGAAAATTCAGGTCTTCTTTTGTGTAGGCGTCAAAATCTTCCTGCGCAAGAAAACGTTCCATTCGTTCGATACTTTTTCCCAGTTCATCAATCGCTTCCTCGGTGGCCCGCTGTGTGGCAAGCTTGGAAATCTGCACTTCCAGCACGCGGCGGGCTTCTGCCGTCTGATGGAAATTGGACTTGTGGTGCAGCAGCATGGAAGAGTACAGACTGTCATCGGCCGCTGCAGAGGGCACGGCATTTACATAAGTACCATCTCCGGGACGGATCGCCACGATACCGGTGAAAGCCAGTGCTTTCATAGCCTCCCGGATGGAGGTGCGGCTGACCCCAAACTGGTTCGCCAGTTCCCGTTCGCTGGGCAGGCGGGTATTTGGCTTGAGTTCGCCTGAACGTATCATATTCATAAGCTGATCAATAATATCTTCAGCAATGGTTCTTTTGGTAAGCGGTTGTATCATGACAGACCCTTCTGAGGTTATAATGGCACGGTTAAACAGGTACAAGATTGACGATCATTATATCATAATAGATTCTTTAAGTCAAATTGGCCGGGCGGCAACAATGACTTGACAAAGAAGAAGAAAAACGATAAAATGTAAACATAAATTGGTACGACCATCATACCATAATACCAACAACAGAAAGGAGAAGAAGTATGAGGAAACAAAAAAAGGGGAAACGGGTTATGGCAGCATTGGTTACGGCGGTATTTGTGCTGGGATCTCTGGGGGGATGCGCAAAGACGCAGGGAGACCGTGGAACAGAACAGGATGCTGCTTCCGGGCCAGGAGCAGGGGATGCTGCGATTGTCCTGAAGATTGCCCATGTGAACAGTGAGACGCATCCGGCATCGATTGCTCTGGAAAAGTTTAAAGAAGAGGTAGAAAGCCGGACCAATGGGGCAGTCACTGTGGATTTGTACGGAAACGGGATATTGGGTGGAGAACTGGAAGAGATTCAGCAGGTAATCGACGGGACACTTTCTGCTGCCATGGTGATGGGGGCATCCAACTGGCAGACGATGAATCCGGCAGCAGCGATTGAGGAACTGCCGTTTATGTTTTCGGATGTGGAGACCGCCAGGGCAGCTTTCGACGGGGATTACGGTCAGAAGCTGGCGGAAGAAGTGATCGAGCCTACAGGGGTCAAAGTGCTTTGTTACTGGGAGAGCGGCTTCCGGCATTTTACGAATAATGTAAGGCCGATTACGGTTCCGGAAGATATGGACGGCATTAAATTCCGTACGGCACAGTCAGAGATTCGCATTAAAATGTTTGAAACGCTGGGTGCCACGGCGATTCCGATGAATTTCAATGAACTGTACACCGCACTGCAGCAGGGGACCGTGGCCGGACAGGAGAATCCCCTTTCCATCATTACCTCTTCCAATTTTTATGAGGTGCAGGATTATTTGTCTTTGTCCGGTCATTTTTACAGTACCGCACTGTTTATCGTAAATCCGGATTTCTGGATGAGCATTCCGGAAGAACACCAGGATGTCATCCTGGAAGTCGCACAGGAGTGCCGGGACTATGACAGACAATTGAGCACGGAAGCGGAGGAAGAGATGATCAAGACCTGTACGGACAACGGAATGGAGGTAAATGAGATCGATAAGAACGCCTTTGCAGAAAAGATGCAGGATGTCTGGAAGATCTATACGGATGAATTTGGGACGGAACTGGTGGATCTGGCAAGAAGCTATGCGGAATAAAAGATGGAGAAGCACAGGGGTGCTGTGCCGAAAAAGGGAATGAGATTATGAAAGCAATAAAAGGGATACAGGTGGTAATGGAGAAGATTTGTGCAGTTCTGATGATCATCATGTGTCTGTGTTCTTTTGCACAGGTCGGCAACCGGCTGATTTTTGAGAAGGCATTTTACTGGACAGATGAGATTACTATTTTTTCCATGGTATGGCTGACATTTATGGGATCGGCGCTGGCTGTCAGCAAAAATTCCCATACACGGATTGATTTTTTCGTGAATCTCCTGCCTGGGAAGATAAAAAAATGGGTGGATGCGCTGGCAAATCTTGTCTGTGCGGCGTTTTGTGTGATCCTGGTCTTTGAATCCCTGCCGGTTTTTCAGAAAAATCTGCAGATTTATAGTTCAGGGCTTCACTGGCCCATGGCAATCAATTATGTGGCAGTATTGCTGGGCGGCATAACGATGGTTCTGTTTTTCGTGCTGCTGGCAGTACAGAATGTGAAATCCAAAGAGGAGGGGTGAGTACCTGTTATGGTTGGTGTTCTGTTTGGAGTCTTAGTTGTAAGTCTGATCATCGGTGTGCCCGTAGGGTTTGCCATCGGTATCAGCTGTATGGCATTTTTAATGACCTCGGATATATCCGCTGTGATTCTGGTACAGAAGATGACGGACGGTGTCAGTTCCTTTACGATGATGGCGCTGCCGATGTTCATGCTGTCGGGTGCTATCATGGCTTACGGCAGTTCGCCGCGCCTGATGCGCCTGGCCCGCTTAATCCTGGGAAAGGTCCCGGGAGGGGTAGGGGCGGCCGGCTGTGCGGCTCTGGGATTTTTTGGCGCGGTGTCTGGTTCCGGTGTGGCCAGTACAGCAGCGGTGGGCGGTATTATGGGACCGGAGATGGTAAAGGACGGTTACGGAAAGGGCATTACGGCGTCGCTGATGGCAGCCGGAGGAGCTATGGCCAGCCTTATCCCGCCCAGTCTGGTGATGGTAGTGTACGGAGCGTCTGCAGGCGCATCCATCGGTGCCATGTTTCTGGCAGGGATTATACCAGGGCTTCTGACCATAGGCGGTCTGATAGCGCTGATTATGTTTCTGGCAAAAAGGAGGAATTATCCTACCGGTTATCAGGAAACAACGGGCAGGGAAAAGGTACAGATCGTGCTGGATGCACTGCTTCCTCTGATGATGCCGGTCATCATTCTGGGCGGTGTCATGTCCGGAACGTTTACGCCGACAGAGTCAGCGGTGGTGGCGACGGTCTATGCATTTTTGCTCGCTGTGTTTGTCTATAAAGAGCTGACACTGAAACAGTTTGTCCAGGTTGCAGCACAGAGCGCGGTATCCAGTGCGGTGATTTTGCTGATTATCTCATCGGCATCTCCGCTGGGCTGGATTCTGGCGGTAAAAAACATTCCGCAAAGTTTTACCTCCTGGCTGCTTGACATCAGTTCTAATCCGGTCGTGATCACATCCATGATTACGCTGTTGCTGCTGATCCTGGGGACATTTATGGAAACGGTATCCATTATCATTCTGATGACGCCGATTTTGCTGCCGATCATGGTCAGTCTGGGGATGACGCCAATCCAGTTTGGCATCGTACTGCTGATGAATACGGCCATTGGGTCTTTGACACCGCCTCTGTCGGTGTGTCTGTTTACCGGATGCCGTATTGTAGGAATCCGGGTGGAAGAAAGCTTTCCGGATATCCTGTATGTGATCGGAGTTGTGTTTGTCGTATTGCTGATCACCATAGGGATACCGGAAGCCAGTACGTTTTTGCCGGGAGTTTTATTACCGTGAGCAATGAGCCAAGTGGCTGCTTGCAGACATTTGGCGACTGCTGCGAGGGTCAAATACCCCGCTGCTCTGCAGCGCAGCAAGTTTGATGGAGCTGTTGCGAAACGCAGTTTATACACAATATATGGATCATATGATCACAAATAGTATCCCAGATGTGGCGTATAACGGTTATTTCGCAACAGCCCCCTTTGATTAAAATAAAGGAATAGGAGATAACGATGAAAAAAAGTTTCAAACAGCTGATGAAGGAAGAAAAAAAGCCGGTGGGCATATTTGTGAATACGGGCTGTCCGGAGATGGTGGAGATTACGGCACAGACGGGATTTCGGTTCGTGTTCATTGACAACGAGCATGGGAGCTGGGGTCTGGAGACGAACGCGGATATGATCCGGGCGGCAGAAAGCTTTGATTCGATTCCGCTGATCCGGGTGCCGGTGATCGATGAGACGGCCATCAAATACGCGCTGGACTGCGGGGCAGCAGGGGTTGTGATCCCCGGAGTGTCAACGCCGGAGCAGGCCGTCCGGGCACTGGAATATTCCAAATTTGCGCCGGAAGGAAAAAGAGGAGCCTGTCCGTATGTGCGTGCAAACCGCTATACCGGCAGAAGCGACACGTATTTTGAGGAAAGCAACCGGGAGACTGCTGTTGTCATGCTGATCGAAGGGGAAGAAGGGGTGGCCAACTATGATGCTATTTTAGAAGTAGAAGGGGTGGAATTTGTATTTTTCGGCCCATATGACCTGTCGGTGTCTCTGGGCATTCCCGGCCAGCTGGAAGACCCGCGGGTCAAGAAAAGCATCCAGGAAATGATACGCAAGGCAAATGAAAAAGGGATTTATGCAGGAATGCTGGGAATCGAGGCAAAGGATTCCAACGAATGGTTTGCATGCGGCGCAGATTACATAGTTGCGGTGGGTGATATGGCCTTATTCTACCGAACCTGCCAGGAGATGGTGAATGGAATCCGTGCCCGTTCCTGAAAAACACTACAAAAATGATTTTGCTGAAATTATTGCGAAAAAGTGCTTGCATTTACCGGAAGTTGTGCTATACTGATAATAACTGAATAACACAGATGATAGAAAGGGGTGGGCAAGAGTCCACTCCTTCTTATATGTGTGTCTGTATGCAAAACTTGAAACAGCAAAAGCCTCTGTGAGGCTGTGGCGGAACTTTGATTAGGAGGGCTGTTACGTGGCAAGAAGGGATAGTTATGAGGAGAAGACAGAGGCGCTTCTGATGCCGATGCTTGCAGAGCATCAGTTTGAGCTTGTGGATGTGGAGTTTATCAAGGAAGCCGGAACCTGGTTTCTGAGAGCCTATATCGATAAGCCCGGCGGGATCACCATCGACGACTGTGAACTGGTCAGCAGAGCACTGTCCGACCGGCTGGATGAAAAAAACTTTATCGAGGAAAGCTATATTCTGGAGGTAAGCTCTCCCGGACTTGGGAGGCCTCTTAAAAAGGAAAAGGATTTTATCAGAAGTCAGGGGGAGTCTGTGGATGTAAAGCTGTTCCGGGCACTGGATGGCCAGAAAGAATTTACGGGGATCCTGAAAGCATGGGATAAGGAGACGGTGACCCTGGAGTTTGAAGACGGGGCCGTCCTGACCATCGACAGGGCAAACATTGCCTTGATTCGTCTGGCATTTGATTTTTAAGGAGGATAAGACAGAAAATGAACACTGAATTAAAGATGGCACTGGACATATTGGAGAAAGAAAAAGATATCAGCAAAGATGTGATGCTGGATGCCATTGAAAATTCTCTGATAACTGCATGCAAAGGGCATTTTGGCAGGGATACGGACAATTTCCGCGTGATCATTGACAAAGAAACATTTGATTTCCGCGTGTTTGTGGAAAAGACAGTGGTGGAAGAGCCGGAGAATGACGTGACCGAGATCAGCCTTGCGGCAGCAAAGCTCATCGACAGCAAATACGAACTGGGAGACATCGTACAGGAAGAGGTGAAGTCCAAGGAGTTCGGCCGGATCACAACCCAGAACGCAAGAAATGTGATTCTGCAGAAGATTCGGGAAGAAGAGCGCAAGGTGCTGTTTAATCAGTATTACGGTAAAGAAAAAGACGTGGTCACCGGGGTGGTGCAGCGCTATATCGGCAGGAACGTAAGCGTAAATCTTGGAAAAGTGGATGCGATCCTGAACGAGAACGAGATGGTAAAGGGTGAAGTATTTACACCTACGGAACGTATCAAAGTCTATATCCTGGAAGTCAAGGACACCACCAAAGGTCCCAGGATCCTCGTATCCAGGACCCATCCGGAGCTGGTAAAGCGGCTGTTTGAGTCCGAGGTGACAGAGGTCCGGGACGGGACGGTGGAGATCAAGAGCATAGCCAGAGAGGCTGGTTCCCGTACGAAGATCGCGGTCTGGTCCAACGATCCGGATGTGGACCCGGTGGGAGCCTGTGTGGGATTAAACGGCGCCCGGGTCAATGCCATCGTCAGTGAGCTCAAAGGAGAGAAGATTGACATCATCAACTGGAATGAGAATCCGGCACTTCTGATCGAGAATGCATTAAGCCCCGCGAAAGTGGTGGTGGTGCTGGCGGATCCGGAGGATAAGACAGCGAAAGTGGTGGTCCCGGATTATCAGCTCTCCCTGGCCATCGGAAAAGAAGGACAGAATGCAAGGCTGGCTGCGAGGCTGACCGGGTTCAAGATCGACATCAAGAGTGAGAGCCAGGCCAATGCCATTGAAGATTTCTATGAAGGCTTTTACGATGACGAGGATGAGGAGGAAGCATACGATTCGGAGTATGAAGGCGGGGAAGCTTATGAGGATCCGAAGGAGTATGAAGACGAGGAATCCTATGAAGAGCTGGAAGCCTGTGACTCTGATGCAGATGAGGAAGATCTGGATGCAGAAGTCTATGAGGAGGACGGTGTCATGGCGCCGGAAGGCGATGGCAGCGTTGCAGAGCAGGAAGTGACAGAGTGGGAACAGTGAGAAAGATACCGATGCGGCAGTGCATCGGATGCGGCGAGAAAAAGAGTAAAAGGGATATGATCCGGATCCTCCGGACGACGGAGGGAGAGATTGTTCTGGATGCGACAGGAAGGAAGAACGGGCGGGGTGCTTATCTGTGCGGAAGTACAGAATGTTTGAAGAAGGCGGAGAAGTCCAGGGGACTGGAGCGCTCCTTAAAGACCGTGATTCCGGCGGAAGTTTATGAGAGTTTAAAGAAGGAGATCGAAAAGCTTGCAGAAAAATAAAGTTCTGTCCTATCTTGGCTTGGCCACAAAGGCCGGCAAGGTCGTAAGCGGAGAATTCAGCGTGGAAAGGTCAGTGAGACAGCACCGAGCAAAGCTGGTATTCGTATCAGAAGATGCCTCTGAGACTTCGAAGAAAAATTTTCGCAACATGTGTACTTACTACAAAGTGCCGCTGTATTTTTTCGGAAGCAGAGAAGAGCTTGGGGCAGCCTGCGGAAAAGAAGCAAGGGTGTCAGCAGCCATAGAAGATGAGGGATTGGCAGATGCGGCAATCCGAAAATTAGAACAGGAATCAGGTATTGGAGGTAGTAAGTATGTCGAATAAAAATATCCGGGTGTACGAACTCGCGAAGCAACTGAACAAAACGAGCAAAGAAGTAATGGCCGTACTGGCAGAGAAAAATATTGAGGTGACAACACATATGGCAACACTGGAAGATAATCAGGCATCGATGGTGCGCGCGGAGCTTGGAGAGGCAAAGCCGGCAAAACAGGAAAAGCCGGAAAAGGAGCAGGCGGGTGCACAGCCTCAGGAAGCAAAAGCAGCGCCGAAGAAGAAAAAATTCATCGTCGTGCATAATCCGGAGAACAGCCGGGATAAGAAGAGTCCGGAGCGCAGAACCCCGGCAAGAAAGCCCCAGACGGATCGTCCGGTGCAGAGAAGGGATGCAGGGACAAAGACAGAAGGAAAGCCGGCGGCAAAACCGGCAGCCAGACCGGAAGGAAAACCGGCAGCATTCAAACCGGAGGCAAAAGTGCCGGTGAGACCGGAAGCAAAGACGGAATTAAGAACAGAGAACCGGCAGGAGCCAAGAAGAACTGACAGCCGCGGCGAGAACCGGCAGACAGGCAGCCGGAATTTTGAAGGCGGAAGACCTCAGGGCGGCCGTCAGGAAGGCAGAAGCGGCGGCGAGCGCGGAGGCTACAACAACCGGGGAAGAGGAGACCGTCCTCAGGGGAACCGCACGGACGCAAGGGGCACAGACCGTCCGGGCTACAATCGGGGAGACCGTCCCCAGGGAAACCGCACGGATGGAAGAAGCGGGGATCGTCCGAATTATAACCGGAATAATAACGGCACGGACCGTCCAAACTATAACCGCGGGGATCGTCCCCAGGGGAACCGTACCGACAACAGAGGAGGCGACCGTCCGGGCGGTTACAACAACCGCGGGCGCGGGGATCGTCCCCAGGGAGGCCGTCCGGACAACCGGGGCGGACAGGGCGGCAGGAATACCCTCGGCCGTCAGATGAACAAGGCATTCGAGACTCCGGTGGAGACCAAGCCGGAGAACAGAAGATATGATAACCGCAACCATCAGAAGCAGGAAAAGCAGTATAAGGATGCAGATATCAACAAGCTGAAGAACAGACCGGGCAGATTCATAAGACCGGAGACCAGGCCGGCAGCGCCCAGGAAGGAAGATTTAGAGCCGAAGAAGCTTCCGCTTCCGGAGAGCATCAGCATCTCTGATCTGGCGGAACGCATGAAGATCCAGCCCTCGGTCATCATCAAGAAACTGTTCTTAGAAGGGAAAATGCTGACCGTCAACTCGGAGCTGGATTTCGAATCCGCGGGCGAGATTGCTCTGGAATATAATTTTGATCCGGAGCCGGAAGTAAAAGAAGATGTGATCGGCAAGATGCTGGAAGACCAGGAAGATCCGGAGGATACGCTGGTGTCAAGAGCTCCGGTAGTCTGTGTGATGGGACACGTGGACCACGGAAAAACTTCCCTTTTGGATGCCATCCGCCATACCAATGTAACCGACAAAGAGGCCGGAGGTATTACCCAGCATATCGGTGCGTATATGGTGACGGCGGGCGGAAGACAGATTACGTTTTTGGATACACCGGGACACGAGGCGTTTACCGCCATGCGTATGCGGGGAGCCAGCTCCACGGATATTGCGATCCTGGTGGTGGCGGCAGACGACGGCGTGAAGCCTCAGACCATTGAGGCCATCAACCATGCAAAGGCAGCAGAGGTGGAGATCGTCGTAGCCATCAATAAGATCGACAAGCCGGGTGCCAATATAGACAAAGTGAAACAGGAGCTTACCGAATACGGACTGATCTCCGAGGACTGGGGCGGAAGCACGATCTGTGTGCCCGTATCTGCCAAGTCTAGAGAGGGAATTAATGATCTTCTGGACATGGTGCTTTTGACGGCAGACGTCTTGGAGCTGAAGTCCAATCCCAGCCGTCAGGCGAGAGGTATTGTGATCGAAGCGGAGCTGGATAAAGGAAAAGGACCGGTTGCCACGGTTCTGGTGCAGAAGGGAACCCTTCATGTGGGCGACTTTATCGCAGCAGGTGCTTCTTACGGAAAAGTCCGGGCCATGATGGATGACAAAGGCCGCCGGGTCAAAGAGGCGGGTCCCTCCACGCCGGTGGAGATTCTGGGCCTGAACGATGTGCCCATGGCAGGTGAGATCTTTGTGTCCCCGACGACCGATAAAGAGGCGAGAAACTTCGCGGAGACCTTTATCAAGGAAAGCCGGGAGAAGATGCTGGAAGATACGAAGCTTAAGATGTCTCTGGATGATCTGTATTCCCAGATACAGACCGGCAACTTAAAAGAGCTGAACCTGATTATCAAGGCAGATGTGGCAGGAAGCGTGGAGGCCGTGAAACAGTCGCTTCTGAAGCTTTCCAATGAAGAAGTGGTGGTCAAGTGCATTCACGGCGGCGTAGGTGCAGTCAACGAATCCGATATCAGCCTGGCAAGTGCCTCCAAGGCCATCATCATCGGCTTCAATGTGAAGCCGGATGCGGCGGCAAAAGATACGGCGGAGCGGGAGAAAGTGGATCTTCGGCTGTATCGTGTGATCTACGATGCCATCTCGGATGTGGAACGGGCCATGAAAGGCATGCTGGATCCCATCTTCGAGGAAAAGGTCATCGGCCATGCGGAGATCCGCCAGATCTTCAAGGCTTCCGGTGTGGGCAATATCGCTGGATCCTACGTACTGGACGGCATGTTCCAGAGAAACTGCAAGGTCCGCATCTCCAGAGAGGGCAAGCAGATCTACGAAGGAGAACTGGCTTCTCTGAAGCGGTTTAAAGACGATGTGAAAGAAGTAAAAGCCGGATACGAATGTGGTCTGGTGTTTGAGAAATTCAACGATATCCAGGAGCTGGATATTGTGGAAGCCTATACAATGGTAGAGGTGCCAAGATAGAATGAGAAAAAACAGTATTAAAAACACCCGGGTCAACGGGGAAGTCCAGAAGGTGCTCTCGGAGATCATAAGGGGTGAGATCAAAGATCCGCGGATCAGTCCCATGACCTCCGTGGTGCAGGTTTACGTGGCTCCGGATCTGAAGACCTGCAAGGCGTTCATCAGTGTGCTGGGGGAAGAAGAAGCCCAGAAAGATACCCTTGCAGGACTAAAGAGTGCGGTCGGTTATATCAGACGGCAGCTTGCAAAAGAGCTGAATCTTCGGAATACACCTGAAATCACCTTTATTCTGGACCAGTCCATTGAGTACGGAGTCAGTATGTCGAAACGGATCGACGACGTGGTTGGAAGGGATGAAAAAGAATGATGCAGTTTGAAAAGGAACTGCAGGGGATCCGTACAGTCGCCATTGCCGGTCATATCAGACCGGACGGCGACTGTGTGGGCGCCTGCATCGGACTTTGGCATTACATCAGAGAAAATTTTGAACAGATACAGGCAGATATCTTTCTGGAGAATCCGGATGAAAAATTTGCGGTTCTGGAAGGATTTGATAAGATCCGTCAGGCAGAGGAAGAGGACAGAGACTATGACTGTTTTATTGCGCTGGACTGCGCGGTCTGTGAACGGCTGGGAGCAGCTGCCGGGTACTTTGACCGGGCAGGGAAAACCATCTGTGTGGACCATCATGTGAGCAACAGCGGTTTTGCGGATGTGCAGGTGATTGATCCCGACGCCAGCTCCACCTGCGAAGTGCTCTGCCGGATGATGGAGCCGGAGAAGATCTCCGTCAGGGCAGCTTCTGCTCTGTATATGGGAATTGCCCATGACACGGGAGTGTTCCAGTATAGCTGTACTTCTCCGGATACCATGAGAACAGCAGCGATGCTGATGGAAAAAGGGGTGGCATACACCCGGATTCTGGAAGAGACTTTTTATAAAAAGACTTACCGCCAGAATCAGATCCTGGGCAAAGCACTTCTGGAAAGCATGCGGATCCTGGATGGAAGAGGGATTGTCAGTGTGGTGCGCAGAAAAGAGATGACGTTCTTCGGAGTGACTTCCGCTGACCTGGACGGAATCGTCAGCCAGCTTCGGATGACAGAGGGCGTAGAGGTTGCGATCTTTCTGTACGAGACCGGCAATCTGGAATACAAAGTCTCTCTCCGCTCCAAAAAGACAGTGGATGTGAACGAAGTGGCGTCCTATTTCGGCGGAGGCGGGCATGTGCGTGCGGCGGGAGTGACCATGAAAGGGACGTTCCATGACATTGTCAACAATCTGACCTTACATATCGACCATCAGCTTGCGGAGCATGAGAAGCAGTGAAAAACGGAGTAATCAATATCTATAAAGAGCGCGGTTTTACCTCCCACGATGTGGTGGCGAAGCTGCGGGGAATTTTAAAACAGAAAAAGATCGGACATACAGGAACTCTCGACCCGGATGCGGAGGGAGTTCTTCCTGTATGTCTGGGAACCGGTACAAAGCTGTGCGATCTTCTGACAGACCGGGACAAAACTTATGAGGCGGTGCTTCTGCTGGGCCAGAGTACGGATACGCAGGATGTGACAGGAACCGTCACGGCCAGGGGCGAAGTGTCTGTGACCAGGGAAGAGGTAGAGCAGGCGATCGATTGCTTTGTAGGGCCTATTCTGCAGATCCCGCCCATGTATTCGGCACTGAAGGTAAACGGCAGGAAGTTGTGCGATCTTGCCAGGGAAGGGAAGGAAGTGGAACGAAAAGCCAGACCGGTGACGATCCACGAGATCCGGATTCTGGAGATTTGTCTTCCGGAGATCCGGATGCAGGTATCCTGTTCCAAGGGAACCTATATCCGCACCCTGTGTCATGATATCGGAGAGAAGCTTTTGTGCCACGGCTGCATGAAGGAGCTTCTGCGGATCAAAGCCGGCCCTTTCCTTCTAAAAGACAGCGTCCGTCTCTCCCAGGTGGAGCAGCTGCGGGATGAGGGAAGACTGGAAGAAATTCTGCTTCCGGTGGACAAGGTATTTTCCGCGCTTCCTCCGGTAACCCTGACAGAGGAGGCCGCCCGGCTTGGATACAACGGAAATCCATTTCGGCGAAGAGATCTTCTTGTGGCAGATGCACCGAAAGGAGAAGTGCGTGTCTATGACCATGAAGGGACTTTTATCGGAATCTATGCATGGAATCCGGAAAAAGGGCAGTACCGTCCGGTCAAGATGTTTTACGGGTCCTGATGCCGGCAGCCGGAAACCTTTTATACATGAATCAATCTAAAGAAATCGAGAGAAGAACGATGCATTATGTGACAGGAACAACAAAGTTTCATATAGATACGCCCTGTGCAGTAAGCCTTGGGAAGTTTGACGGGCTCCACAAGGGGCATCAGAAGCTTTTAAGCCATATAATCTCGAAAAAGGAACAGGGGCTGCAGGCGGTTATCTTTACTTTTGAGAAGAATCCCACCCGCATGCTGTCCGGACTGTCGGGACAAAATATCATGACCAATGAGGAGCGCCGCCGTCTGCTGGAATCTGCGGGGGCGGACCATCTGCTGGAATGTCCCTTCGTACCGGAGATATCTTTGATGGAGCCGGAAGTGTTTGTAAAAGAGGTTCTGTCAGCACAGCTACAGGCCGCCTATGTGGCGGTGGGAGAGGACTTTCGGTTCGGTCATCTCAGAAAAGGAGATATCCACACGCTGAAGTGTCTGGGAGAACAGTATCATTTTCAGGTGGAAGTGGTGGAAAAGGAAAAAAGCCATGGCAGAGACATCAGCAGCACCTATGTAAGAGAGGCGCTGCACGAGGGCAACATCCCTCTGGCCAACGGGCTTTTGGGTTACCGGTACTTTGTCAGCGGGGAAGTGCTGCATGGCAGGCAGATCGGAAGGACCCTGGGGCTTCCCACCACCAATCTTCTGCCGCCTGAGGAGAAGCTTTTGCCGCCTAACGGGGTCTATCTGACGAAAACCCTTTTGGGGGAAGAGTATTATTATGGGATCACCAACATCGGTTACAAACCAACGGTGGGGGCAGAATCCAGGAAAGGCGTGGAGACCTTCCTCTTTGACTTTGACGGGGACCTGTATGGCAGGCATCTGACCGTAGAATTTCTGGAATTTGAGCGTCCGGAGCAGAAATTTCATTCTCTGGAGGAACTGAAAGCGCGTATTTTGTCGGATGTACACTGGGGCAAAAGTAAAATTTGTGTAAAATCTTAAAGAATACCTTGTAAGTTGTATAAAATTGGAGTAAAGTATATAGAGAGCGTATGTAGAATGCATACGCTTTTGTGTTGTATACCTGAGGATAAAAACGATGAGGTAGAGGGATTATGGAGATTAGTGTAATAGTATCACTGATGGGCGGACTGGGGCTGTTTCTGCTGGGAATGAAGCAGATGAGCGATGGCCTGGAAAAGGCCGCGGGTGCCAAGATGCGGAGCATCCTGGAGGCTGTCACGACGAACCGGTTTCTGGGAACTTTGGTGGGTATCCTGTTCTGTGCGGTGATTCAGTCTTCCAGTGCCACGACGGTGATGGTCGTAAGCTTTGTAAACGCAGGGATGATGACCCTGTATCAGGCGGCGGGTGTGATCATGGGAGCCAACATCGGTACGACGGTGACTTCCCAGCTGGTATCCTTCAATCTGTCTGCGTATGCGCCGGTATTTTTGTTCATCGGCGTTCTCATGACGCAGTTTGTAAAAAATGACCGCATCAAAAAGATCGGTGAAGTGGTGCTTGGTTTCGGTGTCCTTTTTATGGGACTCTCGGTTATGTCCGGCAGCATGTCCAGTCTGAAGGATTCCCCTCAGGTGGCGAATCTTTTCGGCGGACTGAAAAATCCGCTTCTGGGTGTTTTGATGGGAACGGTGGTCACGGCGATTATACAGAGCTCCTCTGTGACCGTCAGTATCCTTCTGCTGATGGCTCAGCAGGGACTTCTGGAGCTGCCGATCTGCTTTTACATTATACTTGGATGTAATATCGGCGCCTGCATGTCTGCAATGCTGGCTTCCTTAAGCGGAAAGAAAGACGCAAAGAGAGCCGCGCTGATTCATCTGTTTTTCAACATCATCGGTACGATCATCATCTATCTGGTCCTGACTGTGGCAGGCGGACTGGTGCTGGATATCATCGTGAAGATCTCCGGTTCGGATCCGGGGCGCTGTGTGGCCAATGCCCACACCCTGTTTAAGATCTGTCAGGTGATTCTTCTACTTCCGTTTACCAGAGGGATTGTAAAGCTGACTTATCTGGCAATACCAGGAGAGGAGAAGACGGAGAATTCGGAGCACCAGCTGTACTATATTGGCAAAACTGCCATGTTTTCTCCCACGACGGCGGTCATCGAGGCGGTCATGGAATTGGAGCATATGGGAGCGCTTGCCTATGAGAACCTCAACCGGGCACTTGACGCGCTGATCAGCCTGGACGAAAGCAAGATTGAGAAAGTCTATGCGGTGGAAAAGCAGATCAATTTTATGAATCACGCCATCACGGATTATCTGGTTCGGATTGGCCAGATGACTCTGCCCATTGATGACAGCAGAAGCATCGGTGCGCTGTTCCATGTGGTCAACGATATCGAACGGATCGGTGACCATGCGGAGAATCTGGCCGATTCGGCTAAGAACCGGATCAAAGATAATATCGGTTTCAGCGGTGCAGGACTTGAGGAATTAAAAGAGATCAGTACCAAGGTCAATACAATCCTGGAATATTCCCTTGACATGTTCGCCCATAATACCAGAGAGCACGTGCAGGATATCATAAGGCTGGAAAATGAGATTGATGAGATGGAGCGCAGATTCCAGAAAAATCATGTGGAACGCCTGACGAAGAACGAATGTACGGCGGCATCCGGCATGATCTTCTCCGATGCGATCTCCGGCTATGAGAGAGTGGCAGATCATGCTACCAATATCGCCTATGCTCTTTTGGAAGAGGCGCCGGAGGATGAGGATGAATAAACTACATAGATGACACGCTTTGTGCGCCCCGGTGATCCGGGGCGTCTGTTGTATGGCTGAAAAATTTTGTGAATCCGGAAATGATCCTTGACAACTTTCTGTATTCGTGTTATAACAAAATAGACAGGACACCCCGGTGGGGTATTCGGAGCAGAAAGGAGTCTGTAAAAAAGATGAAACAAAAGTTTGATGTGACCGGCATGAGCTGCAGTGCCTGCAGCGCGCACGTGGAGAAGGCGGTCAGCAAGGTGCCGGGGATTGACAAAGTGCAGGTGAACCTTCTGCAGAATTCGATGGTGGTGGAGTACGCAGAAGGAGCAACCAGTACACAGAAGATTGTGGATGCGGTGACGGAGGCAGGGTATGGTGCTTCGGTCAAAGGACAGGAGGCCCCAAAAGAGTCCAATGCCCTGCAGAAAAAGGCTTCGGATGATACCCGCATGATGAAGCACCGGCTTGGCTGGTCCATCGCTTTTCTTGCGGTCCTGATGTATGTGTCCATGGGACATATGCTTGACTGGCCTCTTCCGGGGATCTTAAAAGACCACGAGAACATTATGGTATTTGCCCTGGCACAGCTCTTTTTGACACTGCCGGTCATGTATCTGAACCGGAAATATTTTGAAAACGGCTTTAAGACACTCTTGCATAAAGCGCCCAACATGGACACACTGGTGGCCATGGGCTCCACCGCGGCGGCGGGGTACAGTGTGACACAGCTCTTCGTGATGGGATATGCCATGGGACACGGAGATATGGGGCGGGCGCACGCCAGTGCGATGAATCTGTATTTTGAGGCGGCAGCCATGATCCTGGCGCTGGTGACCATTGGAAAATACATGGAAACCCGCTCCAAAAGCAGGACCTCGGATGCCATCACAAAGCTGATGGATCTGGCTCCCAAGACGGCGCTTGTACTCCGGGACGGACAGGAGATGGAGATTCCGTCGGGAGAAGTGCAGGTGGGAGAGATCGTGATCGTAAAGCCGGGCCAGAGCATTCCGGTGGATGGGATTCTTCTGGAAGGTACGGGTACTGTGGATGAGTCGGCCATCACCGGGGAAAGCATCCCGGTGGAAAAAAAGGCCGGGGACCGGGTGACTGGAGCGACCGTAAACCGGGCCGGGTATTTTCAGATGAAAGCGGACCGGATCGGAGAGGATACTACCCTGTCTCAGATCATCCGTCTGGTGGAAGAGGCCGGAGGCTCCAAAGCCCCCATTGCCAAACTGGCTGACAAAGTCAGCGGGATCTTTGTGCCGGTGGTGCTGACCATCGCTGTGGTCACGATCGCGGTCTGGATGCTTCTGGGGCAAAGCTTCAGCTTTGCGCTGGCTTCCGGCATCGCTGTGCTGGTCATCTCCTGTCCCTGTGCACTGGGACTTGCGACACCGACTGCCATCATGGTGGGAACCGGAAGAGGCGCGGAACAGGGGATCCTGATCAAATCAGGAGAGAGTCTGGAGACGGCCCATCTGGTGGACACCATCGTTCTTGACAAGACCGGGACCATCACCAAAGGCCATCCGGCTGTGACGGATATTCTGACGGCTGATGGCGTTTCAGAAGAAATAATTCTGGGACTGTCGGCCTCCCTGGAACAGGCATCGGAACATCCGCTGGCGGAAGCGATTGTGGAGCGGGCAAAAGCACAGTCCATCTCTCTTTATAAGGCGGAAGATTTTAAGGCCACAGCCGGACAGGGCGTATCAGGTCTTGTAAAGGGCAAAAAAGTCCTGGCCGGAAATCTGCGTATGATGAAAGAAAAGCAGGTGGAGACTGCCGGTCTGGAAAGCCAGGGGGAAGCTTTTGCAGAGGAAGGAAAGACAGCCCTTTACATTGCGGCGGATCAGAAGCTTCTCGGGATTCTGGCAGTGGCGGACCCGATCAAGGAGACCAGCAGAGAAGCCATACAGGAGCTTGAGAAGATGGGACTTTCGGTGGTAATGCTCACCGGAGACCATAAGAAGACGGCTCATGCAATCCAGAGACAGCTTGGAATCACCCGGGTGGTGGCGGAGGTGCTGCCTCAGGACAAAGAGCGGGAGGTCCGAAGACTTCAGGAAGAGGGGCATAAGGTTGCCATGGTCGGGGACGGGATCAACGACGCTCCGGCTCTTGCCAGAGCAGATGTGGGCATCGCCATCGGTGCAGGTACCGATGTGGCCATCGAATCCGCGGACATCGTTCTGATGAAGAGCGATCTTCTGGATGCAGCGGCGGCCATCCAGCTAAGCCGGGCCGTGATCCGCAACATCAAGGAGAATCTGTTCTGGGCGTTTTTCTACAATATTCTGGGGATTCCTCTGGCTGCAGGTGTCTTTTATCCCCTGCTTGGATGGCAGTTAAACCCCATGTTCGGAAGTGCCGCCATGAGTTTCAGCTCCGTGTTCGTGGTTTTCAATGCACTTCGGCTGAAAGGATTTCGTCCCACATTTTATAAAAGGAAATCTACCGGGGCAGATATGACTGCTCCGGCAGAAATAAAAGAAATCGAAAAACAGGCAAAAAAGGAGGACTATGCCATGAAAAAAACTATGAAAATTGAAGGAATGATGTGCAGTCACTGTACCGGAAGAGTGGACAAAGTGTTAAATGCCCTGGAGGGAGTGGAGGCGACCGTAAGCCTGGAGGATCAGGCGGCCTATGTGACCCTCACCGGGGAAGTAAGCGATGAGCTTTTAAAGAAAACCGTGGAAGCGGAAGGCTACCAGGTGCTTGAGATTCTGTAGGTAAGTGCAATGCAGGCAGAGAAAAAGAAGATTGAGCGGCTTTTGAAAACCGCAAAAGGACAGCTTGACGGAATCCTGCGCATGGTGGAGGAAGACCGGTACTGTATGGATATCTCCGCTCAGGTCATGGCGACGGATGCCATCTTAAGAAAAGTGAACAATGAGATCATACAGGCTCACATGAAAGGCTGCGTAAAGGCAGCTATCCTGGAGGGCAGAGGGGATGAGAAGATCGAAGAGTTGATGGCTGTTGTGGATAAGCTGACAAAATAAGGATGGCAGATTTGAAAATCTGTCGTTGACAAATACTCCTGTATGTTATAGAATTGTATTGGAAATGTAATAATTCTGTAATATTTACAGGAGTTTTTGCTGTCCGCCCTGTGATTTCGGACTGCTCCTGTGAATGGGCCAAAGAAAAGTCTTTGTTCGAACTTTTCAGCAATATACCAGGAGGCATATAATGATGATCAAATATACAGATAAAATATGGTTGAGAAATTTCAGCGCCCTTCTTTTAGGAGCAGTTATGATCGGAAATGTACCGGTGATCACGGCGGAAGCGACCGCTTCCCTCGGGACCAGCGCCCAGATTGGAATTTCAGCGGATCTGGAATCCGTAGAAGATGAGGCGGTGATTGAGAACGCCATGAGTGATGTGGTGCTGGAAGCTTTTCATCTGGACGGTTACAGTGATCTGGGAATTGTGACCGTGAGCGAGGGCAAGGTCAACATCCGGGATTCCGCTTCCATGGACGGAAAGATTGTGGGTAAGATCGGAAAGGATGCAGGCTGCGATATCATCGGAGAAGAAGGAGAATGGCTGAAAGTCAGATCCGGCAAGGTGGAAGGCTACATCAAGGCAGAGTATGTGCTGACCGGGCCGGGGGCTTTGGAGCAGGCGTCCACTCTCTTAAAGTCCATCGCAGATGTGAACACGGACGGCCTGAAGGTGCGCACAGAGCCCAACACCGAGTGCGAAGTGCTGGACATCGTCGGTTCCGGACAGCGTTTTGACGTGCTGGAAGAGCTGGACGAGTGGGTAAAGATCGATCTGGATGGAGAAGAGGGTTATCTCTTCAAAGAATATGTGGACGTGGGAGCGAAGCTTGACGAGGCCCTCACGATCACGGAAGTCCGCTACGGCGCAGGGGTGTCGGATGTGCGGATTGCAATCAGTGAATTTGCAAAGCAGTACATTGGCAATCCTTACGTGTGGGGAGGGACAAGCCTGACCAGAGGTGCGGACTGTTCCGGATTTGTATTGTCGGTGTTCAAAAATTACGGCATCAGCCTGCCCCATTCTTCCAGAGCCCAGGGCAACTGCGGAAGCGCTGTGAGCTACTCGGAGTTAAAGCCCGGTGATCTGGTGTTCTACGGCAACCGTTCCGGGATCAACCATGTGGCCATCTATGTGGGCGGCGGCCAGGTGGTCCATGCCAGCAATCCCAGGACCGGAATCACCATCTCCGGCATGTATTACCGGACGCCGGTGAGGGCAAGACGGATTATTAATGATTAAACAAAAAGCAGAGCACAGGAAACTTGAAGGTTTTCCTGTGCTCTATTGCATTTTGAGAGATGGATGTTTAGCGGGGACACTCCTTCACTGCGCGCATGGTCTTTTGCCAGGTATAAAAAGAATGGATGAGTTTTCCGGAAGAACCAACAGCCCACAGAATCGGCAGCAGATGCATGTAGTCAATGCGGGTATGAAAGATCTCCAGCTCATGGTGATTTAGAAAAGAATGCAGCCCATACCAGAGTTTGTAGATTCGAACATTATAAGTAAAAGGAAACTCGAAAGGGAAAAGCAGGCGCAGCACAGCGGCGGCACATAAAAAGGAGATAGTATAAAGTCTCAGATGGCGGTTCGCCACACAGAGCCGGAGCAGAAAGGCTGCCATGCATATGAGCAGACTGCTGATGGTCAGAGTATTGAGAACTGTGGACAGGGAAAAATTCATGGTTTACGCACCTCCATTCTCTTTGAGCTCCTGCTTTTTCCGCGCCAGAAGCGATTCCAGCTCATCGATCTCCTTCCATACTTTCTGATGATCGTTTTCCTGACCAAGAAAGGCGGCGACAAACTGAGAACAGGAAAAGTCTTCTCCCTGAATCCGGCGCATGTTATCTGCATATCTCCTTGTCTCAAAGTCCTCCTGAGACAGAGTAGGACGATAGGCCCGGGACAGGACCGTGCCGCTGTATACAATCTGGTCCACATGAATCAGATCCCGTTTCAGTAATCTCTTGAGCATTGCCTGGACCGTGTTGATCGATAAGCCGTTTCCGCGCTCCACGATACCGGAAGCAGTCAGCGGGTCTTGGGAGTCCCACAGAATTCTCAGAATGTCATATTCTCGATTGGTCAGCTTATATGCATGATTCTTCTTATTCATAGCCAAAATACCATTCCTTTCAATAAAATAAATATAAAATAATTTTTTTATTAAGTCAATAAATTCATGTCTGCAATAAGCGATCGTTCCGGTTTTTTAGGGGTTCTGGAAATTTCATTTGAAAACTTAAAATCTACCGTTTTATGTGGCAATTGTTTGATGTAAAAAATAGTCATAGGTAATCGCCTTCTTTCTTTATCGTAAGATTATTGTTTGGCAGCTTGATTTTGCATCAAAAATGAACGGGATACCTTATATTTTATACATTTTTTGAATGTTGTTTATAAGAAAGATTAAGGAATTGGGATTCTGTGGATAAATCTGCAAAATTGCAAAAAAGGTATAGATTTTTTCAAAATTATGTGATAATTTAATAATGTAAAAAAAATACAGAGTATATAAATTTTATTTTATATACAAGAAATACTGTGACAACAAAGCAATTTGTGGATGCGGCAGTATGCCCGGTGAATATGGAGAATATGATCCCAAATAGTATCCCAGATATGGCGTATAACGGTTATTTCGCAACAGTTCCATCAGGAGGCATATATGATCTTACTACAAAGAAGTATAAAAGCGCTGCGCTACCACTGGAAAAGAACCCTGCTGGTCATAGCAGTGTACACCGCTTTGTTTTCCCTGCTTCTGCTCATGGCAGTCTTGAACATCTCCTCCGAGCAGCAGATCCGGGATACCCAGATGGGTATCGGCAATTCGGTCCTTGTAAGAAAAGTGCGGCTGGAAGATCTGAATATCCGGGACAGCCTGAGCATGTTCAAGGAGGAGGAGGTACAGACGCTGACTACGGACGCAAGGGTGGCGTCCTACAACCTCCTGGTCAAAGGAGGCGCCAACCTGACGGAGGGGACGCCGTACATTGCGGATCAGGCGCTGTATGACGATCTGCTTAAGCGATCTTCCGGCAGAGAAGAAAGGGCAGATAATGCTCAATTCATTGGAGTGACCGACAGCCAGTATTCCGTCTTCTTTTCCGGCGCGGGCTTCTGCCTGATCGACGGAAGCGGCATCACCCGGGCTGATGAGGGACAGAATGTGGTTCTGATCTCGGAAAAGGTTGCCGCGATCAACGGGTGGCATGTGGGAGACCGCATCGCCCTCGCCACGACAAAAAACTATGGACTGTCAAAGGGCAAACCCTTTGAGGCCGAGATCAAGGGGATCTATGCGTGCCCGGAGGATTCTTTTAT
Organism: uncultured Lachnospiraceae bacterium; assembly: GCA_910583895.1. Taxonomy (GTDB): domain Bacteria; phylum Bacillota; class Clostridia; order Lachnospirales; family Lachnospiraceae; genus Hominiventricola. The sequence continues at coordinate 116,557 of CAJTYJ010000001.1, forward strand.
CCGGGATACCATAGAATATACGCCGGACAGTCTTCCGGAAAACTATATCTTTATTCCCCAGACCACCATCACAGCCATGGAGCCGATCCTTTGTCAGGTCAATATGGTCTTCCTTTATCTGCAAAGCCCGGACCTGATCGAATCGTATATCGCGGATATGAGAGCCAAGCTGGGAGACGTGGCGGAGGACATTACCCAGAGGGGATGGCATGTGCAGTTTCGGTATACATGGGACGAGGAATGGAATCAGATCGTGAGCGCTCCGTTTCAGGAGATCAGCCGTGTAACGGGAGCGGCGATGGCGGTGATTCTCCTTGGAACTTTGGCCGTCGTGATTCTGATCTCTTCCGGAGAACTTCGGGAAAAAAGAAAGGAGCTGGGCGTCTGGCTTGCCTGCGGGGAAAGAAAAGGCAGAATTCTGACGCAGACGCTTCTGGAGAAGTTGTTTCCCATCATCGTCGCCGGGGCCGCGGCGCTTACCATCAGCCTGGCGGCGGCAGGGCCGGTCAGCCGAATGATCGTCTCCGACACTTCGGAACAGTTCAACCGGCAGATCCAGGAACAGCGCCAGGAAGTCGGCTTTTGGGAAATATGCTACATCATGGAGGTAGAGCTGCGTGCCGGGAATTATGACTATTTTTATGTGAGCAGTCAGGTGGATCTGTACCGGAGCCGGGGAGCGATCGCCGGGGCCGCGTGCGGGGGTCTTGGCCTTCTGGGAGTTGTTCTGTCTATGCAGATTTTTCTGGCCATGGGCAAAGATCCAAGGACGCTTCTGGGCGATACCCAGTGAAATCCTCCGCAGAAATCAAATACCCCGCTGCAAGCAACGAGGTATCAAGATTGCAACGCTGCAAAGCAGCGGGGTATTTGATCCTCGCGGCAGTCGCCAAATGTCTGCAAGCAGCCACTTGGCTCGTTGCTTGCGGGAATAAAGGAGTCAGAACATGAGAGGTGTAAAAAGAGGCATCAAAAATATCCTGTTTTACTGGAAGAGGAACCTCCTTTTCGGCGCGGCGTTTCTGGTGATCGCGGTGATCCTGGCGTTCATGGCGTCTATCCAGGGAAATGTCGCCGCCGCCATCGAGGAGACCGGCAGGAGGACGGATGCGACGCTGACGATCCGCGTCAGGGACGAGAGGGCGTTCAGCTATGACCAGGACATCTATTATCCCCGGGAGCTGGTCCGGGAGCTGGAATCGTGGGAAGAAGTGAAAGGGCTGGATTACCTTGCGCTTGCCAACGCCCGCGGAGTGGATGTAAAGGAGGTTTTCTCGGAGACCCAGCAGTCCTTTCAAGGAGCAAGTGAGGAAATGGGGGTAGACTACTACGGAAGTGAAGCAGAGAGAAATGCCGGACAGATCACCGTCATCGGAAGCAACGATCTTGAAAAGACCTGGAAGTTTAAAAAGAGGGGAGCAGAAGTGACAGAGGGGGAGGGCATTTCTCCGGAAAACGCATCCCAGGCGTTGGCGGTTGTCAGCGAACGCTTTTTAGAGTGGAACATGCTGAAGATCGGCGACTGGATCACGCTGGTCAACGCGTTTGACGACACACGTACCATGAAGGTAAAAGTGATCGGAACTCATTCCGGAAATTACGACAGTGGATCGATAGCGGATGCGGAGATGAATTACATCTATGTCCCGCTGGACGAGTGTCTGCGCTTCAACGGAGGAGCGGTGGTGCAGACGACGGCGGTCATTCGGGACCCGAAGGAGATCGGGGCGCTTAAGGAGAAGCTGCAGGACTTTCTGGGAGAAAGATACGCGATTCAGGAAGACAGTATGCGGTATCTGAAGGCGGTCACTCCCCTGCGGGGGGTACAGAAGGTATGCGGGCTTATGCTCGGGATCACCTGCGGGATTCTGCTTTTGATCCTGGTCCTGGTCATCGGAAGGATGTTATTGAATCTGAGAAAAGAGATCGGGCTCTGGAGGTCTCTCGGAGAGACGAGGATGATCCTGCTGGTGCAGACAGGGACCGGCATACTGCTTCCGATCTTTGCGGGAATGATCGCAGGGGACACGGCGGCCTGCTGGCTGGAGTCCTGGTTCGCGGCGGGCATGGCCTGGCTTTTGCCCTCTTTTCCGGATCTTGCCTTTCGCCTGTCCCGGCGGGCCATCGGGCAGATCACGGGAGTGACGTTTCTGGCGGCGGTCCTGATTCTGATCCTGTTATTTTTTGTAACCACCGGAAAGAAAGCAACGGAATTGTTGAGAGAGGAATAGAGCGGATGGAAAGAGAAGAGATCTTAAGAATGGACAAGGTAAGCTATTCTTATTTTTCCAAAACCAGGGAACTGAAGATCCTGAAGGATGCGGATTATGTATTCTGCACCGGAGAGATGTATGCCGTCATGGGACCGTCCGGTTCCGGCAAGACGACCACGCTCTCCCTGCTGGAAGCCCTGGACCGGCCGCAGAAAGGAACGATTCTCTATAAAGGGCAGGACATTCGGAAGATCGGAGAAGAGCGGTACCGGAGGCAGCACATCGGAATTGTGTTTCAGTCCTTCCACCTGTTTCCGTATCTCAATGTCCGGGAGAACGTGGAGGTGTCCATGGAAATCTCCGGAAAGACCGGGGGGAAAAGAGCGCGTGCGGAGGAGCTTCTGCGAAGAGTGGGCCTAAAGGAGACACATTACAGACAGCAAGTGGAAAAGCTGTCCGGCGGGGAACAGCAGCGGGTTGCGGTAGCACGTGCGCTGGCGGCGGAGGCAGAGGTGATTCTGGCCGATGAACCCACCGGGAATCTGGACGAAGAGACCGCTGCACAGATCCGGGAGCTCTTTCGCAGCATGGCCCACGAGATGGGCAAATGCGTGATCGTGGTGACCCACTCCCAGGAATTCGCAAAAGGAGCGGATACGATCATACGGCTGAAAAACCGAAAGCTGATCACGGACCGGAGCGGAGAATAAGATGGTTTCAATCGCTGCAATCGATGGCGGAATCCGGACTGATGAAACATGGAAGAAACAGAGTTACAACGATTTTCATATTGAATTTTGTCGAAAAATATGATATCTTAATAGTCATGTTGAATGGATTTCATCAGATTATACAGGTGTTTTGATAATACTTTAACAAAGTAAAGTGAAAAAGCAAAAAAATACCTGATGTGGGAGGAGCATATGAGCCAGCCGGAAGTATTATTGGAGATCAGGGATTTGTGCGTGGAATTTCAGACGGTGGAAGGTACGGTCCATGCGGTCAATCATCTGAGTTATACTTTGCATAAAGGGGAGAAGCTGGGGATCGTGGGAGAGAGCGGCAGCGGGAAAAGTGTGTCATCTCTTGGCATGATGCAGCTGATTCCCAACCCGCCGGGAAGGATCACACAGGGCGAGATCCTGTATAAGGGGCAGGATCTGGTGAAGGCGTCTGAACGCCAGATGCAGAAGATCCGGGGAAATGAGATCTCCATGATTTTTCAGGAACCTATGACTTCTTTAAATCCTATCATGAAGTGCGGAAGACAGATCGCAGAATCCCTGATGCTGCACTGGGGTATGAAGAAAAAAGAAGCCATGGAAGAGGCGGTACATATGATGCAGTCGGTGGGCATCGCAGATTCGGAGCTAAGAGCCCATGAATATCCCCATCAGATGTCCGGCGGCATGCGCCAGAGGGTGATGATTGCCATGGCGCTGGCCTGTCAGCCTAAAATCCTGATTGCAGATGAGCCGACCACAGCGCTGGATGTGACTATACAGGCACAGATCCTGGATCTGATCCGGAAGATGAATGAGAAGATGGGCACCTCCGTCGTCTTTATCACCCACGACCTGGGGGTGGTCAGCGAGCTGTGCGACACCGTCATCGTCATGTACACCGGACAGATTGTGGAGCAGGCGCCGGCGGCAGAGCTGTTCCGGGAGCCGAAGCATCCCTACACGACGGGACTTCTGGACGCCATTCCGAAGATCAGCAAAGAGCGTGACCCTCTGAAAACCATCGAGGGCATGGTGCCCAATCCCACAGAGCGGATCGAAGGCTGCAGCTTTTCGCCCCGCTGTCCCCGCGCGACAGACCGGTGCCGGAAAGAAGCACCGCCCATGAAGCAGCTTTCGGATACCCGGAAGGTATGGTGCTGGCTGTATGAGAACGCATAGGGAAGAAAAGGACGCCCGGTCACAGAGTGCGCAGCAGGAAAGATTCTGCCGGCTGCAGGACGGACCGTGCGAAGAAGAGGAGGGAGCGCCGTGGCAGCAGCTGAGGAAAAAGATGTGCTCATGAGAGCGGATCATATTAAAGTATATTTTAAAGGAAAAAACAAAAGGTCAGGGACCGTAAAAGCGGTGGACGACATCAGCCTGGAGATCAAAAAGGGCGAGACCTTCGGAGTGGTGGGCGAGAGTGGCTGCGGAAAAAGCACCCTGGGAAGAACCCTGATCCGTCTTCTGAAACCCACAGAAGGGCATATCTATCTGGACGGTACGGATATCGCCGGGATGAAGGGTGCTGATTTGAAGGAGATGCGGAAAAAAGCCCAGATCATTTTTCAGGATCCTTCCGCCTGCTTAAATCCCAGGCGCACGGTCCGGCAGATTTTGATGGAGCCTTTTGAGATCCATCAGATGACAAAACAGATCGACGTGGAAGCAAGAATCATGGAGCTTTTAAACCTGGTAGGACTGGACGCCTATCATCTGAGCCGTTATCCCCACGAGCTTTCCGGGGGACAGAAGCAGCGCATTGGCATCGCCCGGGCGCTGGCTCTGAAGCCGGATCTGATCATCTGCGACGAGGCAGTGTCCGCCCTGGACGTATCGGTTCAGGCCCAGGTGCTGAACCTTCTGCAGGAGCTGAAGGAAAAGCTCGGACTGACTTATTTTTTTATTTCCCACAATCTGAATGTGGTCTATCAGGTCAGCGACCGGGTGGGTGTTATGTATCTTGGGAAGATTGTGGAGATCGCTGATTACGATCAGCTGTATGAGAAGCGCTATCATCCATACACAGAGGCGCTTTTGTCCGCCATTCCTCAGGTGGGGCAGGAGGAGAGAAGAGAGAGAATCCGGCTACGGGGCGAGGTGCCAAGTCCCTCCAATCCGCCGGACGGCTGCCATTTTCACACCCGCTGTCCAAGAGCCTGCGACCGCTGCTCTCTGGAAGTACCGAAGCTTCGGGAGGTGGAGAAAGGACATCTGGTGGCATGCCACTTGTACGACCAGTAACTTTTAGCGGAGATACTGCCAAAATATCGGCATCTCAATAGATTGAAAAAGAATTCAGGAGGAAACATATGAAAAGAAAATTTTTAGCCATGGCGCTCAGTGTTATGGTGGCACTGGGCTGCATGGCCTGCGGCGGAGGAGCTGAGGGCGATGCGCCGGCCGGGGAAGCAGCGGCAGATGAAACAACAGAAGGTGCCAATACTTCCGGTTCCAGCACGGTGGTGGTGGCCATGGGAGCCGGTTTTGCTACCCTGGACCCGGGTCACGTGTATGAAAAATATCCGCCATTGATCGTCAATGCATGCTATGAGAATCTGTTTAAATTTTACGACAATCAGGGGGCGCCGGAACCGTGCCTTGCGGACACCTATGAGTTTTCCGAGGACAATCTGACTCTGACAGTCACCTTAAAAGACGGCATCAATTTCGCAAGCGGCAATCCTATGACGTCTGCGGACGTTCTGTTCAGCATCAACCGGTGCAAGAATCTGCAGGGAAATCCGTCTTTTATCGCGGATACCATCGAGAGCATGGAAGCTCCGGATGACAAGACCATTATTTTCCATCTGACCCAGCCGGACAGCGCGATCCTCTCCAAGCTGACCTACAGCTCTCTGGCGATCCTGGACAGCGCAGTGGTGAAGGAGAACGGCGGAACGGATGCCGAGGACGCGTCCACGGCGGACACGGCACAGGCATACCTGGACGGCACCAGTGCAGGCTCCGGCATGTATGTGATGACCAGCTATATCCCGGATGAAGAGGTGGTTCTGGAGAAGAACCCGAATTACTGGGGCGTGGCGACCAATGTGGACAAATACATCGTCAAGATCCAGCCGGATTCCAACACCCAGATGATGACCCTTTCTACCGGGGACATTGACGTGGCACTGAACATGACCGATGATACCATGGCAGAGCTTGCGGGCGCAGAGAACATTGAGATTATCAACGGGGCCAGCAAGACGGTAGGCTTTGTGATGATGAATATGAACGAAACATATGGCGGAGCAGTCTCAGATCCGAAGGTACAGCAGGCCATCCGCAAGGCGCTGGACTACAGCGGCTTCCAGATCATCTGCGGAGAAGGTACGCTGACTCCTTATTCCGTGATTCAGTCCGGCTTTATGGGCAGCAAGGGAGAGCGTGCAGCGGATTATACGAACCTGGAAGAGGCAAAAGCGCTTCTTGCAGAGGCCGGATATGCAGATGGGTTTGACGTGGATCTGACGGTGTCTGATCTTGATATGGAAGGAATTCTGCTGACCGATCTGGCGCAGAAAGTCAAAGACGATCTTTCCCAGGTCGGCATCAATGTGAATATCGTCTCCCAGCCCTGGGCGGCGGGCTACGGCGATGCTTACCGGGACGGTACTTTGGGCTTCACCGTTATGTACTGGGGCACCGACTACAACGATCCCAACGTACAGCTGGAATTCCTGCCGGGAGCGGTGGTCGGACTCCGTGCCGGATGGACCAAGGAGATGAATCCGGAGCTTGCAGATCTGTACCAGGAGACCATGGCGGCTACGGACAACGACGACCGCACCGCGGTGTTAGAAAAGATCCAGGATGCGACATATGAGGACGGTCCGTTTATCATGGTTGCTCAGGCGCCGGTGCATCTTGGATATAATACCAGGCTGGACGGCGTGGCGTTCTCCGATCCTTATGCACTGGATGTGACGCTTATCAACATCAAATGATGTTGGGGTCAAAAGGTGTTTTGGCGGGTCCCAAGTTCAAAAATTCTCCTGCAGGCGAGCCTGCATCGAATTTTTGAACTTTTGCCCCTGGTATCATCAAATCAAAGCCCCCGCTGCAAGCAACGGAGTATCAAACTTGCAGCGCTGCAGAGCAGCGGGGTATTTGACCCTCGCGGCAGCCGCCAAATGTCTGCAAGCAGCCACTTGGCTCGTTACCCGCGGGAATAAAAAGATATGAGCAGGAGAGAAGTGTCCTATGGAACAACTGAAATTTATCGGAAAGAGGCTGGCCTATCTGGCGGTGATGCTGTTCGGGGTCGCCACGCTGGTGTTTATACTGACCAAGCTGATACCGGGTGACCCTACGGTGGCGAATTTAAGCCAGCGGGCTTTAAGTGACCCGGAGATCGTGGCGGCCTACCGGGCGAAATACGGTCTGGATCAGCCGATCTTTGTGCAGTATGTGCTGTATATGAAAAATCTGCTGAAGTTTGACCTGGGAACCTCGATCCGCACCAGCAAGCCGGTGCTTTCGGAGCTGGCGCGTTGTTATCCGGCAACCATCGAGCTGGCGCTTTTTGCCATCCTGATCGCGGCAGTGTTCGGTATCCTGTTCGGCGTGATCTCCGCCATCCGGAGAAACAGCATCCTGGATCAGGCGGTCCGTGCCGTCTCTGTGACCGGGGTCAGCATCCCAAGCTTCTGGTTTGCCCTTTTAGTACTGTATTTCTTCTATTATAAATTACATCTTTTTCCGGGGCCGGGGAGGCTGAGCAACAGCTTTTCGGCGCCAGCTTCCGTGACGGGGCTTTATGTGCTGGACAGTCTTTTAGAAGGAAATATTCCAAAAGCGCTGGACGCTCTAAGTCATCTGATCCTGCCCGGCACGGTGCTTGCCGCCTTTACCATGGGGCTGATTACCCGGACCACCCGTTCCAACCTTCTGGACGTCATGTCCATGGACTACATCCGGACGGCCAGAGCCAAGGGCATCAGCCAGGTGGGACTGATCTTAAAGCACGCCCTTGGCAACGCCCTGATTCCGGTTCTGACGGTCATCGGTCTTGGACTTGGCAATCTCCTGGGAGGCATGGTGCTGGTGGAGACGATTTTTAACTGGCCGGGAGTGGGGCAGTTTGCCTATGAGTCGGTGCTGTCCGCGGACTTTCCGGCGATCATCGGCGTGGCCCTTTTGATCGCCCTGAACTATATGATCATCAATACGGTGGTGGACATCCTGTACGGGGTGATCGATCCGAGAGTGAGGTGTCAGTGATGCTGCGTTCTGTGAAAAAAATGTTTCGCTCCAATTATCTGTTCACCCTCGGGGTGATTATCTGCCTGGCGTGGATTCTGGCGGCCATACTGGCTCCGGTGCTCGCTCCTTATGACCCGGTGGCCCAGGATCTGACGCTGCGCCTGAAAGCACCTTCGGCTGCCCATCTGTTCGGTACGGACAATTTTGGCAGGGATATCTTCAGCCGGGTGATCTCCGGAGGCCGGTATTCGCTTCTGGCCGGGTGCCTGACGGTGGTGATCGCAGGCTGCATCGGCACTTTCTATGGGGCGATTGCAGGCTATGCGGGGGGCTGGGCTGACAACGTGATGATGCGGTTTTCGGAGATGATCCTGTCTTTTCCGTCTCTGATTCTCGCCATGATCATCAATGCGGTCATGGGTTCCAATCTGTTCAACACCATGTTTGCCCTGGTTATCGTGGCCTGGCCCACCTACGCCCGTCTGATGCGAAGCGTGGTGCTCAGTGTCAAGGAAAATGAATATGTGACCGCTTCCGAGGCTCTGGGAGCCTCCAGGATCCGGATCCTCTTAAAGGAGATCATTCCCAACAGCATCAGCTCGGTGTTGATCATGGCCACGACGGATATCGGCAACCAGATCCTGATGTTTTCAACCCTCAGTTTTCTGGGGCTTGGCTCTGCGCCGCCCACGCCCGAGTGGGGGATGATGGTGTCGGACGGAGTGGATTATTTTAACAAATTCTGGGTAGCCGGTTTTCCGGGCCTTGCGATCTTTACCATGGCTGTGGGGGCAAATTTCATCGGCGATGGTTTGCGGGATCTTCTGGATCCGAAACTTAGGAAACAGTTTTGAAAATGGAGATATTTTTCACAATGAAGGGACGCAGTGGTACTAAGGGTGCAAAAATACGCACCCTAAGGACCGGCGCCCTTCAATGGGTCTTTCAGGAAAACATACCTAATGTTTCATAAGGTGCCCACACCGGGCTGAGTACTGAATGAGGTTTGAAGAAGATCAGATGGGAGATAGAGTATGAAAGAAAAGAGAGTAGAGCGTGTGTTAAAGGCATTAGAAGCCATGGGGCTGCATCAGATGCTGCTTACGGATCCCATGTCTGTCTATTATCTGACCGGGGTGCAGGTGATGCCTTTTGAACGGTTTTATGGGCTGTATCTTCGGGCGGATGGAGCACATGTGTTTTTTCTGAACCGGCTGTTTCATGTGCCGGAGGATCTGGGGATCGAGAAAGTGTGGTATTCGGACACGGACCCGGTGATGGAGCTGGTGGCTTCCCGGATTGACAAAGAACAGGTGCTCGGGGTGGACAAGGAGTTGAAAGCAGGTTTTCTGCTGCCGCTTCTGGAGCTGGGGGCAGCAAAAGGGTTTGTGCTTGCCTCTTCTGCCGCAGACGAGACCCGGGGTGTAAAGGACGCAGAAGAACAGGAGAAGATGCGGCGCTCTTCCCGGATCAACGACCTGGCCATGGCGGAATTTAAAAAGCTGATCCGGGAAGGAATCACAGAGCGGGAAGTTGCCGAGAAAATGTTAAAGATTTATCAATCCCTTGGGGCGGATGGTTTTTCCTTTGACCCCCTGGTCGCTTTCGGTGCCAACGCGGCGGATCCTCACCACGGACCGGATGACACGGCTGTTCAGCCGGGAGACTGCGTGCTGTTAGATGTGGGATGCATCAAAGACGGGTACTGTTCCGATATGACCAGGACTTTTTATTTTCAGAAAGTAAGTGAAGAGCACCGCAGGATCTACGACACGGTGCGCAGGGCCAATGAGGCGGCCATCGCCCGGATTCGGCCGGGCGTGCCTCTCTGCGAGCTGGACCAGGCGGCCAGGGAACTGATCGAGAAGGAGGGGTACGGCCCCAACTTCACCCATCGGCTTGGGCATTTTATCGGCCTTTCGGAGCATGAGCAAGGGGATGTATCCTCTGTGAATACAAAGAAAGCAGAAGCCGGTATGATCTTCTCCATCGAGCCGGGGATCTATCTGACCGGCGATACCGGGGTCCGGGTGGAGGACCTGGTGCTGGTGACAGAAGACGGCTGTGAAGTGCTGAACCAGTATTCCAAAGAACTTGAGATCATCGGTTAAGGAGGCACAAAATGAATCCTGTAGCAACCCTTCATATGGCAAACGGAGCAAAGATCGTCATAGAATTGCTTCCAAAGGCCGCACCGAATACGGTGAACAGTTTTCTCTACGCTGCATCTTTGGGGTGCATGGATCATCACGCCATTGAGCGCATCGTCCCCGGCAGCTGGGTGGATGTAAGCTATACAGCTTTTGGCAGAGCCGAGTGCCGTTATCTGATCCCCAATGAATTTGTCCTGCACCCGGAGCTTACCCCGCTTTCTTCTCATCCGGGCGCGGTCTGCATGGGTGGTTATGGGGAGGCAGGGCTGGCGGGCTGTGAGTTTTTCTTCCCCCTTCGGGACTGTCCGGAGCACAAAGGGATCTATCCGGTCTTCGGACGGGTGACAGAAGGCATGGATGAGATCTTCCGTCTGGAGCAGGTAAAGACGGTTCCGGTCACGGATTTTCCCATCGAAGGGGTGGAGATCAACCGGCCGGTGGAACCTCAGATCATTGATCATGTGGAGCTTGCACTTTTTGGTCAGACGTATCCGGAACCGGTCCGGGTAAAGGAGCCGAAGCTTCCGCCGTGCTGGAAGTGAGTGTGCCGGATCACAGGGAAAAACGATGTGCTTCTATATTGGCTGCATGCAAACGCAAGAAATATCCCTTTACAAAGCAGATGTTTTATGCTAAAGTATGTGAGTATGATTTTAACCGCCGTTCAGGGTCCGGACACTCCGACCGCCCCTTGATGGCTGGTGATTGGGAAAATATAAGGAGGAACTATCATGATTTCAAAGGAAAAGAAGCAGGCAATTATCACAGAGTATGGCCGCAGCGAGGGCGATACCGGTTCACCGGAGGTACAGGTGGCAATTCTGACCGCAAGGATCCAGGAGCTTACCGAGCATCTGAAAGTGAACAAGAAGGATCACCACTCCAGAAGAGGACTTCTGAAGATGGTTGGTCAGAGACGCGGAATGCTGGCATATCTGAAGAAAACGGACATCGAGAGATACCGTACGTTGATTGCAAAATTAGGTCTGAGAAAATAAAAGTCATAAGGCGGAGTTTTTCCGCCTTATTTTCGTGGGCGGGACCGTAAGATGCAGACCTTTTTACAGCGGACAGACTAGATGTCTGGATCCCGCCCACGGTCTGATTTTGGCAGAAGAGGCTCACCGAGACCACTGAAAAGTGCAAAGGGTCTTTGGATTTTTCAGTAGTTTCGGTATCTTCTGCTGAATGGAAAACAAGAAAGGAGATACAGTCTATGTACAAAAGTTATACAATGGAGCTGGCTGGCAGAACCCTGAGAGTGGATATCGGCCGCGTAGCAGCTCAGGCAAACGGTGCAGCGTTTATGCACTATGGAGATACGGTGGTGCTGTCCACCGCTACTTCCTCGGACAAACCAAGGGATGGGATCGATTTCTTCCCTCTGAGTGTGGAATTTGAGGAAAAATTATATTCTGTCGGCAAGATCCCGGGAGGATTTAACAAAAGAGAGGGAAAAGCTTCCGAGAATGCAGTTCTGACTGCCAGGGTGATCGACCGCCCCATGCGTCCGCTGTTTCCAAAGGATTACCGGAATGATGTGACCTTAAACAATATGGTCATGAGTGTGGATCCGGAGTGCCGTCCGGAGCTGGTGGCCATGCTGGGTTCAGCCATCGCGGCGTCTATTTCGGATATCCCCTTTGACGGCCCCTGTGCCATGACCCAGGTGGGTATGGTGGATGGTGAATTTGTCATCAACCCGTCCCAGGAGCAGTGGAAGAACGGGGATTTGAACCTGACCGTGGCATCCACGAAGGAAAAGGTCATGATGATCGAGGCAGGAGCCAATGAGGTGCCCGAGGATCGGATGCTTGAGGCGATCTATGTGGCCCACGGCATCAACCAGGAGCTGATCGCGTTTATTGAGAAAATTGTGGCGGAAGTGGGCAGGCCGAAGCATGAATATACAAGCTGCGCGGTTCCGGAAGAGCTGTTCGCGGCGATCAAAGAGATCGTTCCTCCGGAAGAGATGGAGCGTGCCGTCTTCACTGACGACAAGCAGACCAGAGAAGAGAATATCCGGGTGCTGTCAGAGAAGCTGACGGAGGCTTTCGCAGAGAAGGAAGAGTGGCTGGAGGTCCTGGGCGAGGCCGTCTATCAGTATCAGAAGAAGACGGTCCGTAAGATGATCCTGAAGGATCACAAACGTCCGGACGGAAGAGAGCTGACCCAGATCCGTCCTCTGGCGGCAGAGGTGGACCTGATTCCGAGAGTCCATGGTTCCGCCATGTTCACCCGCGGGCAGACACAGATCTGCAACGTGTGTACGCTGGCGCCTCTGTCAGAGCAGCAGAGAATCGACGGCCTGGACGAGAACGAAGTAAGCAAGCGCTATATGCATCACTATAATTTCCCGAGCTATTCGGTGGGAGAGACAAAGCCGTCGAGAGGTCCGGGACGCCGGGAGATCGGTCATGGAGCGCTGGCAGAGCGCGCGCTGATTCCGGTACTTCCAAGCGAAGAGGAGTTTCCCTACGCGATCCGTACCGTGTCCGAGACCTTTGAGTCCAACGGTTCCACATCCATGGCGTCCACCTGTGCTTCCTGTATGTCCCTGATGGCAGCGGGTGTGCCCATCAAAAAGATGGTGGCGGGAATTTCCTGCGGTCTGGTGACCGGAGAGAGCGACGAGGATTTTGTGCTCCTGACAGACATTCAGGGGCTGGAAGATTTCTTCGGTGATATGGACTTTAAAGTGACCGGTACCGACCGGGGCATCACGGCAATCCAGATGGACATCAAGATCCACGGTCTGACCAGACCTATCGTAGAAGGCGCGATCGCAAGATGCCGGGAGGCAAGAATGTTCATCATGGACACCTGTATGAAACCGGCCATTGACGAACCCCGCGCAGAGGTAGGGCCGTACGCGCCGAAGATCATCCAGATGATGATTGATCCCCAGAAGATCGGCGATGTGGTGGGTCAGAGAGGCAAGACCATCAACGCCATCATCGAGCAGACCGGTGTAAAGATCGACATCAACGACGACGGAGCTGTATCCATCTGCGGTACGGATAAAGCCATGATGGACAAGGCCCTGGAGATGGTCCGCATCATCACCACGGACTTTGAAGAAGGACAGATCTTTGTTGGAAAGGTAGTCAGCATCAAGGAGTTCGGGGCATTTTTGGAGTTTGCACCAGGCAAAGAGGGCATGGTGCATATTTCCAAGATCGCCAAAGAACGGATCAACCGGGTGGAAGATGTACTGACCCTGGGAGATATGGTGAAGGTTGTGTGCCTTGGCAAGGACAAGATGGGAAGAATCAGCTTCTCCATCAAGGACTGTAAAGAAAAATAAAAAGATAGAAAGACAGCAGGGCTGTTGCAGCGGCTGATCAGAGGATCGGCCAACGCAGCAGCCCTGTTGCTGTTTTTGGAACCAATCTGCATAAAAATAATCTGAAAAAAGGTTCGATTCTGATTTTGGGGGCATAAAACCTGTCCCTTTTCATATATTGGAGTGAAGGAGTTGGACAACATGAAATGTGAAGAATTGTGTTCCATACTGCCCCGGAGGCTGACGGAAATGATAGAAGCATTTCCGCTGGATCCAGAGTGTCTGCAGGAGATCCGGATCCGGGTAAAACGGCCTCTTCTGGCAGTGTGCGATCATCAGGAATACCAATCCAAAGAGTGTGTAAGCAGGGCTCAGATCGGTGAGATTTTGGCCTACCTTTCCAACTATTCGCTGTACGCTTATGAGGAGGAGATTCGCCAGGGATTTTTGTCTCTGCCAGGCGGACACCGGGTGGGGATTTCCGGCCGTGCCGTGCTGGAAGGCGGGCAGGTGAAGACGATCACGGAGGTTTCTTCCCTGAATATCCGGTTTGCCCATGAGGTGAAAGGATGCGCAGATGAGCTGCTTTTGGATCTGCGGGAGGAGGGCAGACTTCTGAACACGCTGATCGCGTCAGCGCCGGGACAGGGAAAGACGACGCTGCTTCGGGACTGTATCCGTCAGATATCTGACGGATATGGGGGCTGCCCGGGGCTGACGGTGGGTGTGGTGGATGAGCGCTCAGAGATCGCCGGCAGCTTCCGGGGAGTTCCCGGGAACGATATGGGGATGCGCACCGATGTGCTGGATGCCTGTCCGAAGGCGGAAGGCATGATGATGCTGATCCGCTCCATGGCTCCCCGGGTGGTGGCCGTGGATGAAATCGGCAGTCCGGAAGATATGAAGGCGCTGATCTGTGCCATGAACTGCGGCTGTGTGATCTTCGCCACCGTCCACGGAAGCAGCATGGAAGAGCTCCAGGGGAAGCCGGTCTTAAAAGAGATGATGGACCTGGGACTTTTTGAACGGTATGTTTTCCTGGACGGCAGCAAACAGCCAGGCCGCATCAGCCAAATCTTCAATCAAAAAAGAGAGAGGCTGCATCGGAACTTGAAACAGCCCAGATAAGAAATGTCAACTGCCTAAAAAATTTCTGCTGGACAGTAAAGTCGCAAAGGCGCACGAGAGGAACTTTTATGAGTGCCTTTTCGAATAAAAGTTTCTCTCGCTCAAGGTGTGTCGAAGCGACTTTACCCTTTAGTGCTATCGCGCAGCGATTTAAAATAGCGAAAGCCCGTACGACACCCCAGATCAATGAGTGAGAGCCGAAGGCGAGCAGGAATTGATCTCCCCTCGGGGTGTAGGAAGGGCGAAGCGGAACTTGAATCAGGAGAATAAATATGCTCAAAGGTGTAGGGATTTTGTGTATTCTGGCGGGAAGTACGGGAATTGGAGTGGTGATGGCAAAGGAACTGGATTTAAGAATCCGGGAGCTTCTGACGCTCCAGCAGATGATTCTTTTTATCCGGGGAGAGATCCGGTACATGCGGCAGCCGTTGACGGATACTTTCTTTCACGTATCCGGCAGCGCTCCGGAACCTTTCCGGCAGTTTTTCAGCTGCACCGCTAAGGAGTTAGAACAGCGCCGGGGAAGGACTGCGGGAGAGATCTGGAGGCGAAACCAAAAAGAATACCTGTCGGGTCTGCATATCAGCCGGCAGGAAGCTTCGGAGTTTGGAAAGCTGGGGGACGTACTCGGGTATCTGGATGTGGAGATGCAGGTAGACACGCTGGATCATTATCTGGAACAGTTAAAACTTTCCACGGCACATGCCATGGAGGCGGCAAAGGGGAAACGAAAGCTGTATCAGTATATGGGAGCCTTAAGCGGTGCAGCGCTGTCAGTGCTGATCTTCTGAAGAAATGATGGAAAGCAGGAGCGGATATGAGTGAAACATTGATATTTAAGATCGCAGCGGTGGGGATTCTGGTCTCCGTGCTCTCACAGGTGCTGAAGCACAGCGGCAGGGAGGAGCAGGCATTTCTCACAAGTCTGGCAGGGCTTCTGCTGGTGCTGTTCTGGATTCTTCCCTATGTGTATGAACTGTTTCAGACCATGCAGCGGCTGTTTTTGCTGTAGCAGAATTTATGCTGAAAGGGGTGGTGACAGATGATTCGGGTTGCATTGATTGGGATTGTGGGAGTTTTGATGGCGCTGCAGTTAAAGGCTCTGAAGCCGGATTACTCCGTATGGCTTTGTCTTGGGGTCAGCCTTTTGATCTTTTCATTTGTGGCGGAGAAGCTTTCGGTGATCCTGGAAGGACTGGAGGCAGTTCAGAACTGTCTGCCTTTGAAAGCAGGCTATATACAGACTTTGATGAAGATCATTGGCATTACTTATATTGCGGAATTTGCCGCCGATCTTTGCAAAGATGCAGGGTACCAGACTGTCGCCGGACAGATCCAGATCTTCGGGAAACTGTCGGTGCTGGCAGTCAGCATTCCGATCCTGACCGCTCTTTTGAATACCATTCAGACATTTCTGGGGGGCTGATGTTTTATGGAAGAATTTGATTTTGGAGAAATTCAGATGCTTCTGGATGAGATTCTGGGAAACGGGACGGACTTTAAACAAATGGTAAGTCAGGGAATGCAGGGAGGAAGCGTTTTGTCCTGGGAGCGTCTTGGGATCTTGCTGCAGAAGATTTTCCTGGAAGAGCTTCTGGCTCAGAAGCAGCTTTGGCTGCATATCCTGATCCTTGCCATCGCGTCGGCGGTGCTTCTGCATTTTGCGGATGTGTTTCAGAATAAAAATGTCTCCCGGATCAGTTTCTGCATGATCTACATGATACTTTTTCTGCTCCTGATCACGTCCTTTCAGAGCAGCATGGGGATTGCCAGGGAGGTGCTGGCGCATGTGCGGGACTTTATGACGGTGCTGGCGCCCTCGTATTTTCTTGCCATGACGTTTACCTCTTATATTACTTCGGCGGGGGTTTATTATGAATTTTTGCTGTTATTGATTGCAGGGATGCGGCTTTTTACGGAGCGGTTTATCCTGCCCTGCATTGAAGTCTATGTACTTCTGGTTCTGGCCAATCATCTGTCAAAGGAGGAGCGGCTGACCCGGTTTACGGAACTGGCGGGGATGGTGGTGGAGTGGAGCCTGAAAGCAGTGCTGGCGCTGGTGATGGGATTTCACCTGATTCAGGGCGTGATCACGCCGGCAGCGGATGCGTTTCGAAATACAACGGTAAGCCAGAGTCTGGAGATGGTCCCGGGAGTGGGGGATATGAGCGGTTCCGTGGCGGATATGGTATTTGGTTCGGCCATGCTGATCAAAAACGGAATTGGTGCAGCGGCACTGGTGGCACTGATTTTGATCTGCCTGGTTCCCCTGGTGAAGCTGGCGGTGATTATGGTGGTCTATTATGCCCTGGCGGCGATTCTGCAGCCAGTGTCGGATGAGCGGATTACAGAGTGCCTAAGCGGGATGGGGAACGGGGTGCGGCTTTTGCTGCAGGCGGTATTTACGGTGCTGGTGCTGTTTCTTTTGACAATTGCACTGACTACGGCGCTGACAGGGCGGTGAAAGAAGGAGGAGCAGATGCGGCGGAATTAAGAAACAGCAGGGCGGGGGTTTGATATGATCTTGGATATGGTAAGGTATGTGGCGGTGTTTTATTTGCTGGAACAGATGGTGCTGAATTTGCTGCCGGGGAAGATTTATGAGCGGTACGTGCGGTTTTATCTGGGACTTCTTTTGGTGCTTTTGCTGCTGCAGCCGGTGCTTGAGATTTTTCGGCTGACGGAGCAGATGGATGCAGAGGCGCTGATCTATGAACTGGAACAGGAGGTGGACCAGCTTCGATGAGAGAGAAATTAGAGGGAATGAAGAAAAAGTACTGGCCGCCGCGAAAGGATCAGCTGCTGGTACTGGTTCTTTTCGGGCTGCTTCTGGCCGTGATTGCCGTTCCGGTGGAGAAAAAAAGGGAAGTGCCGCAGGAACCGGAGGAAGTTTCCCGGGAGGAGACAAAAGAGCCAGGCGAAGACTATGAGAGCCGGATGGAACAAAAACTCCAGGAACTATTGGAGACGGTGGAGGGTGTGGGAGCGGTGAAGGTGATGCTGACGTTTGAGGGCAGCAGCGAGAAGAAGGTTGAAAAGGATCTGTCGGCTTCCGGGGAGGCCAGCAGCCAGGAGACGGTCTATGAGGAGTATGGAAGCGGGGAGCGGATGCCTTATGTGACCTCGGAATCCAATCCAAGAGTAGAGGGGGTGCTGGTGATCGCCCAGGGAGGAGGCAACGGCCGGATCCGGCAGGAGATTCTGGAGGCGGCACAGGCATTATTTGGGGTTGATGCACATAAAATTAAAATAATGAAAATGGAGGGAACCAAGTGAAGCAGTTAAAAAAACCTGTATTTAAGAAAAACCAGATGATCATCACTGCCCTTGCAGCCATGATCGCAGTTGCCGGTTATCTGAATTATTCGGGAACCAGGCTGGACGAATCTCTGCTGAGCGCCAACAGTTCGGCGGTGGAGGATACGGAGGATGGGGGAATCGCGGAAGATATCTCTGCGGAGGATGTCTACGCCGAAACCGGAGAAGAAGAGTACGCAGATATCGAGAGTCTGGATGAAGATGCAGACCTGGCAGAAGAAAACGTCGGAGAGACGGTTCTGGCCAGCAGTACCATGGGCGTCGGACTGGTGTCGGAGGCCAAGGTGACAAGAGAGCAGAATCGTTCCAGAAATAAGGAAATGCTGATGGAGTTGATCAACAGTGCGAATGTAACCGATGAGCAGAAGCAAAGTGCCATCGATGAGATGGTACAGATGACGGATGTGGCGGAAAAAGAGCTGGCAGCAGAGACCCTTCTTGCGGCCCAGGGCTTTGACGAGGTGGTGGTCAGCATCAATGATTCCTGCGCGGATGTGGTGGTCAGCAGCACTCAGGTCAGCGATTCCCAGCGGGCGCAGATCGAAGATATCGTGAAGCGCAAAACCGGGATCGAGGCAGCGAACATAACGATTACGCCGGTGACGGCAGCGGAATAAAGGGGGACGTCCGGATCAGAGGAAAGAAATCCACGGTGTCCTGGCTCCAAAGGTGGAGAATTTTGGACTTGTAAAAGTGCGGGTTATCTTATATAATGCAATTGATAATTATTATCAGTTGCATTATATTTTTTGTGCGGCAATACAGAGGATGGAGGCTTCTATGAAATTATATGAAGGACAAAAAGGAAGTACCCTGCAGGTGGTCCATATGGAACTTCCGGTGCAGACGGAGCGGCGGCTGGAAGTGCTGGGGATGCTGGAAGGGACGAAGATTACCGTGGTGAACCGAAAAAAGAGGGGGGCCATGATCGTGAAGATCCGGGGAACCCGTTTTGCGGTAGGCCAGAGCATTACAGAATGTATCGAGGTGAAAGAGGCATGAGTACAAAAGAACTGACCATTGGTTTTGTGGGGAATCCCAACTGCGGAAAGACGACGCTTTTCAATGCCTACACCGGGGCCAACCTGAAAGTGGCCAACTGGCCGGGGGTAACGGTGGAGAAAAAAGAGGGGGCCATGCGGTTTCACGATGAGTCCTACCGCCTGGTGGATCTGCCGGGAACTTACAGCCTGACTTCCTATACGATGGAGGAGACGGTTGCCAGACAGTATATTTTGAGTGACGATGTGGATGTGATTGTGGATGTGGCGGATGCATCGGCGCTGGAGCGCAATCTTTATCTGACGCTGCAGCTGATAGAGCTTGGAAAGCCGGTGGTGCTGGCGCTGAATATGATGGATATCGTTCAGGAGCGGGGGATGGAGATCGACCTTCACCGTCTGCCGGAGATGCTGGGCATTCCCTGTGTTCCGGTTTCTGCCAGAAAGAGGACGGGCCTTGAGATCCTGATCCATACGGTGGCTCATCATCAGGACAAGTCACAGGGGGAGAAGATCATCCATCATCATGATCCGGAAAGCAGCAGACATAAAGATGCCGAGGAACATCACAGACATTATGCCATGGTGTATTCCGACGAGATCGAGGACAAGATTGATGAGATCGAAGAGCGGCTGAAAAAAGGATATCCAGAGCTTGAGAATCTTCGCTGGCATGCCATCAAGATTCTGGAAAATGATCAGGAGCTGAAAAAGCAGTATCCCCTGGATTTTTCCGATATTCTGAGCCAGGATTATGAAAAAGAGATCATCAACCAGAAATTCGAGTTTATCGAGGAAGTGATTGCAGAGTGTGTGGTGAACCGGACCCGGAAGACGGAGGCGACGGACCGGACAGACCGGCTTTTCACCCACCCGGTGCTTGGGTTACCGGTTTTTCTGCTGATCATGGCCTTTGTCTTTTTTTTAACATTCACGGTGGGAGACTGGCTGAAAGGATATTTTGAGATTGCTTTGGAGTTTTTGACCAAGATCACGGTGGACGGGCTTTTGGCTCTTGGAGTCGGGGATCTTTTTGTCTCCTTGATTACGGACGGCATCCTGGCCGGCGTGGGCGGGATTCTGACCTTTTTGCCGAACATCTTTATCTTGTTTCTTGCCCTTGCCTTTCTGGAGGACAGCGGATACATGGCCCGGGTGGCTTATGTGATGGATGGGATCATGGGAAGGATCGGCCTGTCCGGAAGAGCGTTTCTGCCTATGCTTCTGGGATTTGGATGTACGGTGCCGGCGGTCATGGCTTCCCGGGTACTGGAAAATCCAAAAGACCGGATGAAGACCATCCTGATCACGCCCTTTATGTCCTGCAGCGCCAGACTGCCCATCTATGTCATGTTCTCGGGGCTGTTTTTTGGGGACAAGGCTATGATCGCGGCTTTTTCCATGTATGTGCTGGGGCTTGCAGTTGCCATCTGCTCGGCTTTTGTGATGAAGCTGCTGGATAAAGACAGGGAGAGCAATATGCTGTTGATTGAGCTTCCCGAGTACAAGACCCCCAATGCCCATACCATCTATATTTATGTGTCAGAAAAAGTAAAGGACTACCTGTCCAAAGCAGGAACCACAATCTTCCTGGCATCCGTCTTTATGTGGGTGGTCATGAACGTCGGTCCCGGCGGGTTTACCAAGGATATGGACCAGAGCTTCGGAGCTGCCATCGGAAAAGTACTGGTGCCGGTCTTTGCCCCCATCGGCCTTGGCTACTGGCAGATTGTACTGGCTCTGATTTCCGGCATCGCAGCAAAAGAAGTGGTGGTATCCAGCTGTTCTGTCCTGTTCGGCATCGGCAACGTGACCACAAAGGCCGGAATGGGGCAGCTGTCCGCCCTGCTTGGAAGCATGGGGTTTGGACCGGCCAACGCCTATGCCCTGATGGTGTTTTGCCTGCTCTATGTTCCCTGTATGGCAGCTGTGGCGACGATTAAAAGGGAGACCGGCAGCTGGAAATGGACCGGCGCCATGGCAGCATTTCAGCTGCTGACTGCGTGGGTTATGGCTTTTTTGGTCTTCCGGATTGGAACAATGCTCTTTTAGAAAAGGATTTCTTTCAAAATTCTGTGTAAAAAGACAAAAAAAGGGTTGACAGGACCCGCGAAGAGTCGTATGATTGTATTAAATCAGTAATACAACAACACAGAACGGAAAGGAGTGAGCAGATGGAATGGAAACTGGATGATAATCGACCGATCTGGATCCAGCTGAAAGAGCAGCTGACAAGAAAAATTTTATCAGGATGGTATCATGCGGGGGAAAAGCTGCCAAGCGTGAGAGAGCTGGCGGCGGAGGCAGGCGTGAATCCCAACACCATGCAGCGGGCGCTGGCGGGGTTGGATATGGAGGGCCTGACCGTGACGAACCGGACCATGGGGCGGACGGTAACAGAGGACCAGGCAGTGATTGAAGGCATGCGGGGATCTCTTGCGGAAGGAATTATCCGGCAGTTTTACGAATCTGCTGCAGAACTTGGATATACGAAGGCGCAGGCGCTGGAGTTATTAAAAAGGAGAGATGGATAGATGAGTGGAATGTTGATACAATGCCAGGATGTGTGGAAGAGTTATGGCAGCCAGGCAGCACTGAAAGGACTGAACCTGCAGATGGAAAGCGGGAAGATTGTGGGGCTTTTAGGCCCCAACGGTTCCGGCAAGACGACGCTGATTAAGATTCTGAATGGACTTCTGACTCCGGATCAGGGAGTGGTTTTAGTGGATGGGGAGCGTCCCGGCACCTATACCAAATCCATCATCAGCTATCTTCCGGATAAGCCGTATTTTGCAGGATGGATGAAGGTAAGCGATCTCTTAGACTTTTTTGAGGATTTTTATGAGGATTTTGACCGGGCGAAAGCGGATCATATGTGCAAAGCACTGCAGATTGATGAAAAGCTCAGGATGAAGACGCTGTCCAAAGGGACGAAGGAAAAGGTGCAGCTGATTCTGGTTATGAGCCGGCAGGCAAAACTGTATCTCCTGGATGAACCCATCGCAGGGGTGGACCCGGCGGCTCGGGACTATATCCTGTCTACGATTCTGAATAACTACAATCCGGAAGGAACTGTGCTGATCTCCACGCACTTGATCTCGGATGTGGAGCGGGTGCTGGATGAGGTGGTGTTTATCCGCAATGGCCAGATGGTCTTTCAGGATCTGGTGGATAATATCCGGGAAAAAGAAGGAAAATCGGTGGATGAACTGTTCCGGGAAGTGTTCCGGACCGTTCCGTATGGGGGAGGTGAGTGGTAATGCTTGGAAAATTGATAAAATATGATCTGAAATCCATGTCCAGGGCTTTCATTCCCGTCTGGTGTTTGGCTCCGCTGATCGCCCTTCTCTTAAGTTTTTCCGTCAAAGGAACCCTTGCCTGGGCCAGCGGTTCTCCTCTTACCAGCATGTTTGCCCTGGGCAACGGCATGCTGGTGATGGTGATGGGAATTCTCTTTTTCGCGGCGCTGGCGGCTCTCTTTGTGATGACCATTGTGTTTGTGATTCAAAGATTCTGGAATGGGCTTTTGAAGGAAGAAGGATATCTGATGTTCACGCTTCCGGTGCATACCTGGGAGCTGATTGTATCCAAGGCGGTGACTGCGACGATAGTAA
This sequence comes from uncultured Lachnospiraceae bacterium, assembly GCA_910583895.1. Lineage (GTDB taxonomy): Bacteria > Bacillota > Clostridia > Lachnospirales > Lachnospiraceae > Hominiventricola. The sequence goes on from CAJTYJ010000001.1 coordinate 139,203, forward strand.
GCTTTGTCAGCATCCTTATAGGAATCTTTTCTGGTATGATTCTGATGGTGTTTTCCACCGAGGAGGTGATCCGGTCTTGGTTCGTGGCATGGAAATACCTCTTCAGCAGTATCTTTGAATTGGGGCCGACTTTCTGGCTCAATGTGATGCTGTTTATTCTGCTGATTATACTGGGAATTGTACAGAGCATTTACCATATTTATACGGCCATGGCCATCGGACATCTGTTTCCTACCCATAAAGTGGTCGGATCCTGTGTATCTTACATTGGAATCTCCATCATCGTCTCTATTGTGTCAAATATCGTAAATGCATGTTTGAGCACCTTGATGCCGGACACCTGGTATAACTACCGGTCCTATGATCTGATGGAGCTGATGGGCACGGCTTACCTTCTGTACCTGATGCTGGGCACCATTGTGGAGCTGGCCGCCTATCATGTGATTACAGAGCGGATCCTTTCTACAAAATTAAATCTTGAATAATCGGAAAACTATCTGTATACTGTAAACCATAAGTTTTGTGATCCGGCGGATGTGCGAAACAGGGGAAGGGTATACCAGATGAGAGAAGAAATCAGAAACAAATTATATGAAATGAGCGATGCAGGATACCAGGAATTTTCTGCATCGCTCATTCCTGCGTCCGGCAGGGGAACCATGCTGGGGGTGCGTCTGCCGGCCCTTCGGACCCTGGCAAAGGAGATCGCAAAGGGCGACTTCAGAAAGGAACTTTCCTATAAAGAAGATTTGTTTTTTGAGGAAACCATGCTGCGGGGAATGATCCTGGGATATGGATGCAAAGAGATTCAGGAGCTTTTTTCTTATCTGGAAGATTTTATTCCCCGGGTGCAGAACTGGTCCGTCTGTGACAGCGTATGCAATGGCCTGAAACTGGTGGAAAAGCATCCGGAGGAGACCTGGAATTTTCTGATGCCGTATCTGGAGTCGGGTGAGGAATTCAAAGTCCGGGTGGTGCTGATCATGCTGCTGAGCCACTTTATAAAACTGGGGGAAGACGGAAAGAAGAACCAAAGAAGGCGCAGGATCACCATGGAAGACCTTCAGAAAGAGGAGGAGAAAAGTCCTTATCTGGAAAAGATAATGGGGGTACTGGATCGGGCATTTACGGAAGGGTATTATGCGCAGATGGCAGCAGCCTGGCTTCTGGCGGAACTTTTTGTCACCTATCCGGTGCGTACTTTCAAAGGGCTTCAGACACTTTCGCTGGACGATTTTACCAAAAAGAAGGCAGTGCAGAAGATTCGGGAATCCCGGATACCGGAAAAGCAGGTCAAGGAGTATCTGAGGCAGCAGATGATTGTTTGAACCGGGTTTTGCATTTTCTCATGGATTTGCCAATGCTGCTGTAAACAATGTGAGCAGTCAAACCAGATTTTGTAAGGAAATTTTAAGATTTATTAAGAATTGGATCCGTTTTTTTATGTTATACTGGTATCGGTACCGGGGAAAGTATGCCCGGATACCGGAAGACGGTTAAGGGAGGATATGGGTGAAAGAGACAAGGGAGCCTGTGATACAGGTGAAAAACCTTTATAAAATATTCAAAGTGGGAAATACAAAGGTCCGCGCCTTAAATGGCGTGGACATGACCATATATAAGGGAGAGTTCTGCGCCATCGTGGGTACATCCGGCTCTGGAAAATCCACGATGCTGAACATGCTGGCGGGTTTGGAGAAACCCACAAAGGGCGAGGTGATTATCGCCGGACAGCATCTGGAGCGGATGAACGAAAACCAGCTGGTGAAATTTCGCCGGGAAAAGGTGGGGTTTATCTTCCAGTCCTTCAATCTGCTGGGCACCATGAATGCCATCGAGAATGTGGCGCTGCCTTTGACTTTTCGGGGAATGGACAAGAAGACCCGGGAGGCCAAAGCAGTCAAGATGCTGAAACTGGTGGGGCTTCCCAAACATATGAAACACCGGCCCAATGAGATGTCCGGCGGACAGCAGCAGAGGGTGGGCGTGGCAAGAGCCCTGGTACTGGATCCGGAGATCATCTTCGCGGATGAGCCCACGGGAAATCTGGATTCCAACACTTCTGCAGAGGTGCTGCGCCTGATGCGCAAAGTGGTGCAGGAACAGAACCAGACCATGGTTATGGTTACACATGACAATCATCTGGCGGGATTTGCAGACCGGATCTTTCACATTATCGACGGGAAAATCGTCAAGGTGGAAGAACGCAGTGAGTAAAAACGGCGGAACCCCGAACCGTGCCAGGATGGAAGACCGGACGCGAAAGCGGCAGTGCATCCGTCTTCTGAGAGGCACTGGCAGGGGAGAAGCAGAACTTTTGATAGGAGGAGAAGAAGGAATGAAGATGCGGATGGTAAAAGGAATGGTGGCGGCGCTCTGCCTGACGATGCTGGCACCGGCGGCTGCAGTGAGCGTGCCGGGGGGAGAGATGGTGGTGTTGGCTTCCGGAACACAGGCACCGACTACATCTGAAAATGATAAAAAAGAAGATTCAAAAGAAACAGCAATAACGATGCAAGATCAGAAATATGCAGTAGCGACTCTGAATGCATATAAGATTTCTCTTAGGCCGAGTGCGGAACAGGCGATTGAGCTGGAAAAAAAATTAAAAGAGGCCTATGAGGCGATTGGATATGATAATTCGAAATCAGGTGATGATGCGTACGGTTCCAGCAAATGTGGTTCTAAACAGGAATTAGATGCTACAGTAGAAAATTATAAAAAGGATATGGATGAAATAATGAAAAAATCATCCGGTTCCAATAACGGTGGTGACAACGTCATCATAGAAGACGTGGACGACGAAGAAGAGGACGACGATGACAACGAAGAAGATCCCCCTGTTACCCCCGATCATTTCCTGATGGTCGGCGGAAGCTGGGTCACTCCGGTGGCCAATGCCGGGCAGACCATCAGTGTGGTTCTTCCGGTGGTGAATATGGGCAAGACCATGGTGACCGACGCGGTGGTTACCCCTGTCTTAAGCACGGATACCTCCGCCTGGCCTTTTGAGATCACCAGTTCTAATTATTCACAGACGATTCCCGATCTTCCCGGTACAGACACTGGCATGACGGACATGGACCGAAGACGGGAACTGACCTGGGAACTGAAGACCAGAAGCGATATCGGCAGCGGTTACCAGAAATTGTCTTTTGAGGTGCGCTACCGGGATTCTGACGGGGAGAGCCAGACTGCGACGCTGGATACCTTTGTCCAGCTTAAGGGAACAGCGGGTGTGGGCGCTGACGGCAAGTCCTCTGTCCCCCGGGTCATTGTCACCGGTTTTGAGACCAATCCGGAGAATGTACATGCGGGAGAAAGCTTTATGCTGACGCTGCATCTGAAGAATACATCCACCGCAACCAGCGTCAATAACATGGTATTTGAGATCGAAGCTGCCGTGGAGGGGAAAGACGAAGACACTACATATGCGGCCTTCCTCCCTACCGCTGGTTCCAGCACGATCTTTGTGGACCGGATGGAGAAAAACGGGGCGAAGGATATCCAGATTGAGCTGGAGGCAAAAGCGGATCTGACCCAGAAGCCCTATGCGGTGAATGTGAACATGAGCTATGAGGATGAGCATGTGAACGCTTACACCAGCACCAGCAGTGTGTCCATCCCGGTGAAGCAGGAAGCCCGGGTGGATATCAGTGCACCGGAAGTTATGCCTGGAAGTATCTCGGTGGGCAGTGAAGCCAACATCATGTTCAATATTTATAATATGGGCAAGACCAAACTCTACAATGTGCAGGTGAAGACCCAGAGCGATACGGTCAGCGGCGGAGACGCCTTTGTGGGAAACTTAGATCCGGGCGCTACCGGTGCTGTGGACGTCTACGTGACGGGACAGTCTCCGACTATGGACGACGGGACCGTCAAGGTCCAGATCACATATGAAGATGAAACAGGGGCTTCCACGGCGGTGGATAAAGAGATCTCTTTGTTTGTATCGGAAGCTTCCATGGATGATTTCATGACGGACGATTCCATGATGGACGGTTCGGATATGGAGATCGAAGACGGTCAGACCAGCAAATATATTGTGGCACTTGTGGTCGTGGTGATCCTGGTGGCCGGAGCTTTGGCAGGCGTTATTTATATGAAGACAAAAAAGAAAAAGGAACAGATGAGCCTGGAAGAGGATCTTCTGGATTCGGACGATGATACAGAATAACAGGAAAAGGAGCGACGGATGAAGTATTTTGACTTGCTCAGAATGAGCGCTTCGAATCTTCTGCGCAGAAAACTCAGGACTGCGCTGACGGTCCTGGGTGTCATCATCGGAACTGCATCCATCGTTGTCATGGTTTCTCTGGGGCTGGGGCTTCGAAAAAGCTCGTTGGAGCAGATTGAGGAGTACGGCGGCCTGACGACGATCAATGTGAGCAGCGGCAGCTATTACTATGATTCTTCCAGCAGCAGCAGTGACAGCAGTGAACCACAGCGGATTGATGATAAGGTGGTGGAGACTCTTGCTGCGATTCCCCATGTGGAGATTGCTTCACCGGTGCTGGAGATGAATGTCCTGGCCAAGCAGGGGGCTTATGAAGGATGGCTGTGGGTCCGGGGGATGAGTCAGGAGGCCATCCAGAAGATGGATTTGGACATAAAAGAGGGAACCCTTCCGCCTTCGTCAGAGGAGGGGCTGCAGTTTTTTTATGGTAACCAGGTTATCACCAACTTCTATAATGCAAAAACCAACGATTATTACTGGGATACGGAAGAGGTCCCGGAGGTAGATCTGATGGGGGCTCCGCTGTTTGTCATCTTTGACACAGACGCTTACTATCAGTCGCGCAGTTCGGATGGCAGCGGTCAGGCGGTTCCGCCGCCGAAGAAATATATCATTCCCACCTGCGGCCTTATGGAAGGAGAGCTGGACGAATACAGTGAAAACTGTAATTATGTATTTGCAGATATAGATGCTCTGAAAAATCAATTAAAAAAGATATTTAAAAACAAAGTGATTCCGGGGCAGCCTTCCACCAAAAGCGGAAAGCCTTATAAGGATTTTTACTATGAGCAGGTCTATGTCCGGGTGGACAGTATGGAGAATGTGCAGGATGTGCAGCAGCAGATCCAGAATATGGGTTACAGCGCCTACAGCAATGCCGAATGGATGGAGCAGACCCAAAGTCAGATGGGCATGATCCAGATGGTGCTGGGAGGCATCGGTGCAGTGTCTTTGTTTGTGGCGGCCATTGGCATTGCCAACACGATGATGATGTCCATCTATGAGAGAACAAAAGAGATCGGCATCATCAAGGTGCTTGGATGCGATCTTCGCAATATTCGGACCATGTTTCTTTTGGAGGCTGGGTTTATCGGATTTTTCGGGGGACTGATCGGACTGATTTTGAGCGAGATCATATCACTGGTCATCAATTCGGTGGTGCATTCGGCCTCGGAGGGATACTATGAGCATCTGTCCTTTATCCCCCTCTGGCTGGTACTGATCTCTCTGGTCTTTGCAGTGCTGGTGGGGATGGCAGCGGGATTTTTCCCGGCTCTTCGGGCCATGAAATTAAGTCCGCTGGCGGCCATCAGAAATGAGTAGCTGCATGCTCCGGCAAACAGAGGAAACAGCAGAAAAGACGGGGCTGCCGCAGATTGCGGCAGCCCTTGTTTGACAGATAAAAGACGGATCAGAAGCCCAGATCTTCATTGACCAGCAGTACTTTGATGCGCCCTGGAATTTTGTTTCTCCTTGTGACGACAATCTGACTGCAGATACAGTCCGGGGAAAAACAGTCCTGGCAGATCCCTTTTTTGGTGCAGGGGGTGTCAAGGTTCAGGCGTACAGTGTTGGGAGGTGCTGCTTTGGTGCGGATACGGTCGATGCCGGCCTGTACACTGTGAACGACTTTGTTCATTCCCGCCACGATGATGATGTTGGAGGGGCCATAGCACAGACAGGCCACGCGGTTGCCAAGGCCGTCGATGTTGACCAGTTCCCCGTCTGTCGTGATGGCGTTGGTGCTCATCAGATAGTAATCTGCCAGAACCGCTTTGGCGTACAGCTCTCTTTTTTCCTCTGGGGTGGTTGCAGCTGCCCGGTCGATGAGGGTGTAGGAGCGGGACTTGACCGCATCCATCAGGCCGCATTCCTGGATACTCATGGAGCCGCCCCAGGAGAGGACGGATCCTTCCGGCATCAGTTCCAGGGCTTTTTGTACGGCTTCTTCGCAGGTCTCACAGAACCATCCTTCCATATTGCGCTTTTTCAGTCCCGCAAGGATGGTGGCGGCGGTGTTGGCGTTCGCTTGTTTGACAAATGACATGGCTTGATAGCCTCCTTTTGAAATGAGTTGGTGTCCCGCAGGGATGAAAAGACTGCGGGTGGTTATGATAGGTAGTATAGCAGATTTTAAGGAAGGGTGCACTTGTTTTCTTGAGTGAAAGTTCAGTATGTGTCAGGCTGAACCCTGGGAAGATCGGAGCAGGAGGAGGAGAAAATCTGCGGGAATGAAAGAAAATCAGGACAGGAGAGTAGAGATGGCAGAGGGAATGCTTAGGACGAGAGAGGAAGCCTTACGGGAGGATACTTGGGCTTTGGAAGATTTGTATGAGAGTGATGAGGCCTGGGAGGCAGATTTTGGGCGTCTGGAACGGGAGATTCCACAGCTTCGGCAGTATGAGGGGCGTCTGGGTGAAGGGGCGTTGGTCCTGCTTAAGATGCAGAGGAAGTGGGATGAACTGAATGAGCTGGCGGAGCGGGTGTATGTATATGCAAACCAGCGGCTCCATGAGAACACGGATAATGGCAAGTATCAGAATCTGGCAAATCGGGCCCAGGGGCTTCTGGTGCGGCTTTCGGAGGCGTCAGCTTATGTGGAGCCGGAGATTCTGGGACTGCCGGAGGGGACCGTGGAAGGGTTTTTGCAGGAAAAGGAAGATCTTTTGGTATACCGGCAGTACTTTGAAAATATGATAAGGCAGAGGGAACATGTCCTTGACCGGGAGCGGGAGGAACTTCTGGCTAAAGTTGCAGAACTTTCAGAAGGGCCAAAGGATATCTTTTCCATGTTCAACCATGCGGATCTTCGTTTTCCGATGATCCAGGGAGAGGACGGGGAAATGACGGAGGTGACCCACGGGAGGTTCCTGACTTTTCTGCAAAGTTTTGACCAAAGGGTGCGCCGGGATGCGTTTACGGCTCTTTACGGGGAGTACCAGAAGTACCGCAATACGCTGGCGGCTCTGTATCGGGCGAATGTGAAGCAGTCGGTGTTTCACGCGAGAGTCCGAAAGTATGGTTCGGATCTGGAGGCGGCTTTGGATGCCAGTCATATTCCGGGGGCAGTTTATGACAATCTGATTCAGGCGGTGCATGCTTATCTGCCCCAGATGCACCGGTATGTGCGGCTTCGGAAAAAGCTTCTTGGAGTGGATGAACTGCACATGTATGATCTGTATGTGCCTGTGGTATCAGACGCCGGAGAGAAAATCTCTTTTGAAAAGGCAAAGGAGATGGTGCTGAAAGGCTTGGAGCCTCTGGGGGAAGAGTATGGAAAGCTGCTAAGAGAGGGATTCGCCGGCCGCTGGATTGATGTGTATGAAAATCAGGGGAAACGAAGCGGTGCTTATTCCTGGGGAGCTTACGGGGTGCATCCCTATGTGCTGCTGAATTATCAGGAGAATTTGAACAACGTCTTTACCCTGGCTCATGAGATGGGGCATGCGCTGCACTCCTGGTATTCGGATCAGCATCAGCCGTACATTTACGCCGGATATAAGATCTTTGTGGCGGAGGTGGCATCTACCTGCAACGAGATGTTGTTGATCCGCCATCTGATCGGGCAGACGAAGGAGCCGGGAAAGCGGGCCTATCTGATCAACTATCTTCTGGAACAGTTTCGCACGACCCTTTTCAGGCAGACGATGTTTGCCGAATTTGAGAAGATCACCCACCGGATGCAGGAGCAGGGAGAGACACTGACGGCAGACCGGCTCTGTGAGATTTATTATGGATTAAACAAGGAATATTTTGGAAATGATATCATAGTAGATTCGGAGATTGCGTTGGAATGGGCACGGATCCCGCATTTTTACACACCTTTTTATGTATATCAGTATGCCACTGGTTTTTCTGCTGCCATCGCTTTGTCAGAAAAGATTTTAACAGAAGGGGCGTCTGCGGTGGAGGCGTACAAAAGCTTTTTGAAAGGCGGCAGTTCCAGATATCCGCTGGATCTTCTGCGGATGGCGGGTGTGGATATGGAACAGAAGAAACCGGTGGAAGAAGCGTTGGATGTATTTATACAATACCTGGATGAAATGGAGAGACTGGCAGGCAATGACAAAGTATGAGGCAATATTTAGAAGAAAGTCGGTTCGGAAATATAAAAAGATGGAGGTGGAGGAACCGATCCTGAAAAAAATCAGGGAATACGGCCGGGAAGCGGTGGGCTACCGGCCGGATGTCCGGGTCAAATGGAAGATTTACAAAGCCTGTGACCGGAAAGTAAAGGGGCTTTTCCAGGTGAAGGCCCCGTATTATGCGGCACTCTACTCGGAGACCTGTGAGGACTGCCAGATTTATGCGGGATGCCTGATGGAGCAGCTTGTATTATACATGCACACGGTTGGTATCGGGAGCTGCTATCAGGGAAGCGCGAGACTGCAGGAAGACGAGGAAGAAGACCTGAAGCTGATGATGATCCTGGCTTTCGGCTATCCGGAAGAATCTTTGGAACGGGCACGAACGGATTTTAAACGGGCGGAGTTTCAGAAGCTTGTAAAAACCGGAGGCTCGATGGATAAAAATTTAAAAAGACTTTTGGACTGTGCGCGCTTAGCACCCTCAGCTCTGAATCAGCAGCCCTGGCGGTTCGTGGTCACGGAGAACCGGATTCACCTTTTTGTCAAGCGTCCGGGAAGAGTGGGGTATCAAAAACAGCTTGAAAAAAATCTGTTTCACGCCGGAATCGTACTGTCTCATATGCTGCTTGCTGCAGAGGAACACTGGCTGGATCTGGAATATCAGAAACTCAACAGCATCATGGAAAAAGCAATTCAGAACTACCTCTACACCGGAAGCCTGATTCTGTCTTAAGATCAGAAAAACGAAAAAAATGGTTGACAGCACAGGGATTTTGATGTAATATATTTATTGTCTTTAGTAAGGCATTGCCTGAGAGACAATGTGCACGAGTGGCTCAGTGGTGGAGTATCGCCTTGCCAAGGCGAGGGTCGCGGGTTCGAATCCCGTCTCGTGCTCTTTTAAGAAGGATGGAAACGTTGATTCCCGCGAGCAACGAGCCAAGTGGCTGCTTACAGACATTTGGCGACTGCCGCGAGGGTCAAAGATCCCGTTACTCTGCAGCGGGGTCTTTGATTTACAGCGTTTCCTTTTTTGTGCTTCAAAACTAGAAAATGGTCTGAACTGTATCTTGAAACGGAATGTTTCTTTGTTTGGCGTTTCCGATATGAGGTTTTCCTCATTCTTTGCACGATGCAGCATGCCCCGGTTTCGGTCATGCTTAGCAGAAAAAAGTATAAAAAACGATTGTGGCAGGAAAAAAACTGTGTTATGATAATCCTATCTGGAGAAACTTCTGAAATTCATATACAAAAAGTGTATCACGGCGTATCGTCCTATTTCAGAGAAAAATAATATATATGGCGGGCAGAAAATGGGATTGAGTTCCGCCGGGAGGAGGCGCAATGGGAAAAAGGGAGCATCCATTGGTATCGTATTGTCAGGAAAGCCGGAACTTTGCAGAGCTTCTGGATGGTTGGCTGTTCCGGGGGACAGGCCGGATCCGTTCGGAGAGTATTTCGGATATGGATCGGAGATTTCTTATAAAAAGCGGCAGGAAGATTTATCGGGAACGTTACCGGGATTTGTATAAAAAGGTGGAAGGAGCGGCTGTCCATCTGCTGATTGGGTTGGAGCATCAGGAAAATGTTCACTATGGAATGCCGGTTCGTGTGATGGATTATGACAGTGTCTCCTATATGGCACAAATGTCAGGGATTGCAGGCAGACATGAAGAGCGTAACGATCTGACTGAGGCTGAAAAACTCTCTGGATTTTCTAAAGAAGACCGCCTGATTCCAGTGATTTCTTTGGTTTTGTACTGCGGCGCAAGAGCATGGGACGGAGCGCTAAGACTCCATGAGCTTCTGGATTTTGGGGGAGTGCCAAAGGAACTAAGAGGCTGTATCGGAGATTATCACATTCAGGTGCTGGACGTTTGTCATACGGATGATCCGCGTCTGCTGGAGTTTCCGGCGGATATTGCCGCGCTGTTTTTCTTTTTGAAGTATAAAGATGATCCTGTACGGCTGACGAATAATTTAGCAAAAATAGAAGAAGTGCGAAGCAATACCTGCGATACGATTGCAGAATGTGTGGGAGAGCGAAGACTAAAGCGGTTTATAAAAGAAGAGGATGGAGGTAAAGTGAATATGTGCAAAGCGCTGGATCTGTTGATCGCTGATGGAGAAAAGAGAGGTGAAAAGAGAGGAGAAAAAAGAGGAGTCGAGCTTGGAGTGGCAAAAGAGAGAAAGAATACAGAACGTGAGAGAAAACGGGCAGAAAAAGCAGAAGCCCGTATTCGGGAACTGGAACAGATGCTGAGGCGGTAGATTGCCCGGATGATTGTCTTACGGCCGTCACTGCTGTGAGTGACGGCCGTTTGCATAAAGCAGGTAATTTTTACGAAATTCCTCCATTGGAATTGCAGTAAAATTCTACGCTCATTATTTTGGTAATGTAGGCCCCGGCATAGCTGATCTTTCCGGATACGGTTACCTGTGCGGTCCGGTCGCTGTCCAGTAATCGGTATTCGCTTCCGTTGGGAGTCCAGGTCCCGACGCCGCTTGTCTTCTGGGAGCTGATAGCGCTTACCGATGAGATATACTGTCTGCCCGAGTTATACTGTGTGGTAAAGGAAGCGCTGATCTTGATCGTACAGTTATAAGAGTCTCCCCAGGTAAAGCTTTTGCTCTTGGATGCGGTTACGGAAGATCTTGCCGCCAGAGGCAGTTCTCCCTCCACCTCTTCGTTGTCGCAGGAGGCGATGTCCGCGTGAATCAGTTCTCGTACCAGCTGCTCGAACTCTTCCGGGCTGCGCCAGTCTTCTTCTGCAAATTCTTCCGCCGGCAGCAGGCCGATCTCCAGTTCTGCTTCCCCGGATAAACGCTCGATAATGGCCTGATATTCTTTGTAATACTCTGCTTTCTTCGCATCTGCGTCAGAAGAAGCGCATACGCTCATTCCGGATACGGTTGTAAGGGTCAACATACAAATCATGGATAATGCTCTTTTTGCAATCTTCTTCATTCTTTTTCTCCATTTCAAGTACCGCATCAGCCCTCACTTCGCCCCGGTATCTGGAAGAATTTTACCACACTTCGTGTGAAAAAATCCTTCCGTGCTGCTTTCGGGCAGATGCTGATTTCTGTGTAATCTGAGATCTGTATTTTCTGTGTTCTTTTTTATTATACCATGAGATTCAATGGAATCAACCCCTTTCTTAAACTATATTTACAGTTTTTAAATGTTGAAAGAAAGAGAATAGTGGATCTTTGGATTACTATTCTCTTGTTTCCTGGATTGGTTTAGTAAGAATAGAAAAACTCTATGGTAACAGTATCAGTTCCTTTATTTTTCACAAAAATTTTATACGTTCCGGCTACATCAATGTCAAAGATATGATTTCCTTTTGATGAAAAAGACATTGACCTTGTAGCTTGATCTCTGACTATACCGATTTCTACTGGTCCATTTCCGGATAAAATAGTTACAGAGAGATTTACAGATTCTCCTTTTGTCAGCTCCGCTTCCGAAAATATTGTTCTGGCTCCTGCGGGGATCTCTGTAGTAATAAATCCTCCGCTTCGCTCTTCTGGATTTTTGGGAAGAATAATGATCTCTTCATTCTCGTCCAGGGTTCCGTACTGTTCCAGGCTTGGGTCTCTGTATTGATCCTGGGACTCTTCCGTCTCTTCGATATGGATCAGCGTCTGATCGTAAACCTTACTGAGTCCTTTCACGGCGGCGTTTCCGGATGCAGTCACCGCCAGAGGACAGCCGAAAAGAAACAGGGCGGCCAATAAAAATGCCAGTGTCTTTGACTGCTCTTTCATCATGTGATAGTTCTTCATAGATTCTACCCTCCATTTGATTGTTTTTTCTGTTTCATACAGACCAGAACACATCTTTAGATCCTGTGTTCCGGTCTTTTCAATTTCTTTTAAAAGTACCGAGTAGTATGCTTTTGCCGACCAGGCGGTCTGCTTTCCGCCGCATAGCTTCAGGTCACAGAGAACCTCGCTCCAGCAGTCGTATTTCCGGAACATTTCCTGTAGAAAAGGGCAGAACCAGTATACGATCGTGATGGCGGCACACAGGTTTTTAAAAAAGAGATCCTGGTGGGATACATGAGTCAGCTCGTGGCTCAGGATCAGTCCCAGAGTATCCGGATCATAATCCCGCCGGGGGATATAAATGCATGTTTGAAATAATCCGGCCACCATGGGGGAGGCGAGTCCCGGACATACAACGACGGGGATCTTTTTTCTGGGAACAAGCTTTGGCGGAACCACGGAATAGACGGCGTTCAGTTCCTCTTTTTCAAGCTTCTGGCCCAGGAATTTCAGAGTCTTGAGGTGATGCTTCTCCTTTGCATATTTTCGGACCGAACGCGCCATTCCCCACAGCCAGATCAAAATGGGTCCAAGGAAAAGCGCCGTCATCCGGTAGTTGTCAAGGGGCCATGGATAATCGTTGTAGCGGAATCCGGTATGAAAATCATAATTTTGGAATGCCACATAAGTCCAGCAAAAGGGGATCAGAAACATAAGGATCACGATTTTCAGAAGCCCATACAAAAGTGTGTAAGCTCCTTTGTTTTTCCAGCTTTTCTCAAACCGTTTCCACAGCTGAAAGACGATGCATCCCACCAATCCGTTCAGCAGGATATTGTAAAGTAAAATACCAAGATAAGAGATCACTCTGCTAAAAATCCAAATCATCGATCATATCCTTTACAATTTTCGCAGACGCTTCTTCCAGTCCCTGCTCTCCGAAAAACGCGGACAAGGTCTGCCCCATCGGTTCTTTTCCCCAGAAGTCGAACAGCTCTTTTACCTGTTTCTTCTGGTACTCTGACTCTTTGATCAGAATCTGATATTCATGGGTTCTGCCTATACCGGCCTGCTTGGAGGAGAGGAACTTTTTCTTCACCAGTTTTGCCAGAAAGGTCGAGACCGTCTGAGGCTTCCAGTCCTTTAAAAAGCGCCGGTTCGTATAGGCTGTGATCTCAGGAAGCGTCTTTCCGTCGCCCATCTCCCAGATACTTTTCATGACAAGCAGTTCTGATTTTGTCAAGTCCGTCATTGCTTTGTTCTCCTTGATAAACTATATTTATAGTTTAAATAATAAAGGAGGAATGCATGTTTGTCAAGTTTTTCCACTTTTTGTTTACAGAATATTCACAGTTTATTCCCGCGGGCAACGAGCCAAGTGGCTGCTTGCAGACATTTGGCGACTGCCGCGAGGGTCAAATACCCCGCTGCGCTGCAGCGCTGCAAGTTTGATACCCCGTTGCTTGCAGCGGGGTCTTTGATTGATTCATGCGTTTGTCGTGAACGGTGCGGCTGCCGTCCGGCGAATAAAACACTTGTAATATTTCCCACAAATCGGTATGATAGAAATACATCATAAACGGCAGTATCAAACAATCTGTGAAAAACAGCAATGGACCAGGAAAGGGAATTGCCAAACTTAGGTAGTGCCAAGCAGTTTATGAAAAACAGCATCTGTCCGAAAGCAGCCCCGGAAGGATTTTGCAAAACGAAGGAAAGGAAACATCTTTCAGGCGCTGGAACAAAGCAAAGGAAACATCATCCAGACGCCAGGATAAACTAAGGGCGGATGCTAAATTTCACTGGAGGGAGAGTACATGAGAACAAAATGGAAGAGAGCAATGGCGTTTTTGCTGTCTTTTCTGCTCCTTGTGGGGACCGGAAGCATGGAGGCTTTCGCCTACGGAAGCACGTCGAAGATACGTATTCACGTGCGGTATGAGCAGTCGGACGCGAGGCGGATGCTTTCGCGGGTCAACCAGCTTCGGACCGGAGGGAGCTGGTACTATGATGAGAACAACACGAAGATTCTCATAGGGGAAGGAGAACGAAGTCCTCTGACCTGGGATTACATGCTGGAGAAGATCGCCATGCTGCGGGCGGCGGAAGCGGCGGTGAATTACACCAGCGGACGAAACGGTCACACAAGACTCAACGGAAAAAGCTGGTCCACGGCGTACAAAGACTGCGTGGATGAAGAGGCGATGGCAAACGGGATGTCTTTGCGCTGGTATGGTTCTTATGGGGAAAATCTGGCTTTCGGACATTCGGTGGAATCATCCGTGTTCGAGGCCTGGCTGGAAGAGGATAAGATGTATGATGGACAGAGCCACAGAAGGAATATGCTGGCTTCCGGCATCCAGAGCATCGGCATTGCACATATCATCTACAACGGACGGGATTTCTGGGCCATGGAAGTGGGCGGAGAGAATTCTGGATACCGGGATCCGGGTGTGGTGGACGGCCAGCGGCAGGTAACGCTGGAAGCAGAAGAGGAGTTTTTAAAATACGACGGGACCGGGAATCCGTCGGAACCCTCGAAAAAGCCTTCCTCGGATCAAACCAGCCGTCCGTCGGGCAGCACAAAGCCGGCAAAACCGTCGGTATCCTTAAGCCAGGTGAAAGATCTGACCGTCCGGGCTGCCAGATACAACACCCTGGAGCTTTCCTGGAGTCCTGTATCCGGCGCAAGATCATATGAGATCTATTATTCTGCCTCAGATCAGGTGAGTACTGCCAGACGTCTGGCAAATGCCAAAAAGACATCATATAAGTTTACCAAGGCAAAATGCGGACAGCATTATTACTTCTGGGTGATTCCGGTCGCCGGCAAGACAGAAAAAGGGAGCTTGAGCGCCGCGCCGATGTGCTCCGGCCGGACAGAGCTTTCGGGGAACCCTGCATTTACCATGGCAAAGACCAGTTATAACAGCGTGAAACTGAAGTGGAACAAGGTGCCGGGGGCCAAGCGGTATATCGTGGAGTGCAGCATGGATCAGGTAAACTGGACAAAAGTTTTTGAGAAGGGGGGCACCAGCTTTACGCACAAGGGACGGGAAACCGGCGAGACCTATTATTACCGGGTGCGGGCTGTGAGAGACCAGTACATAACCTCTCTGGAGGGAGCTGGTCTGATCAACGGGACAACGGTCCTCGGCCATGTGACGAATTTGAAGGTGAAGCCTTCCGGTACCAACGGACTGAAACTTACCTGGCGGAAAGTGCCGGGTGTTGCATATTATGAAGTGTACCGGCTGAACAGGGAGACCGGAAGCTATGAACTTCTGACGCCGGGCCGGAACCTGGGAAAGACAAACTATGTAGATACTGGACTTGCTCCGGCTGTCTCCTATACGTATAAGGTAATCGGCTTTACAGCAGGAGGCAGAAAGCAGACGGATGTGCTGGAGCATGCAGGATCCGCTGCCCAGACAACCAAAGCGCCAATACGGTAAAGAAAGACCGCCATATTTTTTTAGAAAAACTGTTGCAGGGTCATGAGTACCAGCTGACTTTGCAGCAGTTTTTTTCTGCAGTTTCTGCTGCCGCAAGTTGTAAAAACGGGGTGGATATGTTACACTTATTGCAACCAGTGATTCTAATAAATACATATATCATCAGGAGGTAAACAATGAATCAATGCTATAGCTGTGAAACCTGTAAAAGTGCGGACAAGCCGCTGGAAAGTTTTATCGCGGGTCTTCCCATGGAGACTTCTCACCACCGGGTGAAAGGACAAAGCGTAAAATGCGGTTTTGGACAAAAAGGTGTCTGCTGCCGCCTGTGTTCCAACGGACCCTGCCGGATCACACCCTCTGCGCCAAGAGGCATCTGCGGTGCCACAGCGGATGTAATTGTGACCCGGAATTTCCTTCGGGCAGTGGCCTGCGGAAGCGGCTGCTATATCCATATTGTGGAGAAGACAGCCTGGAATCTGAAGAATACAGCTTTAAACCATGGCGAGATCAAAGGCCATGAGGCTCTGAAAACGCTTTCCGAAGAGTTTGGAGTCGACACATCTCTAGATGAGCATGCACAGGCGCTTGCCATCGCGGACAAGGTGCTGGCAGATCTTTACAAGCCAGTGTGGGAAGAGATGGAACTGGTGGAGAAGATGGCATACGAGCCCCGCTATAAGAAATGGAAAGAGCTTGGCATCCTGCCGGGCGGCTCCAAGTCCGAGGTGTTTGACGGCGTGGTAAAATGTTCCACCAATTTAAGCTCGGATCCGGTGGATATGTTGATGACCTGTCTGCGCCTTGGCATCTCCACAGGACTTTACGGACTGACCCTTACGAACCTTCTGAATGATGTTATGCTGGGAGAGCCTAAGATCCGTCTGGCGCCGGTGGGACTGAACGTGATCGATCCGGATTATATCAATATCATGATCACCGGGCATCAGCATTCTCTCTTCACCCATATCCAGAACCGTCTGACCGACGAGGATGTGGTGGCAAAGGCAAAAGCGGCAGGAGCCAAAGGCTTTAAGCTGGTAGGCTGTACCTGCGTAGGGCAGGATCTGCAGCTTCGCGGCGCACACTACACAGATATCTTTGACGGACATGCAGGCAACAATTACACCAGCGAGGCGGTGCTGGCGACCGGAGCCATCGACGCGGTGTTATCTGAGTTCAACTGTACCCTTCCCGGCATCGAGCCTATCTGCGATGAGCTGAAGATCAAGCAGATCTGTCTGGATCTGGTGGCGAAGAAGGCAAACGCAGAATCTGTGGAGTATGCTTACGAGAAGAGAGAGGCGCAGACCGAGGTTATCATTGACAAGATCATCGATGCCTACAAAGAGCGCCGGGGCACTGTTCCCATGAATCTGCAGCCGGAGCACGGCAACAAGAACACCCTGACGGGTATCTCCGAAGGTTCTTTGAAAGAATTTTTGGGCGGACAGTGGAAGCCGCTGATCGACCTTCTGGTGTCCGGCAAGATCAAAGGTGTGGCAGGCGTGGTGGGCTGCTCCAACCTGACAGCCGGCGGACACGACGTGCTGACCGTGGAACTGACCAAAGAGCTGATCAAGCGCGATATCATCGTACTTTCTGCTGGATGTTCCTCAGGGGGACTGGAAAACTGCGGTCTGATGACGCCGGAGGCGGCAGAGCTGGCGGGAGACAGCTTAAAAGAGGTATGCAAAAGCCTTGGCATCGCACCGGTTCTGAACTTTGGGCCCTGTCTGGCAATCGGACGTCTGGAAATGGTGGCGACGGCTCTGGCAAAAGAGATTGGCATCGACATCCCGCAGCTTCCGCTGGTGCTCTCTGCGCCGCAGTGGCTGGAGGAGCAGGCGCTGGCAGACGGATGCTTTGGACTGGCGCTGGGACTGCCCCTTCATCTTGGTCAGCAGCCTTTTATCGCAGGCAGTGAGCTGGTGGTCAATGTATTGACCGAGGGCTTAAAAGAGATCACCGGAGGCCAGGTGCTGGTGGAGATCGATCCGGTGAAGGCGGCGGATCAGATGGAAGCCATCATTCTTGAGAGACGCAAGGGCTTGAATATTTAATACGGCAGGAGGAAGCAGCCAATGAAACGAATCGCGATTGATCCCTCCAAATGTGACGGATGCAAAAACTGTGCGCTGGCCTGCATGGACAGTCACCGCACAGACGGCAAAGAAGGGGTGATCACCCTGAATTTTCAGCTTCCGGAGACGGAAGCCCGCAACGAGATCGAGAATGACGGTAAAGGCGGATATCTGCCCATGTTCTGCCGCCACTGCAGCGTACCGGGCTGTGCCAACAGCTGCATGAGCGGTGCTTTGAAAAAGGATATGGAGACTGGACATGTGGTGTACGACGAGAAGCGCTGCGGTGCATGTTTTATGTGCGTCATGAACTGTCCATACGGCATTCCCAAGCCGGACCAAAGTGGGACGAAAATCTTAAAATGTGATTTCTGCAAGGAACGTTTGGAAGGTCCGGCGTGTGTGGCAGCCTGTCCCAAACAGGCGATCTGGGTAGAGGAGGTGGAGTAGATGGCAGAGATTTATGTAATCGTGGGCACCGGAGCAGCCGGCATGGCGGCCGCGGAGCGCATTCGTCTCTACAAAAAAGATGTGACCATCATCATGATGTCCATCGATGAGCATTCTCATTCCAGGTGTATGCTGCACAAGTTTTTGGGCGGCGAACGCACGGAGGAGGAGCTGTCCTTTGTGGAACCGGATTTCTTTCAGAAGCATGAGATCTACTGGGGCAAGGGACAAAAAGCCCTTGGACTGGATACAAAGAACAGGCAGATCCGGATGGAGAACGGGTATCAGCCCTACGACAAGCTTTTGATTGCCACCGGTTCTGTCTTCGGGATCCCGCCCATCAACCATTTCAGGACAGCGTCCAACGTGTACGGCTTCCGGGATTTGATCGATGCTCAGAAAATTGATGCCGCTGTAAAGGCAAAAAATGCGAAGCATGTATTTATCGTCGGTTCCGGGCTGGTGGGTCTGGATGTGGCTACGGGCCTGATGGAACGGGGCGTCAAGGTGACCATCGCGGAGATGGCGCCCAGGGTAATGCCCCTGCAGACCGACGACACGGCGGCGAAGGCTTACCAGGAGCGCTTTGAAGCCCATGGGGCGAGATTCCTTTTGGGCATCGGAGCCAGTGACAGCATTGTCAATGACCAGAATGAGATCACCGGGGTGGTGCTTTCGACCGGTGAGACCGTAGCGTGCGATTTTGTCATCTGCGCCGCGGGCGTGCGTCCCAATATCATGTGGCTGGAAGACAGCGGACTTGCCATGGAGCGGGGAATCACAGTGGATGAGTATATGCAGACCTCCGCACCGGATGTCTATGCGGCGGGGGATGTGACCGGATTGTCCGGCGTGTGGCCCAATGCCATGGATATGGGCCGGATTGCCGCTTCCAACATGTGCGGCGTCCCCACTAAATATACGGACCGCTACTGCATGAAGAATACATCGAATTTCTTCGGTCTGCAGATGCTGACCATCGGCGATATCAATCGTCAGGTGGAAGGCGCAGACATCTATGTAAAGGAGAGCAAAAACTGTTACAAAAAAGCAGTGGTGAAGGACGGTTTCCTGCAGGCAATCCTGATCCAGGGCGATATTTCACACACAGGTCACTGGCAATATCTGATCAAAAATGGTATAAATATAAGTGAACTTTTAAAGACGAAGGACGTATTTGATATCACCTATGGTGATTTTTACGGACTGGATGATATGAGTGAGTATCAGTACGCTTAAGGGGATTTAAAAGCAGCAAAAACACAGGCAGAGCCCGGGTACCAATCGTGAGCGATGGGACTGGGAGGGCTTGAACAAAACTGAAATCAGGAGGGGAATATATTATGTATGCAGAATTTGATGAGAGCCTGGTAACCGGCAATGAGATGATCGATGGACAGCACAAGGAGCTGATCGAAAAGATTAACAAACTGATGGACTGCTGTGAGCAGGGAGGCGGCAAGCTGGAAGCCATCAAGATGCTGGATTACCTGTCGGACTACACGGAGTTTCATTTTGGAGCGGAGGAGAAGCTTCAGGAGGAGGTCTCCTATCCGGAGCTGGAAGCACACAAAAAGCAGCATGCAGCTTTTGTAAAGGCCGTATCCGAGCTTCATGAGATGCTGGAAGAGGAAGAAGGTCCTACAGATGCTTTCGTACAGGCGGTGAATAAGAATGTGATTGACTGGCTGTATAAGCACATCAAAGGCTTTGACTGCTCTGTGGCTTCTTATGTGAATATGAACGGACATGCAGAGATGCTGTAGAAAACATTGACTTTATCGTTGCCCCGCCCGGCAGAAGTTTTGGAAAAGATTTCTGCCGGGCGGGGTTTACAATTCTTTGTATGGTCCGGTGTGGGGAAGGCTGTCTCAGCGGCGACGGCATCGGTCGCAGGCCCATCGAAAGGTCCGGGACATGACAGGACCGGTCAGCATAATTCCTGCTAAAGTGCCGATGTGGATTACGCCGCCCAGTCCAAGGGCACCTGCGGTCAGCAGAAGATCATAGCTTACCCGCACGGCGCCCAGGGAAAAAGGCAGGGATCCGGCTGCTGTCTGGATCAGGGCGTCGCCGGGGGAGATTCCCAGTCCGGCGGCCTGATACAGCCCAAGCCCCACTGCCGTAAGGACAGTGCTTAAAAGCAAAATGACAGTGCGGACAAAAAGGGGACTTTGTTCGATGTGCAGCAGGGACATTCCGTACAAAAAGCTGTCGCAGAAGATTCCGGTCAGGACAACGCTTAAGATGGTCCCGAAATGAATGTAACTTCGGTTGATACACAGAACGATCAGAAAATTGATCAGATTAAAAAGGGTTGCCGCTGTTCCGTAGCTTAAGGAAAAGGTGCGGCTGACCCCCTGGGTAAACGCTGTAACAGGGTCGCTTCCCAGAGACGCCCGGATGCATCCTGCCGCCCCCAGACTCATCAGAAGCAGTCCAAAGAGGAGCAGGAAAAGACGGATGTCAAAAGAATTCTGACAGACAGATCGTCCGGCCAAGAGCAGCCGACTGGTAAGCGCCTTCCACCAGTTTGGTAAGTTGTATGGCTTCTTCCATTCCATAGTCCGGTATCTCCTGTTCTTCTGACTGCAGCAGATAAATAAACTGCTGTATGGTCAAAGGACTGGTGTCGGGTAACTCTTCCGGGGAAACTTCTTTTCCCGCCTCAAATCCAGGGAGCAGATCAGACTGCAGAAACACCCGGATGCGGTCCTGATTCAGGCCGATAAATCCAAGGATGGCAAGACGCCCCTGGTTTCCGATGATTTCCACATAATTTTCCAGATGTGCTGCAAAAAAGCTGGTGTGGGAGGCGGCCAGCACCCCGTTTTCAAAACGGATCACAAGGGTGGACACGTCGTCCTGCCCATTTCCAAGCCGGCTTTGGGTCAGTGCTGTCACGTCTTTGGCTCGCCCAAAGAGCCAGGAGAGCAAAGAGAGCCCGTGGGTTCCCAGATCGATGGTTGCCCCGCCGGCGGTCTGACGGTTGTCATACCAGTAATCCGGCAGTCCGCCTTCCTCGCCGTAGGCCATGCCGTGTACCCGCCGCACATAGGCAGAGCCGATCTGTCCGAGGCATCCTTTTCGGATCAGTTCTTTGGCAAAATGGTACGCCCCGTAGGGCAGCGCGTCAAGAGAAATCATAAATTTCACGTGGTTTTGACGGACCGCTCTTTGGATCTTAAGACATTCCTCCACGGAAGGTGCCAGCACTTTCTCGCAGAAAATGTGTTTTTTGCGGGCGGCGGCGCAAAGGACTGCTTTTTTGTGGCTTGTGGTGGCGCACTGGATGATCACGCCCAGGCTTTCATAATCGGTCAGTGCTTTTTCCAGATCCGGTTCAAAAGGGATGCCGAGGCGCTTTGCCGCGTCCTGCCCCCGTCCGGCGTCTTCGTCCCAGACGACGGTAAATTCCACCGGATTTTTTGGGTCCTCCAGCAAAAGGGGGAGGTACATAAAGGTGTGCACATGCCAGCAGCCCAGAAGAGCCAGCCTGATTTTCTTGTTCTTTTTGTCCATGGATTTCCTCACTTTGACTCGATGCCGAACATACCGGCGATAAACGATTTCTGGAATACGAGGAACAAAAGCAGCGGCGGTATTGCCATCAAAAGAGAGGCGGCGGTCAGAAGCTTCAGATCTGTTCCGTACTGGCCCTGGAAGGTCAGAAGCATCTGGGATACCGACATCAGCTTTCGGTCAGGGATCAGCGCATAGGGGATCAGATAGTTCAGCCATGAATAGACAAAGGACTGAATGATGGTCGTGATGATTCCCATGCGAATATTGGGCAGCATGATCAGAAAGAAACATTTGATCCGGGAGCAGCCGTCGATATAGGCTGCGTCCTCCAAAGACCTTGGAAGCACTTCAAAAAAGCCTTTTAAGAGCCAGCAGGAAAAAGGGATCTGAAAGGCGGTCATGACCAGGATCATCCCAAGTCTGGTATTGTAGAGTCCTGCCAGGTTGAGCATCCGGGTCAGCGGGATCAAAAGAACGGTGATCGGCAGAAGCGGAAGCACAAGCAGGGGAGACTGGATGCGGCTGCCGCCAAAACGAATCCTGGTCATGGCATAAACGGCCGGCACAATGATTAGTAACAAAAGTGCCACAGATACAGCAGAATAAAATATGGAATTCAGCACAGAAGTATAAAAAGCTTCATTGTGCAGCACAGCGATGTAATTCTGGATGGTTACCTCTTTTGGAATGATCCGCGGATCATAGTTGGTCAGGGAAAAAGAGGTGCGCATGCCCCACAGAAGCGGGGCAAGCACGAAGGCCAGAAGGAATATGCGGAAAAACCATACAAAATACCGGTATCCTTTTGATTTATTCATATGACACTTCCTCCTTCATATTCATGGCTTTATGATATCCCAACATAAAGATCGCCGCGATTGCGAGCAGGATTACACCTAGTGCAGAGGCAAAATTTACTTCAAAATAAAGAAATGCAGTCTTGAACAGGCGTACGCCCACAGTTTCGGTGGAATATCCCGGCCCTCCGAAAGTCAGCGGATAGATGGACTGGGAATCCTGCAGGGTGCCGTTGGTCACCATCAGGGTAATGATGAAGATATGGGACTTCAGGCAGGGGAGGGTGATGCAGGTAAACTGCTTCCACTTGCCGGCGCTGTCCAGAGCCGCCGCCTCATAGAGATAACCCGGGATGGCGGTCAGCCCTGCGGCCAGAAAGAGCATGGCAAAGGGAAGGGAACGCCACACTTCATGGATCACAACGGCCAGCATGGAAAAGTGTTCGTCGGCCAGGGGAATAAATGTGCTTCCGGTTATCGCCTTGACAATACCGGGGACAGGTCCTGCGTTGGCGTCGAACAGTGCCCGAAAGAAAATACTGCTGGCGATGGAAGGAATCAGCCACGGAAGAAAAAGCAGGGGTCTTAGAACATGGACAAACCGGCCTTTTTCTGTCACCAGGTGTGCGGCGATCAGTCCGAGACTGACCGTCAGACATACAGCGATCAAGGTATATAATAAAGTAAGGATGATGTTGGTCACAAACCGGCTTTCAGAAAAAAGCATCCGGTAGTTCTGCAGACCGGCCCACTGATCCTGAGGATCGAAAAGGCTCATCCGGATACCGGTGAATACCGGATAGATCATCAGAAGCCCAATGGCTGCCAGCATGGGAGTGATCATGAGATAGCCCAGCAGGGCATCACGTTTTATACGGATCTTCTTTTTCGAGTGTTTTTTCGCTTTCATGGCATCCTCCTGCCTGCATCCGGGGGACTAATGGGTGCCGGCCCCATACTGGTTATTGTATTCTTGCTCATACCGCGTTAATGTTTCCTGGATGGGCTGCTTTCCGATGATGCAGTCCTGGATGGCAGCAGCCACCGCGTCACAGAGCTGCAGAGCGGTTGTGGATTTGGGAGCGAGGGCACGTCCCGCCGCCAGAGATTCTTTCCAGACATCCCAGAATTCTCCCTGATAGATATCCTGGTCATACATGGACTTTCGGACCGGGAAACCGCCCACGCCGATCTGATAGATATCCGGCTCGTAGAGGCACATCATCAGTTTGAAGGCGGCCTCCGGGTCCTCACAGCTTTCTGCAATGGAGAAGGCCCATCCGTTCACATAGCGGCTGGAATTCTCAGGTGCCAGGAAAAATCCGATGTTGTTGGTCGCTGCTTCTCTGCTTGGGGTTGCAGCCCCGCTGATCATCCCGGCCCTCTCTAACTCATCAAAGATAAAGTTTCCGACGCCGTCGCACATGGCGTACTGGCCGTTTAAGAAGGGATCCCGGATGGTGGTA
Source organism: uncultured Lachnospiraceae bacterium (assembly GCA_910583895.1). GTDB lineage: Bacteria > Bacillota > Clostridia > Lachnospirales > Lachnospiraceae > Hominiventricola. Next base: position 163,082 of record CAJTYJ010000001.1, read on the forward strand.
AAGTAATCACCGCTGACGGCCCACTCTGGCGTTACCTTGTATTTATAGATTAAATCATATAAAAACTGTGCGGCCTGTACGCCGGCTTCCGACGCAAAATCTGCGTTGCCTTCTTCGTCCAGCAGATCACCTCCGAAGTACCAGAGGTAAGGGGAGAACGCGATTTCTGCGGTTGCCCGCCCGGCGCCGATGAAGGTGCCATAGCCCCATACGTCGTCCGTGGTCAGCTTCTGGGCATACTCGATCAGTTCTTCCATGGTCTGAGGAGGGGTATCCGGGTCCAGGCCGGCGGCTTCAAAGAGGTCTTTGTTGTAAGCGATGACACGGGTGTGCAGGGTATAAGGGATTCCTCTTAATTTTCCTTCGGAATCCAGATAGGAATCCCAGTCCGACAGCCAGGTGAAATCCTCCTGTTCTTCCTTGGACAGTCCTTCAAAGTAGGGGCTCATATCTTTCAGGCCGCCGCTGGCCACCTGTTCTGCGAACTGAGCGGTGTTGACGGTGATCAGATCATGGGAGATGCCGGCTTTGTAGTCGGACATGAGCTTATTGTCGATCTCGTTCATTCCGTAATATTCTTCTTCCACCCGGTATTCGGGATTTTCTTCTACAAACCGGGCAATGCCGGCTTCCAGCCACTCGTGGGGCCCCTTTCCCGACTCAGAGTTGGGGTCATAGGTATGGGCAATGCGGATGACCTTGCTGCCCGGTTTGGGAGCGTCGGAAGAAGCTTCGCTCCCTGCCGGCGCGGCATCGTTTCCTCTGGGAGCGCCGCATCCGGACATGGCTCCTGCGGCCAGTGCGGCTGCAAGCAGCAGGGCGATTCTTTGTTTTCTTGACGTCTGACTCATGGGGATCCTCCTTTCGTCCATCCGGTTATACAAAATCTTCAAAGGTTGTCACTTTTACGGGACGGCCTTCCAGTGCGGCCTGGTTTAATGCGACTGCCACGGCCAGGGAGTTGAATCCTTCCCGCCCCGGGATCGCGCTTTCTCTTTGCTGCAGAATTGCCTGAACGAATTCATCGGGAATGTTGCTGCGTATGGGATGTTCGTTGGAGCCGACTCCGGGTACCAGGAAACGCTCGCCGGTGCCGTCCTGATAATCGATTTTCACCAGGTATTCTGGGTCGGTCAGCACACTTAAAATCCCTTTCTCACAGTAAAATACAGAACTGTTGTCTTCCGGGCCGTAGTAAGTCCAGCTGGCGGCGATGGTACCGATGATTCCGCTTCTGCTTTTTAATACGCCGACCATATTGTCTTCCACGGAGACCGGCGTGCCGTCCGGATCTTTTTTGTCGCGGGTGGCCTTGTAGGCAAAGGCTTCCTCGAATTCATCTTCTAAAAGCCATCGCATCAGATCAATCTTGTGAACGCCAAGGTCGGCCAGGCATCCAAAAGCTGCCAGTTTGCTGTCAAAAAACCAGGATTCTTTTCCGTCGATGGACCAGTACTCGCATCCGGGATGACCAAAGACCGTACGGAAAGTAAGGACGCGTCCCATGTGTCCGCTGCTTAAGATCTCTTTTGCCTTTTTGTAGGCGCCGGACATCCGCTGGTTCATGGCGATCATCAGTATTTTTTTGTTTTTTTCTGCACACTGGGTCATGCGGCGGGCCTGTTCCAGGGAGGCGGCCATGGGTTTTTCACATAATACATGCAGGCCTTTCTCAAGGGCGCATACGGCTACTTCTTCATGGGTGGCATTGTTGGTGCAAATGATGATGGCATCCAGCTCTTCCTTATCCAGAAGCTCTTGATAAGTGCGGTAGGAACGTCCGCCATAAGTTTCTGCCATCAGGCGGCTGCGCTCGGGTACATAATCACAGCATGCGGTCAGGGTCACATTGGGATTTTCGGAAAGCTCCGGAAAGTGTCTTTTTTGGGCGATCATTCCGCAGCCGATCACTGCAATACGAATGGGCATCTTTTTTCCTCCTTGTACAATCATGTTTGACAGGTTGCTTAACATAGGAACTGTCTGAGATAATGCGCGGACTGCCGGATGGAGTCCAGAATCCGTTCCGGGGAGCCTTCAAAGGCCCGGTCTTCGATCTCGATGCAGGCATATCCGTCGTATCCAATATCCAGCAGCGCAGATATGAATTTTCCCCAGTCGATGTCACCGAGTCCCGGCAGCTTCGGACTCATATATTCCAGCGGATATGCCAGCGTGCCCACCTCTTTCAGGCGGTCGGGGTATAACTTGATGTCTTTCAGGTGCACATGAAAAATTTTGTCCCGGAATTCATAGATGATCCCGATATAGTCCAGCATCTGCCAGATGCAGTGGCTGGGATCGTAATTGATCCCCAGATACGGACTGTCGATGGCTTCGAACATCTGCCTCCAGATACTCGGAGTTGCCGCCAGGTTCTGTCCTCCCGGCCACTGGCCGGCATCAAACAGCATGGGGCAGTTCTCGATGGCGATCCGAACCTTTTGCTCTTCTGCAAAGCGGATGATCGGGGGCCAGATTTCCCGGAACAATTTCATGTTTTCTTCCACGGTTTTTTCCTGGTCTTTGCCAGTGAACGTGGTGACCATATGTATGCCCAGCCGGGCACTGGCTTCTATGACCTTTTTTAGATGGTCAATATTCTGACGGCGGACGGACGGATCATGGTCCATCATATTAGGATAATAGGCAAGGCTGCTGATCGCCACCTGATGCCGGCGGCAGGTGTCCAGGATGTGGTCAGCGTATTCTTCCGTCATATGGCTTACATCAATATGGCTGACGCCCGCATAACGCCGCTTGGCACGGCCCGGAGGCCAGCAGGCCACTTCTACACAGGAAAAACCCTGATCAGCTGCAAAAGCGATCATATCCTCAAAAGAATAATCCGCCAGTATGGCACTGAGCAGTCCCATCTTCATGTGATTCCCTCCTTTCTGGTGTAAAATAGTATGATTATTTTCTGAAAAATATTGTAAATTTACGTAAACTTTACATTTGGATCATACCATGGCATGTGAATAATGTCAATAAAAAAATCATAAATCATATTTTTTTATCAGAAATACACAATATTGAAGAGCGGAACTGCAATTGGAACCAGGGGATATTTGTTGGAATTTACATTTTTTTCAGAACTGTTTACATTTTATCTGTTTTATATTATAGTGGAACAGGAGAGAAAAAGGAGAAGAAAATCATGGAAAAAATTACAATGGAGGAGATCGCACAGAGGGCGAATGTATCGATTGCCACGATTTCCAGAATTATCAATAACAAAGACACGGTGAAAACACAGACCAAAGAACGGGTGCTTCGGGTGATGGAAGAGATGGGGGTTCATCCAAAGGCGGCATCTGTCTTAAGCGATATGTCCAGCAATATGATCCTGATGTGCGTTCCGGATTTCAGCAACCCTTTCAACAGTCCGGTCATCGACGGCGTGCAGAAGGCAGCTTACAACAGCGGATATGATGTATTGCTGCTTCAGTCCAAAGACTTTTACAAAAGCAGTGAGGATTATCTGAAGCTGATCCAGAATCATTCCATAGCCGGAATGCTGATCCTTTCTCCGGCCCCAGGTTCGGATCTGATGGATCAGCTTCGCTTTCGCTGCCCGATTGTCATGTGTTCAGAATATGCGGAGGATTATGGGATTTCCTATGTCAGCATCGACGATGTCCTTGCTTCGGAAAAAGCGGTGAACTATCTGATTTCCACCGGATGCCGGAAGATCGCTTTTTTGAACTGCAGTCTGCAGTTCAAATATGCAAGGCATCGGGAAAAGGGATATCTGAAAGCTGTGAAAGCGGCCGGGCTGGAACAGAATCCTTCCTGGATTTCCCATGTGCCCTACATCAATTATCAGCTTGCCTTTTCCAATGCAAAACACATTTTATCTTTAGAAAACCGTCCGGACGGAGTGTTTGCCTGTTCGGATGTCTTCGCTGTGGCGGCAGTGCAGGCGGCAAAGGAGCTGGGGCTTCGGGTGCCGGAAGATGTGTCTGTGGTGGGATTTGACAACATTGATTTGTCAGTGATGTCAGATCCTCAGATTACAACGATAAGTCAGCCAAGTTACAATCTGGGATTTCAGGCCTGTGGTTTATTGCTGGAAAAGATCAAGAATGCAGATACGCCCGACCGGCAGATCATTCTGGACACGGAACTGATTGTCAGGGGATCGACCAGACTGGACAAGGCCGTGCCGGGTCCGGTGAAAGGATAGGAGGGGGTTGATGTCCAGGGTGCTTACCGATGCGCTGGTCTATGAGATTTTGTCGGTGGTGGAAGAGATTCCGGAGGGGAAAGTGGCTTCCTATGGACAGATTGCAAAGCTGATCGGCAGGGATCAAAATGCGAGGCTGGTGGGGAAAGTGCTGAGTATGGCAGAGTATTATGGAAAATATCCCTGCCACCGGGTGGTGAATCATGCAGGGAGGCTGGCGCCTGGATTTCGGGAGCAGAGGCGCCTTCTGCAGGAAGAAAAGGTGGAGTTCAGGGATGATAACCATGTGAATATGAAGAAGTGCGGATGGGATTTGGAAGGATGATATCCGTCAGTCGTCTACATCATCTTTTCGGTAATCATCTGTGAGGTTTTCTTTTTGTTTTCTTCCGCCTTTTCGCCCATCAGCCGGTAAACTTCTGCATAGAGAATATCGATCAAAAACAGCTGTGCGGTCTTGGCGGCGATGGAACCGCCTTCTAAGGGGCCTTCGTTGGCGCCGCAGAGCAGCAGTGTGGAAGCATACGACGCCGCCGGGGATTTCAGAAATTGTGTGATAAACACCACATAAACTCTGGAATTGTGACAGATCCGGGCGATCTCGATGCAGTCCTTTGTGATTCCGGAGTTGGAGAAGATGACAGCCATGTCCCCCTCGCTCAGAAGCGCGGCCTGGGTCAGCTGCATGTGGGCGTCCGTGTTGTAGATCACGTTTGGCAGGATCTTGATCAGCTTATTCCGGAATTCGCCTGCGCTGGTGCCGGAACCCCCGAAGCCGAACAGATTGATTGTCCGGGAGGACAGGATTGCTTTGACTACCCTGGAGATGGCTTTGAAATCCAGCGTGTCATAAGTCTGTTCCAGGGCACAGCGGTAGGCCTGCAGCACGTTTTTTGCCGTATCGGCACAGTTATCGGTGTCGATGACGTTGATGGCCTCTTTTTTTCTTGCGGATTCTGGTGAAGCGGTGCTAAGAGCAAGGGAAAGTTTAAAATCCTGGTATCCTTTCAACTCCAATGTGCGGCAGAAACGAAAGACGCTGGTCTCTCCCACATCACAGAGCCGCGACAGATCCGTGATGGTGGAATTTAAGGCGGTCTGGGGAGAAGAGAGGACAAAATCCGCCACCTTTTTTTCTGCTTTTGTCATCTTGGTATATTTTCCGGTGATCTGGGTCATCAAGTTTGTCGTGGCCATCTGGATTCCTCTGCTTTCCTGGAGTCTGGGTATGGGTAAAGCCCAAGGGGGGGAATCCTTCCTGGGCTGGAGCTGGTTGTGTTCCGGCTACCGTCTGTTTCTGTGATAGATCTGCGGGGCAAAACTTTTTCAGACCCCAAGTACCATCTTTGGATAGCTGGCAAAGCAGCAGTATGCGCTCATTATACCATAAAAAACATCACTGTCAAACAAACGGAAATAAAAAAGAAATTTTCTTTTCTATAAAAAAGAAAAAATTTTTATTTTTAAAATCATGCCATTTGAGAGATGCAGAGCCTGAAAAGCTGTGAAAATATCATATATAAAGTGTAAAATATTGCTTAAAAGCAAAAAAATATCAGTTGACACACCGGGGAATCGGTGATAAGATGGATTTTGAAAAAGAAAATTATTTTCTTAATGTAAAAGAATATCAAATATTATTTTATAAAAAAGAAAAAATTTTTAGAATTGACAGAGTCCTGGTACAGGTGTTTTTTCAGGAGACAGAAGCAGGTATCGGGACCGGCTAACCATGACCAGCCAGCGAAATGGCCGGCAGAGATCATCCGAAAGAGGGTATGAAAATGAAAAGAAACCGTGTGGAATCGGTACATAAAAAACTGATCGTGTCCTGTCAGGCACTGCCCCATGAGCCGCTGCATTCTTCCTTCATTATGGGACGAATGGCGATGGCCGCAAAAGAGGGAGGCGCGGCGGGAATCCGGGCCAACACCAGAGAGGATATTGAGGAGATCCGCAGACGGGTGGATCTTCCGGTGATCGGCATCGTAAAAAGGGATTATCCGGACAGCAAGGTATTTATCACACCTACCATGAAAGAGATCGAAGAACTGGTGGAAGTGGGGACGGAGATCATCGCGCTGGATGCCACCTGCCGTCTGAGGCCGGGTAATAAGACGCTGGATGAATTTTACCGGGAGATAAGGGAAAAGTATCCGGATCAGCTTTTGATGGCGGACTGCTCCACTTTGGAAGAAGCGCTCCATGCGGATGAGCTGGGTTTTGATTTTATCGGCACGACACTGGTGGGCTACACGGAGGAAAGCAAGGAGTTAAAGATCGAAACGGATGATTTTGCGCTGATCAAAGAGATTCTCAGGAAAGTCAGCCACCGGGTCATCGCGGAGGGGAATATCAACACGCCGGAAAAGGTGCGCAGAGTCATGGAACTTGGGGTATACAGCATTGTGGTAGGTTCTGCCATCACCAGGCCGCAGTTGATCACCCGAACCTTTGTGGATGCATTGGAGGCTTAGGGGGCAGGGGCGGATAAGACCATCATCCGAATCCGGAGATGAAAAAATGCGGGGGGAATTATGGAGTATTATGTAAGCATTGATATTGGTGGAACTTCCATCAAATACGGGATTATGACGGAAGACGGAGAGATTCTCAGGAAGGACAGCATGGATACGGAAGCCGAAAAAGGCGGCAGAGAACTGCAGAACAAGGTTGCCGGCATCATACGGGACTGTCAGGCCTTGTATCCGCTTTCGGGCGTCTGTATCTCTACCGCGGGCATGGTAGACTGCGAAAAAGGGGAAATCTTTTTTGCGGGGGAACTCATTCCAGAATATCAGGGTACAAAGTGGAAGGAAAACATAGAAAAAATATTTTCTCTGCCGTGTGAGGTGGAGAATGACGTGAACTGTGCTGGACTTGCAGAGTATAAGACCGGAGCGGCAAAAGGGAGCCAGATTGCGGTCTGCCTAACCGTCGGTACCGGGATTGGAGGCTGTGCGCTGATCGACGGGAAAGTACTTCGAGGGTGCAGCAACAGTGCCATGGAGATCGGCTATATGTATGAAGGGGAGGCAGATTTTCAGACGTTGGGGGCGGCGAGTATCTTGAGCCGGAAAGTGGCAATGCAAAAGAAAGACCCGGCAGAAATCTGGAACGGAGTCCGGATCTTTGAGGCCGCAAAAGCCGGAGACGAGATCTGTCAAAGCGCCATCGACGAGATGTGCCAGGTACTTGGGAGAGGGATTGCGGATATCTGCTATGTTCTGAACCCGGAAGTCGTGGTGCTGGGCGGAGGGATTATGACCCAGAAGGAATACCTGCGTCCCAGGATTCAAAGCGCCCTTGAAAAATATTTAAAACCGGTAATCTGTCAGCATACACGTCTGGAATTTGCGCATCATCAGAACGATGCCGGAATGCTGGGAGCCTTCTATCATTTTATGGAACGGCAGAAAAAAGGAAAACGATAAAAAGACGGCATCCCGTCTGTGTCATGGATCTGGCATGGGCGGGATGTTTTCCTGTCTGAAAACATATTTTCTTTTTTCGCTGAGCAGTGTATAATGAGTGAAAGGATAAATCCAGGTTCCAAGAAGAGATGAAGAGGGCACATGGAGGCAGTCTGTCAGAATGTGTCTGAAAATCAGGGAGACGCAGATCTACTCAATCGCTCACCGGATGGAGACAGGAGACTGGGTGATTCTGCCAAGCAAGAGAACCAGTACCATACCGTCTGTAAAATTACCCGCAACGATGCAGAACACCGCATTCAGGCGATGACGGCGAACAGCTGGAGAGTTTTTGGACCGGCCGCGGCAGCGTTTGCGGATGCGGACGACACAACCGCTGCCTCCGATACGGATCTGGAAGAGGCCATTCCGGATGCTATCGCAAAGTATATCATCCGGAAATTCAAAGGATATAGGATGGAAAATCTCATCGAAGAGATTTTAAAGGCCAAAGGTCTTACGGTCTATCACAGCAGGCAGGGAGCTGACGGCGGAAAGGATCTTCTGGCCTGCGGCGGGGAGATGGGCTTTGGAAAACCCAGAATCTGCGTACAGGTAAAGACGCAGGACACGCCGGTTGACCGTCCGACCCTGGATCAGCTGGGCGGTGTCATGAACAATATGAATGCAGAATATGGTCTGCTTGTCTTCTGGAATGGTTTTAAAGACAGTGTTGCCAGAGAGGAAGGCAATCAGTTCTTTAAGATCCGTCTGTGGGATTCGTCGGATGTGATCCGGGAATTTACCATAACACAAAATGTTTGGCGCGGAATGTGTTTTCATAATGCTTTGTGCCCAGGCGAAAGGAATGGATAGAAAAATGTATATTGAAAAATATTGGGGTAATTATATCGGAGGGACAGATGACAGTCTGACTCTGCTGGACTATTTAATTGATAAAAAGAAAACAGAGATAACTTTAAGTGAAATATTTGCAGATACGGGATTGCATAGACAGAATTGGGATTTCTGCATCTCATATGGTCTGGGATATATAGACTCAGAAGGTGAGGAGCATGATTTTTATTATGCGATTGATTTGATAACGGACCTGGCGGCTTTGCTGTTGGAATGTGTGGTAAATGGCAGTGTGTCCCTGGGGGAATTACTGGATGATGAAAATGAAAATACTGTTCGCATTACTTTTACCCAAGAAGAAAAAATGCTTATGGACCAGGCACTGACTCATTTTATAAAAGAGCCGCTGTCCTACGATCTTCATGAGATGGTTCCTGATGAGGATATGCAGGAAATGGCACAGGACTGTGAAAATCTCCGTAAAGAATTGTGTGAATAACGGCTCATCCAGATAATTGAAGTAACCGCCAACTGTCTGCCGGGGCTGTCCAAAATGAAATTCTTGCTGATAAAAATATTTCTTCGAAGTTTCATCATATATATAACAGACAGAACACTGGCAGGAAGAAAAATGAAGGAAAGGGGACCGCAGGATGGAACGCATTTGAAAGGTTTATGAGAAATTTATTTAAAGTGATGCGTCTGAATCGGATCGTGAGGTAATGGTCAATGGAAAGAGATATGGAATATATACAGTTATTTATGGAATATGAATCTGACGACATGCCTGTGGTATATTTTTACGAAGTTGATCTAAAAGATGACCGATTTGCGCTTCGGGCGATAGAAGTCTTTATAGACAGGGAAGTAAAACGGTATGAGGACCTGTACAGTGATGTCATAGAGGCGTGTCCAATCCCAACCGTTGATGAGTTTAACGCAAAAGTGTGGGGGGAAGGCTTCTGGGCAACTATGATTTCGAAAGAAAAATTTGATGAAATATGGAATACCGGAATATATAACGAAAGCTTGACGGTTACCTGATTCCTGGTTGATCGGCAGTGGAACAGAGTGAAAAAGTATCTTCCTTTGAAGGATGAAAACCGTATTTCCGGAAAAATGTTTTGGGGAGTCCTTTGTGACAAAAAGACAGGTATACACAAAATTGGCGCTATGGCTGAATTGGAGGATAAAGATATTGTGGAACTGGTACGCATTACGACATTGCTTTCTAACTGTATGAAGAAGAAATTTGAGGAAATCAATGAGGACAAATCATCATAATATTTTATGGTCAATTATTTTTACCACGAACAGATAGAGAAATCCGCAAGAAAGGGTGCAATAGCTCCGGGGGATGTATGCCCTGCAAGCGCCGGAGCAAAGCGCAGAGGTGAAAGTCATGCCGGAATTGCCCGAAGTTGAAACCATAAAAAGAGTGATTGAGCCGCAGATACAGGGGCTTATGATTGGTAAAGTGAGCGTAAAACGCCCGGAAATTGTAGCTTATCCTTCGGCAGACGAATTTTGCGGGCTGGTGAGAGGACAGACCATTTCCTGCATGACACGCCGGGGAAAGTTCCTTATTATCCAGTTAGGAAGCCGTGACTGTATTATCCTGCATTTACGGATGACAGGCTGCTTGTTGATTGCCCCGGCAGACTGCCCGGAAGAAAAGCATACACACATCGTTTTCAGTCTAAATAATGGCAAAGAATTACGGTTTTCTGACACCCGCCGTTTCGGACGGTTCTGGCTGTTAGGAAAGGACGAAGCCGACACACACAGCGGGATTGCGAAATTAGGCACAGAGCCGCTTGATAAACTGCTTACAGCTGAATATTTGAACGCCCGTTTAGGAAAACGGAAAACAGCTGTGAAAAAATGTCTGCTGGATCAAAGTATCATTGCAGGCATAGGCAATATCTATTCTGACGAAATTTTGTTTACGGCGGGGATTTATCCGGCACGCCTGGCAAACAGCTTGAACAGAAAAGAATGGGAACGGCTCGCCGCTGTTATCCCGGAACGCATTTCTTATTTTATCGAACGAAACAAAATATCACCGGAGGAATATTTAGAAACCAAAGGGCAGGACTACCGCAACACACCGTATTTGCAGGTTTATGGGCAGGAGGGGAAGCCCTGTCCGAAATGCGGGGAAACACTTTGCCGTATGGTGGTTGGGGGAAGGGGAAGCGTTTACTGCCCTGTCTGCCAGAGGGATTTGTCATGATAAATGCACAGGAAATTTATCATGTTTTAGGAACAGCACCCGGCTTGTGAAAGAGTCGGATGATTTGTGGTTTGCCCAAAGTATTGAAAATGATACAGAAAAATGATATAGTTACACTAATAAATTTATATACGAAAGGGAAAATAGATGGATATACGGGATATTACAAAAGAACAGTTTGAAACATTGATATTGCTTCGATCTTTAGAAGCGTTTATTACAGACGAGTATGAGGATCTTTCAAATCTTAGCGAAGTAGTATGTAACTTTGCAGATAATCAAGATACAGAAGAATTTAACAGGCTGGCAAAGGATATCTGCAAGCTGACAGAAACAGGATATGTCATATCCGATATGACAGAAATTTCAGACGAAGAACTGGAGTTTCATATGATGCCCGAAGTAGAGGGTATTACTCCAAAAGGGAAGTCAGCACTGGAAGCATTGGAACAGAAGGTAAAGGGCGATATTGCAGCGGGGAAAAAGATAGTCCTTTTTGAAAATTTTACTTTATTCAATTTTGATGTGAGTCTGCTTGGAGGAGTGGATTTCAATTTGATAAAAGAAGTAGGCGGACTGTTTAAGTCTATAGGAAAAAGGTTGATGAAATAACAAATAAGAAATTGTTGAGATCAACAGCCATAATAACAGCAGTCAGCAGGTGGGCATAATCAACAGGGAAATGATAATGGGCAACAGACACCTGATCTAATTGTAGGTGACGTTATATGGAAAGATGAAGACGGTCACGATACAACATTTGGCGGTGAATTTGGCGGTTTAGGATTTGTAAGAATTAAATAACCAGAGCCACTTGAAAAACAAGCGGCCCTGGTGTATAATCGAATCAGAAAGGTTTATCGGACACGAAGTTCCGATTGCCCTCGGTTAAAATGGTTATAAAAGAATAAGCATCCTCACTTTGGGCGGTAGGGATGCTTATTTCTTTTTATGATTATCTATGTAAGACAGAGCCGCAAAAATAACAAGCAATAATGTTAAAACTTCCATCACGCTCATGGGCATCACCCTCCTTTGTAAGACTAGAGGGCATCTATCAGAAAATCGCATCCTGCTTTCTGTTCCGTTATACAATCCCATTATAACATGAGTACAAGTATTTCTCAATTGAAAAATCAATTCGACAATTATACAGTACAGACAGTTTGTTTCAACTTTTAAAACAGAAATAAGATGTATGAGAACGTGGAGAAAGAGATTATGGAGTTAGAGAAAAAGCTGTCAGGAAAGTAAGGGGCATAAAAAGATTTACCTATTTTGGCAGACAAGATATAGGAAACGATGTTATGATATAAGACATGGAAAGTTTTTAAGGTCAGAGAGAAAAACCTTACTACACCACCAATAAACCATTTGGATTTTGGTTAGAGAATTGCCCTTTGGAGTAATTTGAATAACAGATAAAGAAAATGAGGAAAAACCAATGATTAATATTCGTAAATTAGAAGCAGAATTATGGGAATCAGCGGACCTGCTTCGGGCAGGTTCAAAGCTAACATCCAACCAGTACTGTATGCCGGTACTTGGCTTGATTTTTCTGCGTTATGCATACAGCCGATTTAAAATGGCAGAGACGGAAATTCTCAAAAATCGTCCGTCTCGCGGCGGCAGAGTCATGCCGGTAGAAGCAAGTGACTTTGCAGCTAAAAGCGCACTGTTTCTTCCAAAAGAAGCACAGTACGATTATTTATTAAATCTTCCAGATGATCTTGCATCTGCAGGGTTCGTGAACCGAGATGGACAGACAATGACCAGCCTTGGTGAAGCAGTGAATAATGCAATGGCACTGATAGAAGAACAAAGCGAACAGCTTACAGGTGTATTGCCTGAAAGTTATACTGATTTTTCGGACGAACTTTTATCAGAACTTCTTCGTATTTTTAACAACAGTGCACTTGATGAAGTAGGCGGAGATATTATTGGGCGTATCTATGAATATTTCCTTAATAAATTTGCTAAAAATATTGCATCGGATGATGGTGTCTTCTTTACACCGAAATCTTTGGTAAAAATGATTGTAAATATTCTCGAACCAAAGAGCGGTATTTTGCTTGATCCTGCCTGTGGTTCGGGCGGTATGTTCATTCAGTCCGGCGACTTCGTGAATCAGTCCGGTATGAATGCAAACAGTGCAATGACATTTTATGGACAGGAAAAGGTGGAATATAATGCGCAGCTGTGCCTGATGAATATGGCTGTTCACGGTCTTACCGGTGTTATTAAATCGGGAGATGAAGCGAACAGCTTCTATCATGATGCTCACAACCTTGACGGCTGTTGTGACTATGTAATGGCAAATCCGCCTTTTAATGTGGACAAAGTGAAAGCAGAGTCTTGTGAAAGTGCAAAGCGTCTGCCCTTTGGTATGCCAAGCGTTAATAAAAATAAAGAAGTGGGAAACGGAAACTATTTGTGGATTTCTTACTTCTACAGCTATTTGAACGAAAAAGGCCGTGCCGGTTTTGTTATGGCTTCGTCTGCAACGGACAGCCAGGGCAAAGACAAAGATATTCGTCGGAAATTAGTAGAAACAGGCCATGTAGATGTAATGATTAGCGTGGGAAATAACTTCTTCTACACAAAATCTCTGCCTTGCTCTCTGTGGTTCTTTGATAAAAATAAAAACGAAGCAATCAAGGATAAAGTTCTGTTTATTGATGCCAGAAACTATTACACAGTCGTTGACCGTACCTTGAATGAATGGTCAGAATGGCAGCTTAAAAATTTAAATGCTATTGTATGGCTCTATCGTGGTGAAACAGAAAAATACACAGCGTTACTGGATGAATATAGAATTGTATTAGGAAATGGCAATTTTGAAGATATTCTTCATCAGTTAAAAGAGGAGCTAAAAGACCTGCAGAAGCGTGCAAAAATGGAAGTGGAACACGCAGGGCGAGGCGATAAAAAACGTATTCAGGGTGAATATGATGAGATGATTGCCAGTAAGAATGAAGAAGTCACTGTTGCAGAGGAAGCAAACTGGCTGTATGAAAAATTTGGCGATGGTGAATATAAAGATATTCTCGGTCTTTGCAAGGTGGCTTATGCAACAGATGGTGCTAAAGATAATGACAAAGCTGAAAATGAAAACAAAATCAGCATTGAAGAAAAAGACTGGTCTCTGACACCGGGGGCCTATGTTGGTGTTGCACCTGCGGAGGATGACGGGGTGAATTTTGGAGAGCGTATGGCTGAAATACATCGTGAGCTTTTATCTCTGCAGGCAGAATCTAATGAGTTGATGGAAACCATCTCTAAGAATATGAAGGAGATGGGGGTATGAGTTGGGATTATGTAACTTTAGATAAGCTAGGTTCTATTTCAAGAGGGAAATCAAAACATAGACCAAGAAATGATAAATTTTTATTTGGGGGAAAACATCCATTTATACAAACTGCAGATGTCAAAGCGGCAGGGTTGTATTTAACTGAATATACTGAAACGTATAATGATAAAGGGCTTGAACAAAGTAAACTATGGCCTGCAGGAACTTTATGTATAACTATCGCTGCCAACATTGCGGATACAACAATTCTTGGAATTGATGCCTGTTTTCCAGATAGTGTGATGGGATTTATACCATATAAAGGCATTTCAAATGTAAAATTTGTAAAGTATGCTTTTGATATTTTACAAAAGGACTGCAAAAAAATTTCCCAAGGTACTGCTCAAGATAATCTTTCGTGGAAGAAACTTTCAACAATTAAATTTCCGGCACCGCCTATTGAGGTACAAGACAAAATTGTAAGTTTTTTATCGGTTTATGATGATCTTATTGAAAATAACCAAAAACAAATCAAACTTCTCGAAGAAGTCGCGCAACGTCTTTATAAAGAATGGTTTGTAGATTTGCGTTTTCCGGGATATGAAGATGTGAAGATTGTTGATGGTGTGCCGGAGGGGTGGAAAAACATAAAGTTAGTTGATATAGCTGATATTATTATGGGGCAGAGCCCTAAGTCTGAATTTTATAATAATGAGCAAGTTGGTATACCCTTTCATCAAGGAGTTGGCAGCTATGGAAGGCGATTTGTTATAGATGAGGTATATTCAACATCGTATACAAGAATAGCAGAGGAAAATAGTATTCTTTTTAGTGTACGAGCCCCCGTTGGGCGACTTAATATTACAAAAAACAAAATTGTAATTGGTCGTGGTTTGGCTGCAATTAAACATAAGCAGGGGTATCAGAGTTATCTGTTTTACTTGTTGAAGGAACGATTTTTTAAAGATAATCTTGTCGGAAATGGAGCTATTTTTGCCTCCATTACCAAAGATGAATTACTAAATCAAATATTCCTTGTTGCGAATGAAAAACTTGTGGTTTCTTATGATGAAATTGTTAAAAATATTGATGCTAAAATTAACGCATTAGATTCGCAAATTGACTTATTAGTACAAGCTCGTAATCGTTTATTGCCGAAACTGATGAGTGGAGAAATTGAGGTGTGATAAATTGGAGATTTGTTCTGTACAACATTATTTAGATGTTATTGAAAGTCTTAAGAGTAACTATACCTATTCTGTTAACAATGTACCCAATATTATGTTTGGTCAACAAACATATACTCCAAGATTTATTTACCGAGGTCATGGTAATCATGCCGATTATAAGTTAATACCAGGGATATTCCGATGGAAACAAATTTCCAGTGGACACTATTCCAGTGAATATTCTCAATTAGAGCATAATATATTGTATGACTTTATTTCAGAAGCATGCAGATTTATGCCTAATATTTCGGATGATAATATTCCTGAATGGCTTGAAATAGCACAGCATTTCGGTGTCCCAACACGTTTGCTTGATTTTGCACAAAATCCATTGGTCGCATTGTATTTTGCATGTTCTGATTTACGTGATGTTAATGCTTCAGTATATATTATAAATGAAACTGCTTATAACAAAATCTTTTTTGAAGAAAGTGCATTAGTTTTAACTGCTAAGTCACAGTATTACGTATCTAAAATTATTTCAGATGAAGTAATACGGCAAAATTATTTATCTCATGATGATCCTCGATATATACAATATCCGTGGATTTACAAGCCATACTATCTTGAAGAAAGAATGAATATGCAATCAAGTGTTTTTATGTTATGGGGAGCGCAACAAAAAGAATTGACATATTTTATGAAACCTGAATATTGGATGTCAAATGAGAATAATTCTAAGAATAAGGAAATGGGTATAATCTATTATATCCTTATCCCGGGAAATAAAAAAGCAGAAATTATTGAGCAGTTAAACTTGTGTGGCATTAATGAAAAATTTATATATCCAGGTTTGGATGGAGTGGGCAGATTTATCAAGAAAAAATATTCTGCTCGTTGATGAGGTGTATTTTGAGCGAATTATCTGAATTAGAACATTTGATTTCAGTTCGTATTATGCAGGAAGATGCGGAAGCTATTTATTCACTATTGAAAACAGAAAGGGATTCCATTGTTTCACTGGAGATAATTCCTTACTATGCATTGTTTGTTCAGTCGTGCCAAGAATATATGGGCGAAGATTTCTTGCCTGAATCGTCAGCTAAATATATAAAAGATATTCGTAATCATATCAAAATCTATGCGGATAGTTTTGGAAAATCTCAAAAAAGAGTAGTCTCTGTTGATGATGCACAAGATAAGGATTTCAAGGAGCATCTTAGGTTCAGATTCCTGAAAAAGACAAATATTCATATGAATTTAGGAACATATTGGACAGATGACCGACAAGTGGTTGGAAATACACAACAGCTAGTAGACTTTTTTGCTGTAAAGAGCATGTTTGATTCTAAACTTAAGGAGAAGAATTATCAAATGGGTTATCAGATAGGCTCATTTGTTTCAGCGATTAGAGATGGCTTTTCTGGTTCTTCAAGTTATCCAATTATTGAGAGAAAATATGCTTCTTCAACTATTAATTATTACTGTGATATAAACACAAATAAAAATAATTATTTGTTCTCAAAAGAGTTGCCTAAAGAACTTAATCTGTTTTATTTACATTTATTATGTAATATGAATTTCGTGAAGCATATATTGAGACCATTATTTATAGATGGTAACACATGGGCTTTCAGAGTTGAATATATTGTGTCATATTATACATTACGTGCATTGGAACGATTGAAAAATTTTTGTGAAAACAACAAAGAAATATATATTGAAACAAAAGATATTTTGGGCATTATAAAGGATGGTGAAAGGATTTTTAAGACACAACTACGCAATTGTATGATGCATTATAATCTTGAAAATGCAGGGGTTATAACCTTTGGGAATATTAATAGGCCTTTTTACGGAATTGTTGAGAATTGTTTCGATGGAATGAGGTATCATGATTATTTGCCAGCTTTACATAGTTTATCTGACAAGATAATCAATTATTTAGAAAAGCAATTTGATTTTTCTAATGTGAAATTAAAAAAATTGTAGGAACTAAAGAGGAGGAACTGCATGAGCTACGATTATTCCGAAAATATACTCGTTCAAGAAAGTGCCGGTAATCTGC
>CAJTYJ010000002.1:0-26653 GCA_910583895.1 uncultured Lachnospiraceae bacterium
GCAGGATGCCGGATAACGTCCGGTGGAGGTGACTCCAAGGCCAGTGCAACAGAAATAAACCGCCGGAGCAAAAAGCTCCGGTAAGGGTGGAAAGGCAGTGTAAGAGACTACCGCCCGGCTGGTAACAGGCGGGGCACATGTAAACCCCATTCGAAGCAAGACCAAGCAGAAGCATATGGCGGCCCGTCAGCTTCAGGTAGGTCGCTTGAGCGCATCGGTAACGGTGCGCCTAGATAGATGATTGTCCAACGACATAACCCGGCTTATCGTCTTGCTTGCTGTTTTTATAAGATGCAGAGTGACTGCCGCAGTCAGATTGCCGGATAGATCAGGCAGGGACTGGGGCAGTTTTGTATGATGGAAACATACAGATATGGAGGACATATGATTTTATACAGACCAGTAGGAGAGAAGGAAAAGCAATTGATCGCATCGGCTGGATATGGTGTGTTTCCGCCGCGCCTGCCAGAGCAGCCGATCTTCTATCCGGTGCTGAATGAAAAGTATGCCAGTGAGATCGCAGAGAGGTGGAATACGAAGGACTCCAGGTCGGGATATAAGGGATATGTGACCCGGTTCGAAGTGGAGGATGATTATATAGCCCGGTATGATGTGCAGACAGTGGGAGACGTATATCACCAGGAATACTGGATTTTGGCAGAAGATCTGGAAGAATTTAACCGGCATATCATCGGAAGAATCGAGATTGTGAAGGAATACGGATGAGAACAAAGCTGGATAATCGGAAGTGAAAGGAAGAATTCTGAATGATGGTATTTTGATTCTGGCAAAATATGAGTAGAAATAGGAGTGGAAGGGAGAAAGAGATGAAAAAGCTGTGTTCCTGGAATGTCAACGGGCTGCGTGCCTGTATGAAAAAAGGATTTCTGGATTTTCTGGAAAAGGAGGCCCCGGACGTGCTGTGTATTCAGGAGACGAAGATGCAGCCGGAGCAGGCGGATTTTACATTCCCAGGCTATGAAATGTACTGGAACAGTGCGCTGAAGAAAGGATATTCCGGGACAGCGGTACTGACAAAGGAGACGCCCTGGTCTGTGACCCGGGATCTGGGGCTTGACCGGCACAACACCGAAGGCCGGGCTCTGACGCTGGAATATCCGGACTTTTATCTGGTCAACGTCTATGTGCCCAATGCCCAGAGCGAGCTGGCGCGCATTGCCTATCGGATGGAGTGGGAAGATGATTTCCGGGAGTATTTAGGAGCACTGAAAGAGAAAAAGCCGGTCATTGTGACCGGGGATTTTAATGTGGCAAAAGAAGAGATTGACCTGAAGAACCCAAAATCCAACCGGGGAAATGCAGGATTTTCGGACGAGGAGCGGGAGAAGATGCGTGAGCTTCTGGCTTCCGGTTTTGTGGATTCTTTCCGGTATCTGTATCCGGATCAGGCGGATGCGTACAGCTGGTGGTCTTACCGCTTCCGGGCAAGGGAGAAAAATGCCGGCTGGCGCATTGACTATTTTCTGGTGTCTGAGGGGTATGAAGGGCATATTCAGGACAGCCTGATCTACAGCGGACAGATGGGGAGTGATCACTGTCCGGTGGGCCTTTTGCTGAAAGACTGACGGGAGCTTCGTTATATGAAAAGGATCAGAGATTCTGAAAAAAGCCCATAAAATTCTCTTGACCTGGAGTTGACTCTAAGGAGTATAATCAGACTGTCACATGGCGGCAGGGGCGTCCAGGCCGCCGCAAACGGTCCGTCTCTGGCCGGAAATCGGTCAGAGAAAGGCTTACATATATGGAGATCATGCAGAATGACGATTAAAGAGGTCAGTGAAAAGTTCGGGATCACGCAGGATACACTGCGCTATTATGAAAAAGCCGGGATTCTCCCGAAGATAGCCAGAACACCCGGAGGTGCCAGAGACTATTGCCTGGAAGATCTGGACTGGGTGGAGCATATGGTCTGCCTGAGAAGGGCCGGCATGCCGGTGGAGTCTTTGGTGGAATATCTGCGGCTGACCCAGATGGGCGACGGGACATTTCAGGAGCGTCTCGCACTGCTTAAGGAGCAAAGAGAGAATCTTCTGATTCAGCAGGAGAAACTTCGGGAAGCAATGAGACGTCTGGACTACAAGATCGCCAAATATCAGACAGCTGTGGAGACCGGAAGCCTGTCCTGGGAAGCCCCGAAAACGGAACCATAAAACAGCATCTTTCCTTCTAATACCCGGAAGAATTTTAGGACGCAATGCGGCCGAAAATTTTTCCAGTTAATTAGGTAGGGGAAGATAAGATGCGGAACTTAAAAAACAGCATCTTATCTTTCAATACCCGGAAGAATTTTAGGACGCAATGCGGCCGAAAATCCTTCCAGTTATAGGTAGGGGAAGATAGGATGCGGAACTTAAATAGGAGAGACCAATTATGCAAAAATCAAAAGTGTTTTTTACAAAGGAGATTACACCAGAAGCAGTTCTGAAACTGTATGATGCACTGGGAGCAGAGCTTCCCGGCAAGGTGGCAGTCAAGCTGCACTCCGGCGAGGTGGGAAATCAGAATTTTATCCGGCCAGATTTCTGGCAGCCCATGGTTCAGAAGGTGAACGGTACGATCGTGGAGTGCAACACTGCCTATGAGGGAAAACGCAATACGACGGCTGCTCATTGGGAGACCATGGATCAGCACGGATGGACAAAGATCGCCAAAGTTGATATCATGGATGAAGAGGGTGAACTGGAACTGTCCGTGGAGGGCGGAAAGAAGATTCAGAAAAATTTTGTGGGAGATCACCTGAAAGATTATGATTCCATGCTGGTGTTGACCCATTTTAAAGGTCATCCTATGGGTGGCTTTGGCGGTTCCCTGAAAAACATCTCCATTGGAATCGCATCCTCCCATGGAAAAGCGTATATCCATGGAGTGGGCAATGTGGATGACTTTTGGAATTCGGATCATGATTCGTTCCTGGAATCCATGGCGGACGCCGCCAAATCCATCGTACAGTTTTTTGACGGAAAGATCGCCTATATCAATGTGATGAAAAACATGTCGGTGGACTGTGATTGCTGTGCGGTAGCGGAGGACCCGAAGATGGGAGACATCGGTATGCTGGCATCTCTGGATCCGGTGGCTCTGGATCAGGCCTGCGTGGATCTGGTGTATCGTTCCGATGATCCGGGCAAAAGCCATCTGATCGAGCGCATGGAGTCCAGAAACGGAATCCATACGGTGGAAGCGGCAGCGGATCTGGGAATCGGAAACCGTGCCTATGATCTTGTGGAAATCTGAAAATTTTACAAAGGAATATTTTTATGGAGGAAAGATTAAAAAAACAGCTGGATTTTGCGCTGGAGATTGACAAAGAAAAAAATATTTTCCGTCAGACCCATCTGTCCGGCCATGGCAGAAATGAAAACGATGCAGAGCACGCGTGGCATATGGCGATCATGGCGTACCTTTTGAAAGAATACTCCAATGAGGCCATTGATATCACCAGGGTCATGGTCATGTGCCTGATTCATGATATTGTGGAGATCGAGGCAGGGGATACCTATGCCTATGATGCGGAAAATAAGAAAACGCAGAAAGCCAGGGAAGACGCAGCCAAGGAGAAGCTGTATTCGATGCTGCCAGAGGATCAGAAAAAGGAGCTCATCGCATTGTTCGATGAATTTGAAGAGGGAGTGACTGCCGAGGCAAAATTTGCCCGTGCCATGGATAATCTGCAGCCTTTGATTTTGAATCACAGCAACAATGGGGCGGACTGGGTGTCTCATCAGGTGACGTCCGCCCAGGTGTACGGGCGCCAGGCAAAGACAAAGGAGGGATCCGAAATACTGTACGAGGTGACCGAGCAGATGATTCAGGAAAACATAAAAAAAGGAAACATCAAAGAAGGCTGAGTTTTTCAGGGGAATGGAAGGTACCTGTTGTTGTGAAAAAGGAGAGAAGAACATGGCAATCGAGATGACTTTGTCGGAACTCATGGTAAAAATGATCGAATATTCCAGAGGGAACCTTCACGACATCCGGCATTTTATGAAAGTCTATGCCTTTGCAAAGACCATCGCAGAGTGTGAAGGGGTATCCCCGGACCAGCAGAAGACCATAGAAGCAGCGGCGATTCTTCATGATATTGCGTGCCCGCTGTGCCGGAAAAAATACGGAAATACCAACGGGAAACATCAGGAGATGGAAGGGACCGGCCTTACAGAAGATTTTCTGAAAGATTCCGGGCTGCCAAAGGAGATGATTCGCCGTATTGTGTGGCTGGTGGGGCATCACCATACGATTGATCCGGTGGAAGGCATCGACCATCAGATCCTGTTGGAGGCAGACTATCTGGTCAATGCAGAGGAGTCTGGGTATACAGAAGAAAATATTCGAAAAACAGAAGAAAAATTGTTCCAAACCAGGACAGGGATCGTCTTGCTGCGGTCCATATATCAGGGCGGACAGACAGAAACAAAGTAGCGGCATAAGGAGGGACAGTCAGTGGGAATTCGGTATGATTTATCGGCTGCAGAAATAGTAAAACAATTGGGATATGAGAAAAATACAGGAAGGAAAGCACTGGATCAGCTGATGAAAGAAAAGAGCATCAGCCTGCCGAATGTATATCAGCAATTTATGGAAGTGGCGACGAACTGTCCTATGCTGGAGACTTCCGATCTCTGGGTGGGAAAGATGGTTCCTTTTGTCATGAAGCCTTATTTCCTGTATGAGGAAATTGAGGAAAAGATCAAGGATCAGAAGGAAACCTGGAAGACTGATCCCAAAAAGCATAAGGACAATCCATATTATTTGCTTTCCAGGCTTCCGAAAGAACAGTGGCCCTCACAGTCCTGTGATTATTTGGAGATCGGAAGCGACTATGGCGCCGGCATTGTCACTTTCGGCATCCGAAAGGATGATTTGGAAAAAGAAGATCCGCCGGTCTACATGAACCATGAGGCCGATCCCATTACCAGCTGGACCATGCCATATGAGAAGTTGTCAGAATTTCTGCTGGAAATTGTACTGACAGCGCTTGCATGCATCGACTACCCCACTGCTCAGGAAGCACTGGAAGAAAATGGGTGGACCTGGCTTAACTATGATGAATACAGTATGAATATCGAAGAAGAGGACGAGGACATTCTGTCAGAAGAAGAGTGGCTGGAACGGCTGCTGACGCAGTCGGGCATTGATCTGGAGCAGGTCCGCTGGCTGAACAGTGCAGGCGGCCAGGAATTGTTTTTCTGCCAGAATGAGGAAAACGGCCGGTTTTATCTGGGAGTGATGGAAGAGGAAGAACTGGAACTGACCATGATCACCAGAGAGACATTTGAGGAACTTGATTTTTAACGGTTTGGCATCTTTGCAAAACCTGTGCCATGGGGCAGGGTGATCCGTCAAAACGGCGGCATCTTTGAGGGTGAAAAGGAGGAAAGGCAAATGGAACAAACAAAATGGGAAAGGTGTGTGGCATTTCACGGACACTCCTGCGGAGGACTGGCGATCGGCTACCGGGCAGCTTTGTATGCTGCTTCTGTGCTTCAGCTTTCTTTTTCGGAGGATGAGCAGGTGGTATGTATCAGTGAAAATGATGCCTGCGGCGTTGATGCGATCCAGGTACTTTTGGGATGCAGCGCGGGTAAGGGAAATCTGCTCTTTCATATGACGGGAAAACAGGCGTTCTCCTTTTATGAGCGAAAGAGCGGCAGATCCGTCCGACTGGTCTTGCGCCCCAAACCGGAGGGAATGACAAAAGAGGAAAGTTTTGCCTATTATCAGAATCATGAACCGGAGGAGCTTTTTGAAGTAAAAGAAGCCACTTTAAAGCTTCCGGAACCAGCCCGGATTTTCCAGTCGGTAAAATGCGATGGCTGCGGGGAAATCGCCGCGGAGAATCATATTCATCTGGAAAATGGAAAACGGCTCTGTGAGGACTGTTATCACGGGTATGATCGGTTTCACATATAGGGCATTATTGCCAAAACACACTTGACAAATCCTGTCAATAATGTTAATTTTTATATACATAGTATGTAACTGGGAAGCAGGCATTAACTATGCATTAAACCAAGGGATGTTTATGCATGTTGATGCCTTTTTCTATGCGTAAAATCGGTGCACCATGGAGATAGTAAAGGGCAAAGACATGCAAAAAAACATCCGCAAAATTTAATCAGCATCAGCCCGAACGAAGCCCGGAAGGGTTTGAGGACGTGAGTCACGGCCGAAAATACTTCCAGACACTGGGCGGAGATAGGGCGGATGCGGAACAAAAATCAGCATCAGCCCGAACGAAGCCCGGAAGGGTTTGAGGACGTGAATCACGGCCGAAAATACTTCCAGACACTGGGCGGAGATAGGGCGGATGCGGAACAAAAATCAGCATCAGCCCGAACGAAGCCCGGAAGGGTTTGAGGACGTGAATCACGGCCGAAAATACTTCCAGACACTGGGCGGAGATAGGGCGGATGCGGAACTATAATGAGGAGGGATTGTTTTCATGAAAGACAAGATTTTCGGTGTACTGCAGCGAGTGGGAAGATCCTTTATGCTTCCGATTGCGATCCTGCCGGTGGCAGGCCTGTTACTGGGCGTGGGTGGCTCCTTTACCAATGAGACTATGCTCACTACTTACGGACTGATGGGGATCATGGGGCCGGGGACGGTACTAAATGCCATCCTGCAGGTCATGAGTGCGGCCGGTGATATCGTATTTGCCAACCTGCCCATCATTTTTGCCATGGGTGTTGCCATTGGTATGGCAAAAAAAGAAAAAGAAGTAGCGGCTCTGTCCGCAGCCATTGCATTTTTCATCATGCATGCTTCCATTGGAGCCATGATCACAAATCACGGCGGCACAGAGGCCATGTTAAGCGGGGCGACGGCATCTGTAGTAGGCATCACGTCTCTGCAGATGGGCGTGTTCGGCGGTATCATCGTGGGACTGGGTGTGTCGGCCCTTCATAATAAATTTTACAAAATCGAACTGCCTCAGGTATTGTCCTTCTTCGGCGGCACCAGATTCGTGCCCATCGTCAGCGGACTTGCCTATACGGTGGTAGGTATTCTGATGTTCTTTATCTGGCCGGTGATTCAGCAGGGCATCTACGCCATCGGCGGCGTGGTGCTGGAATCCGGATATGCAGGAACCTGGGTATATGGTCTGATGGAGCGTGCACTGATTCCCTTCGGACTTCATCATGTGTTCTATCTGCCCTTCTGGCAGACGGCTCTGGGCGGAACCATGGAAGTGGGCGGACGTCTGGTAGAGGGTGCACAGAATATTTTCTTCGCACAGCTGGCAGATCCGACCGTGGATCATTTTGCAGTGTCTGCCACAAGATTTATGACCGGTAAATTCCCGCTCATGATCTTCGGTCTTCCGGGGGCAGCTCTGGCCATGTACAAGGTTGCAAAGCCGGAGAAAAAAGAAGCAGTGGCAGGTCTTCTTCTGTCCGCGGCTCTGACTTCCATGCTGACCGGTATCACAGAGCCTCTGGAGTTCACCTTCCTGTTCGTGGCGCCGCTTCTGTATGCAATTCACTGTGTATTTGCAGGACTTGCCTACATGCTGATGCATGTATTTAACGTGGGTGTGGGTATGACCTTCTCCGGCGGTCTGATCGATATGTTCCTGTTCGGTATTCTGCAGGGCAATGCCAAGACCAGCTGGGTCTGGATTGTGGTCGTCGGTATTGGATACTTCGTTGTATACTACTTCCTGTTTTCTTTCCTGATCGCCAGGATGGATCTGAAGACTCCGGGACGGGACGACAGCGAGGAAGTGAAGCTGTATCGCAGAAGCGATGTGGATGCCCGGAAAAAAGGTGCTGCAGGAGCAGATAATGCCCAGTCGGAAGAAGACGCTCTGTCCGCAGCCATCTGCAGGGGACTTGGCGGAAAGAAAAATATTTCAGATGTGGACTGCTGTGCCACCAGACTTCGCTGTACTGTCTATAAATCAGAACTGGTGGATGATGCATTGTTAAAATCCACCGGAGCGTCTGGAGTGGTGCACAAAGGAAACGGTGTGCAGGTTATCTACGGCCCGAGAGTTACCGTGGTCAAATCCAATCTGGAGGACTATCTGGAGACCGCTCCGGATGAAGAATACGCTCCGGCAGGAAATGCAGGGGCAGATTTGGCTGCACCGGCGGAGGAAAAGCCGGCAGGAAAGGTAGTGAAAAGTGATACGATCTACAGCCCGGTGAACGGAACAGCGGCAGATCTGTCCGAGACGCCGGATGAGGCATTTGCAGGCCGGATGATGGGCGACGGCGCCATGGTCATTCCGGAAGACGGTGAGGTGCGGGCACCAGAAGACGGTGAAGTCAGCTTCGTCTTTGAGACAAAGCATGCCATCGGATTTGAGACCGCATCCGGTATTGCCATGCTGCTTCATATGGGGATCGACACAGTGAATTTAAACGGACAGGGCTTTGAGGTCTTTGTCAATAACGGCGACAAGGTGAAAAAAGGTGATCTGCTTATGAAGATGGATCTGGATTTCCTGAAGAAAAATGCACCGTCTCTTGCATCGCCGGTGCTCTGTACGGAGCTGTCTGAGAATCAGAAGATCCGCCTGTTAAAGACAGGAGCAATCAAAGCAGGGGACGCACTGTATGCAGTAGATACCTATGAAGGTTGAAGAGTCAAACACCCCTCAGTGAGCTGACGGGGTATCAAATTTGTAACGCAGCAGAGCTGCGGGGTATTTGACCCTTGCGGCATTTGTCAAGTGGATGCGTGGCATCTGCTTGACGCATTGTTCGCAAGAATAAATCTGCGGGGAGAGAAAGTATGTTCAGAGTGAAGAAGGCGCTGAACCACAATACGGTGATCGCCATTGGAATGGATGACAGTCAGGAATACCTTTTGATCGGAAAAGGAATTGGGTTCGGAAAGAAAGTCAGTGAAAGGATGGAGGCCCCCGAAGGGTGCACGGTCTATTCTCTTCATGAGAAGACAGAGCGGGGGTCCGCCATGGAACTGGTGAAAGGTCTGGATCCGGTTTTCTTAGAGATCGCAGAGCAGGTATTGCAGGAAAGCGAACATACATTCGGAAAAATTGACCGGAGCATACTTTTTCCCATGGCAGACCATATTGCATTTGCCGTAAAAAGAATCCAGAACGGAGAGCAGATCAGCAATCCGCTGACCGGGGACATCCGGGCTTTGTTCCATATGGAATACAAGACGGCTGAGTGTATCATACCGATCCTGAAGGAACGGCTTCAGGCCGAGATTGATGAACACGAAGTGGGTTATATTGCGTTACATATTCACTCTGCCATTGAGGACGAGAATGTGGCGCTGTCCATGCAGATTGCAAGGACGGTCAGAGAGTGCATCCAGCTTGTGGAGGCAGAGACAGGGGCGTCCATCGATATGATGTCCCTGTCCTACAACCGGCTTATGAACCATGTGCGCTACATGGTGGCCAGGTCCATCAAGGGCGAGAAGCTGAAGCTGGATATGAACGACTATATGTCCGTGAAATTTCCCGACGAATTCCAGATGGCGTCCACCGTGTGCGGACACCTGGAAAAGCATCTGAAGAAGCCTCTGGACCCGGTGGAGATCGGGTATCTTGCCATGCACATCCAGAGGGTGTCGGCAGAGCAGGAAATGTGAGAAGAACTCGTATCAAAGACTCGAATCAAATACCCCGCTGTAAGCAACAGGGTATCAAACTTGTAGCGCTGCAGAGCAGCGGGGTATTTGACCCTCGCGGCAGTCGCCAAATGTCTGCAAGCAGCCATTTGGTTCGTCGCTCACGGGAATAGATGGTAATAGCGGAAAATGGAATGCTTTAAAGAGTTGTGAAAACGATAATAGAATGTTATACTGTTGACATAAAAACCAGATCAGGATTCAGACAGGAGGGTGTTTTATGACAGCATTAAGACAAAGTGCAATAAGAGAACTGGAAAAGATACCGGAAGATAAAATAGGATTTATCTTGCAGATTATGCAGGGAATAAATGGTTTATATGATGATAAACAATCAGAAAGGCAGGAAGCGTTTGTAAAGTTGGAACGGTTGAGAAAAAAAGGAACAGCTGTTGACTATGATGCAGAGTTGGCTTCTTACAGAGAAGAAAAATATGGTAAATAAAATTCTGATTGATACGAATGTACTTCTTGATTACCTTCTTATGAGAGAGCCATTTTACAAGGATGCAGAGAAGATTGTTTATGATTGTGTGGAGGGAAAAGTAAAAGGATGCATTGCTGCTCATTCTGTTACAAACATGTTCTTCATATTAAGGAAGAATTATAATTCAAGAGAACGCAGAGAAATACTGTCCAGTTTATTTTCCATCTTTGATGTGGAAGGAATAGATAAAACAAAATTACTATTTGGACTTCAAAATGAAGACTTTACAGATTTTGAAGACTGTCTTCAGATGGAATGTGCAAGATCATATGGAGCAGAATATATTATAACAAGAAATGTAAATGATTATAAAATGTCAGAGATAAAGGCAATTTTGCCCAAAGACTATTTGCAATTATAGAAAGCAGTTACTATATGGAAAAGCAGCACCAACGGATGAGCTGAACGAACTGATTGAACTGACTCCCAAAAGTTTTTTCAAGCTGTATTACTCCCGGCGTTAGCGAGTCAAAGCCTGTTCTTGTTTTGCTCCTGCCAGTGTATACGACACTGCCGGGTGCACCGGCAGGAGCTGGATGCGCGCAAGTGATGCGTTTATCATATCAGTTCTGTTTTTTCACTACCGGAATCCAGACCTCATACCGGGCATTTTGCGGGTCCGGGCTTTGGTAGACTTCGATGTCCGGCGCGCTTCCGTATTCATAACCGGAGGTGGGAAGCCATTCGGTGACAATGCGCCGTTCCAGCTCCTGGATGGACTGGTTCGTGCCTTCTCCGGGGAAAATAGCCCAGGTTGCTGCCGGCACCGTATATTCTTCAAAACTGCCGGCTTCCAGGGAAGTGGAAACGGCGATGTAATACCGCCAGGGCTTTTCTTCGCCGCAGGTGCTGATTCCGAGCACGCCCATGGGTTCCTGGTTCATCATCTGTGCAAGGGTTTGCAGCGTACCGTTTAGAGAGACCTCCTGCCATTTGGACGGGATGACTGCAAAATTTTTTTCAATCTCTTTTTCCAGGGGTACGGATACACCCACGATGCGAAATGCTTCTTTTGTTTCGATTCGATAATTCATTTCTTCTGCTCCTTTGACTGTGATTTTAAAGGTAATGGGCGGAAAAGAGCGTACGGATACTCCTTTTTGCCTGACTGCAGAGGGAGCAATTCCGTGAATAGACTGGAAAGCCCGGTTAAAAGCGGTGGGCGAATGGTACCCATATCGCTCTGCCACGTCAATGACCCGATCATCGCTGCTTTGCAGATCCACAGCAGCCAGGGACATCTTCCGTCTTCTAATGTATTCTGACAGGGGAATCCCTGCCATATAAGAAAACATTCTCTGAAAATGCCAGGAGGAACAGCAGGCAATCTGCCCCAGCTGTTCGTAGTTGATCTCGTCGGTTAAATGCTCTTCCATATAACGGATGGCACTGTTAAGTCTGTCAATCCATTCCATTTTCACGTTCACTCCTTTTCGTTGTCCTGATTATAACTGTATTTTTCCGGGTTGTCCTCTCTTTGTCTGCACGAAAAAGAGAGATCTTTTGAAGTCCAGCTTCCGGGATTGGTATCGTCCGGGATGCGTCCGGCCAGAATATCCTCATAGTGCTTTGCCTTCTGATCCATATAGGCGGCGGTGGCCCTGGCTTCTTCGGCTTTTTTGTGGGCCTGTTCCCGCTGCCTTATAATGATCTGGTATCGGGCTCTTAGATTTTCCTCGGATTCTTCCAGACGGCACAGACGGCAGTATTCTTTGATATCCTGGATGGAAGCGCCGCACTGTTTCAGGAAGGTAATGCCCCGCATCCAGTTGAAGGATTCCTCATCAAATATCCGCCGGTTTGCATGGTCTCTCTGACAGGGCAGCAGATGAATGTCGGTGTAGTAGCGGATGGTGTGCTCGGTGGTCTGGAACAGTTCGGCGAACTGTTTTATAGTGTATTGCATAAATGTTTCTCCTTAAAGTGAATCTTCCTTTTCGGAAACGTATTCTGGTTGCATAATCCGTTATTTTTATCAATAACAGCTTATAAAAAACACAAATTATGTTGATAACCAAACAGATTTTCAGGATGGTTGCTTTTATCATCATGTGATCCGGATTCATATGTCCAGATACTTCAAATCCTAATAAAGCCACAATAAAAAATTCCATGATAAGTACAAGAATCTGAATCCATGAGACAGCCTTTTTTATTTCTTACCTCCATGATTTATCTTTTGCTTGAAATCTTTTCGGAAACATCATCTCAAAAAGGGAAAAATGAATTTGATAAAGTTCTTGACTTCGAGTAACTCGAAGCTGTTATACTTGATTATATCGCGGAAGTCCGCTTCCTGCAATCAGGAAATAAAAGGTGGAAAACGGCGTGCGCGATGGATGCGGGACTTTCATAGTCCAGCTAAGAAATGTCAAGTGATTTTGAAAAATAATTTCTTCTGGACAGTAAAGTCGCAAGAGAGGAACTTTTATGAGTGCCCTTTCAAATAAAAGTTTCTCTCATTACAGGTACGTCGAAGCGACGTTACCCTTTCGTGCTATTGTGCAGCGATTTAGATTAGGAGGAAAACTACATATGGGATATTTAGGTGAAGAGATCAGAAAATTGGGCTTTGGTCTGATGCGTCTGCCAAAGAAGGGCGATGCAATCGACGTGGGGCAGGTTAAGGAGATGGTGGATCTGTTTATGGAAGCAGGTTTTACCTACTTTGACACGGCATGGGCCTATGCCGGGAGTGAGGATGCCATCCGTCAGGCGCTGGTGGAGCGTTATCCAAGGGAGCGCTTCCAGCTTGCCACCAAGAATGCGGCATGGATTGACTGCAAGACAAAAGAAGAAGCCTGTGCGCAGTTTGACACTTCTCTTGCCCGAACAGGAGCCGGATATTTTGATTTTTATCTGCTGCATAATCTGGGGGAGGGCAGGACCCGCTATTTTGATGAGTATGATATGTGGAACTGGGTGCAGGAGAAGAAGAAGGCAGGTCTGATCAGGCATGTGGGCTTTTCTTTCCATTCCACGCCGGAAGAGCTGGATGCGCTTTTGAATGCTCATCCGGAGATGGAATTTGTCCAGCTGCAGATCAACTACGCGGACTGGGACAATCCGGCTATTCAGTCCAGGGGCTGTTATGAGGTGGCGAGAAAGCACAGAAAACCGGTGATCATCATGGAACCGGTGAAAGGCGGAATGCTGGCAACGCCGCCGGATTCAGTGGAAAAACTTCTGAAGGCGGCGGAGCCGGACAACTCTGTGGCGTCCTGGGCAGTGCGCTTTGCGGCGGATCTGGAAGGCGTGATCACAGTCCTCTCCGGTATGAGCAATGTGGAACAGATGCAGGATAACCTGTCCTATATGAAATCTTTCCAGGGACTGACCGACAGTCAGAAAAAGATACTTGGCCAGGCACAGGAGGAACTGCAGAAGATTCCGCTGATTCCCTGTACTTCCTGCAATTACTGTGCCAAGGTCTGCCCTCAGGGGATCGGGATCTCCGGTTCTTTTACAGCTATGAACTATCTGACTTTGTACCGGGATCCGGCGGCGGCCAGGCATCAGGAAGACTGGCTGGTCAATGGTCATGGGCGAAAACATGCAGACGAGTGTATCCAGTGCGGAAAGTGCGAGGAAGTCTGTCCCCAGCATATTGAGATCCGGGATCAGCTTATGAAAGTCAGCGAAAGATTGCTGCATAGATAGAGCAGAGAGAGGGTATCGCGCAATCATTTTATGATTTTGCGACACTCTCTCTGTTTTTAACAGAATCCATGTTCAAAAAAGATTAAAATCTACATTCTTATTCCAGATCTGCTCATAAATCTCACTTGCATCCATTTTCAACAAAGGTTATAAGCTGCACCTGGATTTCATAATCCTCCAGCGATCCGTCGACTTCATAGTACCAGGTTATGTCGTCCGTTTCGAGGGTTCCTTTGCAGGTGCCGTCCTGAAAATCTTCTGTGATGTCGACGCGGCTTTGATCGTTCAGAATCAGCCAGATCCGGCCGTCGATTTCTTCCAGACGGTGAGCGGAGTCATCATCGGATACCTCCAGTGTGACCTCTGTTTCGGTACTGACCCTACTTTCAGATACGGCAGAATCGCTGGAGTCTTCGTAGACAAAGTACTGACCCTCATCAGGTCCTTGTTCCAGCTCAATCTGCCGGGTTTCTCCGTCGGGCAGGGTGATGGTCATAATCCAGGCGCGCCCGGATGCCGCGTAGGAGATTACATTGCTGAGCATCAGCAGAGCGAAAGCCGCAGCGGCGACAGCTCCTTTGGACAGTTTCTTTTTTGCCTTATACATTTCATTTTCATTTTTCATTGTGTTCACCTTTCTCAGTAAATCCTCAGAAGCATGTACTTCGTCGAACGTGTGCTGATACCAGGTTCTCATGTCTTTCTCTGTGTTCATTTCCATGCCTCCTGTTTTGCATACCACATCCATTCTTGCAATCCCCATATGCAAGAAGAATTTGCTCCTGCCTGCATATCTGGCTCATCTTCCTGGTCATGCAGATTCAGATGTTGATTTTGAGTACCGCATCCGTCTTCGCAATCCCCATATGCCGGAAGAATCTGCGTTTGCCTGCACAGCCTTGCCATCTTCCTGGTCATGCAGATTCAGATGTTGATTTTGAGTACCGCATCCGCCTTCGCAATCCCCGTATGCCGGAAGAATCTGCGTCTGTCTGCACAGCCGGCACCCTTGTGGGCAATGTCTGGTCGGATGCTGCTTAGCTTCTGTTTTGCATCAGCTTCTGCTTTAATTTTCGGCGTGCGCGCATGAGCCGGGTCTGGACGGCGGTTTCTGAGAGACGAAGAAGAGCAGCGATCTCCCGGATGCTGTATTCTTCATAGTAATACAGATGAACCACTTCCCGATACCGGACCGGGAGTCCCTGTACGGCGTAGAACAAGTCACTGTGTTCTGGCTGGGAAAATGCCGGTTCCACCGTCTGTCCGTCCAGGGAAGACACGTTGCGTCTCCAAAAGGAGCGCCACAGGGAGTGGGATTCATTGACTGCCACCCGAATCAGCCATCGGCGGATATGGGTTTCGTCCTGAAAGGAAGTGTCGCATTCCAGAAGTTTTAAGAAGGCTGTCTGTACCACATCCTCTGCATCCTGCCGGTTTTTGCAGCAGTTCAGGGCTGTCCGGTATACTGCATCCAGGCAGTGAGCCACTGCCTGATCATAGCCCGCTTTTTCCAATAAAATCACCTCCATCCCATGCGGCTCGCTTTGCCTTGTTTCTTTTTGAAAAGCCTTTCAATAGATAAACGTCTGACAGGATGAAAATATCACAAAAAATGAAAATTTTACTGGCGGATATCCACGTACCCGATGTTGAGGGAGGACTCGGTGAATTCATAAGCGCTGCCGGAAGGATCAAGACCCAGATACAGGGTATCAAGCTCTTCTTCGGTCACAACCCATGCCATATGCACCGTTACGGTTTCACCGGGCTGGATGCTTTCCATATAGTTATTCTCCCGTTCGGTACCATGAACA
The DNA here is from genome assembly GCA_910583895.1 of uncultured Lachnospiraceae bacterium. Lineage (GTDB taxonomy): Bacteria > Bacillota > Clostridia > Lachnospirales > Lachnospiraceae > Hominiventricola. The sequence goes on from CAJTYJ010000002.1 coordinate 15,598, forward strand.
TCATAATAGATCATTTCCCGGGAAGCGGACAATCCGTGATGGACGACGGTGTCCCATGCATCGCCTTCTGAGGGGGCTTCCTCCCCAAGGATCTGCATCTGTCCGTCGGTTTCCTGAATTCGTGCCAGATCTCCGAAGAACAGGACATCGGACATCTCCTCGGTACCGGTGTTCTGGTATTCAATGGAAGCATATACCAGTTTTTGCGGTACTTCCCGGGAACTGATTTCCTGACTCAGAGAATCGGTATCTCCGGTTTTCACATACTGAATCTGCGCCGGACGCAGTCTGCCGTTTTCGTCTGTTTCTTTTTTCAGATTTTCATCAGCCAGGGAAAGGTCCAGAAGGCTGAGATCATCCGAGATTTTCACATCGGCTACCCTGGCAGTCAGTCCCTGATCATTGACAGGGAAGCGGTCACCTATTTTATGGATGTTTTTCATCTGTTCTGTGGCAACGGAAGTTATGGTCTTATAGGCTTCTTCTTCCAGGGCAGGATCCAAAATGCCCTGATCATTGCTCCAGTTCTGAGCATTGACAAAATTCTCGTCGTTTCTGTCTTCTGTGGGGATCAGCTGTACCTGTTCTGCGATTTTGAGAGCTTCTTCTTTGCTGACATCCGATGCCGCGTACATCTTCATCACATAGTGAAGATCTGTGTATGCCACATAGATCTGTTGATGGAAGCTGATCTCATCTTCGGACAGCCTGGGATATTCCAGGTAAATGCCCTGATTTCCATTGGCTGTAAAGGATTCACTGGAAAGGACATCACCATGCTGCACCTCAAACTGGTCATCGCCGGTGTTCATCCGGTAGAAGATCATGGTTACGCCGCCCTGATGCAGATTGTGTTCAAAACTATATTTGCCCGGGCCGGTCCGCACCATGCCTTCCGGCAGATATCCGGTCACCAGTTTCACATCTGGAATGTCTGCAGATGTGAAGGGAGTGTTGCTGGCAGCAGTTTCACTGCTCTTAATCCCGATACTGACGCCATACTCCCCGGTTTTTTGCATCTGCATCCGATAGAGGTTTACTCCGGCAAATACGGTAAGTCCGCACAGCATGACAGCTGCTAAAGATGCGGCGATTGTTTTGCTGACTGCTTTTTTGCAGCGAAGTTTTGGCTGCCCGGTTTTTATCTGTCTGGTTACTTCTTTTCTGATCATCGCTCTTATTTCCTCAGGCATCTCTGGAAAATCCTGTTTCAAATGTTCAAATCCCATAGTTGTTCCTCCATTTTGCAGTTTTGCAGCGTTCCTTTAGATCCCTTGGAACAAAAAGAATATCCGTTTACCATAGTGCCGGTAAATCCTCCGGGGATGTCCGGTTCGCCGCTGGTTTCATAAATCAGTTGCTGCGGTTCATAAACTGCATGTGTGACCGCTTTTTAAGTAGCTGCCTGTTCCAGCTCTCTGCGCATTTTGGTTCTTGCTCTGGCAAGGCGGTTTTTGACGGCGCTTTCTGAGATTTTCAGGATTTTTGCCGTCTCTTTTACGCTGTATCCGTCCAGATAATAAAGAACGATACAGATCCGGATGTCCGGGGGAAGTTTTTTGACTGCCTCGTACAGATCCGAGTAGTCCGCTGGCTCCCGGACAGCCTCCTGGCATGGATAATCTTCTAATGGTACCAGATGTTTTCTTTTGCGCATCAAAGTATAACATTCGTTGATCAAGATTCGGATCAGCCAGGTTTTGGCATAGGAATCCTGCCGCAGATTGTGCAGATTGGTAAATGCTTTTACGATGGCTTCCTGTATGGCGTCTGCGCAGTCTGCATCACTGGGCAGCAGTGTTTTGGCCACGTGATAGAGGGTGTCTTCGGAGGCAAGGATGAGTTGTCCCAACTGTTCTTTTTTCATAGTTTCCTTTCTGCCGGCCGGCTTTTTATTGTTTACATAGATTAGATGCATGGGCCAGCCCATTGGTCTCTGGAAAATTTAAAAAGCTTGACACAAATTTTTTCATGAATTATGCTTGGTTTCGAGTCGCCGGTGACTCCCATCAAAGTGAACAACAACGTAAAGAATAGTCAATCTATGTATCAGGAAATATTGGAGGAAATCCAGGGGAATTGCAAAAGGGCAGCAGAGAAAGGACCGGGATATTTTCCCGGTCCGGTTTTGTGATCATTTTTTCTTTTTTTTGATCGCGGAATAGATCGCAAATCCGACAATCGCAACAAATGCAACGTCTACCACGATTTTTATGATCTCATACATGGCTTACTACCTCCTCATTTGTTTTGAAGCGTACAGCAATACCTGTTACCCTCCAGTCTGTTTTCTCACAAAATCTTCAAATTGTCAATAGAAAATACTGTCCCTTTTTCCCGCTTGATTTCATACAGATCTTCTTCAGGTTCGATCAGAGAATAAATGATCTGTGCAAAACATTTTGCTTTTTTCTTGGTTTCCGTTGCTTTATAGATTTTGCGTTTTCCAGAAGATATTCTGCTCGTCAAATAAGGTCTCTTCTGTAAAGTTTAAAAAGAGCTGACAGACCTGATTCCGGGAGAAAATCTGGGATTCGGGAACCGGGATCTGAAAATGGTTGATGGTGATCTGTGCGTCCTCAGCTGTATTTTCTTTTTTCAGATCTGCCCGCAGATGCCGGTAGGTGGATGCATCCGTATACATTCGGACTTCAATGATTGAGGCATCCAAAAATCCGCCGGCCTGTATATAATTTCCCTGCCGGTCTGTGAGACAAAGGCTGCTTCGTTCGACTTTTTTCATCTGCTTAAGGACTTTTTGGACTTCTTCAAAATGATAAACGAACTGTTTGCCATGGGGGATCCATTGGGCTTCCAGGATCATGGGCCACCGATCAGTGGGGAGAGTCACCGGGAAGGTGCGGTCAAAGGACTGGCTCACATCCCAGAATCCCAGATGATCGGCTTTTGCCTGCCGCTTTACGATGCCATGGGCTTTTTCCGCGGCCGAATATGCAAAACACAGATAGATAAAATCTTCATGGATTTCATAATCGCAGGCATCGTGAAACTGGTCTTCCAGGCAGGCATCCGCGGGCGGAAATATGTTCTGAATTTGTTCCAGAAAAGAGCAGAAGAGGGCCGGTGTTTTTTCTGGAAGTACATCCTCTTCCATATGCGTATGAAGCCATGGACGCAGCTGCCCGAATTCGCAGGGTACCTTTTGACAGTTGAATACCATCAGATCGTAACTCATAAACATCCTCCTGATTTTTCTTGAAAGTAACAGGATACCGATGCTTCGCAAAGCGCCTCCTGCTTCTTTATGATACCACAAATCTGCAGATGTGAAAACAGGCAGAGTTTGTATTGCCGGGGGTATGCTTTGGCCTGATCTGAATTATTTTATTCACCCGATTCATCCGGGCTGTTGTTTTTGCCGGCATCGGCATTGACGGACAGTGCAAAGGTATCTGCAATCACAGGCAGATCCCGTCCCCAGCCTTCCTCGGAATCAGTCGGATAAGAATAGAATATTCCCCATACATCATGTTCAGATGCTTTGAGTTCAACGTGATACAGGAAATCTCCTTCCTGCTTCCACTTATGATCGCCTTCCTCTGCTGTATAACCATCTTCCTCAAGTTTCTGAATCACCGAGTCTTTGGATTCGCCTTCAAAATGCGTTACCCAGAGCTGAATCTGATCGTTTACGGCTGCTGTCCACATGTCAGAATCGGACTGCTGCCATTCACCATCCGGCAGATAGAGGGAATATCCGTCACCGATTGCAAGCGTAGCCTGTTTTAATTCCTGTTCTCCTTCTTTCGAGAAGGCAAGTATGGTGGTATTTTTTAATGTTTGATTTTCAGCAGAAGAATCATCATAAGACATCGGTTCTGCGAAAACAGCTTCTTCATCGGACTGGTCAGATCCACGTTCGGTGTTTTCACGTTCGGTGTTTTCGCTTTCGGTATTTTCTTTTCTGGTATGTTCTTCTGCTATGGAACAGCCTACCAGCGTCCCAAAACTGATTGTTAAAATAACAGCAATGATCAATACGGATATTCCATTCTTTTTTCCATTTTTGGTTAAAATATTTTTAAACCTTTTTTTCATAATCTTTGTACCTCCGTAAAATTGCGTTGATAAAGCGGTTTTCGCAATGCACCGCTTATGAAGCATGGACAGCAGTGTCTCTGTGTATGCTTTGCGCACCGCATAACTGGTCCCCTGGGTGACTCTTTCGTCACAGGACAGTTCCATATCAACGACGGCTTCTTTCTGTAGGATCCAGATCAGCGGATTAAACCAGTGGACCGCATTCGCTGTAGCGAAAAGCAGTTTAAAATACACATCTCCCCGTTTCAGATGAACCAGCTCATGCTTCAGAATAAAAAACAGTTCTTCCGCGTTGTAGTGTTCTTTTGGCAAAACTAAAACAGGTCTGAAAAAACCCAGGATCATGGGGCTTTCTGCTTTGTGATACTCCATTATCCGCAGGGGGCGTCGGATCTGCAATTCCCGTTTCAGCTTCCACATCGGACTTAAAATGGATATATCTTTTATGAGCGTTCCATGTTTCATCACTTGCCGCTTTAAGTGAAAATAACTGATAAGATGGATGGATATAAAAAGCAAACTTCCGATGATCCAGACAAAAGTTACAACATCAAGCATGGTAATATCAAAAGTGCCTTTTTCAGATGGTGCATGGATTGGAGCAGTCATCTGCGCCGGTATTTCCACAACAATCCGTCTATATGGGATCGTCAGGTCAGCAAAAGTGTCTGTATTTTTTTCTTCCGTTTCAGACACTGTCTGGGCAGCTGGCTGTGACAGCAGATCCATAAAAAACGGTCCGTTTAGTCCGCTGAAAGGAACAAGCAGCCTTAATGAAAGGAAAATCCAAATCAGGTATTTCCATTTTGCAGCGTATCTTTGATTTAAAAATGGGGTAAGAAAGAGCAATACAGCAACCATCAATCCGGTCGATACCGAAACTCCTAGAAGAAGCAAAAATATACTTGTCATCGTTCATCCTCCAGTCTGTTCAGAAAATCCCGAAGTTCTTTGATATCAGAGCTCTTTATTTCTCGATTGTTGTACAGAGTAGCGATCATATTTTGTATGGAACTATTGTACAGTTTTTCGAGAAAGTGCTTGCTCGCTCCAGTTTTATACTCATTTTCTGAAATAATCGGATGGTACAGATTGCTTCCGGTTGAACGATCACAATGGATAAATCCCTTGTCAGCCAGCCGGGATAAGGATGTCATCAGCGTGGAAAGCTGCCACTTTCTTCGTCCCTGTAATTCCTTTAAAATATAATTTGAAGTTACAGGACGTTCACTGTCCCAAACGACCTGCATGATTTCCAGTTCCGCTTCCCCCAGCTTTTTTCGTATATTTCCCATGTATGAGCCCTCCTTTATACGTCTGTATAATGCATTATACATGTGTATAATTGGATTGTCAAGTGTGAAAAAGCCAATGATCAGTGGGGACAAAAGATTTTTACTGCAAAGATTCGTTTATATTCCGACATATAAAACAGAAAGCTATGAATGATAATACATTCAAGCTCTCTGTTTTGGGCAGGGAAAGGTCAATAGGAACCTTTTGCAATATTTTCTTTCAGAATTTTAAGAAACTCCTGGGTGCTGTGTGACTGCAGAAGCAGATTTTCCAGAGCCGGATTATTGGTCGCAAGAACAAGGGTGTCGTACAAGGCGCGGATATCATGCTTTCGTTCGTCCGACAGGGCGAGCATCAGGATGATCTGCGCCTGATCTTTTTCGGACCATCGGATTGGTTTTTCCAGGATTCCGATGGCAATCCGGCTTTTATAAGAACAGATAGCCAGCGGATGGGGGAGTGCGATCACGCCGTCCATGGCTGTGGAGATCCTGGACTCCCGTTTCAGCACGCTTTCTTCAAAGGTATCCATGATACAGTTTTCCTTTTTGAGAAGGGTACATAATATATGGACGATCTCCTCTCTGGTTTTTACCTTTGTCCGGATAAAAAGAGAGGGAGAGAACAAATCCGTGATCGTATCAATGGGATGATGGGTCTTTGCAATGACCGCTTTCGTAATATTTTCGATGTCATTTTTGCGCAGCGGGATTTCCACTGTCACAACCGGAGTACCGCCGGAATATTTGATGGGAGTGGCAGAGATGATCAGATCCACATTCTGGCAGTTTGTGTCATTTAATTCATGAGAAGGATAGCGCCCGACGATTTCCAGTGCGCCCCGGAATAACGTGGAGAGCTTGGCGGCCAGAAAGCTGCCTTCTGCATAACTGTTTCCATATACAAGGATCGCTTTTTTGCCGGAGACACAGTGGTCATCAAAATACCGTTCAATGGCGGCTCCTACATGGAGTGCGATATAGCCGATGTCATTTTCACAAAGATCATAGGGTTCTGTCTCAAAGGCCTGGTATACCGAAGTCGTTGTGATCTCGTAGGCGAGAATATAAGTGGTTTTTATGGTTTCCAGCAGCGGGTTTTTCATGTGCTGGTCATAATATTTTGCGTTCAGGATGGACTGCAGATGCTGGCTTAAATCTTTCTGGATGACGGCGTCATTGCGGATGTCAATGCGGTAAAAATCGTAGATGAAATTCAGAATTTTTTGCACTAATTTCCGTGTATAAGCACTGACGTCATTCTGGCTGCTGAAGCTGGTGTTGGAGATGTAATAAGAATAGATATAATTCCGCTCTGCAATCCCCAGGTTTACATGGAAAATCGATTCAATATGCGCAATTAAGGGGTGCAGCAAATCCTTTAACTGCTGGCTTTGGGGCATGGGATAAGCATCCAGTGTCTTTCCCGCCTGTACTCTGGACACAGACAATACAATCTGAAGGATCAGATTTTTTAAATTATAATCGGTAAAATGAAGACTGTAGGCCCGGTTGAAATCAATGACGATTTTTTTGACCGTTTCCAGATGGGCATTCTTCAACAGTGCTTTTTGATCATTGGAAAACTGCAGGGCATATTGCTGGGAGTTTGTAGTGATTAAGTCCATAATGCATTTGCGTTTGTCCAGCTCCTCCCCCATGACCAGATAGCCCAGGTTGGCTTTGTTATGGAGGGTCAGGTTGTGGCTGGCAAGGATATCCCGGATGGACTTCAGATAATTGATGATGGTATTGATGCTCACATATACTTCTTCTGCAAGGTCATCCTGGGACAGATAATGATCGGCATACAGCAGTTTCATGATCAGATGGTGTATCCGGTGATCTGTGGAGTCCAGGAATTTTTCCCTCTTTTTCATGATTTCCTCTAAGTCAGAGAGTGTGGATGCATCGGTGGTGTGCAGATAATATCCTTCTTTTCGCTTCAGCAAAATCTGTACCTGATGCTCCTCAAGCACGCGGTTTATTTCACGGATATCACTTCGCAGTGTGCGTTCGGAAACCTGGAATTGCGCTGCCAGCCGGGAAGGAGTAATATATTCTCTATGATTCAGAAAATATTCAAGTATTTCATTTAAACGGGTGCTTTGAAACATGGCTGATCATACTCCTTTTCCTGTTGATGCGGACTCCTGGTTGCCATTGTGAAACAGTTCTTTTACATAAATTATTATACTAAATGAAAGATGACAGCCGCAATATAAGAGTCTGCCAGTTTAAAATGGAAAGATGTACAAAAAACAGTGGTATTTCTTTTCCGGTTTGTGCGGAATTTCGTTATCTTTAAAAATGTTTCCGGAAAATCTATAATAATATGCAGAAAGCAGCACAAAAACAAAGAACAACGTGGTGAAAATGGATAAAGGAGGAATATACGTTGAGCAAAATGAAAGTAGGAGTGATTGGGGTAGGACAGATGGGTACCTATCATGCACAGATTTATGGAAAGCTTCCGCAGGTGGAGGTGACCGCTTTGTGCGAGTACAATGATGTACGCCGTGAGGAACTGAAGACAGAATTTCCGGGAGCTGTCCTTTATAAGGATTATAAGCAGATGCTGGAAGAAGCCGATGTGGAGGCTGTCAGCATTGTACTTCCGGACAACATGCACCGGGAGGCAGTGGAGATCGCGGTAAAGCAGGGAAAACATATTCTGCTTGAAAAACCTCTGGCAAAAGAACTGGAAGACGGGAAAGCACTGTATGAAATTACCAAAGATTATGATAAAGTATTTACGACTGGTTTTCTTCTTCGGTTTGATCCCCGCTTTGCCATGATCAAGGAACGTCTGGACCAGGGGGAACTGGGTGATATCATTCACTGTTATGTAAGAAGAAACAGTCCCATCATCGGGCCAAGACGCTATATTGGTGCGTCGGACTTAAGCATGCATGTGATGATTCATGACATTGATTATATCAACTGGTGGATGGACTGCCAGCCGGTAAAGGTGTTCGCAAAGAACAGAAGCGTTCTGTTAAAGGAAAACGGAATGAATGATGTGATTTATGCCATCGTGACCTATGAAAACGGCGCCATCGCCTGCCTGGAAGCCTGCTGGACCTTACCGGAAAATTCGCCGACAATCATTGATGATAAGGTGGAGCTGGTGGGAACGAAAGGCGTTGCCTATGTGGATTCCTGTGACCACGGCGTAAAATTTGTAACCTCGAACGGAATTCAGTATCCGGATTCCAGACACTGGTACTATGTAAACGGTCAGGTGTGCGGTGATCTGGCAGAAGAGGTCATGGCTTTTGTGAACAACGTGGCTTCCAATACGAAATCTGTCATTACGCCAAAGCAGTCTTATGACGCCCTTCGGGTGGTGGATGCCATTGAGCGTTCCATCAAAGAAGGGAAAGAAGTGGAACTGTAAGAACAGGAAAAATAGAGGGGGATAAAAAGATGTCAGAACAAATTTCATGGCGCGTGAAGGCGCAGCGCTTCGGCGGAAAATTAAGTGCGATGGTCGTTCCGAATCTGGGGGCATTTATGGGATGGGGAATCCTGACCGCCCTGGGGATCTGGCTTGGCAATGATATGCTCAAAGGTTTTATTGTACCAATCCTGAACTATCTGCTTCCGGTACTGATCGGAGTGGCAGCGGGCAGGATGGTCTATGGAGAGAAAGGCGCCGTGATTGGTGCATTTACCACCATGGGCGTTGTCATCGGAAGCGATACAACCATGCTTCTGGGGGCCATGATCATAGCACCTTTTGCGGCATGGGCGCTGAAGAAGGTAGATGCTTTGGTAGAGCCTCATACACCCATCGGTTTTGAACTGCTGATCGGAAATCTTACAACGGCAGTCACGGGTGTCGTCATTGCAGTGGTCGGATGTGTCTGGCTGGCTCCGGCGATCACCTCCATGTCAAATATCTTTGCAGGCGGCGTTGCGGTACTGGAGGATCACAATCTGCTTCCGCTGACCGCGGTCTTTATCGAGCCGGCAAAAGTCATCTTTTTGAACAATGCCATTGGGCAGGGGATCCTCACGCCTCTTGGAACGACACAGCTGGCTGAGTTCGGTAAGTCGGTGCTGTTCCTTCTGGAATCCAATCCGGGTCCCGGGTTCGGTGTTCTGCTGGCATATTCGATCTTTGGCAGAGGCAGGGCAAAAGCCAATGCGTATGGCGCCACGGTCATTCACCTGATCGGCGGAATCCATGAGATCTATTTTCCGTTCATTCTGATGAACCCGGCCCTTGTGATCGCAACCATCGCAGGAGGAATCACAGGCACATTTCTGTTTTCCTTATTTAAGGTAGGTCTTGTGGGCGTCAGCTCTCCGGGCAGTATCATTACGATTATGATGATGGCGGCAGTGGGCGATCAGCTGAAAATATTGATCGCGATTCTGGCATCGGCGGCTGTTTCTTTTGCCGTTGCGTCTGTGATCGTGAAGAGTACGAAATCGGACGGAGAAGAAGATCAGAGACTGGAAGAGTCCGTAAAACAGATGGAAGCTCTGAAGGGAAAGAAATCACGCATCTCCTCTGTGTTTGATGGTTCGGAGAAGGCAGCAGATTATGGAAAGGTTAAAAAGATCTTGTATGTCTGCGATGCAGGTCTTGGTTCCAGTGCCATGGGTGCTTCGGTCATTGCCAGAAAACTGAAAAAAGCGGGAATTACCGACGTGCCGGTAGAGCATGCGTCTGTGGCGGAACTGCCGAAAGATGCGGATGTGATGGTGACGCACATTTCGCTCAGTGAGCGGGTTCAGGAAAAGCAGCCGGATGTGATGCTCGTTACGATTCAGGATTATCTGAATGCGCCGGAATATGATGAACTGGTAGAACAGATTAAAAAAGCAAGAGGATGAGATGTTAAAAGCAATTGTCATGGATTTTGACGGCGTGATCATAGACACGGAGTCCGAATGGTATTATATTTACAGGGACTGGCTGAAAAAGGACTACGGTTATGATCTGAAGATCGAAGATTATCTGGTCTGTGTGGGAGCCAACAATAAAAAGCTGTTTGCATTTCTGAAAGAAGATCTGGGAGAACATGTGGACGGAGAAGGGATCGAACCGCTGCTTACGGAGGAATATATCAAAAGAACGGCGTCCCTTCCCCCCATGAGGGGGGTGATCCCGCTGATCCGGGAAGCAAAAGAAAAGGGATTGAAGCTGGCAGTTGCAACTTCTGCCACAATCAAAAAACCGCGCTTTCACCTGGAGCGGCTTGGCGTACTGGATGCATTTGATGTGTTTTCCACAGCGGATCTTTGTGAAAATGTAAAGCCTGCCCCGGATTTGTTCTTAAAAGCCGCCGAACTTCTGGGATGTTCTGTGCAGGAGTGTCTGGCGGTGGAAGACTCCGGAAACGGACTGCTGTCAGCCAAAAGAGCCCACATGCCCTGCCTGATCGTTCCCAATCCCATCACGAGATATGATCAATTTCAGGACTATTACCAGATGGCGGACTCTTTAGAAGAGGTGGTGCTGGACGAAATAATCCAGGATTTTCAAAACAGAAACTAAAAATGCTCAAAACAGCCAAAGCCGCCCACTGCCCAGAAGGACTTTCGGACACAGAATGTGGCCGGAAGTGCTTCTAGAAAAAGTGGCAGAGGGTAGGATTTGGCGGAACTTAAAACAGCCAAAGCCGGCCCGCTGCCCAGAAGGACTTTCGGACACAGAATGTGGCCGGAAGTGCTTCTAGAAAAAG
>CAJTYJ010000002.1:26753-26836 GCA_910583895.1 uncultured Lachnospiraceae bacterium
TGGCAGAGGGTAGGATTTGGCGGAACTTAAAACAGCCAAAGCCGGCCCGTTGCCCAGAAGGACTTTCGGACACAGAATGTGGC
>CAJTYJ010000002.1:26936-73729 GCA_910583895.1 uncultured Lachnospiraceae bacterium
AAAACAGCCAAAGCCGGCCCGTTGCCCAGAAGGACTTTCGGACACAGAATGTGGCAGAAAGTGCTTCTAGAAAAAGTGGCAGAGGGTAGGATTTGGCGGAACCCAAAATAGGAGGATGAAGGATGCTGGAAATGGTAGCGGAGGCGGACGTCGAGCTTGGCGTGCAGGCGTCGGACTGGGAAGATGCCATACGCAAATCAGCAAGACATCTGCTGGAAACAGACAAAATAGAAGAGCGGTACATTACCGCCATGATTGATGCGGTGCACCGGGTAGGCCCATATATTGTGCTGGGCAACCATGTTGCGCTGGCTCATGCAAGACCGGAATGCGGGGTGAAAGAGATGTCCATCTGTTTTACCGTGTTGGACCCGCCGGTACCCTTTGGAAGCGAAAAATTTGATCCGGTGGCACTGGTTATCACGCTGGCAGCGGTTGACAGCAACAGCCATCTGGAGTTGATGAGCGAACTTGCTGGTATCCTGATGGCAGAAGAAAATGTGGAAAATCTTGTGGCAAGCAGAACTCCCGCTGAATTTCTGCAAAAGCTTACGCTTATGAAAGAAGACTAAGAGAGATACGTTTGGCAGGCAGAGTACTTTCCGATTCCCAGGCGGAAGTGAGAACTGCAGGCGGTTTTAACCGGATCGATCCCGATACTTGATAAGAGCAGCAATATAGGATAAAATAGAGTCTGTAAATGAGCACAGGCTCTGTTTTTGGTGTAAAAAGTGCAGAAAAAGGGAGATGCTTTTCATGAAGAAAAAACTGCTGGTATGGTTTCTGGTTGGATCGTCTGTTGTGCAGCTTGCGGGCTGCGGGCTTTTGGACCAATTCAAAGGCCCCCGGGCGCAGGATGATTATTACGAATACATCAACGAGGATTTGCTGGAGAATATTGAACTGCAGGCAACCGATGCCCACTGGGACTGGTTTGGAGAGCTGACAGCAATAGCAGCGGAAGAGATGGATGGGATCATCGAAGATCTTGTTTCAGATGATAAAACCTATGAAAGGGGCAGCAGTGAGCAGAAAATCAAGGATCTGTATGCGTGTGTATCTGATATGACAAACCGGGAACAGACCGGGCTTGGCCCTTTGAAGCCTCATATGGACAGCATCCGAAATGCACAGAATATAGAAGAATACGTAGACGCACTTGCGAAGCTGAGCGGAGAATTTGGCTTCAGCAGTATTGTGGGCGGCTATAACATCATGCAGGATAAAACCGATTCCAGCCGTTATGCGGTCTATATGATGTATGCGGATACGTTGATTGGCAAGGAATACATGGAAGGAGAGGACACCCAGGAGTATGTGACCATGTATTTTGACTATGTAAAAGCCATGCTGGTGGAATTTGGTATGTCAGAGGAGGAGGCACAGCAGTCTGCAGATTCTATAGAAGTGCTTCTGCGTGACATTTGTGCCTCCACCCTGAACACTGAACAGCTGTATGACCCGTCGATAACCTACAATGCCTATACGGCGGAGGAGCTTCAGCAGCTTTACACGAACGTGAATGTGGATCAGATGCTCAAAACACTCAGGATCGACGGGCAGGATCGGTACATTGTGATGGATGTGGGGCAGGCAGAGAAGATCAATTCCCTCCTGGTGGAGGAGAATCTGGAGGCTTTGAAGGACTATTCCACCTTTGTCATGCTGAACGATGCGGCGGAGTATGGCAACGAGGCATTTTTCAGACTTCATGAGAAGATGGAGCACGCGCTGTACGGCATCACGGAAAGCTGGGGGGATAAGAAAAACTGGATGCAGCTGACCCAGGAGCTGCTCCCCTGGGATTTTGGCATGATGTATGTGGAGGAGCATTTTTCGGAAGAAGACAAAGAAGATGTGGAAAGGATGATTGCCCGGATTCTTGAGGAGTACGAGACGGTGCTCTGGAAACAGGAGTGGATGAGCGAGGCGACCCGGGAGAAGGCAGTCTGCAAACTTGAGATGATGCAGGTGAAAATCGGGTATCCGGAGCAATGGCCCGAGGCAAAAGATATGATGCAGGTTACGCCGGTGTCGGAGGGCGGAAGCCTTATGTCCAACCTGCTGGCCAGCATGAAAGTATCTGTGGAATACAGTCTGCAGCAGCTTGGCGGCAGCGTGGACCGAACAGACTGGGATATCACGCCTCAGACAGTGAACGCCTACTATGATCCCATGAACAATGAGATTGTATTTCCGGCGGCGATTCTGCAGGCGCCGTTTTACGATCATGAGAACAGCGAGGGCGCCAACCTGGGCGGCATCGGTTATATCATCGCCCATGAAGTCAGCCATGCCTTTGATTCCAGCGGAGCGTTGTATGACGAATACGGCAACTACAACGTGTGGTGGACGCAGGAAGAAATGGAAGAATACAAAAGGCTTTCTCAGTCCATCATCGATTATTATAATCAGTATGAGATCATGGGCGTTATGGTAAACGGGGAACGGACGCTTGGGGAAAATATCGCGGATCTGGGTGCCATAACCTGCATTGTCTCCATCATAGGGGATGACAAAGAGGCGCTGACGGATATGTTCGGCCAGATGACCTACAACTGGGCCAGTCAGGATACCGCCGAGTATATGCTGTATCTGCTCAGCACAGATACCCATTCACCCAACAAAGTGCGGGTGAATGCCGTTTTGAGTTCATGCGATGAATTTTATGAGGTGTACAAAGTAAAGGAAAAGGACGGCATGTATGTGGCGCCGGAAGACAGAGTGGGGATCTGGAGATAAAAGAGCATCAAAACAGTTCGCTCTGAATCGCACAGATCTGCTCTAAGGCAACCGTCGTTCCGTCCGCAAAGAGGATCCGGCGGTTGTCATCGTCCAGCTTTTTTACCTGGCCCTGGACGGTGAGATAAGAACCGCCGCTCTTTTTGTCATCCGGCTGAAAAAAGGTGATTTCGACCGATGGTCGAAAAGAGAGGTGTTCCCGCAGCAATTGGAGCTGCTCGTCAAGCTGCGCCTTTTGATCTTCCAAAAGTTCTGTAAAGGTGTCCGTCAGACGTTCTGTCTCGCGGATGGCTTCTCCATGTCCGGTGAGGGCGGCGAAGGGGGAGAACTGGGCGGCCCGGTTCCAGGCCGACATCCGGGGATGCTTTTTGGAGGTCGGGTGGGGCAGATGGATGATATCATCGTATTTATGCGAATTTTCGTTCATGCTTTGTGTCCTCCGATCTGGCGGTTGCGTTCTCTGGCCGTGGAGCCTTCCTGCAGGCTGCTGCCTTTTAAAATAGCATTTTTTCCATATTTCTTTTTTACCGACAACAGGGCTTCCTGGAGTTTCCTCTCCCGGGCGAGCTGTTGTTCTTCCTGTTTCTTTTCTTGTTCCAGTGCAGCATAATCCGTAAATAAATCCAGCTGTTCAAAGGTTTCCCTCTTCTGGCATTTGGCCTCATCCATCAGGCGGCAGGCCGCTATGGTCACCCGGCGGATCAGAAGCTTTGGATGCACGATGCGGTCATACAGGTCAAGGACCGCGCCGGTGATGATTCTGGAGGAAGAAGTCTGCCGGTCCAGATGGACGGTTCCGTGGGCGTATTTGGGCACTTTTCTGCCGTAGCGGTCAGTGGTCACCTCTCCTTTGTAGGCGGTTCGGATCGAAGGATCGCTCAGGTTATCAATATCATAACCGACGGTGAGCACCATCTGATCGGTAACCAGCCTTTTATCCACCAGTTTCAGCGCAAGCAGGTCAGTCATCTCCTGAACGATCAGCCGTCCTTTTTCAAAAGAATAAGGATACTTCAGCACCTGACCGGAACTGATGCTGTTGGTTTCCGGTTTATAGGCTTTGATCAGATCCATGGTGGTCGGTTCAAAGCCCCAGGCGTGGTCGATCAGAAGTTCTGCGTTGACGCCGAACATCTGATAGAGCAGATCTTCGTTATAATAGTTGTTTTCGCCGCCCAGGGAACATCGGGCGATATCACCCATGGTAAAAAGTCCGGCGGCTTCCAGTTTTTTCTGATAACCATGTCCCACTCGCCAGAAATCCGTAAGGGGCCGGTGATCCCACAAAAGCCGGCGGTAACTTTTCTCATCCAGCTGTGCAATGCAGAAACCGTTTTCATCAGGTGTCACGTGTTTGGCGACGATATCCATGGCCACCTTGCAAAGATACAGATTGGTGCCGATTCCTGCGGCGGCGGTGATGCCGGTGCCAGAAAGGATATCCTGTATGATTTTGGCGGTCAGCTCCCGGGGCGTCATCCGGTATGTGGAAAGATAATGGGTCACATCCATGAATACTTCATCTATGGAATAGACATGGATATCCTCCGGTGCTACGTATTTTAAATAAATTTTGTAGATGCGCGTGCTGTATTCCATATAAAAGGCCATTCTGGGAGGTGCGGTGACGTAGGACAGTTCCAGTTCCGGATGGGCAGCCAGCGTTGGAGCGTCAAAGGAGGAGCCGGCGAACCGGCCTCCTGGTATCTGCTGCCTGCGTTCCTGGTTTATTTTCTTTACTTTCTCAACCACTTCAAAGAGCCGGGCTCTGCCGGGAATGCCGTATGCTTTCAGAGAGGGGGATACGGCAAGACAGATGGTTTTTTCGGTTCTTCCGGCGTCTGCCACCACCAGATGGGTGGTCAGAGGATTGAAGCTTCGCTCGATACACTCTACGGAGGCATAAAAAGATTTTAAGTCGATGGCGATATAACAGTGCGATGCTTCTTTCATACAGATTCTCCTTTCTTCCGATGCAGATGGAAAGCCCTGCAGGGCAGGGGGGACACTCAGGACGTGTGTCCAGAGAATATTATAACAGAAAACAGCCAGGCTGAAAATAACCCGGATGATTCCAAAAGCCGTGAATGTTTTCAAATGCTGCCTTTTAAATCCATGCCGCGCCAAATTTTGGTGTGTGAAAAGCAGTTTTGTGACACATAATAGTAAGAAAACAATCTCTGAAAAAGGAGGCGCACATGAAAGCAATACAGTTACGAGACGGATTTTACTGGACCGGAATTATGGACACAAAACTTCGGGTGTTCGACATCATTATGCACACGGAATTTGGAACCACCTACAACTCCTACGTGCTGAAAGCGGGGGACCAGACAATTCTGTTTGAAACAGCAAAGGAAAAATTTTTTGAAGAATACTTGCAGCGGTTAAAAGAAGTGGCGGACGTGACCGCCATTGATTATCTGGTGGTGGATCACACGGAACCGGACCACGCCGGAAGTGTAGAACGGCTTCTGGACTTCAGTCCACAGATGAAGATTCTGGCAACCTCCTGTGCGCTGGGATTTCTGGGTGAAATTGTAAACCGGGATTTTACCGGACTTCCGGTGAGGGATAACCAGGAGCTGAAGATCGGAAACCGGACCCTTCGTTTTTTGATTGTGCCCAATCTGCACTGGCCGGATACCATGTATACGTTTATTGAGGAAGAGCAGATTTTACTTACCTGTGATTCTTTCGGGGCACATTATTGTCTGCCGGAGGTGGTGTCGGATGCCATCAGCCAGGAGGAGGATTATCAGAAGGCTTTGAAGTACTATTATGACAACATCATCGGTCCTTTTAGGTCAAGCATGCAAAAAGCCCTTGACCGGGTGGAGTCTATGGATATCACCATGATCTGCACCGGACACGGCCCGGTTCTGGTCGGAGAGAGAATCCGGCAGGTGCTGGCAAAGTACAGGGAATGGTCGGCGACCAAAAATCCAAATTCCAGGAAGACCGTAATCCTTGCATACGTCAGTGCCTATGGCTACACCGGCAGGCTGGCGGAAAAGATCAAAGAAGGGATCGAAGACAGCAAAGATCTGGATGTCCGGCTGTATGATCTGGTGGAGGCAGACGCGGCCAAAGTAGCCGAAGAGCTTTTGTACGCGGACGGATTCCTTCTGGGATCTCCCACGATCCTGGGAGAAGCCTTAAGGCCGGTGTGGGATCTGACGCTTTCCATGTTCCCGGTCACCCATGGCGGAAAATACGCCGGGGCTTTTGGAAGCTATGGCTGGAGCGGGGAAGGAGTGCCCCATCTGACAGAGCGGCTAAAGCAGCTGAATTTAAAGGTGATGGAAGGGTATCAGGTGCGTTTTCGGCCCAATGAGGCAGAGCTTGTGGGCGCTTATGAATATGGTTATCGTTTTGGGTGCATGGTGCAGGAAAAGGAGACTTCAGCTCCTGAAAAAAGCGGAAGGAAAAAGCTGGTAAAATGTTTGGTCTGCGGAGAGATCTTTGACGCCTCTCTTACTGTTTGCCCGGTCTGCGGGGTGGGAAAAGAGCATTTCATTCCGGTGGAAGAAGAGGAGACGGGGTACCGCAAAGATACCAGCCGCCGTTACGTGATTCTTGGAAACGGCGCGACCGGTTTTTATGCGGCCCAGGAGATCCGAAAAAGGGACCATACAGGGGAAATTGTGATGATTTCCAATGAACCCTGCCTGTCTTACAACCGTCCCATGCTGACAAAGGCCATCGTGTCCGGGCTCACGGCAGAACAGATTGCCATTGCGGATGAGAGCTGGTATCATGAGCGAAGGATTCAGCTGATGCTTGGGCAGGAGGTGATCCGGATTGACGCAAAGCAAAAAGAAATCGAACTGTCCAAAGGAAAACGCATAAGTTATGACCGCCTGATCTATGCCCTTGGAAGCGAATGCTTTATCCCGCCCATTCCCGGAAGCACTCTTCCGGAAGTGATCGCCATCCGAAGGCTGTCGGATGTGAAACGTCTGGAAAAACTGATGAAAGGCGCCGGACATGCGGTGGTGATCGGAGGCGGCGTGCTTGGGCTGGAGGCGGCCTGGGAGATGAAAAAGGCAGGCCTTTTGGTCACCGTTTTGGAGGCGGCTTCGGTGCTGATGGGAAGACAGTTGGACGAAGGGGCCGGGGCGTGGCTTAGAAAAGCAGCTGCAGGATGCGAAATAGAGATCCGGACCGGGGTTACCATTGTCTCCATTGACGGGGATGAGAAAGTGACCGGGGTGACCCTGGAAGGTGAAGAACAGATTTTGGCGGATCTGGTCATTATCTCTGCCGGAGTGCGTTCCTGCACGGATCTGGCCCTTCAGGCAGGCCTGGAAGTCAAAAAAAGCGTGGTGGTGAATGAACAGATGAAGACAAGTCTTCCGGATATCTATGCCTGCGGCGACTGTGCAGAATATCAGGGGATGAATTACGGTGTGTGGTCTCAGGCAGCAGAACAGGGAAAGATTGCGGGCGCCAATGCGGCCGGGGAAGAAAAAGCATATAGGCCCGTACAGCCGGCTCTTACCTTCCACGGGATGAACACCGCCCTGTATGCGGCCGGGGACAACGGAAAAAATTCCAGACTTTTATACAAGACGCTGGAATATCAGGATATGGGAAAAGGGCAGTATAAAAAATGCTATTTTCTGAATGACCGCCTTTGCGGGGTTATTCTTCTGGGCGATTTAAAAGAGATGGGAAGGCTGTCTGGACTGCTGGAACGTCACGCTTCCTATGAAGAGGTGGGGGGAGTACCGGTTTAGCAGAAAAAAGGCTTGCGGAAATGGTGATTTCATAATAAAATAATAGCACTCTCACAGGGATCTGCGCGGGGTTTTTTTGCCCCGCGCAAAAGACAGAATGGCAGGAGGAAAGGGACGAATGAACAAAAGATGTGTGAGGCTGCTGGCAGGGCTTCTGGCGGCAGTGATTTTTTTCCCGTCTGGGGGTCAGGCGGCGCACGCGGCAGGGATTGGCGGTGCGGTGTACGCTTCGGTGATGGATCCGGAAGTAGAAGACGGCAAACCAGAAGACCCGAAGGATTCAAAGACAGAGGAAGATGAACTTCTGGATTCAGACAATCCAAAAGAGGATGAGAAAGAAGAGGACCTGGAAGATCCCAAGGATCCAAAGCCGGCAGAGGAAGACTCAAAGCCGCAGGATTTAGAGGATCCGGATGAACCGGACCTGGAAGATCCAAAGACAGCATCCGATACAGAGCCAGGTACAGAGGAAAAGCCGGATGAGGCCGCCCCTTATTCGGAAGAAAGACCAGATGAAGAAGAGCCTTTGACGAAAGAAAAGGTTTACATAAAAGGATCTGTGGAGGTACAGATTACAGCCGGAGTTCCGGTGCACACGGATCAGGAATTTACGGTCACCCTGGGAGGAGCGGGGACAAAAAAGGCGGTGCTGGCTGCCTCAAAGGAAGAAGAACTGATTCCTTCCCGGACATCGGTTGCTTTTTCGGATCTGGAAGCGGGAAGCTATGAGCTGACGGTATCCACAAAAGGATATGCCACCTACACCCAGACGCTGGAAGTGGACGGGCTTTCATACCGGGTTCAGCTCTATACCGGACAGGCGAAGGTAGGTACCGACAGCGCCCATCCCGGACTTATGGCGAAAGGCGATGTGAACGGAGACGGAAAGCTGGATGAGCGGGATGTGGATGCCCTTGTGGATGCCATAGAGTCCGGAAAGTATGAGGAACATCTGGACCTGTACGGAGACGGGGCCGTGGATCTTCTGGATCTGAATTATCTCTCCGGTGTATTGAATCAGCAGGTCAAAGCGACTTTGGAGCGTTTTGTCCCGCTTGCAGCGGCAGATTTGACGGTGACAAAGGGCAGTATTCAGTCTGGAAGTCCGGAAGAACTTCAGGAGGGGACAAAAGGGCTTGTGATTGCATCCTCCGGCGGGGTGATTTCGGAAACGAACCCTGCAGAAATTGCTTTTGATTTTTCAAAATATACAGAAGCGCCCAAGATGGAGCAGATTGTGTTGGACGCACCGGAAGATAAGAACCGTGCAGTGACTGCCGGCAGCGTGGTGGTGGTGACAGAAGAGGATCAGCCTCTGATGGGAGAGTTTCAGTTCGGGTCTTTGATGAGCCCGGTCGCTGCAAGGCAGAGCGGGCAGCTTTCGGTTACGCAGAAAGAGGATGGCTCCATATATATTGACCTTGGAGGACAGATCGCAGTCAAGAAGATTGTTTTCACGATCAAAAAAGCTTCGGATGCGGGAAGTTTGGCGGAGATCTCCAAAGTGGAGTTTGTCAACGATATGGCGGGCAGGATTCCGGAACCGGATCTGGATATCCCCTCCAATGTAACGGCAGAGCCGGGGAACAAATCTTTTACGGTGAGCTGGAAAAAGCAGAACAATGTGACGGCTTATGAGGTTTTTGTCACCAGTGAAGGAAAGACCGAGAGCCGCAGGACCGTGTCCGAATCTCTGACCATTCAGCAGTTTCAGAATAAGGAGATGGTAAACAATACGCCCTATGAGGTGAAAGTGCGCTCGCTGAACGGGGAATGGAAGAGCAAAGATTCAGAATCGGTGACCGTCATTCCCAAGCCGGACGGCAAGCCGCCGGCGCCGGATCGGGTCAAAGTCACCGGCGGTTACCGCTGTGTGGATGTGCGCTGGAGCCGGATGAAAGATACGGACAGCTTCAATCTGTTCTACAAGGAGGAAGGAGCTTCTTCCTATGAAAAGATTACCGGGATTGAGGGAACCTTTTATCAGATTGATGGCCTGAAGGATGATACCGAATATGAAGTGTACCTGACCGGAACCAACGAGCTTGGAGAGGGGCCGGCTTCCCTCAAGGCATCAGACCGGACCATCAGCGGACTGGTAGCCGCCAAGCTTCCGGCTTACAACCTGATCAATACGTCGGAAGGAGTCGGCAAGCTCAGTGCACATATCGTCTCTGCCACTTTCGGCGGGGGTAACGCCAATATGGTGGACAGCCCGCTGGATTCAGAGGAGAACAGCGCTCTGGGACTCTTTGACAACAGCTATAATTCTTATATAAACCGAAACGACTGGGATTTTGGCGGCGCCTATCCGGATGGAAATAAAGGGGTGACCGCTCAGCTGGATGCGGTCTACGAGATTGGCATGATCACGCTGGCCCAGCCCATGGATGTGGGAAATTATACGTATGTCAACATACAGTACTGGGATGAGAATGGGCAGAGAAAGACGGCTCAGAATGTGTCCATCTCACAGCGGACCAGTGACAACCGCAAATACTATCTGATCAAGCTGAAAGATCCGATCAAGACCTCCAAGATTAAGGTGGCTGTGGGACAGTATTCCGGCAAACAGAAGGTGACCATTGCGGAGATTCGGTTCCACCAGTATGACAGCTTGGAGAATGATATTCTGGGACTTTATGCGGATGATCTTTTTATTACCCTGAAGGACGGGGTGACAGAAGAGACCATCCAGGAGCTGGAAACCCGTCTTGAGACGCCGGACCCGGTCTGCAAAGAACTGCATCCGGACTACACGGCTCTGAAAAAAGAGCTGGAGACTGCAAAGACACTTCTGCGCACGGAAGGTCTGGGAGGGGTCATTCCGGTTGATGCAGGAATCACTGCAAGCAAAAATGCAAAAATCCGTCTGGGAGGCGTGACG
This sequence comes from uncultured Lachnospiraceae bacterium, assembly GCA_910583895.1. Classification (GTDB taxonomy): domain Bacteria; phylum Bacillota; class Clostridia; order Lachnospirales; family Lachnospiraceae; genus Hominiventricola. The sequence continues at coordinate 37,308 of CAJTYJ010000002.1, forward strand.
ACGATCCAGCCGCTGGGTGTGACAGCAGCAGCGGGAGAGAAGATTGTGGTCTACGTGGGGAATCCCGGGATGAAGACCGGAAGCAGGACAGAACTTTCTCTGGTATATACTCAGCAGCATGCAGAATCTGACGGACTGTCTCAGTCTGTGGATTTGAAGATCGGAAGGAATGAACTGACCGTACCGTCTCTTTTGTCAACCAAGGTGGAGAAAGGCGGGGCACTTTACGTGCAGTATAAAGGAAATAATCCGGACGATCAGTATGCGGTGCGGGTCAGCGGCGGCAGTACCTTCCCGATCTTAAATGTCTATCGGGTTTCTGAAGAAGAGCGTTCCAGAAGGGTCCGGGAATACATAAAAGAACTGAAAGCCTATGTGGGTGATCTTTCTTCTGCTCACGGAAACCTTCATGCAGGCAGCGACAATGCAAGTGTGAAGTACGATTATGAGCAGACCACCTGTATTCTGAATATGACCGATATTGTGACGGATTATATGATGTTCTCCGTCCCGGCAAGCCAGGTGCTGAGCGGAATTGGCAGCAGCGGTCAGGAAGAAACGCTTCTGAACAATTTAGAGGCCATGGACCGGATGATGCTTTTGTTCTATCAGCACAAGGGTCTGACCGATTCGTTTGCGGAAGGAACTTCCAGTACTGTGATCGAACAGAATCATATTCCTTATGGATATCTGAACATCCGTTATATGAAGATGTTTGCCGGAGCATTTATGTATGCGGCCGGGAATCACATCGGGATCGAATGGGGTTCCGTTCCGGGGCTGATGAACTGTGTGCCGGTGACTTCTGACGCAGCCGGCCGGTATCAGAGCGGCAGATATTTCGGCTGGGGCATCGCCCATGAGATCGGCCATCAGATCAACCAGTCAGCTTATGCGCATGCAGAGGTGACCAACAATTATTTCTCTGTGCTGGCACAGGCGAAAGACCGAAACGATACGGTCCGCTTCCAGTATGACAAGGTGTATGACAAAGTGACTTCCGGTGCGGTCGGATATGCGGACAACGTGTTTACCCAGCTTGGCATGTACTGGCAGCTTCATCTTGCCTATGACAGAGATTACAACTTTAAGATGTATGATAACTATCAGGAGATGACAAAGAACCTGTTCTTTGCAAGAGTGGACAGCTACGCGCGCAATCCCTCCTCGGCTCCGGGGAATCTTCAGATTCCGGGCGAGCGGGATCAGGCTCTGATGCGGCTTGCCAGTGCGGCGGCCGGCCGGGATCTTACGGATTTCTTCACCAGATGGGGAATGCGCCCGGACAGCGGAACCAAAGCCTATATGGAGCAGTTCCCGAAAGAAGAACGGGCCATCTACTATGTGGATGACGACGCAAGAGTCTATGAGATGGAACACGGAGCGCAGGGCGGCTTCGGCGGAAAAGATGTGGTGACTTCCGTACAGGTACAGCAAAGTGCCGGCGGAGATATGACCATTCAGATCGCTTCCTCTGCTCCCGAAGAGCAGATTCAGGGTTATGAGATCACCCGTGTCTTCCGGGAATGGGGAGAAGAGCGCCGGGAGGTGGCCGGATTCACCAGAACCGGTACCTTTACAGATCCGGTTTCCTTTGGAGCGAATCATGTGATCGCCTATGAAGTCACAGCCATTGACCGATGGATGAACAGATCGAATGTATGTTCTTCCAGGGCACAGAAGATCGAAGGAAGCGGCCGTCTGGACAAAAAAGGCTGGACGGTTGAGACCAACCTGACCTCTGCTGCTGATCAGGAGCAGGATGCGGATGAGAACGGACCCTGCGAGCCGGCGAAGACTCCGGCGATTCAGCTGGTGATCGACGGGAAGACGGATCAGATTTACACAGGAAGCGCATCCGAAGACGCTTATGTGATCCTGCAGCTGAATCAGATGCAGGAAGTGGCAGCTTTTGGCTATCAGTGTCCTGGCAGCGGATCTGCGATCACCAGATACCAGATCGAGGTCAGCACGGACGGCGAGCATTATCAGATGGTACAGGAAGGTACCTTTAAGCTGACAGACGGCAGTGCAAAAGTATACTTTATGAAGGACGGAAAGAATGCGGCCTGTGACGCGGCCTGGGTGAAACTGACGGCCGTGGGACAAAAGAGCATCCAGGCTGCCGAGTTTGACCTCTACGGGCCTTCCGGAGACAATGTGGAGATCTCAGAGAAAGGAATCGGTATCCTGTCTGAGGCATATGCCTATGACAAGAATAATCCGAAGAACACCATTCCGAAAGGTTCCATTGTCTTCCATGGCAACTATGAAGGAAACCCGGCCTACAATGTGGTGGTACTCTACGATGAGAATGGAAAGATCGTGGGAGGAACCGACGAAGAAGGAACCTTGACGGCCCATCAGATCATTCTGGCAGATCCTCTGACCGAGGAGGACGCCATGCTGGGCAAGGTGTCCAATGGTACGTGGCTCTACTGGTTTGAACCAACAGACGGCGTGCAGGCGTCCGAACTTCCAAAGCAGGTGAGAGCAGAGCTGTATCGGGTAGACGATGCCCAGACGAATGAAGGACAGAGAATGGTCAGCGACACCTTGTTCGTGACGCTGCCAAAAACCCTTCCTGATCTCACTTTGGGCAATGGAGGCTGATGGGAACATGGGTGAAGGTGAAAGAAACAAGAAAACGAGGCAGGTATGGAGAGGGGCGCTGCTCAGCGCCTGCCTGCTCGCCTGCGGACTTTCGGTGAATGCCTTTGTGCCGGAGTCTGTGTCCTTAAAAGGCGAAGGAAATAAAGTAGATGTACAGATGAGCCCGGTGGAAAAAGACACGGTGTCTTTGCAGCTTAGCATGGAGGTGCAGGTGACGAAAGGGGCATCTGCGGCCAGCGTGTCCTTTGAATTTGACCAGGGACTTGCCGGCAGCGTCAAAGAGTACCGGTATCAGGAAGAAACCGGGGTTTTGACAATTTATGTCTCCGGAGACGGAAACAAAAGTTTTCCGGAAGGAGAGGATTTCCGGCTTGGCAACGTGGTTCTGAATTCTGAGAGCGGAGAGGCAACAGAGGCAACGGTCCGGGTAAAGACCGACAGTCTGCGGATTGTCAACCGGGGATATGACATGCAGGTAAGAAAAGAGATCTACGCACCGGGAGAAGAAAAGGCAGTGGCTGGCAGCGACCAAAAGCAGCCGGAGCCTGAGAACCCGGATTCTGAACCGGATGTTGTGCCAAAACCAGAAGATCCGCCGGGAGAGGATGAATCACAGGATAAGACGGAGGGCGGCGGCAAAAAGCCTGGTACCCATACTTCCTCAGGGGACTCTTCTGATGCCCCGGCGTCCGAAAGCGTTGTCATTCCGGAGCGGGAGAGCCGTCCAAACGTGGGGATCAAGATCGGTGCAGGCCAGAAAAAGCCTGGTACACAGAATCCGTCAGATCCGCTGATTCCAAAACCAGAAGATGTGCCAAAAGAGCAGGAGACCGAAAAAGTAGAGCAGCCAGACGACCTTCCGGATACGGAAGACACAGAAGTGCCGGAGGAGATCCAGGAGAAAGATGAAGAAGAAAAAGTGGAAGACCTGACTTTCTGGGGAATCGTGGCGGCTCTTGGAGCGGGAGCTTTCGTGATTCTTCTGATGATTCTGGAATTTCGCCGGCAGGAGGAAAAAAGGAAAATAAAGAAGAAAAAAGTAAAAAAATAACAATAAAAACGAAATAAAATGTCATAATTTAGTAATATATATGATGCCTTTTGGATGCAAGGGGACTCTATAATAAAGAACATAAGAAATACGAGAGACAAAGAAGGTATCGGTACATGGTTTTCAGCAGTTTTGCATTTCTGTTCTGTTTTCTTCCGGCATTTTTGCTGGTCTATTTGCTGGTTCCGGGCCTTTGGAAAAACAGGGTGCTTTTTGCCGCCAGTCTGGTTTTTTACTATTATGGAGTCCGGGAGCATCCATTTTATGTACTGCTGATGCTTTTGTCCATTCTGGTAAATTATGGGGCGGCCCGGTGCATGGTCCGCTGCAGAAGAAAGAAAGGGAGAAATCTTTGTCTTGCTGCCGGAATGGGCTGGAACATCGGCTGTCTTTTCGTGTTTAAATATCTGGATTTTGTAAGCAGGAACGTGAATCTGCTTCTGGAACAGACAGGGACAGCAGCCAGATTGCCCTATGTGCATCTGGTTCTTCCCATCGGAATCAGTTTTTATACCTTCCAGATCAGTTCTTATCTGATCGATGTGTACCGAAAAGAGGGGAAGGCGGAACCGTCCCTTTTAACTCTTGGAACATATCTTTGTATGTTTCCCCAGCTGATTGCGGGGCCGATTGTGACTTACAGCCAGGTACAGCGCCAGATGCGGGAGCGGGAGCATTCTTTTTGGAATCTGGAAGAAGGACTTCGGGAATTTACCATCGGCCTGACCCTGAAGGTGCTGATTGCCAACCGGGTGGGCAGTCTGTGGACCTGGACTGGTTCCATCGGATATGAAAGCATCTCCTGTCCCATGGCCTGGCTTGGGATTGCCGCTTATACCTTTCAGATTTATTTTGACTTTTATGGATATTCTCTGATGGCGAAAGGTCTTGGCACAATGATGGGGTTTGACTTCCCGGATAATTTTCACAATCCATATCTGTCCCGCTCCATGACGGAGTTTTGGCGGCGGTGGCATATGACTTTGGGAGGGTGGTTCCGGGAGTATGTCTATATTCCTCTGGGAGGCAACCGAAGCCATCCGTACCGGAATCTGTTTTTGGTATGGATGCTGACAGGACTTTGGCATGGAGCAAGCTGGAACTTTGTGCTGTGGGGATTTTCGCTCTTTTTGCTGCTCCTTTTGGAAAAGCGGGGACTGAAAAAGATACTGGACCGGCTTCCGGTACTGGGCCATCTGTACATGCTGCTTGTCATACCTTTGTCCTGGCTGATGTTTGCGGTGAATGATTTCTCCCAGTTTCGCATTTATCTGACGCGGCTGTTTCCGTTCTTGGGACAGACGACAGGGGCCGTATATCATGGTGATTTTATAAAATACGGGAGTGCCTGCATCTGGCCAATGGCTGCAGCACTTTTGTGCTGCACCGGACTGCCAAGGATGCTGTACGAAAAGAAAAAATACAGCGCGCCGGTGACCTTTGGACTGGTTTTGCTGTTCTGGGCCTGTGCTTACTGTATGTATCTTGGACTGGACGATCCGTTTTTATATTACCAGTTTTAGCGCGTGTATGGACCTGAAGCGGTTCACAAAAGAAGAAAAGGCAGATGATGACATTGTTAAAAAGAAAAAAGAGAAATACGAAAAGACATTCCTTCACCTTGTCTTTAGCGGTTAGTCTGCTCGTGGTGAGCTGTGCCTGGCATCTGGGCATCCTTCAGAAAGGGGATCACGGCATTGCGCTGTATTTTCCGGACTCCATCGATGAGGTGCAGGCCGTGTCCGATCATGGAGAACAAGAAGAACTGCAGGAAGAAGTTTCCGTACTTCCGGAATCAGAGGAACTGCAGGATGATGTGACTGCCGTTTCGGATGCGGAAGTTTTGCCGGAAGAACCGATAGAAGAACCGGAGCCGGAAGAGCCGGCTGAGTATGAGGCGGACCTTTCCTACTTTGATGATGCGCTTTTTATCGGAGACTCGCGCACCGTGGGACTTCGGGAATACGGGGATCTGGGCGGCGCGGAAGTGGTGGCAGACGCGGGAATGAACGTCTATAAGATCTATGAAAAAGAATTTGTAACCGTCAGCGGAGAAAAGAAGCGGTTGGAAACGATCCTGACCGAACGGCAGTTCCAAAAGATCTATCTGATGCTGGGCATCAATGAACTTGGGTATGATTTTGACCGGACTGTGTCCAGATATGAAGAGCTTCTGGCAAAGCTTCGGGAATGGCAGCCCCAGGCAAAGATTTTTCTGGAGGCCAATCTCCACATTACGGGGGAGAAGTCCCAGGCGTCACCGATCTATACCAATGAGAATATTGACCGCTTCAATCAGGCAGTGTCCCGGATGGCAGACGGGCGCGAGATCTTTTATCTGGACGTAAATGAACTTTTTGATGATGAAGAAGGAAATCTGTCAAAAGCGTACACGACGGATAGCACTCATGTGCTGGGAAAATATTATGCAGACTGGGTGACGTGGATTTTAAATCATGCAAGATAACAGCTGTAGAAAAGCAGAAGGCATCCTCCCGCGGGACGGCGCCTTCTGCTTTTTATTACCAGTCACATCTGTGCTGATGTTAATTAAACGTTTCTTTTTTGTTATCTATCGGAAGCTTTTTACCCAGCTGATCAAGGAGTCATGATAGATGTTGTCCCGGACGTCTTTTCGCATCTGGTCGGTGACCGGTCCGTTTTTCTCCATGATGGCAAGGATCGCCTCCTGAAGTCCGGCAATCCGGCCTCTTTCAAAGGCGTCCTGATCTGCCCCGGAGGCAGCCTGGGGCGCTGCGGACACTGCAGGTGCCAAAACTGCTGCTTCCGGCTGCGCTGCGGGCACCGGATTTGAATTAGCTGCATGTGCGACCTCTGGCTGTGCGCCGGGCACCGGATTTGGAATAGCCGCATGTAAGCCTTCTGTCGATGCGCCAGGTGTCAATTTTTGATCTGTTCCATGTGAACCTTCTATCTGTGTACCAGGTGCCGGATTCAGATTGGCCGCATGTGAGCCTTCCTCCTGTGTGCCAGGAAACGGATTTGAATCAGCTGCATGTGCGACCTCTGTCTGTGCGCCAGATGTCAGATTCGAATCATCTGCATGTGAGCCTTCCGTCTGTGCGCCAGTCACCGGATCTGCTGCTTTGGCAGGCGCCGGCGTATCGGTGGTTGTTTTTGACGGGATCGGTTCCAGGCATACGGATGCGGGCGTTTCTTCTTTCTGCCCTTCTGCCAGAGGTACCCAGATATCTCCGGAGTTGGCTTTCACATTGACCACCAGCCGTCCGCCTTCTACGAACACTTTTTCTCCGGACAAGGTCCCAAGATAGGTGCCGTCACCTGCAGGAAGCGTCATGACGTAGTCGCTGTCGTCGTTGTTGACGGTGACGAATACGGTGGTCTGGTCCTTGGTTCTTGAAAATGCATACTGACGGTTTGTCAGAAGAATTTCTTTATAATCCCCGTAGGACAGGGCAAAATGCTGCTGGCGGATTCTGCCCAGGGTCTTGATCAGGCGGCTGCAGTCATTCTCCCTGCAGTCTGAAAGGCTGAGGGCAGGCCGCAGGGAATCGTCTGAAAAGCGTTCCTTTCTTCCCTCGATCCCGAATTCAGAGCCATAGTACACAGACGGGACGCCGGGCAGTGTGTAAAGCAGAATATGAACAGGGGTAAAATGCGCTTTTTTATTCAGCTTCGTATAGATTCGCTCCACATCATGGTTGTCCACAAAATTATAGAGTCTCAGGCCGTCCACCCGGCAGCCCCCCATCTCATAAAGCCGTTTGACCGTGTGAGCGATCTCAAAATAATTGTGATCGTTGTGACCGGAGTAGAGCGCCTTGTGCAGGGTGTAGTTGGTGACGCAGTGAAGGGTGCCTTCGTTTACCCAGCGGGTGTAATCGCCGTGGATCACTTCGCCCATAAGCCAGAAGTCCGGCTTCACCTCGTTGGCCGTCTGCCGGAGTGCTTTCATGTAATTAAAATCCAGCACGTCTGCTGCGTCCAGCCGGATGCCGTCGATGTCAAATTCCCGGACCCAGAAACGGATGACATCGCAGATATAGTCTTTGACTGCCGGGTTTTGCTGGTTTAATTTCACCAAAAGATTGTGTCCGCCCCAGTTTTCATAGGAGAAGCCGTCATTATACTCGTTGTTTCCCCAGAAGTTTACATTGCAGTACCAGTCTTTATAGGCAGACTGTTCCCGGTGCTGTTTGATATCCTGAAAGGCAAAAAAATCTCGTCCTGTATGATTGAATACGCCGTCTAAGACCACCCGGATTCCCTGCCGGTGGCATTCGGCCACGAAAGCGGCCAGATCTTCATTGGTACCCAGCCGGCTGTCCAGCTTTTTGTAGTCTGTGGTCTCATAGCCGTGGCCCACAGATTCGAAGAGAGGACCGATATAGAGCGCATTGAAGCCCAGTGCTTTTATGTGAGCAATCCAGGGCAGCAGCGTGTTCAGCCGGTGCTCGGGATCCCCGTAAGGATTCTGTTTTGGAGCGCCTGTCAGCCCCAGAGGATAGATGTGATAAAAGATGGATTCGTCATACCATGCCATAGATGTACCTCCAAAATAATATTCATAACCGGTTTTATTATATCATCAAAACGGCATTTCTGCACATTTATTTGATTTTTGTGAAAATCGGCAGGTTTTCTGCGAATCCAGGATGAAATTTTCTCCGGTCTGTGGTATGATAGGAACGTCAGAACCAAGTTACAGGTTTCTGACAGATTTGTTAAGGAGAGGAATTTCTGGACAGATGGAAAATACGAAAAGAAAAGGGCTTCTGGTGGTCAGCTTTGGTACCAGCGTCAATGAGACGCGGGAAAAAACCATCGATGCCATAGAAACAGATTTGAAGAACGCATTTCCGGAGTACGCCCTGTACCGGGCATGGACCAGCGGGATGATTATCCGGAAGCTGAAGAAAAGGGACAAAATCCAGATTGATACCGTGTCAGAGGCTATGGAGCGGATGCTCGCCGACGGGATTCGTCAGGTGGTGGTGCAGCCGACCCATGTGATCAACGGGATAGAGAACGACCAGATGATTGCAGATGTCAGAATGTATGAGGACCGTCTGGAGGATCTTCGTTTCGGGACGCCCCTTCTGACCAGTGAGGAAGACTCAGCAGCGGTGATTGAAGCGGTCATGGAAGAATTTTCAGATCTGAAAAAAGAAGAAGCGCTGGTTTTTATGGGGCACGGAACCACCCATTATGCCAATTCGATCTATGCGGCGCTGGACTATAAGTTTAAAGACATGGGATATGAGAACGTGTTTTTGGGAACCGTGGAAGCATATCCTTCCATGGAGACCCTTATGAAACTGGTCCGCGCCCATGGGGCAAAGCAGGTTACCTTGGCCCCGTTTATGGTGGTGGCCGGGGATCATGCCAGAAACGACATGTCCGGTGAGGATGACTCCTCCTGGAGAAGGCGGTTTGAGGCAGCAGGTTTTCCGGTAAACTGTGTACTGAAAGGATTGGGAGAGTATAAAGGGATCCGAAGGATCTATACACGGCATGTACAGGATGCCATAAAGTAAACGGAACTGGAATTGATCAAAAATGAACAATATGCAGCAGGGCATCCTTCGCACATGGATGCCCTGCTGGAGTTTGACAGGGGGAAAGCTTATGTTTGCGGTGTTTTTGCTGCTCTGGATCATCTTTAACGGCAGGATTACAGCGGAGATTCTGGTGATTGGGGTGCTCTTAAGCGCAGCCTTGTTTGCGTTTTGCTGCAGATTTATGAATTACAGTGTGGCCAGGGATATCCGGATGTTCCGGCTTCTGCCCATGGCCTGCCAGTATGTGGCGATCCTGATTTTGGAGATCCTGAAGGCAAACCGGCAGGTTTTGTTTTTCATCCTCACTCCAAGGTATCAGGTGGAACCACAGCTTGTCCACTTCCGGTCGGATCTGAGGACAGAGTTTGCAAGGGTAGTGCTGGCCAACTCCATCACCTTGACGCCGGGGACGATCACTGTGGGTTTGGAGGGCAGCGATTTTTATGTGCACTGTCTGGACAAAGAGTTCGCAGAAGGAATGGACCACTCGGTTTTTGTGGAATTGCTGGAGAAGATGGAGGCGGTGAATCGGGATGTATGAACAGGTTTATCATGGGTTTTTGCTGGTCTGCATGATTGTTCTTGGGGCGCTGATCATGCTGTGCCTGCTGCGTGCAATCCTGGGCCCTAGACTTGCGGACCGGGTGGTGGCGGTCAATATGATTGGTACCATGACGATCACGGAGATTGCCATGTTTGCTCTGTATCTGAGGGAAAATTATCTGTATGATGTCTGCCTGATCTATGCCATGATCAGTTTTCTGGCGGTGGTGGTTCTGACCAAGATCTACGGGGGAGCCTATCAGGAACGGAAGATAAAAGGAACGCCGGTTCTGCAGGTGGAAGAGGAAGAAGAGGAGGAAGAGGAATGATGGCATGGGTACAGTTGATCGCGGGGGGAATCCTGATTGTGACCGGGCTTTTGACCATGTGCGCGGCGGTGCTGGGCGTATTCCGTTTTCACTATGTGCTGAACCGGATGCATGCAGCGGCCATGGGGGATTCCCTTGGAATCCTGTTTATTATCCTGGGACTTATGATTTTAAGCGGTTTTCAGATGGGGACTTTGAAGCTGCTTCTGATCGTCATTTTTTTCTGGCTGGCGGGACCTGTTTCCTCCCATATGATCGGCAAACTGGAAGTGCTGATCAATGAACATCTCAAAGAAGAATGTGAGGTATCGAAAGATGGAGATATTTAAGACCATACTGCTGGTTTTTTTGATTGTCTGTGCGCTCTCTGCCAGTCTGATCAAAAATCCGCTGCTCTCAGTGATCGTGTTTATGTCCTACAGCCTGATCATGTCCGTCATCTGGTTTCTTTTGGAATCTCCGGATCTGGCCATCACGGAGGCGGCGGTGGGGGCAGGGGTCAGCAGCATCCTGTTTTTTGTGACCCTGCGAAAATTAAAGGCGCTTTCCGAAGCAGAAGGGAGTCAGCATGAGCAAAATCAGAGATGATTACGAAAGCAGTCTGTGGAACCGCCTGACCCGCTGGGTGGACGGAGAGACGGATCCGTATCAGGGAAAGATGGAGATGCAGCCTTTAAGAGAGGCCGATGTGACGGGAGATTCTGTCTACAATCCGGACCGTCTGGACCGCAGGAAGGTAGACCGCTATCTGGAGAACACGGAGAAAAATAAAGAGATAAAAGCGTTCCGGATTCTATACAGTTTAGGGTCGGTGGCCTTATGTCTGCTTTTGATAGCGGTGCTTCTTCTGGCGGTATCCTGGCTTCCGGTCCTGGGAGATCCGAACGGTCCCAACAACAACGAAGTGTCGGCAAGATATGTCGAAAAAGGGATGGAAGAATCCGGGGCGGTCAATATGGTCACCAATATGATTTTAAGTTATCGGGGATTTGATACATTCGGGGAGACCTGTGTACTTTTTATCGCGGCTACCTGTGTCATTATCCTGCTCCGGAAAAATGAGGAGGAGCTTGAAAATGCCAAGGAGACCGACTGGAAATACGAGCCAAAGCCGGATGCAATTTTACAGAAAATGACGCTGGTCCTGGTACCGATTATTTTTCTTTACGGATTTTATATCATTTTAAACGGCCATCTGTCGCCGGGCGGCGGTTTTTCCGGCGGCGCTACCATCGGAGCCGGACTGATTCTGTACGTGACGACCTTCGGCTTTCACAAAACCCAGCGGTTTTTTGATGAAAAGACCTATGAGATAGTAAAAGTGGGCGCGCTGTCTTTGTACAGCGTTACGATGATCTATTATTTTTATACAGGAGCCAATCTGATCGAAAGCAGGATTCCTCTGGGGACGCCGGGCAATATTTTAAGCAGCGGCATGATTCTTCCGATCAATATTTTCGTGGGACTGGAGGTGGCATGTACCATGTACGCTTTCTTTGCGCTGTTCCGAAGAGGAGGGATGTAGGATGGGTCCGAACCTCTGGCATAATATCGATGAGGTGGCGGCGGTGATCCTGTTTGGAATCGGGTTCACCACCCTGCTTCTTCATAAAAATATGATCAAGAAAATCATCGGATTAAACATTATGGATACGGCTGTCTATCTGTTCCTTGCGGCAATGGGGTATGTGGAGGACCGGCTGGCGCCGATTGTGGAAAACGGGATTACGGATGCGGATGCCTATATCAATCCCATTCCCAGCGGTCTGGTACTGACGGGGATCGTGGTGTCGGTCAGTGTCACTGCACTGATGCTGGCGCTGACCATCCGCCTGTACCGCAAATACCGGTCACTGGATCTGGATGAGATACTGATCCGGATGCAGAAGGAGGAGCAAAGATGAGTTTTGTCGAGAATTTTCCATGCTTTTCCATCGTGCTTTGTATGGCGGCCGGTATATTGTCCACTCCTATGAAAGCGAAACAGGCAAAATGCATGACCATGGGACTTGTGGTCTTGGTGACCTGCCTGTCTTTTGGTACCCTGCTTCATGTGCTTTCCACGGGCAGCAGTTTTGTCTATACGATGGGCCGGTTTCCGGCGCCCTGGGGCAACGAGATCCGGGCAGGGGTTTTGGAGGCTCTGATGGCCACCATATTTTCTCTGGTCATGCTCTGCTCCCTGGCAGGAGGCATGGACCATGTGTTCCGGGACATTGCCGAGACGAGAATCAACCTGTACTTTATTCTGGTGGATCTGCTTTTAAGCTCTCTGCTGGCGATTATCTACACCAACGATTTGTTTACGGCCTACGTCTTTGTGGAAATCAACACCATCGCCGCCTGCGGTATGATCATGATCCGGCGAAGCGGGCGGTCTTTGATCGCCGCTACCAGATATATGGTGATGAGTCTGATCGGGTCCGGACTCTTTTTGATCGGTCTGGCCATGCTTTACGACATCACCGGACATCTTCTGATGGAGAATGCCCATGAGGCGATGATCCGCCTGGTTCAGGCCGGACAGTACCACATGCCCCTTTTGGTGATCATCAGTTTTATCACGGTGGGACTGGCCATTAAAAGCGGTCTCTATCCGTTTCATTCCTGGATGCCGGACGCCTATGGGTATTCTACCATGTCCAGCAGTTCGATTCTGTCCAGTCTGGTGTCCAAAAGTTATATTATCCTGCTGATCAAGATTTTTTACCGGGTGATCGGGTTTGACAATATGATCAGCAGCAAGATCGTGGATGTTCTGTTCGTGTTTGGGCTGGTGGGTATGGTCATGGGATCGGTCAGTGCCATTATGGCAAAAGATATCTACCGGATGATTGCCTATTCATCCATCGCCCAGATCGGATATGTCTATATGGGGATCGGCCTTGGAACAGAGGCCGGGATGGTGGCGGCAGTTTTCCATATTCTGACCCATGCCATCACCAAGTCTCTGCTGTTTTTGTCCGCAAAAGGGCTCAACGATGTGTCCGGCAGAAAGAAGAACTTCCGGGCTTTGCAGGGAGCTGCTTTTCGCAATCCTCTGTCGGGAGCTGCTTTTCTGGTGGGGAGTCTTTCCATGGTGGGTATTCCCATGCTGGCAGGGTTTATCTCCAAATTTTTGTTTGCCACGGCGGCCATGGGGGCAAATCCCGGGAAGGTGTTGATCACCCTGATCGTGCTGGCTGTCAGCACCATACTGAATGCCATCTATTTTCTGCACACCGTGATCCGTATTTATACGCCTCTGGAAGAATCTGCAGGCACAGAAGGAAGCAGAGGGCGTATGTCTGTCGGGGCAGCGGCTGCATTATTCTGTCTGATCTTTTTGAATTTTGCATTAGGGCTTACGTCACAGCCGGTCACAGACTTGCTGCAGACCGGGATTGAGATGTTCGGATAAAGGGGGAGTGAATATGACCGTTACGTTTTTGCTGGGAACAGGGATCCTGCTTCCGGTTTTATCAGGATTTTTTCTGCTTTTGAATCAGGGCCGGATCAAGAATCGCCGGATGAAATGTACAGGAGTTTTCTTGATCATGGCCGTGACAGCGGCGGCAGTGGCCGCGCTGCTTTTTCAGGGAGACTGTGAGCTGGTTCTCTGGAAGCTGACCGATACTCTGGAGATCTGCATGCGCATCGATGACCTGACCCGGCTGTTTGCCGGGATGACCATGGCAGCGTGGGTGTTGGGAGGCGTGTTTTCTTTTGCGTATATGAAGCATGAAGAGCAGGAAGACCGGTATTTTGGTTTTTATCTGATCGTCATGGGGGTGCTGGTGGCTCTGGACCATGCGGGAAATCTGATCACGTTATATCTCTTTTTTGAGATGATGACGCTGACCTCTCTTCCGCTGGTGCTGCACAGCCTGAGTCATGAGGCGGTAATGGCCGGTCTGAAATATCTGTTTTATTCGGTGGCGGGCGCTTTTCTGGCGCTTTTTGGCATCTTTTATCTGTATGCCAATAGGGCCAGAGCCGCTTTCTGCCCGGGAGGTTATCTGCCTTCGCTTGACAGTTACACCGGTTCTGGGGGGATGACGCTGTTTGTAGTGCTTTTGATGATCATCGGTTTTGGCACCAAGGCCGGCATGTTTCCCATGCACGGCTGGCTGCCCACCGCTCATCCGGTGGCACCGGCTCCGGCCAGCGCTGTGCTGTCCGGCATCATCACCAAGTCGGGGGTCTTGGCCATCATACGGATCATTTTCTACACGGTGGGTCCTGAGCTGGTCCGGGGGACCTGGGTGCAGTATACGTGGATGATCCTGGCTTTGCTTACCGTGTTCATGGGGTCGATGATGGCATACAAAGAAAAGCTTTTAAAAAAGCGGCTTGCTTATTCCACGGTCAGTCAGGTGGCCTATATTCTGTTTGGACTCTCGGTGCTCAATGAGAGCGGGATGATGGGTGCCCTGTCTCATTTTGTGTTCCACAGCGTGGTGAAAAACGGCCTGTTCCTGGCAGCGGGAGCAGTGATCTATAAGACCGGCAGAAAGACGGTGGGAGAGCTTGGGGGCATCGGCAAGGAGATGCCGGTGACCATGTGGTGTTTTACGCTGGCGTCGATTACGCTGGTGGGGATTCCGCCAACCAGCGGTTTTATCAGTAAGTGGTATCTGGCGATGGGATCTCTGGGGGCCGGGACCGGCTTTTTTACCTGGCTTGGGCCGGTGATCCTTCTTTTAAGCGCCATGCTGACGGCGGGTTATCTGCTGCCGGTATCCATCAAAGCCTTTTTCCCGGGCAGCGATTATGATTATGAAGCGCTTCAGAAAAAGGAACCAAATCTTCTGATGACCATACCGATGGTTCTGTATGCGGCAGCAGCTTTGCTTCTGGGCATGTTCCCGGGAGCCCTTATGGGCTTTTTGCAGAATCTGGCGGCGGGTCTGTTCTAGGGAGGGTCAACATATGAGCAGTGTGTATCTGATTCTTCCGGTGGTGCTTCCCATTGTGGGCGGTGCGGTGATGCCTTTTTTGCATCTGTCGGAAAAGAAAAGGAATCTGTATCTGGAGATTCTGGTGATCCTGACTTCCATAACCGCCTTTTTATGTGTGTTTCGAAGGCCGGAGGAGGGGTTCACCCTCTTTCACCTGACCGGCAATCTGGACTTTGCCCTTCGGCTTGACGGCCTGGGCAGCATGTTTACCTGCCTGATCGCCTTTTTGTGGCCTCTTGCGACGCTGTATGCTTTTGAGTATATGCGTCACGAGAAGCACACCACCGGATTTTTTTGCTTTTATACCATGACTTACGGGGTTACGCTGGGAATCGCCATGGCGAAAAATCTGGTGACCATGTATCTGTTCTATGAGCTTTTGACCTTGGTATCGGTGTACCTGGTCATGCAGCCCATGACCAAAAAAGCCCTTTATGCCAGCCGGGTCTACCTGTATTACTCCATCGGCGGAGCGGCTTTTGCTTTTCTTTCTCTGGTGTTTGTCATTATCTTTGGCAGCACGACAGACTTTATTCCGGGAGGGGTGCTGGATCCAAGCAGAATCGGCAGTAATACACAGAGCATTCTGGTGGTTTATCTTCTGGCCTTCTGGGGATTCGGGGTGAAAGCGGCGGTTTTTCCGTTTCAGGGATGGCTTCCGAAAGCTTCTGTGGCGCCTACGCCGGTGACGGCACTTCTGCATGCGGTGGCGGTGGTCAAATCCGGCGCGTTTGCGGTCATGCGGCTGACCTATTATTGTTTTAATGTGGAAGTGCTTCGGGGAACCTGGGTTCACCTGGCTGTGATGGGGATTGCCATGTTAAGCATTGTCTACGGCTCCACCATGGCGGTCAAGGAGACACATTTTAAAAGGCGGCTGGCTTTTTCCACCATCAGCAATCTGTCTTATATCCTTCTGGGTGTGACCATGATGAGTCCTTTGGGTCTGCTGGCAGGGATGAGTCATATGGTCGTGCACGCGTTTATGAAGATCGGTTCCTTCTTTTCTGCCGGGGCAGTGCTTCATCAGAGCAAAAAGGAATATGTGGATGAGCTGAACGGTCTGGCAAAAAAGATGCCGTTTGTGTGTTCGGTATTTGTGATCTGTGCGCTGTCACTGATCGGCATCCCGCCCTTTGCCGGTTTTATCAGCAAGTGGAACATCGCTTTGGCCGCCATGGAGGCGGGGGCAGAGTACCCGTTTGCTTACCTGGCGGTGGGGGTGCTTTTGTACTCGGCTCTGATGACAGCAGTTTACATGCTGACAGTTGCTGTACGGGTCTGGTTCCCGGATCAGGGTTCTGACCGGACGTCCGATGCAAAGATCAAAGATCCGAACTGGGAGATGAAGCTTCCCCTTGCTGTCTTTGCGGCGGCGGTGATACTGATTGGTCTTTATTCGGAACCTTTGATGCAGGTTTTAAGAGCTGTGGCATGGGGCAGGGTATAGAGGAGGAGACGCAGATGAGTGGCAGTATGGAATTAATTTATTTAGTTGGTTTTCCTTTTGCGGCAGCTTTTCTCTGCTATCTGGCGGGGAGACGGCATAAGATAGTAAGAGACCGTCTTCTTCAGCTCTCTGTGATCGGGGAGATGGGCCTTTTTGGGCTGGCTGCCCTTTCTTACGCCCGCACAGGAGCATTGTCCTTTTTCTTAGAAGATTTCTGCATGCAGGGAATTTATTTGAAAATGGACGGTTTTCGCCTGCTCTATGGGGGAGTTGCTGCCTTTATGTGGATGATGACCGGGATCTTTTCCAGGGAATACTTCGGACATTACCGGAACCGGAATCGTTATTACTTTTTCTACCTTCTGACGCTGGGGGCGACCATGGGGGTGTTTCTCTCCGGAGATCTTTATACCACCTTTCTCTTTTTTGAGATCATGTCGCTTACGTCCTATGTATGGGTAGTCCATGACGAAAAGCCGGCTGCCATGAAGGCGGGAGAAATCTATCTGGCCATTGCGGTGATCGGAGGCCTGGTCATGCTGATGGGTCTGTTCCTTCTGTATGATACGGCGGGGACCCTGCGGATGTCAGAGCTTCATGAGGCAGTGAGCTGCGTTCCTTTGACAGACAGGTGGCGGATCTATGGTGCAGGGTGCTGTCTGCTCTTTGGTTTTGGCGCCAAGGCCGGTATGTTTCCTCTGCACGTCTGGCTTCCCAAGGCGCATCCGGTGGCACCGGCACCGGCCAGCGCACTTTTGTCCGGCATCCTCACCAAGACCGGAGTGTTCGGGGTGCTGGTGGTGTCTGCAGAGATGTTCCGCTATGATGTCCGGTGGGGAAAGCTGGTACTTTTCCTTGGAGTGGTCACCATGTTCGGCGGGGCATTTCTGGCGCTGTTTTCGGTGGACTTGAAAAGAACCCTTGCCTGTTCTTCCATGTCTCAGATCGGCTTTATCCTGGTGGGAGCCGGGATGATGGAGCTTTTAGGAGAAAAGGGAGCCCTGGCGGTGCGGGGGACGATTCTGCACATGGTGAATCATTCTATGATCAAGCTGGTTCTTTTTATGGCGGCCGGCGTGGTGTATCAGAATCTTCACGCACTGAATATAAACGAGATCCAAGGCTTTGGAAAAAGAAAACCTCTTTTGAAAGGAATTTTTCTGGCAGGGGCTCTCAGCATCGGCGGGATTCCGGGCTTCAGCGGTTACGTGAGCAAAACGCTGCTGCATGAGAGTATCGTGGAGTATACGGCTGAGCTTGCGGTTCTGAAAGAGCCAGCTCTTTGGATCCGCGGGGTCGAATGGCTCTTTTTGCTCACCGGCGGCATGACGCTGGCCTATATGACCAAACTGTTTGTGGCCGTATTTTTAGAAGAGCATCCGGACAGACAGAAGGAGTATGATGAAAAAAGACCTTATATGAACCGGGAGAGTACTTTTGCGCTGCTGGTTCCGGCACTTTTTCTGCTGGCTATGGGACTTCTTCCTTACAAGCTGATGAATGGGGCGGCCGATCTGTCCCAGGCATTCCTTCACGGGGAAACGCCGGCTCACGGGGTTCACTATTTTGTTTTGGCGAATCTGAAGGGGGCCATGATCTCAGTGATCATCGGTGTATTGGTATATTTTGGATTCATACGCAGATTCCTGATGGGGAAAGATGAAAAAGGAAGGATGATTTGCCTGGATCTGTGGCCCAAGTGGCTGGATCTGGAGGAACTGATTTATCGTCCGGTACTTCAGAAGGCGGCGGTGACGGTGGCGGGAACAGTCTGTTCTTTGGTGGACCGGCTTTACGCCGTTAAGGAACTTTTGAAAGGACTTTTCGGGTTGGCAGCTTTTCTGAGCCGGTTCTGTGATTACCTGATGGACAATATCCTGGTGTTTTTCCGAAGTACTACCCACAGGAACCGGACGGAGCAGCATGTCTATCTGATCGGATCAAAAGTTTCCCGGACGCTGGGGATGGTTTTGGACTATTTTGTCAAAAATATATGGAATCGCACCATAGGGCGGAAGAATCCCGTCGAACGGTCTTTTGTAGTGACCTTTGCAGAGTGGGAGGAGATGTTTCGCAGGACCAACCGTCTGATCAGTGTCAGTTTGTCTTTTGGTCTGATGCTGGCGGCGATCGGCCTGGGGCTGACCCTTGTCTATCTGCTGTGGTGGTAGAAAAGAGGAAGTGGTTGTATGGAAAAAAGACAGAAGGGTACGCTGGATATGACAGAGGGCAGTCCGGCCAAGGTGCTGCTTATGTTCGCGGTGCCGATCATTCTGTCCAATCTGTTTCAGCAGCTTTACAATATCATAGACAGTCTGATTGTCGGGAACTGTCTGGGAGCCGGCGCGCTGGCGGCGGTGGGCTCTGCGGGCACGGTCACGGCGGTTATTGTACAACTGGCTTCCGGCCTTGCGCTGGGAGCCTCTGTTGTCATTGCCCAGTATTTTGGAGCGGGAAAATGGGAGAAGATCCGGATCTGCATGACGACGATCTCTCTTTTTGCCCTGGCAGCAGGCCTGCTTCTAACCATAGTGACACAGCTTTTTGCAGGAGAGATTCTTGTGCTGATCCGGACGCCCGGGGAGATTATGAGTGAGAGTATGGATTATCTGACCATATATTTCTGGGGGAGCTGGGCGATTTTTTTGTACAATGCCCTGAATGCAGTCTTTATCGCCATGGGAGATTCCAGGACGCCTCTGTATTTTCTGATCCTGGCTTTTTTTCTGAACGTGGCGGGGGATCTTTTTTTCATTGTTGTCTGCTCCATGGGAGTGGCAGGCGGCGCTTTGGCAACGACACTTTCGCAGGTGATCTGTACTGTGCTTTCTTTGGTGGTGCTGGAGAAAAAAATGCGGCAGCTTGGTATGGAGCGCTCCAAACCGCTTTTTGACCGGATCGAGTTTGCACGCATGATGCGGATCGCGGTGCCGGCAGCGCTGCAGCAGTCGGTGGTTTCTCTTGGCAATGTCTGTGTGCAGACTGTCACCAACAGTTTTGGTCCGGCAGTCATGGCAGGCTGTACAGCGGCCAACAAGGCGGTGAACCTGGTGTCTGCAGTTCCCATCAACTGGGGGAATGCACTGTCCAACTATGTGGGGCAGAATATGGGAGCGCAGAAGACGGAGCGGATCGGACAGGGGGTGAGGGCATCTCTGTGGATGACCGGTGTGCTTTCTGTTATGATGAGTGCGGTGCTTTTGGGGATTCCGAATCAGATCATCGGCTGGTTTGTGGAAGGAGAGCAGGCTGTTTCGGTGATCCGGGTGGGATCCTCTTATTTAAGAACCGCAGCCTGGTTTTTGGTTCCGTTTTCCAGTTATATGGTGGTCAAATCGGTTTTTAAAGGAGTCGGGGACATGGGCTGGTTTGTGGGACTGACCCTGTCAAGTTTGGGGATTCGGGTATGTTGCGCTTTTTTCCTTACATCAATCTTTGGTGTCTCCATGCTCTGGTGGAGCGTGGCCATTGGCTGGAGTGCTGCCACCGGGTTTACGGTTCTCTATTATCTGAGCGGCCGATGGAAGAAGAACCGGCTGCCGTAAAGCGCGTCTGAACATTGCTTTTTGCATCCTTTTTGCATAACAGCCGCATAACTTTTGCATCATTTTTCTGAAACGCTGGAAATCTTCCAAAGAGCGTGCTATGCTTTTCCGTAAGAAAACAGCGAAAGCCCGTACAGAGCCCGGGTTCTTGCTCAGAGGCAAAAGCATGCTGGTGCACCGGGATGGGTGAAGCAAAACTTTAATCAGGAGGATGGTTGCTTTATGGAAGATGAAAGAAAAGACAAAAGGTCAGCGGCGGTACTGCCAAAAGGTGTCAGCGGTATTCTGGTGGCGGTGATCGCGGCGGTGGCCGCGGTTGTCTGTGTGACGATTATGACAAAGGGACTGGTCAGCTACAAGACCTACGGCGGAGGCGACGGGCTGACGGCCACAGGTTCGGCCAGCTGCGATTTTGAATCGGACCTGATTGTATGGAGGGGAAGCTTTTCCGCTTATGGGGCCACCACAAAAGAGGCCTATGAAGTGATCAAAAATGATGCGGAAGTAGTCAGAGAATATCTTCTGAACAGCGGTGTAGCAGAAGAAGAACTGGTGTTCAGCTCTGTGGATATCTCTCAGCGCTACCGCACAGAATATGATGAGAGCGGAAATTATGTACGGGATTATCCTGACGGTTATGATCTCTATCAGAGCCTGACGGTGACTTCCAATGATATCGACAAGGTGGAGGTGGTGTCCAGAGACATCACAAAGCTGATTGAGTCCGGAATCGAATTCGCGTCCTACTCGCCGGAATACTATTGTACAACACTGGATGAAGTGAAGCTGGATCTCATTGAAAAAGCGACGGACAATGCCAGACAGCGGATTGATATCCTGGTGGAAGGGACCGGATGCCGAAGGGGGCAGCTCTTAACCGCGAACCTGGGTGTATTTCAGATCACGGCGACCAACTCCGGATCCGGGGAATACAGCTATGACGGAGCGTTTGATACCAAGTCCCGCTACAAGACGGCGACCGTTACGGTTCGCCTGAACTATGCATCGGAGTAGAAAAAGGACGCCGGCTGGGCCGGTGTCCTTTTAACATGTCGGGAGTTTGGCTTTGACAGTAAGGGATATCCTGTCATTTTTGGGCAGGAAGCGCGGCGCGGATAATCCGCTGGAAGGCTTCCAGGAATACATAGACAATGACAATATTCACAAAGAAATTCAGGGTACACTTGATCAGTCTGCTGGTGAAGAGCACCTGAAGGGGCGTCCCATACATCAGATAGAGCCAGGTGGAAGTCAAAGTGATGCTGATGATATATTCCACAAAAGCACAGGCTGCAGCCCGAAGCTTTGTGACTTTGGACTTGTACATCACCAGCCCGCAGAGCGCTCCCACCAGTCCGTAGCTTAAAGAAAAGCCCGGGAAATACGCAAAACCGCGGACCAGACAATTCAGCATGTCTCCTAAAAATCCTACGGTAAAGCCCATGACCGGACCGCCCACCATACCGGCAGCGATAAAGGCTAGAAATCCGATCCGGATCTCCAAAGTACTGGAGAGAACGATGTTGCAGAAAGACAGAACCACATAGAGAGCGATGAGTAAACCGCACATACACAGGTTCGGTACTTTGCGCAGGTTGTCAAGCTGTGCTCTGAGATCCAGAGCTTCCTTAGAAATCTGCATAAAAAATACACCTCCATAGATGAAATGCAGGGCAGGGAGGAAAATCCTTCCTTGTGACTGAGGATTGCTCCTCCACTGAAACGATACCCCGTCGGACAAAAGTTAGTCCGTCGGACAAAAGTTACAAAATAAATAATATCTTTCAGGCACCACATCTGAGATGTACTCATATGTAGCAACGGGTGCGAATCAAACATCGTAAGCCTTTTGGCTTTTCGTCCCGTGACAACTCCCCATCCACGGACACTTAACGCGTGAGATTCTACTTCGCTATTATTTACTTGCCCCTATTATAGCACTTTTTCTGTATTTTGCAAGATAAACAGAAGAATTTTTGACAAAATGTCAATTTTCATATGCAGGATCTTGATATTGGCTTTTTTATTTTCTGGTAATGTGATATAATGATGCAAATGGATGAGTTTCCAGAATTAAGAAAAGTATGAAGGAGAGAAGTATATGAGTTTACAAGAATGTTACAAGGCTTTGGAAGGGGATTATGAGGGTGTAGCTTCCCGTCTTCGCAGTGAGAAAATGATTCGGAAGTTCGTGCTGAAATTTTTAAATGACGCCAGTTACCAGACGCTCCTTTCTTCTTTGGAGGAGAAAAATTATGAGGAGGCATTCCGGGCTTCCCATACGATAAAAGGTGTTTGCCAGAATCTGGGCTTTACCAGGCTTGGGGACTCCAGCAGCAGCCTGACTGATGCCCTGCGGGATGGGTGGAGCGATGGGGCAGAAGCGCTGGTGGAGAAAGTAAAGGCAGATTATGAGCTGACCGTGAATGCGATCCGGATTCTGGAAGCAGAGAGTGAAGGGTAAAAGGGTCCTTTGGCACTCAGGGCGTCTAAGGAGGTAATTGAAAGGTGAAGAAAGGTCCTATTCAGTTTTTGAAGGTCAGTCTTGCTTTTGTATCGCTTCTCTGTGTTGTGATCTTTGGTTTTCTGGCAGTTTATATGGATCGAAAGAGTTCCGAGACGATCAGTGATATCGGGACGATTTATATGTCAGGTATGAATGAGCGCATCGCCATGCATTTTGAGACGACGATGGAACTTCGGCTGCTGCAGGTGGAGGCGATTGCCTACGATAATCCGCCCGAAAGCGCCCAGACAGACGTTCTGCGGGGGCAGCTTGCGTACAGCGCCGCGGCAAGAGACTTTGACTACCTGGCATTTTATTCAGGAGACGGCACGTATGATATGCTGATGGGCGCGCCGATACATGTGTATGACGAACTCCCATTTGAACGTTCCCTGAAAAATGGAAAATTTAAGATTGCGGTAGGGTATGATGACGCCGGAGAGCGGATTGTGCTGCTGGGAGTCCCGGCTGTCTATCAGATGGAAAGCGGCGAAAGCATAGCGATCGTTGCAGGACTTTCCGTAGATTACATTAAGGACGTACTTTTCCTGGATGAAGAAGATTCTCTTGTGTATTCTCATATCATCCGCAAAGACGGAAGCTTTGTGATCCGGGGCGGCGATGCATACCGGGACAATTATTTTGACCGGATCCGTTCGATCTTCAGCGAACTGGGCGGAGAGAACGCAGACCGGTATGTGGAGGAGCTTTCAAAGGCTATGGATGCCGGTCAGGACTATTCCCAGGTGATGGATCTGGGCGGGGAAAGGCGGCATCTGTACTGTACGGCTCTTCCCTACTCCGAGTGGTATCTGGTGACGGTTATGCCTTACGGTTCTTTGGACCAGTCGGTCAGGAACCTGAGCAGCCGCTGGAGTGTCCTTGCCATAAGCGGCTGCGGGACGGTATTGCTGGCGTTGCTCTTGATTTTTGTGAAATACTTTGGGCTGACCAGAAAACAGCTGAAAGAAGTGGAAGAGGCGCGTCTGGAAGCGGTCTATGCCAACAAGGCCAAAAGTGAGTTTCTTTCCAATATGAGCCATGATATCCGTACCCCCATGAATGCCATTGTGGGGATGACAGCCATTGCCACCGCCAATATGGATGACCATCAGCAGGTACAGAACTGCTTAAGGAAGATCACGCTGTCAAGCAAGCACCTGCTCGGGCTGATCAATGATGTTCTTGATATGTCCAAGATCGAGAGCGGAAAGATGACGCTGAATATGGATCAGGTGTCGCTCAGGGAAGTGATGGAGAGCATTGTAAGCATCGTTCAGCCTCAGATCAAGGCGAAGAATCAGAGATTTGATGTGTTTATCCATGATATCTTTGTGGAAAATGTATATTGCGACAGTGTACGCTTAAACCAGGTGCTTTTAAATTTCCTGTCCAATGCCATCAAGTTTACGCCGGAGGGAGGGACGATCCAGATGTCTCTTTGTGAGGAGCCTTCTCTGAAAGGGAGCGCTTATGTCTGCATCCATCTCCGGGTTAAGGATACGGGCATCGGGATGTCACCGGAATTTAGAGAAAAGATTTTTGAATCTTTTGCCAGAGAGGACAGCGCAAGGGTGCGCAAGACCCAGGGAACCGGGCTTGGCATGGCCATCACAAAATATATTGTGGATGCCATGGGCGGTACGGTGGAAGTGGCGAGTGAGCAGGGAAAAGGCACGGAATTCCATGCGACGCTGGATCTGGAGCAGGCAGATGCTGCAGAGATGGACATGCTTCTTCCGGAGTGGAATATGCTGGTGGTGGATGACGACGAGCAGCTTTGCCGAAGCACAGTGGATGCGCTGGAATCCATCGGCGTAAAGGCCGAATGGACGCTGGATGGTGAGAGTGCGGTGGAGATGGTGAAGAAGCGCCGTGAGGAACAAAGAGATTATCAGGTGATTCTTCTGGACTGGAAACTGCCGGGAATAGATGGAATCAAAACTGCTCACAAGATCCGCGACTATCTGGGAGAAGAAATTCCGATTCTTTTGATCTCTGCTTATGACTGGAGTGAGATTGAAAAAGATGCCCGGGAAGCAGGAGTCAATGGATTTATCTGCAAACCCCTGTTTAAATCTACGCTGTTCTATGGACTTCGGCAGTATGCGGGAAACGCAGAAGAGATGTCGGATGATAACAAGGTGAAAACCGATCTGGTCGGAAAGCGAATTTTGCTGGCAGAGGACAATGATCTCAACTGGGAGATTGCGGAAGAACTGTTCAGTGAGGAAGGGCTGAAGCTGGAGCGGGCGGAAAACGGGCAGATCTGCGTGGAGATGTTCCAGAAATCCAAAGAAGGATACTATGATGCAGTTCTCATGGATATCCGCATGCCAATCATGACCGGCTATGAGGCGGCATGGGCGATCCGGAAGCTGGAACGAAGAGACGCACAGATTCCGATTATCGCCATGACAGCAGATGCTTTTTCAGAAGATGTGAAGCGGTGTCTGGACTGTGGCATGAATGCACATGTGGCAAAGCCCATCGACGTTCAGGAAGTGATGCGTCTGCTGGAAAAGTATACAAAAGAAGCAGAAGAAAGAATGAAACAATAATCAAAAGGGACACCGGCTTTTCAGTCAGGTGTCCCTTTGGGCTATTCTGCTTTTACATCCAAGGTGGAACCAGAGGAGTTTCCCATCCAGGCAGTTTTTGCGTAGGCTGCCTGTGCTCTTGCCCGACGTACCTTGCGGGCCTCGGGAGTGACTTCTGCTTCCATGCGGGTGATGTCCTTGCCGGATATGACTTGCTTTGCAGCCTTCACCTCTGCGTCAGAAGGCGCTTTTTTATCCAGCGCTGCTTCCTCCCTGACGGCGTTGTCCACCGCTTCCTGGTTCTGGGTATCGGTCACTTCCTTTGGCGTATCGTCGGTTTTGTCTTTGATACCCTTCTCTGCTTCTTCTGCTTCTTTCAGGTCTTTCTCGGCTTTTCTGCGTTCTTCCTCACTTGGAAGCGCCTGGTAGCCGCCGCTTTCGACAAATTCGCGCTCGGTATCACTTAAGGCTTTTGTTTTGGCAAGCTCCTGCATCATCAGTCCTAATTTTGCCCCTTCCGGGATATTGGGATTGGTTTCGATGTTCTTCACGGATGCCATGGAAGCGGCAGCATGACTTAACTTTACCCGCTGGACCTCTTCCTTGGTCCGGCACTGCTTTAGTTCCCGCTCATAGGCTTCCCGTTCCATCTGGATCTCTCGCGCCTTCTGATAAGTCTGGGGATCATTTTCCTTTAAGTATTCCATTTCAGCGGCGCTTAACCGTTTGCCGGAGCGCATCTTGGCATCAATCTGTGCTCTGGAGACATTGGAAGTATCCAAAGTCTTTAAAAGGCTGGTAGCATCGGCCGAAGATTCTTCCCGAAGACTTTCCGAAGAAGAGGCCTTATTGACGGGATCACCAGCTTTGTAGTTCCCGGAGGACTGCCTCTGCCTCCACTTCATCTGCATTTTCATATTCTGTGTATAAGAGTTCAGAGAACTGATCATGGTTACGTTGATCATATGAATACACCTCCTCCTGCGTGCGGACAGACTGCGAATATCGTTCTATTAGTTTATATATCGCCGTGTTTTCTGAAAATGTAAGGGATCAGGGAGTTTTTGTTCACAAATCGAACATATTTTATTGTTATAATGATGCAAACTGCAGGTTGCCGGCGGAGTGAACGGTGACCAATAATCTACAAAAAATGAGGATGATGAAGATGGAAAAGCGGAAAATACTGGTGGTGGATGACGAAAGCCGTATGCGCAAGCTGGTGCGGGATTTTCTGGTCAAGCAGGATTATGAAGTACTGGAAGCGGGTGACGGAGAAACGGCACTGGACTTTTTTTTCGGGCAGAAGGAGATTGCACTGGTCATTTTGGATGTTATGATGCCAAAGATGGACGGCTGGCAGGTGTGCCGGGAGATTCGCCGTTACTCTAAAGTTCCGATCATCATGCTGACCGCAAAAAGTGATGAGCAGGATGAGCTGCAGGGATTTGAGCTGGGAGTGGATGAGTATATTACAAAGCCCTTCAGTCCCAAGATTCTGGTGGCCCGGGTGGAGGCGATCCTGCGCCGGACCAGCCGGGTATCCAGTGAGGATGTGATTGTGGCAGGCGGAATCGAACTGAACAAGGCGGCGCATCAGGTGACGATCGATGGAAAGGATGTGGAGCTCAGCTACAAAGAGTTCGAGCTTCTTTCGTATTTTATGGAGAATCAGGGCATTGCTCTGTCCAGAGAGAAAATACTGAACCATGTGTGGAATTATGATTACTTCGGAGATGCCAGGACCATTGACACCCATGTGAAAAAGCTAAGAAGCAAGCTGGGAGACAGAGGAGAAATCATCCGCACGGTCTGGGGCCTCGGGTACAAATTTGATACGCAAGAGCAGCGTTAAAGTGAGAACCTCCCGGATTTTACAGGTAAGCCAATGGTAAATATCACGGAACGTAAGAATTGAAATGAGGAATGCAGTGAGGAAAAACCTGTGAAAGCCGGTGCAGATGCAAATTGTACGGATGAAGGCGGTGATACGCCTTGAGAAAATTTAACAGGAGAAAGCAATATGGAAAGCATAAACACCGATCACACAAATGAAGAGTTTCATACAAACAGTCTCCGTGCGTCAGCACAGGCAGGCAATGCAGATGCCCAGTATGAGCTGGGGGCCTGCTACAGGCTTGGGCTGGGTATGCAGGAGGATGCAGTACAGGCGGTCGTATGGTATGAAAAGGCTGCACAGATGGGCCATGCGTATGCCCAGTGCAGCCTTGGAAGCTGCTATAAAGAAGGCTGTGGTGTAGAACAGGATAAAGACAAAGCCGTCTACTGGTATTCCCAATCTGCCCGGCAGGACCATGCAGATGCACAATACGAACTGGGCTTATGCTATGAAACAGGTTTCGGTGTGAAGCAGGATGATCAGGAGGCGTTTGTGTGGTACAAAAGGGCAGCCGGCCAGGATCACGCGGATGCAATGCATGCTCTGGGGCGCTGCTATGCAATCGGTATGGGAACGGAACAAAACGATGAACTGGCGACCTTCTGGCTTGCCATGTCCGCTGAGCAGGATGAGGCGGAATATGACGGGGAAGACTGGAGGGACGAAGAGGAGGACGACAGAAACTTTGCTGCCTGTGATGCGTATGGGGAAAATGTTTTGCAGGAGGTTTTTCTCTGGTACAGGAATGCGGCAGAAAAGGGCGATGCACTGGCACAGTACAAGCTTGCCAGGTGCTATGAGACAGGAGGGGGCGGAAACTTAAGTCTTGCAAAGGCTGCAGTCTGGTTTGAGAAGGCGGCGGCTCAGAATCATGTGGCGGCGCAGTATCGCCTTGCACAGTGCTATGAGACAGGGCGCGGTGTGAAACGAAGTCTGATCAAGGCATCGGAGTGGTATCTGGAAGCATCGGATCATGGCAGCACGATGGCAGGCCGCAGGGTACGCGAATATTATAAAGACGGTATATTAAACCGCTGGCTTATGGCAGAGATGGAAGGCAGTGACAAAGCTGCAGCGGCTGAGGCACTGGATAAACTGGGAGACAGCTACAAACATGGATTCGGCGTAAAAAAAGACTGGGCACAGGCGGTTGTATTTTATCGCGCGGCAGCGGAAGCCGGCAATGCTGTGGCGCAGCGTAGTCTGGGCTACTGTTATGATTACGGCGAGGGTGTGAAGCAGGACCGTGTGCAGGCTGTTTATTGGTACACGAAAAGTGCAAAGGGCGGTGATCCGGACGCTCAGCGTAATCTTGGCAACTGCTATTTTTACGGAATGGGTGTGGAAAACGATGATGAAAAGGCGTTTTACTGGTACTCACAGGCAGCCGAACAGGGACATACACAGGCATGGCAGCAGGTTGGCTACTGTTATGATGTGGGACGGGGCGTAGAGCAGGACTATGAAAAAGCGGCTTTCTGGTTTCGCCGGGCTGCTGATGCAGGGGATGAGATCGCGCAGTATAATCTGGGTATTTCTTATTATTTTGGCAGAGGTGTGGAGCAGGATAACGTTCAGGCAGTATACTGGTATACGGAAGCCGCCGAAAACGGGTACAGTGCTGCTCAGAATAATCTGGGCGGCTGCTATAGAAACGGCGAAGGCGTGAAGCAGGATTATAGCAAGGCTGTTTTCTGGTACCAAAAGGCAGCCGATCAGGGAAGCAAAGAGGCACAGTACAATCTGGCTCTGTGTTATGAGGAGGGCAACGGCGTAGCGCAGGACGATGCAAAGGCGGCTTTCTGGTATCAAAAGGCGGCCGAACAGGGGGACGAAGATGCCCAGTATAATCTGGGTATGCGCTATGAAAACGGAGAGGGTGTGGAGCAAGACGATGAGACAGCTGCTTACTGGTATATTGAAGCGGCCGGACAGGGACATGCAGACGCACAATACCATGCGGGTCTGTGTTTTGCCAAAGGCATGGGGGTAGAGCAGGACTGGAACGAGGCCATTGTATGGTACACAAAAGCTGCAACACAAGGGCACAGGAGCGCGCAGATCAATCTGGGCAACTGCTATTATTATGGCAGGGGGATGGAGAAAAACATGAACATGGCCGCTGCCTGGTGGGAAAAGGCAGCCGAACAGGGGGATGCCGGTTCCCAGTACAATGTAGGGCAGTGCCTGTACTTTGGGAATGGCATGGAGCAGGATTATGAGCAGGCCGTCAAGTGGTTTGCCAGGGCAGCCAGACAGGGACACAACCGTGCGCAGTACAATCTGGGCGTCTGCTGTGAAAACGGGGTTGGTACGGAATGTGACTTGGACCGGGCAGCGGCTCTGTACAGCGCTGCCGCCAGTCAGGGCAATACAAACGCGGCTGCGGCACTGGAACGGCTTGAGAGATAAAGACGGATTATGATCCGGTATACAGCCCAAGACAGAAAAGCCAGGCGATCAGGATGCGCAGGGCGCTTGTGATAAAGCGGGAAGCCAGCACAGAAGAGATGCCGACTTTGATGGTCTCTTCTTTTGCCTGCATAAGCCCAAGCCCCACCGGGATAAAATCGCAGGCAGCCTGGGTGTTGATCGCAAAGAGAGCAGGAAGGGCCAGATAGACCGGGATGGCTCTGCATCCGATCTGGGTACCGATGATGGTTCCTGTGACCTGGGCAATGATGGCTCCCGGGGCCAGGATGGGGGAGAGTAGCGGAAAAGATATCAGGACTCCAAGCAGCAACAGTCCGCCGATACTGGAAGACAGGGGCGTAAGTCTTGCGGCAATCCACTGATTGAGTCCGGAGCATTCCACTGCGGCAGTCAGAAGAGAGACAAATCCCATCAGAGGCAGCAGGGTGTGCAGGATTGTGTAAAGGCTGTCCTGGGATGCTTTGTAGAACAGACAGCATCCTTTTCCAAAAGCAGGCAGCAGGCTGGTTCCCGGATGAAAGAGACGGGTCAGAAGGGTGAAAAGACCGGTGGCCTTAGTGGCAGGTTCAGCCGCCTGATTTTTGGTGGACTGGATCGTTTCGCCGGATACATCGGATACATAGAGATCTTCTGTCATATAGCGGGCCAGGGGTCCGCTTTTTCCGGTTGGCATGATGTTGACGGTTGGAATCCCTTTTTTCGGATAGAGGCCGCAGCGCAGAGTTCCTCCGCAGTCGATGACTGCCAGAAAGACTTCCTCATCCGGGACAGAGGAAGAGAAACCGTTTACGCTGGTGCATCCAGTCAATTTTTCAATTTTGTCCACGATTGCCGGGCGGATGCCGCCGCCGGTCACATAGACCAGCTTGTTTCGAACCGGATCTGGTTTTACAATCAGAGGACCGCCATAACCGCTTCTTCCCGCCGTGATACGGATCTCATTCCAGGGAGTGTCCGTGTCAGGCGGACATTCGGAGGAGCCGGAAGTTTGATTTTGTACGTCCGGTTTATGGGTAAGAGAAAGTTTTGTCTTTCGGCTGTAATAGTCTGTGGTCCGGTCCGTCACCACTCCGCAGAGAAAGTTGGCGAAAAGGCCGGCGGTCAGATAGCGCAGGGCCAGGGGGTAGACGGGATATCCTAGCATTTCCACTCCCCGGGCGATCCCCAGAAAGATAAAAAGTTCCGATGCATTGATATGAGGAAAGACACCGCTGCTGGTGTGGCAGAAAAAGGAGGCACAGGCAAAATAGGAAGGCTTGTCTTTCTCAGCCAGAAAACGCCCCAGCGTCAGAGCGGAAGGGTTGCCAAGAAGAATGGCGCCGAAAAAAGGAATGAGCATATATTTGAGCAGCAGATGCCGGGAAGCCAGCACTGCTGCTTTTTCTATGAGCCGGGCGGGAATCAGCCGGATCAGTGCGTTGGTCAGAATCAGTACCATAAAGATGGCAGGGATTAGATCCATGCACCAGGAAACTAGAAAACTTCCTCCATAAGAAAACAAATTTGTAAAAAAAGTTATCATCTGATCGATCAGTTTTGTCATGTTGTCGATTCTCCTAATCTGCTTTCTTTTTCACAATCCCAATATAACATATTTACACCTGTTTTCCAACGTCTGGAAAAAGAATGTATTAATTATGACCAAAAAATGGAGTATTATGCATTCAGACAAAGCAAAGTACACATGGCCAGGTGACTTAAGAAAACGTCTGACACAAAAAAACAGGTTAGGAGGATGTGTTTATGAATCTTATTCCACTGATCATTCTGTTCTGTATCGCATTTGCCCTGCAGTATCTTCTGACTTTTCTGCAAATGAAACATTTTATGGTTTCCTACAGAAATTTAAGGCAGAAAGGGCGTGTGGCGATCGGAAAAGCCAGAGGTGCCTTCCGGGCCGGAGCGATCGCCATGTTCGCCATAGACAGCAGAGGATACATACTGGAAGGAAGTTATCTGCAGGGAGTGACTGTATTTGCCAGAGCACGGGTGCTCAAAGGCTTCGAGGGAATGGACGTAGGAGCTATTTTGCAGGAGGACTGTAAGAAGATGCATCTTTCCAAACCAGTGACCAGGGCGGTTCTGGAGGCTTCATCCAATTATCGAATCCTGATGTCCGGAGGAGAGCTGAAGGAAGAACCTGCACCGCTTACGAGGGCAGTCAACGCCCTGAGGCGTCTGACTATACGACAGGCAGAATCCTGAAGGAGGTTTTTAAATGAGTTATGTAGTGAATGCAGCAGAAGGTTTTATGGGACTGTTTGACGCGGGTGCGCTCACCTTTGTCAGCTGGGTCTCCTCGATTGTACCGAAGGTACTTTTGTTACTGGTATTTATGAATGCACTGATCGCTCTGATCGGGCAGGACCGGATCAATAAGTTTGCAAAACTTTGTTCCGGCAATGTGCTGATGGCTTACGGCGTGCTTCCGTTTCTTTCCGCATTCATGCTGGGCAACCCCATGGCGCTTTCCATGGGAAAATTCCTGCCGGAGCGGATGAAACCCAGTTATTATGCGTCAGCGACTTATCACTGTCATACCAACAGCGGTATGTTTCCGCACATCAATGTGGGTGAGATTTTTATCTATCTTGGTATCGCTGACGGAATTACGACGCTCGGGCTTAGCACCACACCCCTGGCGATTCGCTATCTGTTAGTCGGCCTGATCATGAATTTCTTCGCAGGCTGGATTACAGATTTTACGACCACATTTGTCATGAAACAGCAAAACCTTGAATTAAAAAATACACTGTAGCAGAACCCAAAAACAGCGAAAGCCCGTACGACGCCCAGATCGATGAGCAGACGCGAAAGCGTCTGAGAATGGATCTGCATAAAGGGTGTCGGAAGGGCAGAAGCGGAACTTCAAAACAGCGAAAACCCGTACGACGCCCAGATCGATGAGCAGACGCGAAAGCGTCTGAGAATGGATCTGCATAAAGGGTGTCGGAAGGGCGGTAGCGGAACTTCAATTAGGAGGAACTATGTCAGATTATAGAGCGATTAAGATTGAGAGAGGAAGCGGCGGCTTTGGAGGCCCTCTGACCGTCATGCCCAGGGATGGGAAAGACAAGGTGGTCTTTATCACCGGAGGAGGAGCAGAGCCGGAAATCATTGAAAAGATTGTGAAACTGACCGGATGTACGGCAGTCAATGGATTTAAGACATCGGTGCCGGATGAAGAGATTTTTCTGGTGGTCATCGACTGCGGCGGCACGCTTCGGTGCGGCATCTATCCCCAGAAACGGATTCCGACCGTCAACATTATGCCGGTGGGCAAAAGCGGCCCCCTCGCAAAATTTATCACAGAAGATATCTATGTTTCGGCCGTAGGGGTAAATCAGATCAGCCCGGCAGACGGGGCGGCAGTGCCGGCGGAAGAGACAGCGGCAAAAGATGAGAAAAAGGCAGAAGAACAAAAGGCAGAGCCGGAGCGCAAATTTAAATACAGCGCGGATAAAAAAGTATCGGAGACTCTGGGAGAGACCAGCAAATCCAGCATCATCCAGAAGATTGGTATGGGTGCAGGAAAAGTGGTCAACACCCTTTATCAGGCGGCCAGAGACGCTGTACAGTCCATGATTACCACGATCCTGCCTTTCATGGCCTTTGTAGCTATGCTGATCGGCATCATTCAGGGATCCGGGTTTGGCGACTGGTTTGCAAAGCTTTTGGTACCCCTGGCAGGAAATGGAGTGGGCTTGATTATCCTTGGATTTATCTGTTCCATCCCGGTGCTGTCGGCACTTTTAGGACCGGGTGCCGTTATCGCACAGGTCATTGGAACCATGATCGGCGTGGAGATCGGAAAAGGAAACATTGCCCCGAGCCTGGCGCTTCCGGCACTGTTTGCCATCAACACCCAGTGTGCCTGCGACTTCATTCCGGTAGGACTGGGCCTTGCAGAGGCAGAGCCGGAAACGGTGGAAGTCGGTGTGCCGTCTGTGCTGTATTCCAGATTCCTGGTCGGCGTGCCAAGAGTGCTGGTGGCCTGGGTGGCAAGTATCGGACTGTATTAAACCGCTGACCGTGCAGAAAAGGCAGCGAAGGAACAAAGAAAGAACATCAGGAATATAGAAGTTTTACGTATAAAAAGAAAGGACAGAGATTATGAATACTTGGTTGAATCTGGAAGGAAAGACAGTCATTATAACAGGAGGTGCATCCGGGATCGGAAAAGCGGTTGCAGAGGAGTTTTTGAATCAGGGTGCCAACGTGGTGGTCGCAGATATGAGTCCTGAGGCACCGAAGATGGAGTCAAAGGGTGGAAGCTTACATTATGTGGTGACCAATGTGACAGACCGGGACAGTGTGGAACATATGGTGGATGAGGCCGTACAGAAGTTTGGCACCGTGGATATTCTGGTGAACAATGCAGGCATCAATATACCAAGACTTTTGGTGGATGATGCCAAACCCCATGGAGAATTTGAGATGGATGACACTGTGTTTGATAAAGTAGTGAATGTGAATTTGAAAGGAGTCTATCTGTGCGCGCAGGCGGCAGGCCGTGTAATGGTGGCTAAAAAAGACGGCGTGATCATCAATATGTCCTCCGAGAGCGGACTGGAAGGATCTGAGGGGCAGAGCATTTACGCAGCCACCAAAAATGCAGTCAATTCCTTTACCAGATCCTGGGCCAAGGAGCTTGGACGCAAAGGCGTGCGCGTGGTAGGTGTTGCACCTGGAATTATGGAGGCGACCGGACTTCGCACCATCGGTTACGAGACAGCGCTGGCGTACACCAGAGGGATTACCGTGGAAGAACTGCGGGCTGGCTACGAAAAGACATCCACCACACCCCTGGGACGCTCCGGCAAACTTTCCGAAGTGGCGGATATGGTGTGTTATCTTGGAAGTGAGAAAGCTTCGTATGTCCATGGCGTGACCTACAATGTGGCAGGCGGAAAAACAAGAGGCTGATCTTCCATCCCGCAATGATGAAAAAACGTTCCTTCCAGAGGAAAAAGGCACTTTTATCCGGATGGACTATGAATTATAATGTACGAAAGAAAGAGGGGGAAGGAACGTTATGACATCAGGGACACCGGACAGCAGGATCGCACAGATCCTGGATATCATGGAACTTCGCAAGGCGGCCAGGCTGGAAAGCCTGGCGGATAAGCTCAAGGTAGGCACAAAAACCATTCGAAACGACATCAAAGAACTGAATCAGATCCTGGAAGGCAGCGCCTTGGTGGAGTCTGTGTCGGGCAGGTATATGCTCTTCATTCTGGATGAGAAAGCATTTCAGAAGAAAAAAGAAATGGTATACATCCAGAATGACTACATGAATTCTCCGGCAAAACGGTATGGATATATCCTGAACCGGCTGATGCATGGGGACGGACCGCTTTTGATCGATGATCTGGCGGATGAGATCTGTGTGGGCCGTACTACGATCAATCAGGATCTGAAAAAGCTTCGGGAAATGCTGGACAGCTATCAGCTTCAGATTGTGGGAAAGACCAACACAGGTATACGGCTGGAAGGAGAAGAGCTTTCTCTTAGGCTTTTTATCCTGGAACAGCTCTATGATCAGGTGTTTGAAGCTTTTCTTCTGGACGATGATCTGGAGAACATGGTAAACGGATACTGCCAGGAGTACGGGTTCGATCATATTACAACACAGTATTTTATGCGCTCTTATACACTGATGATCGACCGGGTACTAAATGAACACCCTTTGAGCAGCCTTCAGGAAAAGTACCATGAGTTGGAGCAGACCACAGCGTACCGTTTTGCAGAAAAGATCATCGGACAGACCATAGAGATGTTTCAGGTTGCGATTCCCATGGAAGAGATCCTCTTTTTATCCCTTCCCATCGCCGGAATGCGAACCCCCATGAACCGGGAAAATCAGCAGGCTTTAGAGATCAGTGAGGATGTGGCTGAGCTGGTGGTAAAGATATTAAACCGGATCGCCTACGACATGAACTTTCACATCTCTCCGACGGATCTTCTGGATGATTTTGTGTATCACATCAATTTTATGCTGAACCGGCTGAAGTACCGGTTTTATATCCGGAACTACGCCCTTGCAGAAATCCGGGAAAAATTTCCGCTGGCCTACCGGATGGCAGAGCTGGCCAAAAAAGTCATCGAAGAACAGACAAATCTCTCGGTGGTGGATGATGAACTTGGATTTCTGGCTTCTTATTTCAGCCTGTTTCTGGAGGAGCAGCACTACCGGAATCAGAGAACCTTCCGGGTAGGAATTGTCTGTGTTCAGGGAGCGATCTCCGGCAAACTGATCCAGGTGCGGTTAGGAAAGATGATGTCGGATCAGACAGAATTTGAACTGCTGTCGGAGATGGAAGCAAAGGACCGGGAGGATTTTGACCTGATCATCTCCATTTCCAGGACTTACGAGTCCGAGGTGGTTCCGGTGATCTATCTGGAAGAAATTTTTGAAGAAGTGGAAGTGTTAAGGCAGATTGAGAGACTGAAATACCTGGGTCGTCTGGAACTTCCCATGAAGACCGGATTGAGTTCTCTGATCGCTACCATCCTGGAACCGGAACATTTCTACAAACTGAATCCAAAGTTTTCCTATATGGATACAGTACTTTATGTGACAGACCAGCTGATCAAAGACGGGGTGCTGGATGAGCATTTTAAAGAAGAGCTTCTGAAAAGAGAAAAGAAAAGTACCATGCTTTTTGATGAGAATGTGGGATTTCCTCATCTGCAGTATTCCGGAGACAAAATCGTGCTGGCCGTGGCGGTTGTAGACCGGAAAGAATCGGGATTTCGATTTTTACTCTTTCTGGCACTTCCCCGAAACTTTGAACTTCATGATGACATCTTGATTCATCTTTATAATGAATTGCTGGTAATTTCTTCAGACGAAGAGCTGGTAAAAGAAATCGCCCGTCTGAAGTCAGGCAATGAATTTGTCCTGTACATGATCAAACATAATGAACTATTTGAAAATATTTAATGCAGAACAAAAACCCAGCATCGTACTGTACCATGCCCAGATCTTGTTTTGAGAGCGGGAGCGAGCAAAAAAGATCTAGAACC
>CAJTYJ010000002.1:73829-157032 GCA_910583895.1 uncultured Lachnospiraceae bacterium
TACCATGCCCAGATCTTGTTTTGAGAGCGGGAGCGAGCAAAAAAGATCTAGAACCGGGGCATGGGGAAGGGAGATGCGGAACGAAAACCCAGCATCGTACTGTACCATGCCCAGATCTTGTTTTGAGAGCGAGAGCGAGCAAAAAAGATCTAGAACCGGGGCATGGGGAAGGGAGATGCGGAACTTTAATATGGAGGTTAATTATGAATACAATTTATGAGAATACGGTAAAAGGGGTCGGAGACCTGGCAGCGGCGTTTGCGGAGGAGAAAACCATTATTTTATTTGGTGACAGCGCACCGGATACTCTGAAGGATTACTGCTACAGCATCGACGTAAAGAAAGCGGACGCAGTCATTGAGCCGGGGCAGACGCTGGAGATCGATGGAAAACAGTATAAGATTCAGGTGGTTGGCGGCGTCATGCAGAAAAATCTGGAAGCCCTCGGACATATCTCCATCCAGTTCAGCGGGGCTGCAGACGGACTGCCCGGAACGATGGTGGTGGAAGAGGCTGAAGTGCCGGTGCTGAAAATCGGCAGCACGATCCGCGTACTGGCGTAGTGCAGGCGGAATGCTCCGAAAAAAGATACAGGTGTCCACGTCCGGCGGCATCCATATGGCCATCGCCGTGTCCCTCGGACTGACGGCAAAAGAGCAGGGAGGCCATGTGTTTTTGAAGACTGACAAAAAGATGGTCAGCGCAAAAGAAGTGCCCAAGGTGCTGGCGCTTGGAGTACACGAGCTGGACTGGGTGGAAGTGATCGTGGACAGCGAAGGGGAAGAAGAAGCCCTGATGGAACGGATTGAGAGAATTTTGTGTAATAAATGGTGAGATTTGTGAAAAAGGCGGGGGTTACTCCGCCTTTTTCATAACTACAAAATAACTGATCACCAGAATCACCACAGCGCCGGCCCATGCCAGAATCTCCGCGTAGAAGATGCCGGTCTCCCCGACAAACCGGGGAAGAAGGATGGCGGCCAGGGCACGCATGAGGAATTCTGCGATGCCGGAAGCCATGGGAAGGACCGTATTGCCCATGCCCTGGATGACAGAACGGGTCACATGCAGGATGTAGAGAATGGGCAGGCACAGGCTCATGACGGACAGATAAAAATATGCGATTCCCATGGTCTGCGTAAATTCTTCGGGGGTACCGGAGATAAAGCAGCCAAGGATCACCCTGCCTCCAAGCAGCATGCAGGCAGCGATGAGAACCGAGGTGGCAAGGGCGATCAGAAGGGCGGCGCGCATTCCTTTTCGGATGCGGTCCAGCCTTCCGGCGCCCAGATTCTGTCCGGTGTAAGTGACCATGGCATAGCCGTAAGAGGTGGCGGCAACTTCCAGTACGCCGTAAAGCTTATTGGTGGCTGTAAATCCGGCGATGAAGATGACACCAAAGCCGTTGACCACAAACTGCACGATCATTCCGCCCACGGAGATGATGGCGTTCTGAAGCGCCATGGGGGTTCCCAGAAGAAGCAGACGCTTAGGGAGCCCTTTTTGCAGGCGGAAGTCAGACAGGGTCAGGGTTATAAGTTCCAGCTTTCGGACATGGTAAAAACAAAAAAAGCAGGAGACAACCTGAGCGATCAGGGTGGCCGCAGCGGCTCCGCTGATCCCAAACCCGAGAATCAGCACAAAGAACAGGTCCAGGGCAATATTGGTTATTGCGGCGATGATCATGGCATACAGAGGGGTCCTGCCGTCTCCTAAGGCGCGCAGGATGCTGGCAGAGAAGTTATATGCCATGATGCCGGGTATTCCAAGATACATGATGCGCAGGTATAATAACGTATCGGAAAGAATGGTTTTTGGAGTCTGCAAAAGCAGAAGGACGGGGCGGGCGATGGCCTGTCCAAAACCAAGCAGCAAAAGGGCGGACAGAAGGGAAAGAACCGCGGCGTTTCCGATGGTGCGGCGAAGATCTGCTGCCTTTCCGGCTCCGAAATGTTGTGCCATCAGGATCCCGAATCCCTGGGTCAGTCCCTGGATTACGCTGAGCATCAGCCAGTTCATCCAGTCAGCGGCGCCCAGGGCGGCGAGGGCCTGTACGCCCAGCGCTTTTCCCACCACCATGGTGTCCACCACCGTATACAGCTGCTGAAATACGTTGCCGACCATCAGCGGCAGAGCGAAAGTGAAAATCAAAGACGCAGGGCGTCCCAAAGTCATCTGTTTTGTCTGTGCCATAGCTGCCTTTTATCCTTTCTGTAACAGGTAACACGATTGTAACCTCAGGAGGAGGAAAAGTCAATGATCCGTTTGACGATGCGGGGGATGTGAGATATAATGAAAACAAGACTGCGGCAAAAGGAGGATGTTCATGGTCAAAGCAGCATATCAGAAACTGTTTGCAAATAAAATATGGCTCAGCCTTGGGGTGACGCTGCTTACCTGCTGCTTTCTCTGCGGTTATGTCGCTTCGATGGATGTCAGCGAAGAGACTGTGGAGATGATCGTATGGTTTTCGGTGATCGCGGGAGGATTCGTGACAATTCTGGTCATTTATCAGGTGATCTGGGGGTTTGTTCAGATTCAGAAACTTAAGAATTATTTAAACCGGCTGCCGGTCTTTGTCAGGGAGCGTCTGGAGTATGATTTCCGGACCGGGGATCAGATCAGCGATTTGTACTTTACCAGCTCTCACCTTTTTGTGCTTCAGATCCGTCCGGGCAGCCGTCAGGGCATTGTCTGCATCCCCTATGAAGAGATTCAGGAAGTCCGCATTCGGCCGAAGATGCAGGTCAATACAATTCTGGAAATCCGAAAGACCCAGGATCAGCCTTCCCATTATGTGTTTGAATCCGCCGGCTTCAGTGCCGGGATGATTTCCACGATCAACGATAAGATCGCAGGGATTCGGGCGCGTATGGATGCCCCAAGGCCCCTGCCAGAAGAGCAGAAAAAGGAAGAAAACCGGAAAAGAAGAGCGGTTGAGCGGGGAAAGATCTGGGACAGCGGAATCTTTCATATAGCCCTCGCCTTTGGGATGCTGATGCTTTTTTGCTACACCATCATTCTGGCTGAGGACAGTCAGAGCAAGGTGCATGTGATACAGGATCTGGAACATGCAGCCGGTTATGGAGCATTTTCTCCTGTAAAGATCGGAGGGCTTTTGTTTTGGCCGAATCTTCTGTTCTATCTGGTGCTGTATGGCGGTTCTCTCTTTTTGCTGGTGTCTCTCTTTTTGTTTATGCGCAGAAGGATCGGCAAAAAAGAAGGGGAGACCGTGGAATGGATAAGCAGATGGAGAGCAGCGGCATTTACGGTAATAGCGGTTTTGTTTATGTTATTGATTGGAACCGTTTATTCTTCAGATGTAGGTTCCTGGGCAAGGCTGACGGAAGGATTTTATCTGATGATCAGTGGATTTTAAAGGTTAAATTTTAGGAAAAGAGGAGACAAGAATGGTTCGTAAAGCAGAAGTAAAAACAGTGGAAGGCCTTCGGGGCGGCAAGGGAAAACTAAAGATGCATCATATCCTGAAACCGGAGGAACTAAACGGTCACGGAAGACTGTATGCGCTGGTGCGGATGGAGCCCCACAGCAGCATCGGTTATCATGAGCACATCGGAGAGACAGAACCCTATTATGTGATCTCTGGTCATGGTACTTTTATTGATCATGACAAAAAGAGGATTCCGGTGGGGCCGGACGATGTATGCCTGATTGCCTGCGGACAGAGTCATGGCTTTGAGAATGACTCCGATGAAGAACTGGTAATGATGGCACTGGTTTATAACGAGTGAGACAGGAGGAAAGAGATATGCCGATGGAGACAAAGATGCCGAACCCTTATCCGGAAGGCAAAAAGGAAGAGGATCCGAATGTGTCAGAGGACAAGCTGGTGTCGGAAGTCCGCAATCTGCAGGAGGCCTGGGTGCTGTACTCTCCTTTGACCAACATGTCCTATGCTGAATGCGAGGAGGAGAATTATAACGACCAGATCCGCTTGTATGCCGGCAGGGAAGATGCTGAAGCCGATTCAAAAAAGCTGGAAGAAAAGGGCATCCGCGTGACAGTGCGGGAACTGAAGACCGTGGAGGTACTGGTCCCGGTAAAGGCAGAGCATCCGGACGGAGAGAAAAAAAAGCTGTATTTGAACCAGGTCCGTCAGTATTTGAGCACGCTGCCGTTTATCGGAATCAATGCCGTTTTTTATAAGCCCAAGGGGCAGGAAGCCAAAACGCTGGAGCTTTGCAGGCTTCTTCCGGAGGATTTTGAGAAAAAGGTGGGAGAGAACGCGCTCTACCAGCCGAATTTGCAGCTTACCGGCCTGTATCTGATGCAGGAGGCCCGAAGAAAAAAAGAGTATGTGGATAAGAAGCAGCTGCAGGCTCTGGATGAGGAGTTTTCCTCCAATCTGGTCAGATCCAGGCTGTTTTTAGCAGTTTTACCGCCGAAAGGACAGGAGAAGGAGCAGAAGATTGACCTGAAAACGTGTCAGCTTCCTTACCTGAAGCATCAAAGCGGAGACCGTTTTTTCCCGGTGTTTACAGATATCTGGGAATTTCAAAAGTACACCAACGGAAAAAAGAACCTGCGTCCGATACAGGTTCCTTTTTCAGAGATCAGCAAATTCTGGGTGCAGGATGCCAAAGCCTACATGATCAATCCCATGGGATCTTCCATCCCGATCACCCGGGAGATGATTCCAAAGATTCTGGAACGGTTCTTGCCTCCAAAGGAAGCCTGACAAAAAGACAAAGAGTCCAAAAGCGGACAGCGGCGGTCACTGGCGGTTTTGCTCCTGTCTCCACCAGATATAAGACATGATGCCCGGGATCAGGCAGGCGATGAGGATGGCGGCCAGATAGATTCCGAAGATGACCGGGTTTGCGATGGGGACAAAGGCGCAGAAGATGGAGACCAATCCGGCAAGAAAGAAGCATTTGCCGCCCAGCCGGTGGGTCTTGCGCCACACCTCTTCGCTGGAGATCGTCCAGGGGGTCTTGATTCCCATATAAAAATTGCTCTTGAACTTGGGCATGATATTGCCGATGAACAAAAACAGCAAACCGATCCCGAGCATGACCACCATGGGCACCGACAGGGTGCCGGGCCGCAGCGCTTCTGTGATCGTGACGGCGTTCATGACCAGCATAAAGAGCTGGATCAGGACGCAGAACGCGTCATAGTAGCTGCCGAACTTCTGATAATTCTGCCTGCGCGGATCGATCTTCGGAAGGATGTCAAAAAGAAGGGCCATGGGAAGTCCTGTGCCTGCGGTGAGAAAGATCATATGCCTGCCGCCGTAGGTGACAGTACCGTCCAGGTCCCAGTGGGTGGGGATCTGCGCCGGAAGCTTTGGATAAAGTACAGCTGCCAGCAGGAGGCTTGCAGCAGCCAGAAGATAGGTGAGGATACGCATGTTAGGATTTTTCATGGTGAGATTCTCCTTTTTCAATTCCTTTTAGGGACATCATCCAGTTCAGGATATCGTCCAGCACGGTGGTATTCAGTGTGTAATAGATATATTTCCCCTTTTTCTCGTCGTCAATCAGTCCCGCATGTCTTAGGATGGACAGATGATGGGAAAGAGAGGCGCCAGTGATGGGAAAATGTTCCAGAAGTTCTCCGGCAGCCATGGGACCGGCCCGAAGAAGGTTCAGGATCTCCCGGCGGGTGGGATCCGATAGCGCTTTGAAGCTGTCCTGAAAACCCATACAAATTCCCCCTTTCTAACATTTAGATAATTTTCTAAATATCTAAATAAAGACTATCACAGAAAGCGAAAAAAGTCAATGAAATATCAGTAAATTTCTGCTTGTCATTTGATGTGGTTGTGATATATTATAAGGGAACGTTATTCGAAGAGAAAACGCATCATTTAGGCTCTGTCCGGCTGGATGGATTTCTTATGTCATCGACATGATTTTTTCGTTATAAAAAGTGCTGACCTTTGGAGGCGGCAACTTTTATCCGTCTGATTCTGTTTTGCAGTCTGCCGTCCGGCAGAAAGATTTCTGATGCTTTCCCGATTTCGTTCGTTTCCCCAGAATAAAAAGTGCTGAAAGACAGGGGACGTAGGATTACGCCGTTTTATCAGCCAAAA
The DNA here is from genome assembly GCA_910583895.1 of uncultured Lachnospiraceae bacterium. Classification (GTDB taxonomy): domain Bacteria; phylum Bacillota; class Clostridia; order Lachnospirales; family Lachnospiraceae; genus Hominiventricola. The sequence goes on from CAJTYJ010000002.1 coordinate 79,888, forward strand.
AAGGAGAAAACATGAACAAGAACACAGCACAGCGTACCCGTTATATGGTGGAACTGGCCCTGATGTCAGCCATTATCTTTATAATGGCTTTCACGCCCCTTGGGTATTTCCGCACACCAGGACTTTCGATCACCTTTTTAACAGTTCCGGTGGCGGTAGGAGCGATCATCTTAGGGCCAAAAGGAGGAGCGGCCTGCGGTCTGGTCTTTGGCATCACCAGTTTGATTCAGTGCTTTATGGGCGGTACATTTGGCTCTATGCTGCTTAGCATCAATCCTCTGGGAACCGCCTTTACCTGCATCGTACCCCGGATCCTGGAGGGTCTGCTCTGCGGTCTGGTCTTTCAGGGAGTCAGAAAGGTGTCTTCGTCGAAAAATGGTGCGTATTTTGCTGCCAGCCTGGCGTGTCCGCTTCTGAATACGCTGCTGTTTATGAGCGCCGTGGTGCTTATTTTTTACCATACAGAATACATTCAGGGATTTGTGGAGGCCCTTGGGGTGTCCAATCCCTTTACCTTTGCAGCCGCTTTTGTGGGGGCGCAGGGGATGATTGAAGCGATTATATGCTTTGTGATTGCAGGCGCCGTGTCCCGGGCGCTGGGAGCGGCGCTGAAGGTGGCATAGATGCGCTGACAGCAATCTGAAAAACGAAAGAGGTGAAACGATCATGGAAAACTGGATCAAAGAGACAGCGGTTGCCGGCCTGGAAGGATTTCGTATCGGCCATGCTCAGAATGAAGAGGCAAAGACAGGGGTTACGGTGCTTTTATTTGACCGGGGAGCCAGAGTCGGGGTGGATATAAGCGGAGGCGGACCGGCTTCCCGGGAGACACCTCTGACCTCTCCTCTTACAGCGGATAATCCGGTAAATGCCATCGTGCTGTCCGGCGGATCTGCGTTTGGACTGGCAGCGGGAGACGGCGTAATGCGTTATCTGGAAGAACGCGGGATCGGATTCGATACCGGGTATGCCAAAGTACCGCTGGTATGTCAGTCCTGTATTTATGATCTTGGGATCGGAAGAGCAGACATCCGTCCGGACCAGGCCATGGGGTATGCTGCCTGTGTGGCGGCGGAAAACAAGGATTGCCGAAGCGGAAGTGTGGGCGGAGGGACCGGTGCCACGGTGGGGAAACTCTGCGGGATGGAGCGGTCCATGAAGTCGGGCATCGGGATCCATGCGGTGTCCATCGGGGCGCTTTGGATGGCAGCTGTGGTGGTGGTCAATGCACTTGGGGATATCTACAACCCCCACACCGGACAGAAGATTGCAGGACTTTTAAAGGCAGACAGGCAGGGGTTTGCAGATACCTGTCAGGAGCTTTACCGGCTCAGTCAGAGGACGGATCTGTTCCGGGGCAATACGACCATCGGAGCGGTGGTGACCAATGGAAGATTTTCCAAAGGAGAGATGAATAAGATCGCGTCCATGACCAGGAATGCCTATGCCCGCTGCATCCGCCCGGTGGGAACCATGGCGGATGGGGACACGATATACGCAGCTTCTGTAGGAGAGGTGGAGGCAGACATCAATATGGCAGGCACCCTTTCAGCGGATGTGATGGCTCAGGCAATTCAGAAGGCGGTCCTTCTGCCGCCTGTTTAAAAAGATGAAAAATATAGTCGTGTCTTCTTTCAGAGACTTCTTGTTTTCCGGATGTGATGTTCCAGGCTCTGGATGATCTGGTACAGGCCAAAGGCGATGATACACAGAATAATCAGAGCGGTGATCAGATAGTTCAGCTTGAAGATCTGGCTTGCATAGATGATCAAATAACCAAGTCCTTCCCTGGCGGCGAGAAATTCACCGATGATGACTCCCACCAGACACAGTCCGATATTGACTTTCAGGATACTGATGATGGAGGGAAGGCTGGAGGGGATGACCACGCAGCGCAGCACCTGCAGGCGGCTGCCGCCCAAGGTGTGGATCAGTTTGATCTTTTCTTCGTCGGTGTCTTTAAAAGCGGTATACATGCTGATGATGCTTCCGAAGACGGCTACCGACATGCCGGCCACGATGATGGTTCTTGTATTGGCGCCCAGCCAGACAATCAGAAGAGGTGCCAGGGCAGATTTAGGCAGACTGTTTAGAATAACGAGCCAGGGTTCTAGGATTTCGGAGACGGTGCCGGAGAACCACAGGATGGTGGCGGTTAAAAAGCTGACCAGGATGACCAGCAGAAAGCTTAAGAGGGTCTCATAAAGTGTGATTCCCGTATGGCGGAAGATGGAGCAGTCTTTGCTCATATCGAGGATGGTTCCAAGAACCCGGCCGGGGCTGCTGAAGATAAAGGCGTCAATCCAGTTAAGGTCGGCGCTTATCTCCCACAGCATCAGAAACAGGAAAAAGAAAAGGAACCGGAGGAAGGCCACCAGATGGTGGTGACGCCGGTGGTTTCTGACATATTCCGCCTGGGAAGAGGAGATGGGATTTTTATCCATTTGCGTTCAGCTCCTTCCAGATTTCATTAAAATAGTTTTTGAATTCCGGCGCCTGTCTGCGCTGCATGGGGATCAGATTTTTGTCTGAAAAGCGAATTTCCAGAATCCGGCAGATGCGGGCAGGGCGTTTGGACAGGATCAGAACCCGATCCGCCATGCTGATCGCTTCCGAGAGATCGTGAGTGACCAGGATGGCGGTCTTTTTTTCTTTCTTGATGATCGCATAGACATCGTCGCAGACGTTCAGCCTGGTCTGATAGTCCAGGGCAGAAAAGGGCTCATCTAAAAGAAGAAGGCTGGGATCCAGAGCCAGGGTGCGGATCAGGGCGGCCCTCTGGCGCATACCGCCGGAGAGTTCCGAGGGGCGGGAGTCTTTAAAGGCGAACAGTCCGTAGTCTTTCAGCATTTGTTCCACATGAGCCAGATTTTCAGGTGTCTCTTTTTTCTGAATCTCCAGTCCCAGTATGACGTTGCGGTATACAGTACGCCATTCAAAGAGATGGTCTTTTTGAAGCATATAACCGATCTTTGTCTGGTGTTCGTCAAGAGGCGACTGACGGAGCCGGATGGTTCCCTCCTCTGCGGGAATCAATCCAAAGAGAAGAGACAAAAGCGTGCTTTTTCCGCAGCCGCTGGGGCCGACGATAACGAGAAATTCGCCTTCATCGACAGAAAACGTAAGGTCAGAAAGTGCCTGGGTCTCGCCGGACAGCGTGTGGTAGGCGTGGCAGACATGGCTGACTTCCAGCAGTGGAGTCATAGACATACCTCCTTATGACAAGCGTGGGGACTGTAGAAAAGGTCCCGGGTTCTGATATTAAGATATGGATTTTACAGGGAATGGTGTCAGGAAAGTAACGGGTCATGAATGACCATGGATAAAAGCGCAGAGGATGGGACAGCTGACAGATAAGATCAATGAAGCACGGTCATGAAGGACCATGGATAAAAGTGCAGGAGCGGTTGACAATCCAGAAGAAAGAAAATAGAATGATAGTCATAAAGGAGAGCAAAAGAGGCGTATGAAGACAAGTACATTATTAAAGCGTTTTCTTCCATACTATCGGAAGTACAAAAACATCATGTTCATGGATCTGTTCTGTGCAGCGCTCACGACGGTCTGCGAGCTGGTGCTGCCGATGATGCTGCGGTATATCACGGATGTGGGAATGCGGGACCTGGCATCTTTAACACTTGGCACAATTCTGAGGATTGGGGGAATCTATTTTGCCCTTCGGATTGTCGATGGGATGGCCAGCTTTTATATGGCTTATACCGGTCATGTGATGGGAGCTGCCATCGAGACCGATATGAGAAAAGACGCCTTTGCTCATTTGCAGAAGCTGTCGGACAATTATTTTAATAACACAAAAGTCGGACAGATCATGTCCCGGATTACAAGCGACCTCTTTGATGTGACGGAATTCGCCCATCACTGTCCGGAAGAATTTTTCATCGCGTTTTTGAAGGCAGTGGTGTCTTTCGTGATATTAGCCAGGATCAATCTGCTTTTGACGGTCATCATTTTTCTTCTGATTCCGGTGATGGCAATCTCCTGTACTCATTTTAATCTGCAGGTGCGCAAAGCGTTCAGGCGTCAGCGGAATCACATCGGAGAACTGAATGCCCGGATTGAGGACAGTCTTCTGGGCAATAAGGTGGTCCGTGCTTTTGCCAATGAAGCCGTAGAACTGGACAAATTCAATCGGGACAACCAGGAGTTTTTGAAAATAAAGCGTCAGACTTACAAGTATATGGCGGCGTTTCAGAATACGATCCGGATTTTTGACGGACTGATGTATGTAGTCGTGATGGTGGCCGGGGGGATCTTTATGATGAAAGGGCTGATCGCACCGGCGGATTTGGTGGCTTATACCCTGTATGTGACCACACTTCTGGCGACGATTCGCAGGATTATCGAGTTTGCGGAACAGTTTCAGAGGGGAATGACAGGGATCGAGCGTTTTATGGAGCTTATGGATGCCACAGTGGATATTTTTGACGAAGAAGGAGCGGTTTTGCTGCAGGACGTAAAAGGGCAGATCACGTTTCAGCATGTGTCCTTTGCCTATGCAGACGATCATACGCCGGTGCTTTCTGACATCAATCTGACCATAAAGCCGGGAGAGAAGGTGGCGCTGGTAGGGCCGTCAGGAGGCGGAAAGACTACGCTTTGCAATCTGATTCCACGGTTTTATGATCCGACAAAAGGGGAGGTTCTCCTGGATGGGCAGGATATCCGGAAAGTGACCCTGCAAAGCCTGCGAAGCAATGTGGGGGTGGTTCAGCAGGATGTATATCTGTTCTCCGGAAGCGTCTATGAAAATATCGCTTATGGCAGGCCGGGGGCTTCGAAAGAGGAAGTTATGGAGGCTGCAAGATTATCCGGCGCACATGAATTTATCGAAAAGCTGAAGGATGGCTATGATACCTACGTGGGAGAGCGGGGAGTAAAGCTGTCAGGCGGGCAAAAGCAGAGAATCAGCATTGCAAGGGTGTTCTTAAAAGCGCCGAAGGTGCTTCTTCTGGATGAGGCGACGGCAGCACTGGACAACGAAAGTGAACATCTGGTGTCGGAATCTTTGGACCAGCTGGCGAAGGGAAGGACGACACTTACCATTGCTCACCGGCTGACAACTATCCACGGTGCAGACCGGATTCTGGTGCTCTCTGGAAATCAGATTGTGGAAGAAGGGAATCACGAGACGCTGATGAAGCAAAAAGGGATCTATTATCAGCTCTATACTTCATCGGAGATCGGCGGGAAAAGTGCCGGCTGCAATCAGACATAAAAAACTGCCGCTCCGGGTTAGAGTGACCGGGGCGGCAGTTTTTCAGATTCGCTGAAATCATTTAGTGATCAGAGTCAAAATGGATGTTTTCCTTTTCAGAAGCAGTCTTTTTGCCGGAACTTAGGGCTGCTTTTTTCTGCTCGATGTTTGCCAGATGGACGGAGATCGCCGTGCAGAATTCGGACACTTCATCTTCCACAGCTTCTCCGGCGGCAAATTTTTTGTAGTAGAAAGCACCAATCTTGGCCTGGAGTTCCCGGATGGATTTCTCATCGTTTAAGATCTGCGTTTTCAGCCGGGTATCTTCTAAGACTTCTCCAGTCTTCGATGCAGCGTTTTTTGCAAGTTCATTCATTTTGTCAAATATTTCCATGGTAACCTTCCTCCTTGTGGTGTTTCCGTCCATACGTGTTAAGGTATTTTTGGAAAGATAGTCCTGGACCTCGTCAAACGTGGGCATAACCCGAAGGGCGCCTTTTCTGGTTGTGATGATGGAGGCCGCGGCATTGGCGAAAGTCAGCATCTCCTGAAGCTGATCATCCGTCAGACCGGTGAGGCCATGATCCAGTACATAGTTGATGATACAGGCGCAGAATGTATCTCCGGCGCCGGTGGTCTCGATGGTGTTTTCCTGAAGAAACGGTGCAACTTCCACATAACCATCCTGGTAATAGGCACGGCTTCCGTCTTTGCCCATGGACACCAGGATCAGCGGGATTGGAAATTCCGCCCGGATCGCAGCGACTCCTTCGGTGAAATCCTCTTTTCCGGTAAGCCACTGGATTTCATTGTCGGAAATTTTCAGGATGTCACACTGACCAAGTCCCCAGCGGATCTCTTCCTTGGCATGATCCAGGGAGTCCCAAAGCGGTTCCCGAAGATTCGGGTCAAAACTTATGAGGGCACCGGCTTCTTTGGCTTTCGTGACTGCTTTGATCGTTGCATCTTTTACCCCGTCGTGCGTCATGGAAAGCGTGCCGAAGTGAAACAGCCGGGTGTCACTGATCAGATCTTCTTTCAGCTCGTCCGCCCGCAGCATCATGTCTGCCCCGGGGTTCCGGTAGAAGGAAAAATCCCGGTCGCCATCTTCAAATGTATGTACAAGAGCGAGTGTTGTGTGCACTTCCTCATCCATCATCAGATTTTCTGTTCCAATGCCGAGTTCTTCCAGCGTTTTTTTCAGAGTCAGGCCAAACTGGTCTTTGCCGACTTTGCCGATAAAGGCTGTTTTTTTGCCCAGATTGTTCAGCATGGAAAGCACATTGCATGGTGCGCCGCCGGGATTTGCCTCAAAAAGCCCGTTGCCCTGTTCGCTGAATCCGTTTTGGGTAAAATCAATCAACAATTCGCCCAATGCAACAACATCATATGTCTTCATGGAATTACCTCCTGATTAAAGTTCCGCTACAGCCCATCCAATGCCCTCTTGTCTAGAAGGATTTTCTGCTGCATGAAGCATCAGAAAAACCTTCTGGGCATTGTCTGGGCTTGCGCTGATTTAAAGTTCCGCTACAGCCCATCCAATACCCCTTTGTCTAGAAGGATTTTCTGCTGCATAAGGCATCAGAAAATCCTTCTGGGCATTGTCTGGGCTTGCGCTGATTTTCTTATGATCTATTGTACCAAATATATTGCTAAATGAAAAGGCCTCATCCTCAATCTGTTTTCCTGGGTTTTCACTTAGAATGCCCGGATGCTGTCTCCATCTTCTCCGTCTTCCTGTCGAATCTCCCGAATAACCACCTCGTAACGGTAACTGTCGCTGACCGGTACTGTAACCGTATCCCCGACCCGGTGATGCAAAAGAGCCTTTCCAAGAGGCGACTCAATGCTGATGAGGTTTTTCATGGAATTTCCCCGGATGCTGGTGACGATCTTGTAAGTCTCGCATTCGTCATCTTCCTCGATGTAGACGGTGACGCTTTTGTTGAGTCCGACTTCATCAGACGAAGAACGGTCCTCCACGATGACGGCATTTTTCAGCATCCGCTCCAGATAGCGGATCCGGCTGTTGTTGGTTCCGTTTTCCCGTCTTGCGGCGTAATACTCAAAATTCTCGCTTAAATCGCCCTGGGCTCTGGCTTCCCGGACGGCGTCCAGGATCTGAGGCCGAAGGACCAGCTTGCGGTGATCAATCTCTGCCTGAATCTTTTCCACATCTTTTCTGGTCAGTTTTTCTTTCATGTGCGGTAAACCTGCCTTTCTTTTGACCTCGGAGTTAAAGCAGGATGATTCCGTGTTGTAAGGCCGTTTCCCGGGTGTCATCCGGCCAGATGGAGGCCTGGACTTCGCCGATGTGCGCCTTCCTTAAGAAAAACATACAGATTCTGGACTGTCCGATTCCTCCGCCCACCGTGTAGGGAAGTTTCTTGTCCAGGATCGCTTTCTGGAATGGAAGATCTGCGCGCTCCTCACAGCCTGCAAGCTTTAACTGCTCAGCCAGGGAGTCTTCGTCCACCCGGATTCCCATGGAAGAGAGTTCCAGTGCGTGCCCAAGGACCGGGTACCAGACGATGATGTCGCCGTTTAAACTCCAGTCGTCGTAGTCCGGAGCCCGGCCGTCGTGGGGTTCCCCGTTGCTCAGCCGGCCGCCGATCTGCATCAGGAAGACGGCACCTTTTTCCTGGACGATCCGGTTCTCCCGTTCCTTTGGAGTCAGGTCCGGATAGAGATCCAAAAGTTCCTGGGAGGTGATGAAGAAGATCTCTTTTGGAAGAATCTCTTCGATATAGTCATAGCGGATGGCCATGTACTTTTCGGTCTTTTTCAGGGCCTTATAGATCTTGCGGACTGTTTCTTTGAGATAATCCATATTCCGGTCCTGCTTTAAGATGATCTTTTCCCAGTCCCACTGATCCACGTAGATGGAGTGAATGTTGTCGGTATCTTCATCCCGTCGGATGGCATTCATATCGGTGTAGAGTCCTTCTCCCACATGGAAGCCGTACTGTTTCAGGGCGTTGCGCTTCCACTTGGCAAGTGAGTGGACGATCTCCACAGGACGGTCATCCTGCTCCTTGATGCCAAAAGAGACCGGGCGCTCCACACCATTTAGGTTGTCATTCAGACCGGATTCCGGCTTGACAAACAGTGGGGCGGAGACCCGGAGCAGATAGAGCTGCTCGGAAAGAGTCTGCTGGAAAAAATCCTTCACCGTCTTGATGGCGATCTGGGTGTCATAGAGAGGCAGATCCGAGTGATAGTTTTCAGGTATGTATAGATGTTCCATATGATTTCCTCCGGATTCGTATTTACACCGATACAGTATAGCACAAAATGACGGGCATGGAATATTAAATTCTCCTAAATTTCTGTTAAAAAATCGACAAATGCACATTTTTCGTGTAAAATAGAGTCGGAGGTGTGGAAGATGAAGGTGGCACTTGGACAATTGCATTTACACTGGGAAGACAAAGAGGCGAATCTTCGGGTGGTGGAAGCTTACCTGGAACTTCTGGCAGAAAATGGAACAGAATTGTTCCTTCTTCCGGAGATGAGTCTGACTGGATTTTCCATGCACACAGAGCGGATAAAAGAGAAATCCAAAGAGACCATAAGTCTGATCCGGGCACTTTGTGAAAAGTACCGGATGGCCGCAGGGGTGGGATGGGTAAAAGACAGCGGAACGTTTTGTGAAAATCATTACTCTATCGTGACACCACAAGGAGAGATTCTTGACAGCGTGAAACTGCATCCGTTTCGCTTCGGAGGGGAGGCTGAACACTTTCAGGGAGGCGACTCTCTTGCGGTCTGTGATTATGGGGGCTTTACCATCGGAGTCCAGATCTGCTATGATCTGCGTTTTCCGGAACCCTTTCAGATTCTGTCGAAAAAGGCGGATTTTATCCTGGTGCCGGCCAACTGGCCCGGAGCCAGAAGCGGGCACTGGAAATGTCTTTTAAAAGCCCGCGCCATAGAAAATATGGTATATGTGGCGGGGATCAACTGTGCCGGGGAGATCGGGGACCTGTTTTACTCCGGAGATTCCAGGATCTGCGCTCCGGACGGAACGAAGCTGAAAAAAGAGACCTTTTGTCTGCCGGGGAGATGCCCGGAAGAGCAGATTCAGGTGTATGAACTGCAAAATGATGTACATAGATACAGAACGTGTTTTCCGGTGAAAGAGGACCGAAGGGAAGCACTCTATCAAAGATTACAGGAAGAGACACAGAGATTATGAAAGAAAAAAATGAACTGATCGGCCTGGGAGCAATGGAAGGCATGGGATTTTTGCGGACGACTGCGGAGGGCCAGCTGGCAGATATTCCGATTAGGATTCCGACTTTTATGACACTTTTGATGCAGTACCGCTGTGCCATCCGGGAGATTGAAACCAAACTGAAAGTGCTGAATGAGGAATTCTCTTTGGAGCATGAACGAAATCCCATCGAGTCCATTGAGAGCCGTGTGAAGGAACCAATCAGCATCATTGAAAAGATGAACCGTAAAGGATATGAACTGTCAGTGGAGAGCATCGAAAAAAATTTGAATGATGTGGCAGGAGTCCGTGTTATCTGTTCTTTTGTGGAGGATATCTATTACCTGGCTTCCATGCTTTCCGCTCAGGATGATCTGGAAGTGGTGACGGTCAAAGACTACATCAAGCATCCCAAAAAGAACGGGTATCGAAGCCTTCATCTGATTATTCAGATACCGATCTTCCTTTCCAGTGAGAAGAAATACATGCGGGTGGAAGTGCAGTTTCGCACCATTGCCATGGATTTCTGGGCCAGCCTGGATCATAAACTGAAGTACAAAAAGAACGTAAAAAATCCGGAGCTGATCGTAAACGAACTTCGCAAATGTGCGGATATCATCAGCAGAGTGGACCTGCGCATGCAGGAAATTCGAAATATGATCGAAGAAGGAGAGCTGTGACATTACGGTTCACACCATGGCGAATCACTTCGCTGATTCGTCATGGACCAGTACCGTTATGGTGTCAAAGCATATGCCCCATCGCCGCAGGCGATTTCCAATGGGCATATGCGATTACGTTCACAGGGTACCTGTGAACAGTAACGCTGTGACAGGCGATAAAAAAATATTTCGTGGAAATTTTTGACAAGTAACATTTGTTACGGTATAATCAGGACAGAAAGGGTATGTTATATACAGAAACCAACATACAACAGGAGGTGCAACATGAAAAAATATGTGTGTGGGCCATGCGGCTATGAGTATGATCCGGAAGTCGGCGATCCGGATAACGGGATTGCTCCGGGAACTGCTTTTGAAGATCTTCCGGAAGATTGGGTATGCCCGATCTGCGGAGTAGGCAAGGAAGATTTCGAAGAAGCGTAAGAAAGATGGGGAATGTCGAAAGGCATTCCCATTTTCCGGTCTGTGGGACCAAAAGCGGGAATACATATGAATGATTATCTGCAAAGTCCGCTGTTTGGGCGGATATCAAGAGAAGAGGCATCACGGATGCTTTCCTGTTCCCGGGCACAGTTTCGGGAGTATCCGGCCGGGAGTCTGATCTTCGGGGAACATGACAAACCCAAGTACCTGTACCTTCTGCTGGACGGAAAAATGCAGATCTCGAAGCATCTTCCCTCGGGAAAACGCAATCTTTTATTTCAGGTAAAAGAGCTGGAGGTGTTCGGTGAGATCTTTGTTTCCGCGGCGCAGGAGTATTACTGGTATGAAGCTTCGGCGGTCAGGCCTTCCCGGGTATTGAGTCTTCCCTACCATTTTATTTATGGGGTGTGTCAGAACGCCTGTGATCATCACAAGATGGTGATCCGCAATCTTCTGGATATCCAGGCAAAAAACAACCTTCAGATGACGAAAAAACTTCATATTATTACCAACACCACCTTAAAACAGAAGCTTGCTCTTTGGCTTATGGAGATAAGCGGCGGACAGAAAAAAGCGGTGATGGATATGAACCGGGAAGAGCTGGCCGACTACTTAGGCGTGACAAGGCCCTCTTTGTCCCGGACGATGATGGAACTGCAGAAACAGGGGATTATCCGGATCGAGGGAAAAACGGTCTGGATTGACCATATGGAAGAACTTGAAAAGATTATGGAGGATGAATGATGAAAGACGTAACCGTTACCGAATCAATCTTATATGTGGGCTGTGACGACAAAGATATCGACTTGTTTGAAAGCCAGTATCATGTACCAAACGGTGTATCCTATAATTCCTATGTGATTATGGATGAAAAGGTTGCTGTTATGGATACGACAGATCCCAGAGTGACAAAAGAGTGGCTGTCCAATGTGGAGAAGGTGCTGAAAGACCGGACTCCGGATTATCTGGTCATCAATCATATGGAACCGGATCATGCGGGCAATATTCAGAAAATCGCGGAAAAGTATCCCAACATGAAGCTGGTCAGCAATGCGAAAGTATTCACCATGCTTCCCCAGTTCTTTGACTTTGACCTGGCGGACCGCACTATTGTGGTGAAGGAAGGGGATACGCTTTCTCTGGGAACGCACACCCTGCAGTTTTTCCTGGCGCCCATGGTTCACTGGCCGGAGGCAATGGTTACTTATGAACAGTCTGAAAAAGTACTGTTTTCCGCAGACGGTTTTGGAAAATTCGGTGCGCTGGATACAGAGGAAGAGTGGGCGGATGAGGCAAGGCGCTACTTTATCAACATCGTGGGCAAATACGGCACCCAGGTGCAGGCACTGCTGAAGAAGGCAGCGACTCTGGATATCGCCGTCATCTGTCCTTTACACGGACCGATTCTGAAAGAAAACCTTGGATATTATATCGGAAAATATCTGACCTGGTCTTCCTATGAGCCGGAGGAGGAAGGCATTGTGGTGGCATGTGCCTCCATTCATGGCAATACCAAAAGAGCCATGCAGAAATTCGTGGAGATCCTGAAAGAAAAAGGGGCAAAAAATGTGGTGTTCTTTGATCTGGCAAGAGATGATATGGCGGAAGCCATCTCCTGTGCATATCGCTATGATCGGCTGGTGCTGGCAAGTGCCACCTATGATGCAAGCCTGTTCCCGTGCATGGAGGACTTTTTGTATCATTTAAAGATCAAGAATTTCCAGAACCGCAAAGCAGCCATCGTAGAGAACGGATCCTGGGCGCCCATGGCCGGAAAGCACATCAAGGCTTATCTGGAAGGAATGAAAGATATCCAGCTTGTGGAGCCGGTGGTGACGATCAAGTCCACCATGAGCGGGAAAAATCTGGAAGAGCTCAAGGCGCTGGCAGACGCTCTGCTCTAATCCCGATGCCTGCTGCATAACAAAGTGCAAAGAAAGACGAGTAAGAAGCGATTGCTTTTTGCCCGTCTTTTTTTCGCTGCGCAGCAGTAGTGCTGTTTTGTAAATATAAGTATTATCCGATAAATTGATTGGCAATCGACACTTTGCATGTGCGCACGACAAACGCATTGACAGTTATTTGGGAATTACCTATAATAAGACACAGTAAAGAAAGGCAGGTATTCTATGGAAGATTCTAAGAAGGAAATCCTGGTTCTGTATGGGGAAGATTATAAAGAGATGACGCTTCGCATCTTAGAAGAGGCGGACCTGGCGGGGCAGATTGGTGACCGGAGAAAACGGATCGGAATCAAGCCGAATCTGGTCTCTGCAGTGCCTGCTTCTGAGGGGGCGACGACCCACCCGGAAGTGGTGGAGGGCCTTCTGGTCTATCTGAAAGAGCATGGATTTGAAAATCTGGTGCTTATGGAGGGCTCCTGGGTAGGAGAAAAGACCGCATATGCTTTTGAGGTCTGCGGATACCGGGAACTGACAGAGCGTTTCGGGGTCCCCTTTGTGGACGCACAGAAAGAGCGCCCGGTGACGGTGGACTGCAAAGGGATGGAACTTCATATCTGCGCCTGTGCACTTGATGTGGATTTTATGATCAATGTGCCGGTGATGAAAGGACACTGCCAGACCCATATTACCTGTGCCTTGAAAAATATGAAAGGCCTGCTGCCCAATCCGGAAAAACGGCGGTTTCACACCAAAGGCCTCCATGGACCTATCGGACACCTGGCAGCCGGGATCCGGCAGGATTTTATCCTGGTGGACAGCATCTGCGGGGATTTAAGCTTTGAGGACGGCGGAAATCCGACTGTGATGAACCGGATTTTTACGGCCAAAGATCCGGTGCTCTGCGACGCCTATGTGTGCCGCCTGCTTGGATATAAGACCGAGGAAGTGCCCTATATCGGGATCGCGGAATCCTTAGGGGCGGGAAGTGCAGATTTGTCCTGTGCAGTGATTCGAAAACTGAATCAGCCGGATGCCAGGGCTGTGCTTCCGGACCGAAGAAAGGTCTTAAGACTTTCCGAGGCAGTGGATGAAGTGGATTCCTGCAGTGCCTGCTACGGATATCTGATCCCGGCGCTGGATCTGCTGGACAAAGAAGGGCTCCTGCAGGATTTTCCGGAGAAAATCTGTATCGGGCAGGGGTATAAGGGAAAGACGGGAATCCTTGGCATCGGAAACTGCACCAGAGAATTTGCCCACAGCCTGAAAGGATGTCCCCCTACTGAGACTGAGATGTATGAATTTTTGAAAACATATCGAAGACAGAGAGAGACCATCTCCTGAAAGGAGCAAGTTACGTTTGAAAGAACAAAACTACACAGAGCCAGATAAAAAAGAACAGGCACTTCTGGTGGGAGTTGACCTGCACGACGGAGAAGATTTTGAGCGCTCCATGGAGGAGCTTTCCCAGCTGGCACAGGCCTGTGGCATGGAGGTGGCCGGACAGATTACCCAAAACCTGCCAAAGCTTCATCAGGCATTGTATATGGGTAAAGGAAAGCTTCTGGAGATTCGGGAAAGTCTGGAAGAGGGGGAGATTGATCTTTTGATCTTTGACCGCTCCCTGACACCGACGCAGCTTCGGAACTTGCAGAGTCTTTTGGACTGTCCGATTCTGGACCGGACCACGCTGATTTTGGAGATCTTTGCCGCCCGTGCAAAGACAAGAGAGGCAAAGCTGCAGGTGGAATATGCAAGACTTCAGTATGTGCTCCCGCGTCTGACCGGTATGCACAAAGCTCTGAGCCGTCAGGGCGGGGGCAGTGGTCTGGCCAACAAGGGGGCTGGGGAAAAGAAGCTAGAGCTGGACCGCCGGCGTATTGAAAAGCGGATGTCGGAGCTTCGAAGGGAACTGAAAAAGATCAGCCAGGAGCGAAAGACCCAGAAAAAGAGACGGATGGAGGGGAGGACCCGGCGGGTTGCCCTGGTAGGTTATACCAATGCCGGAAAGTCCACATTGATGAACCGGATGCTGGACCGGTATACAAGGGATCCTTCCAAAAAGGTGCTGGAAAAGGATATGCTTTTTGCGACCCTGGACACAACGGTGCGAAGGATCTGTACAGGAGCCGGCGGAGAGTTTCTGCTCTCAGATACGGTGGGCTTTATCCACCAGCTCCCGGCAGGGCTGATCAAAGCGTTTCGGTCTACTTTGGAGGAAGCCAAGGAAGCAGATCTTCTGCTGCATGTGCTGGATTATTCCGACGAATCTTACCGAAAACAGCGGGAAGTGACAGAGGAGACACTGCGGGATTTAGGCGCCGGGGATATTCCCGTCATCTATATCTACAACAAAGCGGATCTGCGCACGGATTTTGCCTCGCTTCCGGTCATCCGGGATAACCGGATCTATCTGTCTGCCAGGACAGGAGCCGGGATACCGGAATTAGTGGAAATGATTCTGAATACAAAGGGAAGCGGGCGGTAAACCATACAGACAGGAGCGTGTGTAAATGGAGATGAAAGCGGCATCCGGAAGGGAACTTCGATGGATGAAAAAGATATATTTGGAGGCGTTTCCAAAGTCCGAGCGCAAGCCCTTTGGGATGATGAAGTACAGGGCAAGACAGGGAACGATGGAACTGTTTGTGATCAAAGAGGAAAGACGGCTGGTTGGATTGGCCATTACGGTTCTGTATCAGGATCTGGTGCTTTTGGATTATTTTGCCATAGACCGGGCTGTTCGGGGACAGGCGTATGGTTCGAGAGCACTGCAGCTTCTAAAAGAGCACTATAAAGGGAAAAGATTTCTGCTGGAGATTGAGCTTTTGGATGATCGTGCGCCGAACCAGGAGGCACGTATCCAGAGAAAGCACTTTTATCTGAAGAACGGAATGAAGGAGACCGGCCTTCAGGTCTGTGTGTTTCAGGTTCCCATGGAGGTGCTGACCGACGGAAGTTCGGTGACATATGAGGAATATCACGAATTATACCGGGATTCCATCGGAGCATTTTTTGCCCGTAAAGTAACACGCCTCTAAATTTTGTGTGTTCTTTGCACGTATTTGTGATATAATTTCGGCAGAGACGAAAGACGACAAAAATGAGGAGTTTATGAGGATATGAGACGGAGAAGAAAAAAAATCCGGAAGGTGGGCAATGTGCTTGTAAAAAGCCGGGCCCAGCTGGACGGGATCCGGGAGAGCGGAAAGATCAATACGGCGGTTCTTGACTATGTGGAACAGCATATCCACGCGGGGATTTCCACTGCCCAGATAGATCAGTGGGTCTACGAACGGACGACCGGGTGCGGAGCGGTCCCGGCTCCCTTAAATTATGAAGGATTCCCCAAAAGTGTCTGTACTTCCCTGAACAGTGTGGTCTGTCATGGGATTCCTGATGAAAAAACGATCCTGAAAGAGGGGGATATCATCAATGTGGATGTGTCTACGAATTATAAAGGATACTATTCGGATGCATCCCGCACCTTTTGCATCGGGGCAGTCAGCAGGGACAAAAAACGTCTGGTACAGGTGGCGAAGGAGGCTGTCAGTGTGGGGCTGATGCAGGTAAAACCATGGAGACCCATCGGGGATATGGGGCATGCAGTCCATATGTTTGTGGAAAGCCAGGGCTATACGGTGGTGGAGGAGATCGGAGGCCACGGAGTCGGACTGGAGTTTCACGAGGATCCCTGGGTCAGCTATGTGGCCCCAAAAGGCAGCGGCGAGCTGATGCTGCCGGGGATGGTTTTTACCATCGAGCCCATGATCAACATGGGTTCGCCGGAGTTCTATGTGGATGAGTCAAACGGCTGGACCGTCTATACAGAAGACGGAATGCCCTCCGCCCAGTGGGAAGTCACCGTGGCAGTCACAGAAGACGGATATGAAATTATGTCCTGGTAGGACAGAAACGGAACTTTAAAACAGCGAAGGTCCAACCGAAGCCCAGATGCAGGAGAGGACGCGAAGCGTCCAAGAATGCATCTGCTTCCAGGGCGGAGGAGGGACAGGAGCGGAACTTTAAAACAGCGGAGGTCCAACCGAAGCCCAGATGCAAGAGAGGACGCGAAGCGTCCGGGAATGCATCTCCTTTTCAGGGCGGAGGAGGGACAGGAGCGGAACTAAAAAACAGCGAAGGTCCAACCGAAGCCCAGATGCAAGAGAGGACGCGAAGCGTCCGGGAATGCATCTCCTCCCAGGGCGGAGGAGGGACGGAGCGGAACTTTAATACGAGGTTAGAATATGGAGTATACGTATCCGGAATATTTATATGATTTTCAATGCGACGCATCTGCCTGCAGTGATACCTGCTGTGTGGGATGGAACATCATGATCGATCCGGTATCTTTGAAAAAATACAGGAAGTATCCGGGTTTTTTCGGCAACCGGCTGAAAAACTCCATAGACTGGGAGAAGGAATCCTTTGAACAGTACAATGGACGCTGCGCTTTTTTGAATGAAGAGAACCTGTGCGACATCTACACAGAGGCAGGGGAAGACATGCTCTGTAAAACATGCACCCGCTATCCGAGACATTATGAAGAGTACGAGAATCTTCGGGAGATTTCTTTATCTTTGTCCTGTCCGGCGGCGGCCAGGATGGTTCTGGGGCAGAAAGAGCAGCTTATGTTTTTAAACGAATACCGGGAGACCCCGGAGGAAGAATATGAGCAGTTTGACTTCTTTCTTTTTACCAAACTAAATGAGATCCGGGATTATTTTTATCGGGTTATCCAGGACCGGGACCGGTCCGTTGCACATCGCATGGCGATGATTTTGTGCACCGCTCACGATCTGCAGAAACGCATTGACAGAGCGCAGCTTCATGAAGTGGATGATCTTCTAAAGCGCTATCAGAAGCCTTCTTTCTGGAAGACAGCCGAAAAAAAATTTGCCCTCTATGAGAACCGGGGGGTGGAAAAAAGGATACAGCGCTGGAAACTTTGGCAGAAACTGTACCGACTGGAGGTGCTTCGTCCCCGCTGGCGGGAGTATCTGAAAAAGCAGGAAGAGTATCTGTATCAGGATCTGTCTCAGGAAATATATGAAAAGGCCTGGCAGGAATTTGCAGACACCAGCCCGGACCGGGCCGTGGAATATGAGCAGCTTTTGATGTATTATATTTTCTGCTATCTGTGCGGTGCTGTCTACGACGAGGATCTGTTCAGCAAGGTGAAGCTTGCGGTAGTACATACGATGCTGATCCAGGAGATGGATTTCGGAGTCTGGCTGTCCAGGGAGAAAGGGTTTTCTTTCGAGGACCAGGTGGAGCTGGTCCATCGCTACGCCCGTGAGACAGAGCACTCGGATCCGAATATGGAAGCGATGGAGTGTATGGCAGCAGAAGACGAGGCGTTCTGCCTGGAAAAACTGCTCCGGGGTGTATTGGGCTGAAACCAAAAACAACAAGCATTTACTACCATACAAAATGCCTGGCATGGAACGTGTTTTCATAATGTTTTGTGCCTGAACGAAGCGAAAGGAATGGATATTAAAAATGAGTATACGAATTGGAATTTTAGGTTATGGAAATCTGGGCCGCGGCGTGGAATGTGCCATCCGCCAGAATCCGGATATGGAACTTGCAGCGGTATTTACCAGAAGAAATCCGGAAGATGTGAAAATTTTAACAAACACAGCGAAAGTCTGCCCGGCCGGGGAGGCTGCACAGTGGAAGGATCAGATTGATGTATTGATACTGTGCGGAGGAAGTGCCACTGATTTGCCGAAACAGACCCCGGAATATGCGAAGCTGTTTCATGTGGTGGACAGCTTTGACACCCATGCACGGATCCCGGAGCATTTTGCGGCAGTGGATGCATCCGCGAGGGAGGCAAAGAAAACGGCTGTGATTTCTGCAGGTTGGGATCCAGGCATGTTTTCTCTGAACCGTCTGTATGCCAACGCCATTTTGCCGGAAGGCAGAGACTACACATTCTGGGGCAAAGGCGTAAGCCAGGGCCACTCGGATGCCATCCGCCGGATCGAAGGCGTGCGGGATGGGAAACAGTACACCATTCCGGTGGAAGAGGCGCTGGAGGCGGTCCGCAGCGGAGAAAATCCCAATCTGACTACAAGACAGAAGCATACAAGAACGTGCTTTGTGGTGCTGGAAGAAGGAGCAGATGCAAAAAGAATAGAACATGAGATCAAGACCATGCCCAACTATTTTGCAGACTACGACACAACCGTGCATTTTATCAGCGAGGAAGAATTGAAAAGAGACCACAGCGGAATTCCCCATGGCGGTTTTGTGCTTCGCAGCGGTGTGACCGGATGGGAGAAAGAACACCGCCATCTGATTGAGTATCGTCTGAAGCTGGATTCCAATCCGGAGTTTACATCCAGTGTCATCGTGGCCTGTGCAAGAGCGGCATACCGGATGGCGTCAGCCGGACAGTACGGCTGCAAGACGGTATTCGATATTCCGCCGGCATACTTAAGTGCAAAAAGCGGAGAAGAATTAAGAGCATCCATGCTGTAAATCCGCGTTCCAATATTTTCGGAAGCAGGAATCCTGGAAACTTTACAGACTGGCCAGCCAGTCCGTAAAGTGTTCCCGGATGATTCCAAAGGGCGCAGGTCCAAAATCCAGAAGAAAAGTATGAAAATCTTTCGGGACAAAACGCTCTCCCAGTGCTTGTTCGGCGGTCTCCCGCATCTTGGTAATCTCCAGATATCCAACATAGTATTTCATATAATTGGCCGGATCTTCGCACACGACCTGATAAAGATGTGCGGCGGCTGCGGGATTGTCAATGCCCATGGTGTCGTTGAGAAAAATGGCCAGTTCCTCGGAGGATATGCCTTCGTAGTTGACCTGATAATCAGCCAGGGCATACAGGGCCAGATAGGCAGATTCGTTCAGTGCCAGCAGACTGGCCAGTTCCGGGGTGATGCCTTCTTCCCACTGGTAGGAAAGATACTGCACATAGGTGGCCCAGCCCTCCACGTAGCAGGAGAAACTCAGCAAAGCCCGCAGACGGCTGTGGTTCACCCGGTTAAAATAATTGCACTGATACAGATGTCCGGGGTAGCCTTCATGGGCCATGACCGTGTAGATGTCCTGTCGGGCAGCGGCAGAGGAGCGGTTGATATAGATAAAGTTCTCGTCGGGGGTGTCAATGGGCGGGGACAGATAAAAGGCAGGGCTTGAGAAGTCTTCCAGTGCTTCCGGAAGCAT
Source organism: uncultured Lachnospiraceae bacterium (assembly GCA_910583895.1). Classification (GTDB taxonomy): domain Bacteria; phylum Bacillota; class Clostridia; order Lachnospirales; family Lachnospiraceae; genus Hominiventricola. The sequence continues at coordinate 99,517 of CAJTYJ010000002.1, forward strand.
CCGGACTTCATAAGAGCAGGCGGGAAGCGGCGGAAAGTCGTCCAGCAGCTTTTTCTGCAGATCAGCAAGGGCTTCCATAGGGTCCTGGATGGGAGGCTGGAAAGAAGAGATGCGTGCAAGCAGCCGGGGCTGTTCGTACAGCAGGTCATAGGCAAGCTTGAATTCTGTCTGCATGCGTTCTTTGATGGCTTCCTGCAGGGCCTCGGGATTCGGATAGGAAGTGAAAGTGGAGGCTTTCAGAAGATATTCATAATATGCTTTTCCGTCAGGCAGATCAGAGGTTCCGATTGGAAGATCCAGATGCCCTTTCAGGCTTGAAAGCCCTTCGGTCAGAAGAGTATAGGCATTCGTGAAATCATTTTTCAGGATGGTTTCATTTTGGCTCAGATAGGCGGTGCGCTCCTGGTCTGTCAGGTCTGTCAGGGTGTCCAGACGGCTTTGAAACGTCTCGGCCATCATTCCTTTTTCCGGCGCATCAAGGTAGACCTGACAGGAATCCAGCACGCCGTCGATGGTCAGATCCGAGAGAAAGATGCCGGCTTCTGTCTGGGCCTGGGTGTATTCCAGAAGCTGCTCATAGTAATTGTCAATATCGGCCAGAAGGGACAGGTAATGTTCCACGTCCTTTCGGTTTCGAAAAGGGTATTCGGCCAGAAGGATGGGAAGTTCTACCTGAATTCCGCTGACGGAAGAGAAGGGGTAGTCGTAGAGATAAAATCTTGCTCCTTCCCGCCGGGTGTTCATATATTCCAGAAGAATATCGTAGTCAATCTGTAGGTCAGAGGAGAGTCTGTCCCGGTCAATGGTCAAAAGTTCCTGAAATTCTTCCTCCAATTCTGCATAGTTTGCCCGGATACTTTCCGGATTATAATCGCCCAGAGTCTCCGGGAAATCGGTGATCCCGTAAGCTTTTGGATCAGAAAGGGTGGAATGCATGGTCAGTCCGGAGCTGGTGACTGTTTCATAGAACAATTCTTCTACCATGCGGGTAAAATGTTCCTCATCAGAAAGCGTCGGTTCTGGAACCGCTTTGGAAACGGTGTCTTTGGGGCTGCAGCCGCAGAAAAGAATCGAGACGGCAAGAAAAAGCGCAAAAAATTTCAGGTGACAGGTGTGTTTTGGATTCATAGTGTGTTTCCTCCGTCGATACCTCCATTATAGTGGATTTTGGATCAATATGCAAACAGATTGTAGAGGCTGTCCGTACTGATTTTTGGATCGGGGAACTTGCATCTGATCGGCAAATCGTGTATAGTGGTAATATCAGTAAAATTTTTAAAGAAAGGGTAAAAAAATGTTTCAAAGAGGGAAAAAAGTTTTAAGAAGTGTCCTGGCATATGTACTGGTGCTGACCTGTGTACTGGGAGCGCTGCCGGGAAGCGTGATGGAGGCCTGCGCGGCACCCTCCGATGCGCCATACGGGCATGACAATCTGCCTGTCGAATATACGACGCTTGACGAAGGAACGGTGACAAGCGAGGCCAAGGGAAAGCCGAAAGTGCTGATCTTTTTTGGAGCAAGATGCGGAAACAGCAGATATGCCATTCAAGACATCTGCAGTGGATCTTATGATTTTTCAGATGTTGATATGGTGGCGGTGGAAATACAGACCAACAAAGAGCAGGCCCAGACTTTTAAAAACAACTACGGGAATGATAAGATCACCTTTGCATATGATTTCAATGGAAGTGCAAACCGCAGTGCCTGGGACTATCTGGATCGGGCCGGCATGGATAGATTAAGTGGTATGTCGCTGCCGTTTATAATTTACATTGACAAAAACAATAAGTTCCAGTATGCATTCGCTGGAGCTACGACTGCAAAGACGGTGCGTGATAACATCGATCGCTACTGCCTGTCAAAAGAGGTGCAGGAGCCTTCGCGCAACACGACGACGGTTCAGGTGAATGTGGAGTATCATCAGGCGGAAGCCCGCAAGATGCTTGGCATGGTCAATGCATTTCGGACAGGAGATGACGCCTGGTACTGGAATGAGAACAATTCGGTGAAATTTCCGGCCAAAGGTCTTCAGGCTTTGTCTTATGACTACAAGCTGGAAGAGATTGCCATGAAGCGTGCGGCGGAGCTTGCCATGAGCTACAGCCATACAAGGCCAAATGGCGAGGATACGAGATCGGCTTTCCTGGAAGCAGGTTATGCTGACTCCATGGGTGAAAATATTGCGGCCGGTACAGGTTCCAGCCTGTCAACTGCTCAGAAAACCTTTGTGGCATGGCGGGAGGATAAGGAAAAGTACGAAGGCCAGGGACACAGACGGAACATGCTGGAGGGGATGTTTACCTCTATCGGAATCGGCTGTGTCTATTACAATGGTACTTATTACTGGGCGATGGAGCTGGGCGGTGCCCGGACCGGGGCGCAGGACTCCAGGATCGACGGTGCCAGAACCGTACCAGTGGAGATTCAGAATGAGGATATCCGGTCTCTTACGGTGGATAATAAAACACTCACAATCGGCATCGGCAACACAGCAGCGGCTCCGGCTGTGCGGGTCAATGTGGCTTCTCCGGATATGTGGCCGCCTGCAAACTCTGGAGTTTTTAAGGGGTATCCCTCCGGTACGGTAAGTTCTTCCTGGAGTGTGGCCAATTCTTCGGTTGTGTCCTTTGAGAATGGAACGTTTGTCGGAAAAGCGAAGGGGACAACGACTGCAACGGCAACCGTGGCAGGAAAGAGTGTGGCGGTTACCCTGAAAGTGTCCGGTTCTTCCGGCAGCAACAACGGAGGCGGAAGTTCGATTCCGGAATATTCCGATGATGTGACAACCATCGCGGTGAACCAGATAAAATACAATACGCTGCAGCTTAGCTGGGCCGGGACGAAGGATGCAAAATCCTATGAGATTTATTATTCTACTTCTCCCAATTCCGGATTCCGCCGTCTGGCGAATGCAAAGAAAACCACGTATCGGTTCACAAAGGCGAAATGTGGTCAGACCTATTACTTCCAGGTGCGTGTATGTACGAAATCCGGCAAGAGCAGTTTTGGACCGGTTGCGTCCGGCCAGACGAATCTGAAAGGGGCACCTACGATCTCTGTGTCAAAGACGACCTATAACAGCGTGACGATCAAGTGGAAAAAGGTGGATGGTGCAAAGAAGTATGAGATCTACGCCTACATAAATGGAAGCTGGAAGCTTCTGAAGACACAGGGCGGCACCAGCTTTACCCACAAGAAACTGCAGACCGGTGCGACTTACGAATACATGGTGCGTCCGGTGAGAGATACTTTCAAAGGGGAAGAATCCAATACGGTTTCGGCGACCACGGTACTGGGCAGCGTGACCAGACTGAAGGTAAGGGCAAGCGGTCCGGACCGGATGAAAGTGTCCTTCCGGAAGGTTCCGGGCGTTGACTACTATGTGATTTTAAGAGCAGACAGCCGGGACGGCGAATATACGGAGATTGCCCGTGTGAAGAAGACTTCCTATGTGGATCTGGGACTGAAGCCGTCCACCACCTATTTCTACAAGGTGTATGCGGTGGCAGGTCCTTATAAGACCAATGTGGAAGGTCCTGTGGGGCAGACGACCAAAATGCCGAAAAATAAATAAAGATAACTGCAAAAGCATGATCTGTTTACCAGGTCATGCTTTTCCTGCTTGTGGGGGCTTTCCTAACGTTACCGTTCACAGGTACCCTGTGAACCATAACTTCCTGACACTTATTTATGGGGAATTTTGTAAATCCGGCTTCTTTTTTTGAGGAAAAACTGGTATAATAATAAACACAATCTGCCAGATTCGATTCCGATTTGAAAGGCAGTAAATTCAGAAAAAAGCGGGAGGGAATTTTATGAATTATTCAGTGGATGCAGACAAACAATATCATATCCAGGTGGGACAGGGAGATGTGGGAAAGTATGTCATCCTGCCGGGAGACCCCAAGCGCTGTGAAAAAATCGCAAAATATTTTGATGATCCCAGACTGATTGCAGATAACAGAGAGTATGTGACCTATACGGGATATCTGGACGGGGTAAAAGTCAGTGTGACTTCCACGGGGATCGGCGGGCCTTCTGCTTCCATCGCCATGGAGGAGCTTACAAAGGCCGGAGCTGACACGTTTGTCAGAGTGGGAACCTGCGGCGGCATGCAGCTGGACGTGAAGGGCGGCGATGTGGTGATCGCCGACGGAGCCATCCGTATGGAAGGGACCAGCAAAGAATATGCGCCGATTGAGTTTCCGGCGGTACCGGATCTGGACGTGCTGAATGCACTGCGGGATTCGGCCCGGTCCATGAGGAAGACCTGCCATGTGGGCGTGGTTCAGTGCAAAGACGCGTTTTACGGACAGCATGATCCGGATACAAAGCCGGTAAGCTATGAGCTGCTCAACAAGTGGGAAGCCTGGAAACGGCTGGGCTGTCTTGCGTCGGAGATGGAGTCGGCGGCTTTGTTCGTCGTGGCCCGTGCGCTGAAGGTGCGGGTCGGCTCTGTGTTTTTGGTGGTGGCCAATCAGGAGCGGGAGAAAAAAGGACTGGACAATCCGGTGGTGCATGACACAGATCTTGCCATCCGCATCGGCGTGGAGGCGATCCGCCGGCTGATCAAGGAGGAACAAAAGGAAAGCAGATGATGGAAAGAAAACAGATACAAAGCTTGATCAGGACGGCCGTGGAGCAGCTTCCCAGGGCGTATGTGCCTTATTCCCGTTTTCGGGTGGGAGCGGCTCTTCTGGCCAAAGACGGAAAGGTCTATACCGGATGCAATGTGGAGAATGCCGCTTATACACCGACCAACTGTGCAGAGCGCACGGCCTTTTTCAAGGCGGTCAGCGAAGGGGTACGGGAATTTTCAGCCATCTGTGTGGTCGGCGGCCCCGATGGAGTCTTAAGCTCCTTTACACCGCCCTGCGGCGTGTGCAGGCAGGTGATGATGGAGTTCTGTGACCCGGAGCAGTTTGAGATCATTCTTGCGGTAAGCAGTGAGGATTACCAGGTATTTCGTTTAAAGGAACTGATTCCCATGGGATTTGGTCCGGCCAATCTGGCAGAACAGGAAAAAAGAGAGGTACAGCATGCAGAAGTATAGAAGGATTTTTGTGGTGGTGATGGATTCTTTGGGAGTCGGAGAGATGGCGGATTCCAGAGAATTCCATGATGTGGGGGTAAATACGCTGAAGCACATTTCGGAGTCTGTGGACACATTTGAGATTCCAAATCTGCAGAGGCTCGGGTTGGCAAATCTTTGTCCGCTGAAGCAGGTGAAGCCGGCAGAGAAGCCTCTTGCCTACTATACAAAGCTCAGGGAAAAGAGCCGGGGCAAAGATACGATGACCGGGCACTGGGAGATGATGGGGCTGGAAGTGACCAAGCCTTTTAAAACCTTTACAGATACCGGGTTTCCAGAGGCACTGATCCAGGAGTTAGAAGCGCGTACCGGAAGAAAAGTGATCGGGAACAAAAGTGCCAGCGGCACTGAGATTCTGGAGGAGCTGGCAGAGGAAGAGATTGCAACCGGGCATATGATTGTCTACACGTCTGCGGATTCGGTAATGCAGATCTGCGGCAATGAGGAGACCTTTGGACTTGAGGAGCTGTATCGGTGCTGTGAGATCGCCAGAGAGATTACCATGAAAGATGAGTGGAAGGTCGGAAGAGTGATTGCGAGGCCCTATGTGGGGAAAAAACGCGGGGAGTTTCAGCGGACCAGCAACCGTCATGACTATGCGCTGAAACCTTTTGATAAGACAGTGCTTGATCTTTTAAAAGATGCCGGGCTGGACGTCATCTCCATCGGCAAAATCAAGGATATCTTTGATGGGGAAGGGATTACCAGGGCGCTTAAATCCCAAAGTTCTGTACATGGGATGGAGCAGACCATCGAGACAGCCAAAGAAGATTTCCACGGACTTTGTTTTTTGAATCTGGTGGATTTTGATGCCCTTTGGGGTCATCGCAGGAACCCGGTGGGATACGCACAGGAGATTGAGCGGTTTGATAAAAACCTGGGGATTCTTCTGGAACTTTTAAAAGAAGAGGATCTTCTGATCATTACGGCTGACCACGGCAATGATCCGACCTATACCGGGACTGATCACACCAGAGAAAAGGTGCCGTTTCTGGCATATTCACCGTCTATGAAAGGGTCCGGAGTACTTCCGGAGGCGGATACGTTTGCGGTGATCGGAGCGACTGCGGCGGACAATTTTGGACTTTCCATGTCGGAGCATATGATCGGAAGTTCTATTTTGCAGGAACTTGACTGATAATTGTGTACAGAATCGTGCAGAATATTTTTGGTGGACCCGAAGCATAGGACCGGCAGGTCTGCTTCGGACAGCAGGAAAGAATATAACAAAAATGAGGTGAGGCATATGATAGGCAGTATTTCCGGTACAGGTTCTTACTTTGTGATGTACCGTTATCATTTTACCGGCGGGGTTTCGGATTCTGCAAAGCAGGCAGATGCGGTGCAGGGTCCGGGTGCGGCCATACAGCAGGGGCAGACTTCTTTTGAAAGTCCCTGGCTTGGCGGCGGTTCGTCCAGGAGTAAAAATCCGGCGGCGATGATTCCTACCGGTGGATTTGGCGAAGATTCTGTTCCTGACCGTTATCTTCGAAAGGGAGCAGATCCGGCGGAATATGCAGTGCGGATGCGGATGCAGTATTTGGACCAGGAGGGATCGGATCTTTCAAAAGAAGCAGCAGGGGTCGAAGGTACTTCCGGGGTTTATGGAGAGGAACAGTGCCAGACCTGTGAACAGCGCAGATACCAGGATGGCTCCGACGATATGGGTGTCTCTTTTCAGACGCCTACAAAGATTGCACCGGAGGCAGCAGGTGCTGCGGTCCGGGGCCATGAGCAGGAGCATGTGACCAGGGAGCGGGCAAAAGCTCAGCGGGAGGACCGTGAGGTGGTCAGTCAGAGTGTAACGCTGCACACGGATATCTGTCCCGAGTGCGGCAAAGTCTACATCTCCGGCGGGACGACCCAGACCACGACGGCGTCCAGACCAGAGCCGGACATGGGCGAAAGACAAAACGGGGCAGAGAGTCCATCTTTTTCAGCGGTGGCATAAAGGCAGGGAAACCATCAATCTGATCTGATGTTGATTGCGGAAGCTCCGGGCGGACAGGAGGACCAGCCAGGGCTTCCGTTTGTGGGAAGCTTTGGCGGTGATATTCGGGTATCAGTAAAACTTTTTGACGGTGAAAAAACAGCAGAATTCAGGGCATTTGCAGATGTTGCAGATGCCCTTTTTTGATGGTTTGCCAGATTTACAGGTGGTGAGAAAAAGAGATGCGGTCTGGTCAGAGGACGGGATTCGTTTCTTTTTTTGATGTCTGTGATTGGAAAAGAACAGACGGTTTATTTGATAAAAGGAAGCATTTCCGTAATGAACCTGTCCAGAAACGCCAGCTGCGTATAATTCAGGGTCTGCAGCTTTGTGTCTATGGTTTCTAACAGGGAAGAGAGATCTTCAGACTGGGGAGAATCAATTTCAATAATATGCTCAATTCCGATACGGAAGATGGAACAAATCTGGATGATTTTTTCGATGGTGAAATTGCGTTCTCCGCGTTCTAGCTGTGCGTAGTACTGGGTATCCAGGTATAATTTCCCGGCCAGATCTTCCTGTGTCATGTTGTGCATCAAACGGTATTTTTTTATGTTCTGCGATATTTTTTTGGGATTTTTATTTTTCATTTCGGCCACCTCCTGTTTAAAGGTAACGCAGACAGAGAGAAATTGGATGTAAACATATGCTATATATACTATTGCAAAATGCTATATAAACTGATATCATGAAAGAACCTTGAACATCGGAATCTGCAACAGGAAAAGCAGGAAAGACAAAGGATAAATTGACCAAAAGGAGTACTGAGTGAATGAGTTACGTATCGATTCCATACTATATTATGGTGGTTCTGGCAGTGGTTTTATACTATGCAGTCCCGAAAAAGATCAGGTGGATGGTCCTGCTGCTGGCCAGCGGCTGTTTTTATTATGCTGTTTCGGAAAGGAAAGAGCAGCTGGTGGTGTTTGGAATTTCCATTGTATTGAGCTATTATTCCGGCATTCTGCTCCAAAGGGGCCGTGACCGGAAGTATAAAAACAGCACTCTAAAAATGATTTTAACAGCAGGAATCATCGCGTCTGGCCTGCCTCTGCTTGTGTCAAAATGCGCGGAATTTTTCCTGGGATCGGTTTTACATAAACCTTTGATTCACTGGATTCTCCCTGTGGGTTTATCCTTTTATTCTCTGCAGACGATAGGGTATCTGGTGGATGTGTATCGCGCAAAGATGGATCCGCAGAAAAATATATTTCGTTATACACTGTTTGTCTCGTTTTTTCCGCTGATCATCCAGGGTCCCATTTCCAGATATGATCAGTTGGGAAAACAACTGTTTGAAGGACATGATTACGACAGCCAGCGGCTTATGAGAGGCATTCAGCTGATTCTCTGGGGCTGGATGCTGAAATATCTGATTGCGGACAAGGCGTCTGTGTTTGTCAACGCAGTCTTTGACCATAGTGCGGTGTATTCCGGAGTCTTTATTCTGGTCGCCGCTGTGCTGTACAGCATTCAGCTGTACACGGATTTTCTGTCCTGCGTCACCATGTCACAGGGAGTTGCCGAATTATTTGGAATCGAGCTGACAGACAATTTTAATCATCCTTATTTTTCCACTTCCATAAACGATTTCTGGAAAAGATGGCACAAGTCGCTCAGTGCGTGGCTGCGGGACTATATTTATATTCCGCTGGGAGGAAACCGGCATGGAAGAGTCAGAAAATATGTGAACTTGATCCTTACATTTGCCGTCAGCGGCCTGTGGCACGGCGGACGATGGAAATATCTGTTCTGGGGACTGATGCATGCATCCTATCAGATTTTAGAAGAAGTATTGGAACAGCCTGTAAATGGTATGTTAGAAAAAATTTCCCTGCCCAAAGGCACCAGAATGCGGACATTGATCGAACAAATGTTCAATTTCTTTCTCGTGATGCTTGCATGGATCATCTTCCGGGCGGAATCATTAAAAGCAGGTATAAAAATGATCGGCACGATGTTTGGCAAGTTTTATCCATGGGTGTTCTTTGACAATTCTTTATTCCAGCTGGGATTAAGCCAGAAAGAATTTGAAGTGTTGTTTTTGGCAGTGGCCCTTTTGCTGGCTGTCAGTGTGCTGCAGGAAAAAGGCATCAAAATCAGGGAATGGTTTCACAGGCAGAATACGGCCATACGCTGGATGATCTATCTGTGCTCCATATGGAGCATCTGGATTTTTGGAACCTATGGGTATGGGTTTCAGGCGGCAGATTTTATTTACGGAGGATTTTAAGATGCACAGATCGGTATTGCAAGTGTTTAAAAGTGTTATTTTTTTAACAATCCTGATCGGTTCTCTTGGACTGATTAATCAGATTTTGATGCCCAAATATATTATGAAAAACAGCACCTGGCCGACTACTTCTTCCTACCATCAGTTCTATGAGATGGAAAAAGATTCTGTTGATGTTTTGTTTTTTGGTTCCAGCGTGGCAGTGAATGCATTTTCGCCTCAGGAAATATACAATCAGTACGGCATCAGAAGCTATAATCTTGGGAGCGAGCAGCAAAGCATTTTTCTGAGTTATTTTTGGCTGAAAGAAGCACTTCGATCTCAGACGCCTCAGGTGGTGATTTTGGATACTCGTTTTTTGTTTGAGCTGCATCCGGAAAATCCCATCAACACAGTCGAAAGTCTTACCAGAAAATGTCTGGATCCAATGAAATGGTCTTCTGTAAAATGTGAGGCGGTCTCTGATCTGTGCCGGATTGATGAAACCCAGTCCGAGTTAAGCTATTATTTTACCAATATTCGCTTTCATACCAGGTGGACGGGGCTGACAGAGTATGACATGGTACGGAAGGAAGTTCAATATAGCGAACTGAAAGGATTTGGACCCATAGAAACCTATGGCCCGGAAAGTTATAACACCTATACGCCTTCCGGTGATACTAAGGTCCGGACGGATACCCATGAAGTCATGCAGGTTTATCTTGACAAGACCGTGGAATTATGCAGGGATAAAGGGATTGCACTGGTTTTGGTCTCCCTGCCGGGAAATCGGATGCAGGATGGCATTCATAATACACTGACGGCCTATGCAGAAGAAAAGGGGATCGATTATTACAATCTGTGTGAGTCAGAAAATTATCATGCAATTGGTGCGGTACTTCCAAGAGAAAGTGTGTTTGACCATGAGAATATCTGGGGAGCAAGGAAGATGTCAGACTACATCGGAAACATGCTGCAGAATGTTTATCAGGTGGCAGCGGTGCAGGACGAGCAGTATGAACATACAAAAGCGTTTTATGAACATATCATACAAAATTGTGAACTGCCGCATATTACGGATATCAACGAATATCTGCAGGCGATCCGGGATGAACGTTATACCATATTTATTGCAGTGAGGGATGAGGCGTCCGCGGGGCTTACGGATCCGGTTAAGGAAAATCTTATGGCGCTCGGGCTTTCTGAGGATCTGACCGGAAAATACAGATGGAGCTACAGTGCGGTGATCTCACCGGAACACGGAGTTACGGAGATGCTGACAGAAAATGAGCCGGCCAGGCTAAGCGGAAGTATCAGAGACCGAAAGACTTATTATATGGTGACAAGCTGCGGATCGCTTGCAGGGACGTCCAGCAGCATTAATATAGATGGAACGGAATACTGCAAAAATGCAAGAGGCTTAAATTTTGTAATTTATGATAATGATTTAATGAAAGTTGTTGACCGGGTGGCATTTGACACCTGTAATACCTGCGGTGCGGTGAGATAGCAGTTTTTATATAGTCTGAAAGCTTCAGGATATCTGGAAGCGGTCAAAAATTTTGTGGTGTCAAGAAAAAATACTTGACACCATATCTTTTATCAGGTAAGATATGCAAGGTGATCAAATATGGAAGAGATTCTAAGGCAGACCCTTCTGTATGATTTTTACGGAGAGCTGCTGACCGGACATCAGAAAAGAGTGTATGAGGATGTGGTCTTAGACGACTGTTCTTTCAGCGAAGTGGCGGAGAACCTGGGCATCAGCCGTCAGGGTGTGCATGATATGATCAAGCGGTGTAATCGCCTTCTGACGGGATACGAGGAAAAGCTGCATCTGGTGGAGAAGTTCGTAAGTCTGCGCAGGCAGGTGGGAGAGATTCAGAAGATTGCAGAGCAGCAGGCAGAGCATCCTGCCATGAAAGAAATCAAAAAGATTTCCACTACCATTCTGGAGGAGCTATAGATGGCATTTGACAGTTTATCAGAGAAATTGCAGAATGTGTTCAAGAACCTGAGGAGCAAGGGCAGACTGACCGAAGCGGACGTCAAAACCGCTTTAAAGGAAGTCAAGCTGGCACTCCTGGAGGCAGACGTAAGCTTCAAGGTGGTTAAGCAGTTTATCAAGTCGGTGGAGGCCAGGGCAGTTGGTACGGACGTGCTGGAAAGCCTGACGCCGGGCCAGACAGTGATCAAGATTGTCCACGAAGAGATGATCAGCCTTATGGGCAGCGAGACGACGGAGATCAAGCTTCGTCCTTCCAATGAGATCACGGTGATCATGATGACCGGCCTTCAGGGTGCCGGGAAGACGACCACGGCGGCAAAGCTGGCGGGAAAGTATAAGATCAAAGGAAGAAAAGTCCTCCTTGCAGCCTGCGACGTCTACCGTCCTGCAGCGATCAAGCAGCTTCAGGTCAACGGAGAAAAGCAGGGTGTGGAAGTTTTTTCCATGGGAGACCAGCATAAACCGGTGAACATTGCCAAAGCAGCGGTGGAGCACGCGAAGGCACATGGCATGAGCGTCGTGATTCTGGATACGGCCGGGCGTCTGCACATTGACGAAGACATGATGAACGAGCTGATCGAGATTCGGGATCATGTGGAGGTTGCCCAGAGTATTCTGGTGGTGGATTCTATGACCGGTCAGGATGCGGTCAACGTGGCATCTTCTTTTACGGACAAAGTCGGCATCGACGGTGTGATTCTGACCAAGCTGGACGGTGACACCAGAGGCGGTGCAGCACTTTCTATCCGGGCAGTGACCGGCAAACCCATCCTGTATGTGGGTATGGGGGAGAAGCTTTCCGATCTGGAACAGTTTTATCCGGACCGCATGGCGTCCAGAATCCTGGGCATGGGAGATGTGCTCACCATGATCGAGAAAGCGCAGGAAAGTCTGGATGAAGAAAAATCCAGGCAGATGGTGCAGAAGATGAAGAAGAACCAGTTCGACTTCGAAGATTATCTGGAGAGCATGAATCAGATGAAGAAGATGGGCGGGATCGGAGCACTTCTCGGAATGCTGCCGGGGATGGGCGGAAGCCAGATGAAGCAGATAGAGGATGCGGTAGATGAGAAGAAGATGGCCAGGATTGAGGCGATCATTCTCTCCATGACCATCAAGGAGCGTCAGAATCCTGATCTTTTAAATCCTTCAAGAAAGCGCAGGATTGCAAAGGGTGCAGGCGTGGACATCAGTGAGGTCAACCGGCTGGTCAAGCAGTTTGAGCAGTCCAAAAAGATGATGAAACAGATGCCCGGTCTCATGGGCGGCAAAGGAAGATTTGGTAAAAAGGGAATGTTCGGCAAACTGCCGTTTTAACATTCCGTTTACAAGATAAAAAAATAGGATATCACATATTTACGGAGGTAAAGAACAATGGCAGTAAAAATCAGATTAAGAAGAATGGGTCAGAAAAAAGCTCCTTTCTATAGAGTGATCGTAGCTGATTCCAGATCCCCGCGTGACGGAAGATTCATCGAGGAGATCGGAACCTATGATCCGAATACAGATCCGAGCACATTCAACATCAACGAAGAGGCAGCCAAGAAGTGGCTGGCCAACGGTGCGCAGCCCACAGAAGTGGTAGGCAAGCTGTTCAAACTCGCAGGAATCAACAAATAGATCGGTGGACATGATGAAAGAGTTAGTGGAGGTGCTGGCAAAGGCACTGGTGGATCATCCGGATGAAGTGGTTGTCACCGAGACGGAAAAGGACAACGCAACGATTGTGGAGCTTCGCGTGTCTTCGGAAGACATGGGAAAAGTGATCGGCAAGCAGGGGCGTATTGCAAAAGCCATCCGCTCCCTTGTGAAGGCGGCAGCGTCCAAGGATGACAAAAAAGTAGTAGTAGAAATCGTGCAGTAAAACTGTGTGAGGCGGGGTGCCGCTGTACAAAAGCGCTCAGGTGATGCAATAAGGAAGCAGATCCTGATCGTTTTGCGCAGCAGTGCCCCGTTTTTTCGAAGTCTGTATGCTGATTTAAAAGAAGGTGAACAAGATGGAAAAATATCTAAGAGTTGGTGTGATTTCGTCGACCCATGGTTTGAAAGGAGAACTGAAAGTTTTTCCCACCACGGATGATCCCAGGCGCTTTTTGGATTTGAAACGGGTATTTCTGGATACGGGAAAAGGTCAGACCGAGCTTGAGATTACCAGAGTCAAGTTTTTTAAAAACCAGGTGATCTTACAGTTCAAAGGCTATGACAATATCAATGATGTGGAGGCCTGGAAAGGCATGGATCTTCTCATTTGCCGGGAGGATGCGGTTCCTTTGGCGGAGAATGAGAATTTTATCGTGGATCTGATTGATATGACCGTGGAGACGGATACCGGGGAGACGTTGGGGATTTTGACCGACGTGTTAAAGACCGGGGCGAATGATGTGTATGTGGTGGAAACTCCGGAGAAGAAAGAGGTTCTGCTTCCGGCGATCAAGGACTGTATTCTGGATGTCAATGTGGAAGAAAAGAGAATGCGGGTGCATATACTGGAAGGACTTTTGGACGGATGAATTATCATGTGTTGACGTTATTTCCGGACATGATTCGGGACGGATTTCAGACAAGTATAACCGGACGGGCGGTGGAGAAAGGTATTTTGACTTTGGAGACCATAAACATCCGGGATTTCTCGGTGAACAAGCATAACCGGGTGGACGATTATCCTTACGGCGGAGGAGCCGGTATGGTCATGCAGGCGGAGCCGGTGTGCCTGGCTTATGAATCGGTGGCTGCAGGCCTTGAAAAAAAGCCCCGGGTGCTCTATATGAGTCCTCAGGGAAAGGTATTCGATCAGCGGATGGCGGAAGAACTGGCAGCGGAAGAAGAACTGGTGTTCTTGTGCGGGCACTACGAAGGGATTGACGAGCGGGTGCTGGAAGAGATTGTGACCGACGAAGTGTCCATCGGAGATTATGTGCTGACCGGGGGAGAGCTTCCGGCCTTGGTGATTATGGACGCGGTGTCCCGACTCCTTGGGGGAGTGCTGCACAACGAAGAGTCGGCGCAGTTTGATTCGTTTCACGACAATCTGCTGGAATACCCCCAGTACAGCCGCCCGGAAGAGTGGAGGGGGAAGAAAGTGCCGCCGATCCTTCTGTCCGGACACCATGCCAATGTGGAAAAATGGCGGAGAGAACAGTCCCTCATCCGGACCAGACAGCGGAGGCCGGACCTTTTAGAACGGGCGAATCTCACCAAAGAAGATAAAAAATTCCTTGCAAATCTGGAAGAAATGTGATAGAATAAAACGCGTTGTGAGAAAAGAGATGGTCCTCTGTTACGCGAGACGTATTAAGAACATCCATTTGATGAAGGAGGAACAAAAGTGAACGAGATTATCAAGCGCATTGAGGCAGACCAGCTGAAGGCAGAAGTGCCTGTTTTTCAGGTTGGTGATACGGTGAAGGTTCATGCAAAGATCAAAGAGGGTACCCGTGAGAGAATCCAGGTATTCGAGGGAACTGTTCTGAAGAGACAGGGCGGAAGCAACCGGGAGACCTTTACGGTAAGAAAGAATTCCAACGGAATTGGCGTTGAGAAAACCTGGCCTTTGCACTCTCCGAACGTGGAGAAGATCGAAGTGGTTCGCCGCGGTAAAGTAAGACGTGCGAAGCTGTATTACTTAAGAGACCGGGTAGGTAAAGCGGCTAAGGTAAAAGAGCTGGTAAGATAATTTCCATATGACAGGAATGATCAGGAGGGACATGTACGAGAGTATGATGTCCCTTTTTTCAATATGAGCATGCAGATTCGTTCTGAAAAAGGGATGGGATGATGAAGAATAAGAAAGGATTAAGCTTTCGGAAAAAAAGACACGTGGTTCAGGCCTCTGCCGTACACGGGGCATTGCTCTGGGTCGGAGAATGTCTTTTAGCTTTTGCCATCGGGTGTGTGCTGGTGTTTTACTTTATGACAAGTCTGACCTGCGTGGGGCAGGCGATGGAGCCGACGGTGGAGAGCGGGGCACAAGTGCTGGTGAATCGTTTTATCTATTCGCTGGCGTCTCCAAAGGCAGGGGATGTGGTGGTGTTTAAACCCAATGGAAACGCCAACACCCATTTTTATATGCGGCGTGTGATCGGGGTGCCCGGGGATACAGTACAGATTCAGGAAGGCTTTGTCTATGTAAACGGTGAGCTTTTTGAGACCGGAACCGGCAGTGAACAGATGGAATTTGCCGGGGTGGCGGAAGAAGAAATTCTTCTGGGCAAGGACGAATATTTTGTGCTGGGGGACAACCGGGATGCCAGTGAGGACAGCCGGAATGCGGACATTGGCAATGTCAGAAAGCAGGATATCTACGGGCTTGCCTGGTTTGTCCGCTATCCCTGGAACAATTTTGGATGGATTCCGTAACAGAAAAGATACAGAGGAGAGAAGTATGAATATTCAATGGTATCCGGGGCATATGACCAAAGCCAGACGGATGATGCAGGAAAATATAAAGCTGGTGGATCTGATCATTGAACTTGTGGATGCCCGTGCGCCGCTGTCCAGCCGGAATCCGGATATCGATGAACTGGGAAAGGGCAAGTCCAGACTGATTCTGCTCAATAAAGCGGATCTTGCCAGCGAACGGTGGAATGACCGATGGTCAGTCTGGTTTCAGGAGCAGGGGTATTTTGTGGTAAAGCTGGATTCCAGAAGCCGGGCGGGGATGAAAAGCATCCAGAATGTGATCCGGGAAGCCTGCCAGGAAAAGATTGAGAGAGACAAAAAAAGAGGAATCTTAAACCGCCCGATCCGGGGAATGGTGGCGGGGATTCCCAATGTGGGAAAATCCACGTTTATCAACAGTTTTGCAGGAAAAGCGTGCACAAAGACAGGCAACAGGCCGGGGGTGACCAAAGGGGCACAGTGGATCCGGCTGAACCGGCAGGTGGAGCTTTTGGATACTCCCGGAATCCTCTGGCCCCGGTTCGATGACCAGCAGGTGGGGATCCGTCTGGCCATGCTTGGGTCGGTCAACGATGAGATTCTGAATCTGCAGGAACTGGCCGGAAAGCTTGGGAGCTTTCTGGAGGAATATTTTCCGGAGAATCTGCAAGAGCGGTATCAGACAGAATTCTCAGCCGGCAGTCAGCCGTATGAGATGCTTGTGAAAATTGCAGAGGCGAGATCCTGCCTGACCAGGGGAGGAGAGCCGGATCTGGACCGGGCAGCCATGGTGCTGCTGGATGATTTTCGAAGCGGCCGTCTTGGAAAAATTACACTTGAATTTCCGCCGGAAGGGGAATATGATAAAAGGATCAAAGAGTAGAGGTAGCAGGATGCGAGATCACGATTATGCAGAAGATTATGAGGAGAAAAAACCGGGCATTTTACGGGAGATTCTAGGATTTCTTGTATATGTGGCGGTGGTTGTCGGAATTACATTTTTTATCATTACATTTATCGGGCAGAGGACCTATGTGAGCGGGAGTTCCATGGAGAGTACGCTGAGTCATGGGGATAACCTGATCGTGGATAAGATCACGTATCGCTTTGCGTCTCCGAAGCGGTATGACATCATTGTGTTTCCTTTCCGTTATAAAGAAAATACGTATTATATCAAACGGATCATCGGACTTCCCGGAGAGACGATTCAGATTCAGGACGGGGTGATCTACATCAACGATGAAGTACTCACGGAATCTTACGGCAGAGAGGTGATGAAAAGTTCCGGCCTGGCTGAGGAACCAATTGTGCTTGGAGAAGATGAGTATTTTGTGCTGGGAGACAACCGCAATGACAGTACAGACAGCAGAGATCCCAATGTGGGCGTGATCCATCGGGATGAGATCATCGGAAGGGCCTGGGTTCGTATATGGCCGCTGGATCAGATAGGAGTGCTGAAGCATCAATAATGACAAAAAAAGAAGAACGGCTGCATAAGCAGCAGGAGAAGCTTCTGGCGGAGCGAGTCCGTCTGGAAGCCATGAGAACTTATGAAAAAGAGTATGAGAACCGGGGATTTTTGTGCGGTATTGATGAAGCCGGCAGAGGCCCTCTGGCGGGTCCTGTGGTGGCGGGAGCGGTGATTCTGCCCGCGGACTGTGAGATTTTATATCTGAATGATTCCAAAAAGCTGACACAAAGGCGCAGAGAGCTGCTCTATGATGAGATTATGGAGAAGGCTCTTGCAGTAGCTGTGGGGGTGGTCAGTCATACAAGGATTGATCAGATCAACATCCTGCAGGCCACGTATGAAGCCATGCGCCAGGCGGTTGGAAAGCTTTCGGTTCAACCGGATTTGCTTCTGAATGATGCGGTGACCATACCGGATCTTTCCATCGAACAGGTGCCGATTATCAAAGGGGATGCAAAAAGTGTCTCCATCGCTGCTGCCAGTGTGATTGCTAAAGTGACCAGGGACCGGATGATGGCCAGGATGGAAGAGCAGTATCCGGGCTATGGTTTTGCGTCCAACAAAGGTTACGGCTCTGCCGCACATATTGCAGCGCTGAAGGAGCTGGGACCCTGTGAGATCCACAGAAGAACCTTTATCCGGAATTTCACGGGCGGGGACGCAGATGGGGCAGAATAAGAGAGAGACCGGTGCCAGTCAGGAAGAGCGGGCGGCCCGCTGGCTGGAGGCAAAGGGATTTCGGATTATGGAACGAAACTTTCACTGTCGGCAAGGAGAGATTGACTTAGTCGCCATGGAAGGAAGATACCTGGTGTTTATAGAGGTAAAGTACCGCAAAGACGTACAGGCAGGCTATCCGGCAGAGGCGGTGGGAAGCAGTAAGCAGAGGAAGATATCCCGGGCAGCGGCATATTATTGCCAGAAAAACCGGATTCCGGAGAGCCAGGCCTGCCGGTTTGATGTGGTGAGCATTTTAGGAGAACAGGTGGAGCTGATCCGGGATGCGTTTGGATATGCCTGGTAGCGTTTTGGAGGATCATAAAAGGAAAAGGCAGACAGGAGCAGGATCTATGTGGAACAAAAAGACAGAAAGCAGTCAGATGTATTTAAAAGAAGCTTACGGGGTACCTTATTTTGTATTCCGGAATCTGGAGGATACCAGGCTGGTATGTCATGGCTTTTCCACCCGGATGGGCGGAGTCAGCAAGGACCATCTGTCCCAATTGAATTTCGGTTTTGCCAGAGGAGATGATCCTGCAAATGTCCGGGAGAATTTTCGCCGGATTGCAAAGGCGGTCGGTTTTGATCCGAAGTCTCTGGTTTTGTCCCAGCAGACCCACACGACCAATGTCCGTCTGGTGACCGAAGAGGACCGGGGCAGAGGCTATACAAAGCCTGTCGGCTATACGGACGTGGATGGGCTGATCACAAATGTGCCTGGACTTGTGCTGAGCACATTTTATGCAGACTGTGTTCCCTTATTCTTTGTGGATCCGGTGCACCGGGCGGTGGGATTGTCTCATTCCGGCTGGAAAGGGACAGTGAACCGGATGGGAGCAGTGACTTTGGAGCGGATGAAAGAGGCTTTTGGCACAAAACCAGAAGATGTCAGAGCTGCCATCGGTCCAAGCATCTGTCAGGACTGCTATGAGGTCAGTGAGGATGTGGCATTGGCTTTCAAGAAAGAATTCCCGGAAAATGCGGATGAACGTCTGGTATATCGGAAAGAAAACGGCAGGTATCAGCTAAACCTTTGGAGGGCCAACGAGATTATACTCACAGAAGCCGGGGTGAGGTCGGAGCATCTGGCGGTTACCAATGTGTGTACCTGCTGCAATCCAAAGCTTTTGTTCTCCCACCGGGCCAGCAGCGGAAAACGCGGGAATCTGGGGGCTTTTCTGGGACTTAAATAGCCGGTTTTCACAGACCGGCAGGCATTTTTTCAGGAGCAGACAGACTTTATTCCCGTGAGCAGCGAGCCAAGTGGCTGCCTGCAGACATTTGGCGGCTGCCGCGAGGGTCAAATACCCCGCTGCTTAGCAGCGCTGCAAGTTTGATACCCCGTTGCTTGCAGCGGGGTCTTTGATTGCATTCAGGTAAATATCTTCCATAGTCACAGGAAGATTATGCCTAGACAGAAGTGTATAGATCGAGTACAATGAAAGTATAATTTTATCATTAGAAAATGACAGGAGTGTGAAGCGTATGAAGATAATCAAAGCAAAAGATTATGACGATATGAGCCGTAAGGCGGCGAATATCCTATCTGCACAGGTGATCATGAAGCCGGATTGTGTATTGGGTCTGGCTACAGGGTCTTCTCCGGAGGGAACTTACAAAAACCTGGTGGAGTGGTACAACAACGGAGATCTGGATTTTGGGGATGTGACCACAGTGAATCTGGATGAGTACCGGGGACTGCCCAGAGAGAACGACCAGAGCTATTATTACTTTATGCACAGTCATCTGTTTGACTATGTGAATATCAATCCGGACCGGACGTTCCTTCCAGATGGCATGAACGATGATCCGGTGCAGGAGTGTGCCAGATATGAAGAAGTGATTCGTGCCACCGGCGGTGTGGATCTGCAGCTTCTGGGCCTTGGGCACAACGGACACATCGGTTTCAATGAGCCGGGCGAGTTTTTTGAGAAGGGAACCCACTGTGTGGATCTGCAGCCCAGTACCATAGAGGCGAACAAACGTTTCTTTGCATCTGCGGATGATGTTCCGAAGCAGGCGTACAGCATGGGAATTCAGACCATCATGATGGCGAAAAAGATTCTGGTAGTGGTGAGCGGAGCGGACAAAGCAGAGGCTGTGAAGAATGCGTTCTTTGGTCCGGTGACGCCGAAGGTACCCGGTTCTATCCTTCAGATGCATCCGGATGTGACGGTAGTGGCGGACGAAGCGGCATTGTCAAAATGTACCCTTCCAGAATAATCGAAGGCGGTAAAAAGATTGAAGATTATTAACGCAAAAGTCTATACAGAAGCAGGGATTTTTGAAGAGCGGGAAGTGTGTACGGACAAAGAGTGGATCAGTGAGACAAGCACAGACGATGTGGTGCTCGACGGAACCGGCTGCTATCTGATTCCGGGACTGACCGATGTTCATTTTCACGGATGTGTGGGAAAAGATTTCTGTGACGGCAGCCATGAATCCATCGAGGCCATGGCAGTTTATGAAGCATCCCAGGGCATCACGACGATCGTTCCGGCTACCATGACTCTTGGGCGGGACATGCTGAAAAGGATTTGTGAGGCGGCGGCCTCCTATCCGAATGACAAGGGGGCAATTCTCTGCGGCATCAACATGGAAGGGCCTTTCATCTCTCTGGCCAGAAAGGGTGCACAAAACGGTGACTATGTGCACAGTCCCGATATCGAGATGTTCCGGGAACTGAACGCCGCGTCCGGCAATCTGGTTCGGCTGCTTGCGATTGCTCCGGAGGAGCCGGGAGCTATGGAGTGCATTGAGGCACTGAAGGACGAGGTGGTGCTATCGGTTGCGCATACGACAGCGGATTATGAGACTGCGGCAGAAGCGTTCCAAAAAGGGGCCAGCCATGTGACGCATCTTTACAATGCCATGTCCGGACTGTCCCACCGTGCTCCCGGGGTGGTAGGTGCGGCGGCGGATGATGAGCATGTGGAGGCGGAACTGATCTGCGACGGGATTCACGTTCATCCGGCCACGGTCCGTCAGACGTTTAAGATGTTCGGAGACGACCGGATTATCCTGATCAGCGACTCCATGGAAGCTACCGGTATGCCCGATGGCGAGTACGCCCTGGGCGGACAGAAGGTGATCAAAAAAGGAAATCTTGCGACTCTCGCGGATGGCACCATCGCCGGTTCTGCTACCAATCTGATGGATTGTCTGCGCATCGCTGTATTAAAGATGCACATTCCGCTGAAGAGCGCTGTAAAGTGTGCTGCAGTCAATTCTGCAAAATCGGTGGGGATGTATGATCAGTATGGAAGTATCACTCCCGGCAAGAAGGCCAATCTGGTTCTTCTGAAGGAAGAAGACTTAAGTACAGTAAAAGTAATTTTAAAGGGCAAGGCTATTTAATAGCCTTGCTCCATTTTTTCCAGAAGACGGTGTATCCGTTCGGTGGGATCGTTTACCTGCTCGGTGGATACATCGTGATTGATGCAGTCGATGATGGCGGCCAGAAACTTTGTCATGGTTGCTTCTACATAATAGGGTTTGGCCAGAAGCTCCGGCGTCCGGTAATTTAAGTTGGTGGTTACCACACGGCTGATATATCCTTGTCTGTAATATTCGTCAAATTTCTCAAGACCGTCTGTGAACAGGCCGAAGGTAGCACAGACGAACACTTTTTTCGCTCCCCGCTCCTTGATCTGGCGGGCCACATCCAGCATGCTTTCTCCGGAGGAGATCATGTCATCGATGATGATGACGTCTTTGCCGGACAGATCATCCCCTAAAAATTCATGAGCGACAATGGGATTTTTTCCGTTGACAATGACAGAATAATCCCGGCGTTTGTAGAACATGCCCATGTCCACCCCCAGGACTCCGGCAAAGTAGACGGCGCGCTCCATGGCCCCTTCATCGGGACTGATGATCATCAGATGATCCTTGTCAATCTGAAGTTCCGGTTCTGCCTTTAAAAGTCCTTTGATAAACTGATAGGGCGGATTGAAACTGTCAAACCCGTAGAGAGGGACGGAGTTGCAGACCCGCGGGTCATGGGCGTCAAAGGTAATGATATTGGTGACTCCCATATCCACCAGTTCCTGCAGGGCAAACGCACAGTCGAGAGATTCCCGTTGCTTTCTCTTATGCTGACGGCTTTCGTAGAGAAAGGGCATGATGACATTGATCCGGTGGGCTTTTCCATTGGAGGCGGAAATAATGCGTTTCAGATCCTGATAATGGTCGTCCGGCGACATGTAATGGCTTCGCCCGCAGACCGTATAGGACAGACTGTGGTTCATGACGTCCGCCAGAATGAACAGATCCGCACCCCGGACGGAGTCATGCAGAATCCCTTTGGCTTCCCCGGTGCCAAAGCGGGGGCA
This sequence comes from uncultured Lachnospiraceae bacterium, assembly GCA_910583895.1. GTDB lineage: Bacteria > Bacillota > Clostridia > Lachnospirales > Lachnospiraceae > Hominiventricola. Next base: position 121,721 of record CAJTYJ010000002.1, read on the forward strand.
GGCGCTGCGGACAATGTAGGAGTCTTCGTGATACCCGAGGAAACTGGGCGTATTCAGAAAATCCTGGTTGCTTTTTTTCCGGAAATCCACCAGATATGCGTCTACACTCTGGGCAAGATCCCGGCATCCCTCCAGGGTCGCAATTTTCAGCGGCGCGATGGGCAGGACGTTTTCATAGGAAAAATTATCGGACATAGAACCCTCCAGTCTTTTGTGAGCAATTGTTAATCTATTTATATCATTTTTATAGACGGAGAGTCAACCCATATAAAGGAAATTACGCAAAGAATTACAGATACAGGATCCTTCTGCGTGCAGGTGTCCGGCGAGGACAAAATTACGGTTCACACCATGGCCAATCACTCCGTTGATTCGTCATGGACCAGTACCGTTATGGAGTCAAAGCATATGCCCCATCGCCGAAGGCGATTTCCAACGGGCATATGCGGTTACACTCACAGGGTACCTGTGAACAGCAACAGGACAAAAGCCATGGGCATCCATGGCCGGCAACCGGTCATTGCAATTTTTTCAAATCTTTAGTATAGTTAAAAGAAATAGAGATAAAATGAGGTCAGAATGTTATGGAGCATACAGTCAGTTTGGTGACACCGGGGAGTATTGCAGAGGAACTGGGGATTGAAAGGGGAGATGTGCTTTTGTCCGTCAATGGACAAACTCCCGAGGATGTGTTTGACTATCGGTACCTGATGAATGAGGAGGAAGTGCTGGTCTTGATCCGCAAAGCGGACGGGGAAGAGTGGGAACTGGAGATTGAAAAGGAATACGAAGAAGATCTGGGGATGGAATTCGAGAACGGACTGATGGATGACTATCGCTCCTGCAGAAATAAATGTATTTTCTGTTTTATCGACCAGCTTCCTGAAGGGATGCGCAGGACACTGTATTTTAAGGATGACGATTCCCGGCTGTCCTTTCTGCAGGGGAATTATCTGACCCTGACCAACATGGACGACCGGGATCTGGACCGCATCATTTATTATAAGCTGTCTCCGATCAATATTTCTTTTCAGGCGACGAATCCTGAACTGCGCTGCAGGATGCTGAACAACCGCTTTGCCGGAGATATTCTGCGCAAAGTGCAGAGGCTTCGGGAGGCAGGAATCGTCATGAACGGGCAGATTGTGCTCTGCAAAGGGGTCAATGACGGGGAAGAACTGGAGCGTTCCATCCGGGATCTGACGTCTTTTCTGCCGGAACTGCAAAGTGTCTCCGTGGTCCCGGTGGGCCTGACCCGCTACCGGGAGGGGCTGTATCCTCTGGAGCCTTTTACGGAAGAAGACGCCTGCCGGGTACTGCAGGTCATTCATCGATGGCAGGAGCGGATCTTTTCCGAACACGGGGTGCATTTTATTCATGGAGGAGATGAATGGTACATTCTGGCAAAAGAGCCGATGCCAGAGGCGGACACCTATGATGGGTATCTTCAGCTGGAAAATGGAGTCGGTATGGTGCGCCTTTTGGAGGAGGAAGTGACAGAGGCGCTTCGTGGTCATCCGGGAGACGACCGGGTCCGCCGTGTGACGGTTGCCACCGGAGTACTTGCGGCACCTTTTCTGCGGGCCCACGGGGCAAAGATTCAGGAGCATTATCCCAATGTCCAGATTCAGGTGCTGGAGGTGAAAAACGAATTTTTTGGAGAGCAGATTACCGTTGCGGGGCTTTTGACCGGGCAGGATCTGATTGCACAGTTAAAAGGAAAAGATTTGGGAGACCGGCTTTTGATTACGTCCAGTATGCTCAAATGCAATGAGCCTGTCTTTTTGGATGACACAACCGTGGCAGAAGTGGAAAATGCTTTACAAATCAAAATATTCATAGTAGAATCAAGCGGAACTAATCTGATAGAATGTATGATCGAGTAGAGACAGGCAGAGGAAAAGAGGTAAGAGATGAGTAAACCAATCGTGGCCATTGTCGGGCGTCCCAATGTGGGAAAGTCTACCTTGTTCAATGCACTGGCGGGAGAGAATATCTCCATTGTCAAAGACACGCCGGGGGTGACCAGGGACCGGATTTATGCGGATGTCACATGGCTGAATTATCATTTTACAATGATTGACACCGGCGGAATTGAGCCGGACAGCAGCGATATTATCCTGTCCCAGATGCGGGAACAGGCCCAGATCGCCATTGATACGGCGGATGTGATTCTTTTTCTGGTGGATGTGCGTCAGGGGCTGCAGGATGCGGATTCCAAAGTGGCAGATCTGCTTCGCCGTTCCCATAAGCCGGTAGTTCTGGTTGTGAATAAGGTGGACAGTTTTCAGAAATACATGGCGGACGTGTATGAATTCTATAATTTGGGGATCGGAGATCCGATACCGGTGTCGGCAGCATCCCGTCTGGGGATTGGCGATATGCTGGACGCAGTGGTGGCAGATTTTCCGCAGCAGATGGGGGATGAAGAGGAGGATGACCGCCCCAAAGTGGCTGTTGTAGGAAAGCCCAATGTGGGAAAGTCTTCCATTATCAATAAACTGACAGGCAAGAACCGGGTGATTGTGTCGGATATAGCAGGTACGACCCGGGATGCCATCGATACGGATATTCGCTATGATGGAAAAGAATACGTATTTATCGACACGGCAGGTCTTCGTCGGAAGAACAAAATTAAGGAGGAGCTGGAACGGTACAGCATTATCCGCACGGTGACTGCGGTGGAGCGGGCGGATGTGGTGGTCGTGGTGATCGATGCAGTGGAAGGCGTGACCGAACAAGATGCCAAGATCGCCGGCATCGCCCATGAGCGGGGCAAGGGGATCATCATTGCGGTCAACAAGTGGGATGCCATTGAGAAAAATGACAAAACCATCTATGAATTTACCCGCCGGGTCCGGGAGATCCTTTCTTTTATGCCCTATGCGGAGATTTTGTTTATATCAGCCGAAACCGGACAGCGGCTGCCAAAACTTTTTGAGACCATTGACATGGTGGTGGAAAACCAGACGCTCCGGATTCAGACCGGTGTACTCAATGAGATCATCATGGAGGCCACGGCCATGCAGCAGCCGCCTTCTGACCGGGGGAAAAGGCTTAAGATCTTCTATGTGACGCAGGTTTCTGTGAAGCCGCCTACCTTTGTGATCTTTGTAAACAGCAAAGAGCTGATGCATTTTTCTTATACCAGATATTTGGAGAACAAGATTCGGGATACCTTTGGGTTTAAAGGAACTTCTTTGAAATTTATCATACGGGAGAGAAAGGAACAGTGATAGTATGGAACGAGTGATTTGTCTTGGGATCGGCTATCTGTTCGGCATTTTTCAGACGGCGTATATCTATGGAAAGTTAAACGGCATTGACATCCGGGAGTACGGAAGCGGCAACGCAGGGACGACCAATGCACTTCGGGTGCTGGGGAAAAAAGCCGGACTGACGGTATTTTTGGGAGATGTGGCCAAAACTGTACTGGCGGTTTTGGCAGTTCGGTTTTTGTTTGGGCGCCGGTATGGGGAGATCCTGCCGCTTCTGGGCCTGTATGCAGGCACAGGTGTGATTCTGGGACACAATTTTCCAATCCAGCTTGGCTTTAAAGGCGGTAAGGGGATCGCCTGTACGGCGGGGCTTGCAGTGACCCTTGGCCCCATTGTCACGATCGTGGAGGCGGGGACTTTTCTGCTCTCGGTGATACTGAGCAGATATGTGTCGGTTGGATCCATTCTGGTGGTGATCGAGATGGTGGTTCTTCTGGTGGTGCTGGGAGAGAATGGTTATTATGGGATGAGCCAGGGACAGCGGATGGAATTTTATCTGATCAGTGTGGTGCTGGCCTGTATGGCAATCTATCGTCACCGGGGGAATATCAGGAGGCTCATAAGCGGAACGGAAAGCAAAGTGTTTCAGAAAAAATCAGAGTAAAGGAGAGGGTGGATGATGGCAAAGATCAGTGTGATTGGGGCCGGGAGCTGGGGGACAGCCATTGCAAAACTGTTGGGGACCAATGGACATGAGGTGACTCTTTGGTCCAGAAATGAGGAGGAAGTCCGCGCGCTTTGTCAGAGCCGGGAAAACATATCCAAGCTTCCGGGTGTGAAGCTGCCGGAGAATGTACGATTTACTTCAGATCTGGAGGAATCGGTGCAGGATAAGGACCTGCTGGTCTTTGCTGTCCCCTCCACAGCGGTCAGGGGAACGGCGCATAAGATTGCCGGATGGGTGCCTCCTGGACAGGTGATCGTTAATCTGGCCAAAGGAATTGAAGAGAGCACCCGCATGATTCTGACAGATATCATCGAACAGGAGATTCCTCAGGCAAACGGGGTGGTTCTGTCTGGTCCCAGTCACGCGGAGGAAGTGGGGCGCTGCATTCCCACGACGGTGGTGGTGGGCGCAAAGGACCGAAAGACCGCCGAGTATATTCAGAATATTTTCATGAATGAAGTGTTCCGGGTCTATACGAGTCCGGATATGCTGGGCATTGAGCTGGGCGGAGCGCTTAAAAATGTCATTGCTCTGGCAGCAGGTGTGGCCGACGGCCTTGGATGCGGGGATAATACGAAAGCAGCGCTGATCACCAGGGGAATCACGGAGATGAGCCGGCTGGGCGTGGCCATGGGCGGGCACATAGAGACTTTTAACGGACTGGCAGGGATGGGGGACCTGATCGTGACCTGCGCGTCGAGACACAGCCGGAACCGGAAGGCCGGATATCTGATCGGTCAGGGAAGGTCCATGCAGGAAGCCATGGATGAAGTCCGCATGGTGGTGGAAGGCGTATATTCTGCAAAGGCGGCCATGGCGCTTGCAGCCGTCTATCAGGTGAGCATGCCCATTGTGGAAGAAGTCAACAAGGTACTTTTCGAGAACAAATCCGCAAAAGAAGCGATGACGGATCTGATGGTCCGGGACAAGAAGATTGAGAATCCAGAACTTCCCTGGAATGAGAACTCAGGAAAAGAGGAGAAGGACAGATGACAAGGGAAGCATTTCAGGCATGGCTGAAAGAAGGACCGGTACTGCTGGACGGAGGCACGGGTTCCCTGCTGCGCAGCAGAGGAATGCCGGTGGGAGTCTGCACAGAACAGTGGGTATACGAGCACCCGGAGGTAATCGCTTCGATCCAGAAAGAATATGCAGATGCAGGATCTCAGATTCTGTATGCGCCTACTTTTGGTGCAAACCGGGTTTCGCTGAAAAACATGGGACTGGAAGATTGTGTCAAAGAGATTAACTGTACGCTTGCAAAGCGCACCGTGGAACACGTAGGAGACCGGGTTAAAGTGGCAGGAGATCTGTCCACTACCGGGAAGCCCATGGAGCCTTATGGGCCAATGTCTTATGGAGAACTTATGGATATCTATAAAGAGCAGATCGGATTTCTTGCAGAGTCCAAAGTAGAGCTTTTGGTGGCGGAGACACTGCTTTCTCTGGATGAGGCGCTGGTGATCTGTGATGCGGCCAGGGAAATCTGCGCTCTTCCGCTGATGGTGTCTTTCAGCTGCGAAGGAGACGGCAATCTGTATTTTGGCGGTACCGTATTCGAGGCGGCAGCAGCGCTGGAAGCCATGGGGGTGGATGCGGTGGGCGTAAACTGCTCGGTTGGTCCGGATCAGTTAGAAGCGGTGATCCGCAGACTTAAGGAAACGGTGTCCATTCCCATTCTGGCAAAGCCCAATGCGGGGATGCCCGTGATCACAGAAACCGGAGAGGCGGTATATAATATGGAGGCAGAAGTCTTTGCACGTCATGTACTGCATCTGCAGGAATGCGGGGCTTCCCTGATCGGCGGGTGCTGCGGGACAACGCCGGAGTATATCCGGATGGTAAAAAGTCACCTGTGATTGGTGTGAACCGTGACTGATTCTGCCTTGTTCCAGGGCGGATTCATGAATTATGAATTGACAAAGAGTCTGTTCGTTGTTACAATATTTTGGTATTGATAAGTCGGAAGGAAAGAAGGCAGGGGAAGGAATGGACAAAGTCGTTTTTTCAATGCTGGTGGAAAATTCATCAGGTGTTTTAAGCCGTATTGCGGGCCTTTACAGCCGGCGTGGCTATAATATTGACAGTATTACTGCAGGAGTGACCGCAGATCCGAATTTTACCCGAATCACCATTGTGGCCAGAGGGGACGAGATCATTCTGGAGCAGATTGAAAAGCAGCTTTTAAAGCTGGTGGATGTGGTGGATATCAAGAGGCTGGATCCGGACAGTTCTGTGTGCAGAGAGCTGGTGCTTTTAAAAGTGCTCTGCAATGAGCAAAACCGGCAGAATATCATATCCATTGCAGATATTTTCCGGGCGAAAATCGTAGATGTTTCCATAGAGTCACTGGTGATTGAACTGGTAGGAAGCCAGAGCAAGATCGAGGCATTCCTGCGCATGCTGCGGGGAGTGGAGATTTTGGAGCTTGCCCGTACCGGCATTACTGGTCTGTCCAGGGGGACTTTCGATGTGAAGATACCGGATCAGGACGGAAAACTTGTGGACTACGATTTTATAAAAGCAGAATAACACGCAAACACATTTTAAGACAATGGAGGAAAAGACAATGGCAAAAATTTACTATCAGGAAGACTGTAATCTTTCCATGCTGGAAGGAAAGACGATCGCAGTCATCGGCTACGGAAGCCAGGGACATGCTCATGCCCTGAATGCAAAGGAGTCCGGATGTCATGTGATCATCGGTCTTTATGAGGGAAGCAAGTCCTGGAAGAGGGCAGAAGAGCAGGGCTTTGAGGTGTATACAGCTGCAGAAGCGGCAAAAAAAGCAGATGTTATCATGATTCTGATCAACGATGAGCTGCAGGCTTCCATGTATAAGAAAGACATTGAGCCGAACCTGGAAGAAGGCAACATGCTGATGTTCGCCCATGGTTTTAATATTCATTTCAGTCAGATTGTGCCGCCGAAGAATGTGGATGTGACGATGATTGCGCCCAAAGGACCGGGCCATACGGTCAGAAGCGAGTATCAGGCAGGAAAAGGTGTTCCGTGTCTGGTGGCGGTGCATCAGGATGCAACCGGCAAGGCTTTGGAGAAGGCGCTGGCTTATGCGCTGGCCATCGGCGGTGCAAGGGCAGGCGTTTTGGAGACCACATTCCGCACGGAGACCGAGACCGACCTGTTTGGTGAGCAGGCAGTTCTGTGCGGCGGCGTGTGCGCATTGATGCAGGCAGGTTATGAGACGTTGACCGAAGCAGGCTATGATCCGAGAAATGCTTATTTTGAGTGTATCCATGAGATGAAACTGATCGTGGATCTGATCTATCAGTCCGGTTTCGAGGGAATGAGATACTCCATCTCCAACACGGCAGAGTACGGCGATTATATCACCGGGCCGAAGCTGATCACAGAAGAGACCAAGAAGACCATGAAGAAGATCTTAAAAGATATTCAGGATGGTTCTTTTGCAAAAGAGTTTCTGCTGGATATGTCCGCAGCAGGCGGACAGGCTCATTTCAAGGCCATGAGGAAGCTGGCTGCAGAGCATCCGTCTGAGAAAGTCGGAAAAGAAATTCGGAAACTGTACAGCTGGAACGGAGAGGACAAGCTGCTCGACAATTAAAAGAGACATTTCAAATACACGGTTCGGAAGCTGACTTTTTAGAAGGTCAGCTTCCTGTTTTCAAAGACCGAAAGTTTGGGCAGAGGGAAAAGGAGTAAGCCATGAGGAAAGAAAAATATTCCGTTTGGCAGGTAAAATGCCTGTTTGTGACCTTTCATTTGCTGCTGGTGGCATATGCGGTTTTGTTTCTGCATCCTTTTTACGGATCGAATGATGAATTTACCCTGGCAGCCATTGCATCGGGGGCATATGGTGATTACACACAGTATTTTATCTATATTCACAGTGGATTTGGATGGATTTTGAAGCTGTTTTATATGCTGGTACCAGGATGGAACTGGTATACGATTGTCATGTATGGGATGATTTTTCTGTCTCTGACGGCGATTGGATTTGTCTGGATCGAAAGGGGCAAAAAGACCGGTGGAATTCTGGCCATGATGCTTTTGCTGGCCTGTCTGCAGCCCTTGTACGTGGAATTTCAGTATACGAAGACTGCAGCAGTGGTGACGGCTGCCGGATATGTACTGCTGTTTGAATGGGCGAAAAAGAGGAAAAAAGAACCCATCGCGGCAGCTGCAGGAATTGTATGGCTGCTTCTTGGGAGCTGGATCCGGTTTCACGCGTTCGGGATGGTCAGCCTGATGGCTTTTGGCATGTGGCTGATCCGTGCCTGGCAGGTATGGAAGGACCGGGACTGGAAGGGATTTTTCCTTTGGGACTGTATGCCCTTTGTGTTGGCTTTTGGGCTGATCTTTGGAAGCATTGTAATGGAAAATGTGCTGGTATATACGCCGGGCAGTCCGGAGGCTCATTATCGGGAATATGACCGGGCCAGGCAGAAACTTTTGGACTATGGGGTTCCAGAGTGGGATACGTACCAGGCGGAATATGAGGCGCTTGGGCTGACCCGGACGGACTGTATCAATCTGGAAAACTGGCTGATCGCAGATTATGATCGCTATACAGCGGATACCTTTCAGCAAATTGTCGCGTTCCGGCAGGATCTTCCCTTTCAGTGGGAATATCTGGTGGATTATCTGGTGATTTTAGCAAAAAAACCGCTGTTTTTACTTGGATTTTTGATGACGATTCTCTGGCTTCTTCCACTTTCTGCCATAAAAGTACGAAAAAACTGGATCAGTGTCGGTTATCCATATGCGGCGCTGCTTGGGATCTATCTGTATTTTATTAAAATATACCGGGTGCTGCCGATTGTAGTAACAGCATGTCTTTTGAGTTTTGTAATTTTTATCTGGTCAGCGGCGGGGGAGGAGATTACATTTTCCTGGGAAAAGAAGCTTTCTAAGAGGGGGCTTCTGACTGCCGGTGCGGGCGGTTTTTTTGTGACGGCTGGAATCTGTGTCCATATGCTGGTTACACCGGTCTTTCAGCTGCCAGTGCAGGAATCAAAGCCCAGTGTTGCCTTTCGGGCATTGTATGACACCATAAGCAAAAATAAGGAGATCTACTATGCGTTTGATCCTTTTACCAATAATGGAGTGGAGCTTGGTTATTCGATCCTGGAAAAAATACCGGAAGATTATCTGACCAATATTTTTACACTGGGGGGCTGGGAGACGGAATCCCCTCAGGTGGTTTCAAACCTGAATGTATACGAGCAGAGAAGCCTTCTGACGTCGCTTTATAAAAGCGACCGGGCGGTTTTGATTTCCAACACCCTGTTGGAGCATATGATGCTACATCTGCAGGATACGTATGATGGTATTTTTATCACATACTCCAAGCTCAATCAAATCGGAGATTTTGATCTGTTTGCACTGAATTATAAAATGTCGGGTCTGAAGGATACGACAAAGTTCCATGCTTCGCTGGACAGAACTTACACGGCAGAGAATGAACGGTATGATGTGTTCGAGGCAACGGTTGAGATGACGCCGGAAGAGCTTCAGGGAAAGAGTGTCTTTCTCTGGATGGAGAGTGTGGAGAGCGGAAAGAGGCGAATGTACCAGGGAGTATGGCTTCAGCAGGATGAAGACGGGCTGTATTCGATGCTGTATGACACAGCGCTTTGTGATACTGACCAGGTGCGGTTTACAATTCCCAAACTGAGTTATCCGCTGGACGACCGGTATGAAGTCCGCATTGTGATCCGGGACGGGGATAAAGGAAGAAAACTTGTGACGGAAAACAACCTGTATCAGCCATAAAACAAAAGGGAGATGAGAAGGATGAAAAAAAGACAGGCAAATTTTGAATTGCTTCGGATCCTGTGTATGTACATGATTGTGGTTGGGCACTGTCTGTTTCATGGCAGGGTGACGGCAAAATTGGGATATGGGACGACCAATTATTTTCTGTCCTATCTGATTCAGTCTTTCTCAGTGGTTCATGTGAATTGTTTTGTGATGCTTGCAGGGTATTTTTCCATCGACCGGGAATTCAAGGCACAGAGACTTCTGCGGCTCTGGAGGCAGATCATGTTTTATTCGGTGGTTATTTGCATGGTCTTTGGACTGTGGGGCGGTGTGACCGGCAGAGATATCCTGCTGGCTTTGTTTCCCATCTCTGCGCGGAACTACTGGTTTGCCTCGGTCTATATGGCGCTGGTTCTTCTGATGCCCTTTGCCGGGATGCTGGCAGTCAGGCTGACAAAAAGACAGTATCAGTATCTTTTGATCCTGTTGGGACTTTTTTTCAGCGTAAATCATATGATTTTCCGGGTGAACACTTATGGAGCCTGTGACGGCAGAGATCTGACCTGGTTTTTGTTCCTGGCGTTTCTTGCAGGGTATATAAAGCTGCATACCCGTCAGGATCGGCGATATTTTTGGTATGGCTTTTTGGGATATGTGTTTGCTTCCCTTGGAGTGCTGGCCAGTGTCTACCTCAGTGTGAAACTGCATCAGGAGGAGATCGAGTATTTTCTGAACTACAATTCTCCGCTGGCGCTGCTGGCAACGGTCTGCCTGTTTCTCTGTGTTAAGAATATGCCCTGGAAGGAGACCAGGCTGGACGGAGTCATCCGGAAAGTTGCAGGAGCGGCTTTTGGCGTTTATTTGATTCATGACCATTATCTGATCCGTTATCCGGTGTGGGATTTGTTCCGGGCCAGTAAGGTGGCAAGAACCCATTGGGCAGTCATTTATACAGTTGCGATCGGTCTGGTAGTGTATGGGGCGTGTACCTGTCTGGAGCTGGTTCGCCAGAAGCTGTTCTGGATTGTGGGTAGAGGTTATGAAAAGAGTCTATTATATAAGAAGGAACAGGAAATTCTGGAACGTATGAACCGTCTGTTTACTGGCAATAAGCCTTGTGCCGGAACCGGAAATCAAAGAGAAGCAGAAGAATAACTTCTTAAAAATATAGGATGTGGTATGATCTGACTTGATCGTTGCTATGAACGGCCCCTCGGGCCGTGAATAGTAACGAAGGCATATGGCCGGATGTCGAAAAATGTAAAAAGAGGTTGCAGAGTTTCTGTTGTCAGAGGTATAATGGGATTGCAGGAGGGCAGCAAAATCTAAAACTGGGAGGGGAAACATATGCTGGATGAAAAAGATCTGCAGGCGGTCCGGGAGATTGCAGCAGAAGTTACTACCGATGTAGTTGTGAGACTGGTGCCTGATATTGTCGCAAAGGTTACGACAAAAATTATTGATGAACGGGTACCAAAGATCATTGACGAGAGAGTACCAAAGATTATTGACGAGAGAGTGCCAAAGATCATTGACGAGAGAGTACCAAAGATCATTGATGAGAGAGTACCAAAGATCATTAACAAACAAGTGCCCAGAATCATTGACCGGCGTGTGCCGGGCATGATCAGAAAGGCAATTCATGATTCTGAGGTCATGCTTCTGGATGAGATGGAGCGTTTTGACCGGAAGAATGAAAAGAAGTTCGCAGAGATTCAGAAGGATCAAAGGGAACTGAAAGAACTTTACCGAATGATTAAGAACGAGCAGGAAACCATCACCATGATGCTGAAACAGTTGCAGGATCATGAGGTACGGATTACCAGGTTGGAGACACAGACCGCATAAAATAGTTTAAAATACAAAAGATAAAAACTCCTGCTTGACAATTTCCAGTGTTTTTGATATGATACATTCCAGTGAAATAAGTAAATGCGTAGATGAGGAATAGTACATACGGACTGGATTTCAGAGAGCTGACGGTTGGTGCGAGGCAGTGGAAGGGACGTTTGGAACTCGCCTCGGAGCGGCTGTCCAAAATCTTTTGTGGATGTCCATGGAAGAGAGTAGATACAGACGGGACCCTGCCGTTACAAAGGGAAGGATATAAGAGCTTGCATCCGTATCCGATAAGTGTGTGAATCATTCATGAAATCAGAGTGGTACCGCGTAGGACAGTTTGTCTTTCGTCTCTGGGTTATCATAACCGGGGATGGAGGGCTTTTTTTATTCCCGCGGGCAACGAGCCAAGTGGCCGCTTGCAGACATTTGGCGACTGCCGCGAGGGTCAAATACCCCGCTGCTCTGCAGCACTGCAAGTTTGATACCCCGTTGCTTGCAGCGGGGTCTTTGATTTCCGGAAGTGAAGAACCGGGGCTTTGCGCGGCGTGTTTATTTCGCAAGTGTTGTGAGGGCCAGATGCCCTGCATCCTCTGCGGATTTCACTTCTGCAGAAAATCTGCATAATAAAAAGACAGGAGAATAGACAGGATGAATTACAAAAAGTATACCAGACAGTATTTTATGCCTCCAAAAACCTGTATGGAGTGGGCGAAAAAAGAGTATGTGGACCAGGCACCAGTATGGTGCAGCGTGGACCTTCGGGACGGGAATCAGGCCCTTGTGGTTCCCATGACCCTGCAACAGAAGTTGGATTTCTTCGGACTTCTTGTCAAAATTGGTTTTAAGGAAATAGAGGTAGGGTTCCCGGCGGCCTCCGAGACGGAATATGAATTTCTCAGAGCTTTGATTGAGCAGAATCTGATTCCGGATGATGTGACGGTACAGGTACTGACCCAGGCAAGGGAACATATTATCCGTAAGACGTTTGAGGCTTTAAAAGGTGCGAAAAATGCCATTGTGCATGTCTACAATTCCACGTCCCTGGCACAAAGAGAGCAGGTCTTTCATAAAACGAAGGAAGAGATTCTGCAAATTGCCGTCGAAGGGGCAAAACTTTTGAAGGAACTGACCGAAGAAGAGGGAGCCGATTATCGCTTTGAGTACAGTCCGGAGAGCTTCACCGGAACGGAGCCCGAATATGCCCTTGAGGTGTGCAATGCCGTTTTGGATGTGTGGCAGCCGACAAAAGAAAAAAAAGCCATCATTAACCTTCCGGTAACGGTACAGCTTTCCATGCCTCATGTCTATGCACAGCAGATTGAGTATATGAGCAAGCATTTAAAATACAGAGATCATGTGCTTTTGTCTCTTCATCCGCACAATGACCGGGGATGCGGAGTTGCCGATACGGAGATGGGACTTCTTGCGGGAGCTGACCGGGTGGAAGGAACACTTTTTGGCAATGGAGAGCGTACCGGCAACGTGGATCTGGTCACAGTAGCCATGAATATGTATGCGCAGGGTGTCGATTCAAAGCTGGATTTTGCGAATATGAATGAGATCTGTGAAGGTTATGAACAGTACACGGGTATGAAGGTCAACGAGCGCAATCCTTACAGCGGTGCTCTTGTATTTGCGGCTTTCTCCGGATCTCATCAGGATGCCATTGCCAAAGGCATGAAATGGATCGACGAAAAATCGCCGGATCACTGGACCGTGCCTTATCTTCCCATCGATCCGCAGGATGTGGGAAGAAGCTATGATGCAGACGTGATTCGGATCAACAGTCAGTCCGGCAAAGGCGGAGTTGGCTATATCCTGGAACGCAATTACGGAATCGTTCTGCCTCCGAAGATGCGGGAGGCCATGGGGTATGCGGCCAAAGCAGTGTCCGATGCGCAGAACAAGGAGCTGCAGCCCACAGAGATCTATCAGGTGTTCGAGGCAAAATTTGTCGGAATCAAGACCCCTTATCAGATTCTGGAAGTACATTTCAAACAGGTAAATGGTATTACGACAGAGATCACTACTTATTATGAAGGGGAGAAGCGGGTGACGACCGCTTCTGGTAATGGTCGTCTGAATGCGGTGAGCAATGCACTGAAAAAAGCTTATGGATTCAACTACAAACTGGTCACCTACCAGGAGCATGCATTGACAGTCAGCTCCAGTTCCAGTGCCATCGCCTATGTGGGAATTCAGACTCCGGACGGCAAAATTCACTGGGGAGCAGCCATTGATCCGGATATCATCCATGCTTCCATTGATGCACTGCTGACAGCAATTAACCATTCGGTACAATAAGTTAGTTACAAAAAACGGGGACGTTTTTCACATTTTTTTGTGAAAAGCGTTCTTTTTTTTGAATTCTGTCATAAAAATGAAAAAAATCGTTCATAATAGTTAACAAAATCGTAATATTTATATTGACATTTAGATTTGTCCCAGGCTATAATGCCAACTTGTAGCAGACAGAGAAAAACGAAAGGATGCCTTGTCTGCTCCCTGCGGCAGCTTGCAGTTTTGCCGAAGGAAAATGAAACAGAAAAGGAGAGTATGTATGCGTAGATGCTATCGAGGTGCTGCGCTTGCCCTTGGGGGAGTCCTCATGACAAGCATGACATCTCTGAATTCCTGCAGTTTAGGGTCTTTGACCGTATATGCTGCAGAGGATGCGCTGACAGAAGAGCTTAAAACAGCTTTTCAGGAGGACGTCCTGACAGGGGAAGAAAACGTCGAAACAGATATACCTGCAGAGGAACATGAGCATTATTTAACAGAAGAAGGATCGGAAAACCTGATGTCAGATGATATGGGCGAAGAAGAAACAGAAATACAGGAAACGAAGACTTCTGCGGGAGAGGAAACGGTGACGGAAGATTCATCTTTGGCAGAAGAAAAAGAGATGCCGGAAGAACCAGAGGAACTGGTGCAGACGGCGGCAGAGCCGGCCATGGTGACCGGGAGCAGTATTTGCCTGGAAGAATCGGAGTATCAGGTACTCCTCAAAATAGTAGAAGCAGAAGCCGGCGGAGAAGATTTGGCTGGCAGGATGCTGGTGGCCAATGTGGTCATCAACCGTGTGAAAAATGAAAGTTTTCCCAATACAGTCACGGAAGTCGTCTATCAAAGAGAAGGAGGCAGAGCCCAGTTTTCGCCCATCTCTGATGGAAGAATCAACAGTGTCAGCGTCTCTCAGGAGACTGTGGACGCGGTGCAAAGAGCCATGAACGGAGAAGACATTTCTGCAGGGGCCCTTTACTTCCGGTCTGTATACAGCAAGAGCAGCTGGTTCGACAGTTCCTTAAACCGGGTTTTAGAACATGGAAATCATATTTTTTATGCAATGTGAGGAAAGAGGCAGGAAGCCTCTTTCTTTTTTTGGATACCTGTGATACAATGTGCGCTAGAGTGTGTTTGAAAATTTTTGCCGGCTGTACATCACGGTTTGTGGGAATGAATTCTTGCACATGTCTAAGGGCAAGGGCCTGGAATAACGAAAGCAGAGGAATGAGATATGATGCAAATACAATATAAGAGCACAAGAGGCGGGCAGTCAGGGGTGACTGCATCCAGGGCAATTCTTCAGGGACTGGCAAAAGACGGAGGGCTGTTTGTTCCAGAACAGATTCCGGTGCTGACGGTTTCTTTCAGGGAGTTGTCCCGGATGTCTTACCAGGAAACTGCTTATGAAGTGATGAAGCTTTTTCTGACGGATTTTACGGAAGAAGAACTGAGACACTGCATCAGCAGTGCTTACGACAAGAAATTTGATACAGAGGTCATCGCACCACTGGCAAAGGCAAGCGGAGCTTATTATCTGGAATTGTTCCACGGAGCAACCATCGCATTTAAAGATATGGCCCTTTCGATTCTGCCCCATCTGATGACCACAGCGGCGAAAAAGAATCAGATTGAGGAGGAGATCGTGATTCTGACAGCCACATCCGGAGACACGGGAAAGGCGGCTATGGCAGGATTTGCAGATGTGCCGGGAACAAGGATCGTGGTCTTTTATCCCAAGGACGGAGTCAGTCCGGTCCAGGAAAAACAGATGGTCACTCAGAAAGGAAACAATACATGTGTCGTTGGTATCCGGGGAAATTTTGATGATGCCCAGAGTGGGGTCAAAGCTATTTTCGGCGATCAGGAGCTGGCACAGAAGCTTCAGAAGGCCGGTTTCCGGTTTTCCAGTGCCAATTCCATCAATATCGGCCGTCTGGTGCCCCAGATCGTATACTATGTCTATGCGTACGCAAAGCTGCAGGAAAGCGAAGAACTGTCAGAAGGCGAGAAGATAAATGTTGTTGTGCCCACGGGCAATTTTGGCAATATTTTGGCTGCCTACTATGCAAAACAGATCGGGGTACCCATCGAAAAGCTGATCTGTGCTTCCAACGAGAATCGGGTGTTGTATGACTTCTTCCGAACCGGGGAATATGACAGAAACCGTCCTTTTATTCTGACGACTTCTCCGTCTATGGATATTCTGATTTCCAGCAATCTGGAGCGCCTTTTGTATCTGATCGCAGACGGAGATGCCAGGAAAGATGCGGAACTGATGGATGCTCTGGCGTCGGAAGGAAAGTACAGGATTACCCCAAAGATGCAGGAAAAACTTTCGGATTTCCTCGGTTATTATGCAACGGAGGAAGATACGGCCAAGATCATTGCAAAGATCTATGAGGATACGGGTTATGTGCTGGATACTCACACGGCAGTTGCCGCCTGTGCGTATCAAACGTATAGGGAGGAGACAAAGGATCCGACCAAAACCGTGATTGCCTCCACTGCAAGTCCTTATAAGTTTACCAGAAGTGTTATGGAGGCGATTGACCGAAATCGTTACGGCAGGATGGGGGATTTTGAATTGATGGACGAGCTGTCTGCCATCTCAGGAACGGATATTCCAGGAGCTATTGAGGAGATCCGTACGGCGCCGGTACTTCACAATACCGTATGTGAAGTCCATGAGATGAAAAAGACGGTTCTTGGATTTCTTGGTGTAGAATAGGAGAACAAAATGGGGTTTGACGGAATATTCAATATGCTTGACATTCTTGTGCTGGGATTTGGGCTTTATGCCATGTATGCAGCCTTTGTGCTGAAGCGGGAGGGAAAAATCATCCGTACTTTTCTGGTATTCAAGGATACCGATCTGAATTCCTGCAGGGATCTTCAAGGTTATGCCAACTGTATGTCTCCGAAGCTCTGGACGCTGGGGACCGTGATGGTGGTATACAGCGGAATTTCCCTTATGAATACGTATGTGGTGGAAATCTGGACGCTTTTCTGGCTGATGATGGCAGTCTTTCTTGTGGTCCTTTTCTGGTATGGGCTGGAAGTAAAGAAGGCCATGAAAAAATACTTTTGACTTGACTTTTTCACGACAGAATGTATAATGGAGCATGACGGCAAAGAATCATGTCGCGGAAGCGGTCCGCTTCAGGCGGAGAATTCTGCAAAACAGAATTTTTTGATGCTGTTAGGTTTATCTATATGGGGTATAGTACCCGGTTATAAAATGAGGAGGACACGATTATGTCAACAAAAGCGTATTACCCGCTCAGTGAAATCGGCAAAGGCAAGCCTGGTTTCTCAAAAACACGTTCCATCATCGAGGCTGCATTTTACGGAAATAATGTAGTAAAAGTGAATACCCTCAAGGAAGCTTATGATTTAGCAAAGAATTCTCCGGGAACCATCGTCACTGACATGCCTGTGTACAGAGGCGAGGAGTTCGGCCTGGAAAAAGATGCAAAAGTTCTTTTGTTCAACGACGGCGCAGTGACCGGACGTTATGCAGCAGCACGCCGGATCAAGGGAGAGCCGGGTGTTGATGAAGAAAAACTGGATAAAATTGTTATGGATGCGATCTATGAGACCCGCTGGAAAACCATGTACCACGCAGAGTGCTACGCAGGTCTGGATCCGGAATTCATGGCAAAGATTCACCTTCTGATTCCGGAAGGAGAGGAGAATCTTCTCTATAACTGGATGATCAACTTCCAGTATATGTCTGATGACTATGTAAAAATGTATAAAAAGTCCAAACCCATCGGCGATGGCAAAGAGCCGGATATCTATATCTTCTCCGATCCCCAGTGGACACCGGTGGAGCGCCCAGATCTGGATTTCAGCTGCCTGAGCGATCCGCTGACTCTGTGTTATTTTGACACCAACCAGAACTGCGCAGCGATTCTTGGCATGAAGTATTTTGGTGAGCACAAGAAAGGTACTCTGACCATGGCATGGGCGCTGGCAAACCGGAACGGTTATGCAAGCTGCCACGGCGGACAGAAAGAGTATGCGCTTTCTGACGGAAGAAAATATGTGGCTTCTGTATTCGGTCTGTCCGGATCCGGCAAATCCACACTGACCCATGCACAGCATGGCGGCAAATACGGCATCACCGTTCTTCATGACGATGCATTTATCATCAATACGGAGACATGTGCTTCCGTAGCCATCGAGCCGACCTATTTTGACAAGACGGCAGATTATCCCACCGGATGCCCGGACAACAAATATCTGCTGACTGCTCAGAACTGCTCCGCTACAATGGATGAGGACGGCAAGATTCAGCTGGTAACAGAAGATATCCGTAACGGCAACGGCCGTGCCATCAAGTCCAAACTGTGGTCTCCGAACCGTGTGGATAAGATCGATTCTCCGGTCAATGCTATCTTCTGGATTATGAAAGACCCGACCATCCCGCCGGTAGTGAAGCTGAAAGGTTCTGCTCTGGCATCTGTTATGGGTGCGACGCTGGCAACCAAGACTTCCACCGCAGAGCGTGTGGCTGCAGGCACCGATCTGAATGCACTTCGTATTGTGCCTTATGCAAACCCGTTCCGTACTTATCCTCTGGTCAATGACTATGAGAAATTTAAGAAGCTGGTGGAGGAGAAGAACGTAGACTGTTACATCGTCAACACCGGTGACTTTATGGGCAAGAAGGTCCAGAAAGAAGATACCCTTGGAATTCTTGAGGATATCGTGGAAGGCAAGGCAGACTTCAAGCAGTGGGGTCCCTTCGAGGATATTGAGATCATCAATGACTGGAGCGGAAAGAGCGGAGACTTCACACCGAATCTGCAGGATGCAGACTATGTAGAGGCTCTGAAAAATGCGATGAAGAACCGTGTGGATGCAGTGGCGAAGTTCGCTACCGCAAAAGGCGGCTATGACAAGCTTCCGGATGAGGCACTGGCTGCACTGGAGAAGCTGGTAAAAGAGCTGGCATAATGTTTGTGAAATAGATAACAAAGGGGCTGTCTGGAAAGGCGGTCCTTTTGTTTTGTACGAAAATCGTATTCCTGGTATCGCAATGGAAGTAGAATATATGTTCGATCATAAACCATAGAGAGAAATCATAGAATAAATCATGGAAAAGCATACCAGTGTACTGGTCTTGTCACATTTTCCAGAAATTTGAAAAATTGGAACAAGTTTTTGTGCACTGTGGTTGTCAAACCAGGAAAAATAGGTTATACTAGAGATACAGATTTCCTGGGGTGTTCGAGAGCCCTGTCATTTTGAACCTACATTTACGTTCATGGGATTCCAAGATCGCAAGCCGGATGTCATGCCTCCGTCTTAGGAGACGCCAGTGGAAGGCTGATGGCTTGTTGAGGTTACCCACCTAGCTTGTGGCTAGGCGTCAAAATACAGGGAACGGCACTTTGGGAAATGAAAGATACCGGGTATTGCAAAGAACTTGCAGTACCCGTTTTTTACGTCACAAAAAAGAAGTGTGTCCTGTGAGACAAAAACGCTCCTGTGGGGGTCATAAGAGGGCAGAATGACAGGATGGCGCAGGCGTGTCTGTGTACAATCCTGCAGAGCAGTATGGGTCAAAGGCAGGCAGACGTTTACAAGGGGGGACTCGGATGTATATAAAGAGACTGAAGCAAAAGGCGATGCTTCTGATTGTTCTGGCGGGATTTCTGATCCTGCTTATCATGCCCGCAAGGGACAGCAGAGAAGAGGAGCCCCCACAAGAGGGCGAACAGCTGGTGATTCCGGAAGAAGAGGAAGAATACACGGCAGTTCCGGAAGAAGTATGGGAAATGCCAGGGGCCGATGCAAAAATTCGGGTTCTGATACTGGCAGAAGACGGCGGGATTCATCATGCGGACAAAGAACTTGCGCGGGAGTATCCGGGGGAGCTTCAGTATTTTGAAGAAGAAGCCGGATGGGTGATTGTCAACGAAGTGCCCCTGGAAGAATATCTGTGCAGAGTTGTGCCAAGCGAGATGCCGTCCGCTTACGCAAAAGAAGCACTGAAAGCGCAGGCAGTCTGTGCGCGGACTTATGCAGTCTGGCAGATGCGGGAGTATGCATACCCGGAGTATGAGGCTCATGTGAACGACAGTGTATCTTATCAGGTATACAACCAAATTGAGAGTCAGGAGACCACCAGCCAGGCAGTGGCGGCGACAGAAGGGCAGATCATGCTCTGGGAGGACGGACCGGTAAAGGCATATTATTTTGCCACCTCATGCGGCAGCACAACGGATGAGAACATCTGGGAAAAAGGAGACCGAAAGCAGACTCCCTACATAGCCGGAAGGCGGATCGGAACTTCCGAAAATGATCACGATCTGACCGATGAAGAGACCTTTTCTTCATTTATCCGCAAAAAGCATGAAGGAGATCTGGAAATTTCGGAACCCTGGTACCGCTGGAACTGCTATGTGTCTCTGGATCAGATCCGGCAGAATGTTGCCACCTGGGCAAAGGCAAGGGCGCAGCGCTCGGAAGAAGGAATTCTTCTAAAAGAAGGGGACAGTTTCGTACACCAGGAGGTGGACAGCATCGGGGAGATTCAAAAAGCAGAGATTCAGCTTCGCAATACCGGAGGTGCCGTGCAGGAACTTCTTTTAACCGGAAGCGACGGAACAATGAAGGTTACATATGAATACAATATCCGTCTGATGCTGGGAGTCCCCGGCGGGGAAATACATAAGAACGACGGAAGCATCAGTGAGGGTGGAAACCTTCTGCCCAGCGGCTATTTTGTCATGGAGCCGGTGGAGGAAGAAGGAACGCTTACCGGATATCAGATCTACGGCGGGGGGCTGGGTCACGGCGCCGGTATGAGCCAGAATGGGGCAAAGGTGCTGGCGGAGGAAGGGTATGGCTATGACGAGATCCTTCAGTATTTTTATCATGAAATCCGCCTTGCAAGATTAGAATAGATAAGGTATGATAATACACAATTATGAAAAAGGAGCAGCGGGCAGAAAAGATGATACGTATGATCAGCACAGTTCTGGATATGAAAAAAGAAATGGAGAAAAGCCATGTGGGAGCTTACGCGGCGCAGTCGGCTTATTTTATCATGCTCTCCTTTCTTCCTCTGATTATTCTGCTTTTATCCGTAATCCAGTTTACCGGCATTGGAAAGGCAGATCTGTACCATTTGATTCAGGAGGTGGTACCCCTGGGGTTTCAGAGCTGGCTTTTTGGGATCATTGACGAGATGTACAGCCGCACGGTGGCTACGGTTTCCATCTCCGCGCTGGTGACGGTCTGGTCTTCGGGCAAAAGCTTTATGGCGCTGAACCGTGGAATGAATGCCATCTGCCATGTGGAAAAGCGGCAGAATTATTTTCAGATGCGTCTTCGGGGGGCAGTTTTTGCAATTCTGTTTGTACTTCTGATTGCAGCTACCCTTCTTCTGATCGTGTTCGGTACGTCGATTCACGAGTTGTTTGCCGTATACTTTCCGTTTCTGGCGATTTTTACCCGGATTATCCTTTCGTTTCGGATGGTGCTCATGCTTGCTTTGTTCACCTTTTATTTTGCGCTTTTGTATATGGTGCTGCCCAGCCGCCGGGCCGGTTTTATCGATCAGCTTCCAGGTGCACTTTTTGCGGCGGCGGGCTGGTACCTGTTTTCCTACGGATTTTCCATATATATTGAGTACAGTCACGCCTTCAACATGTACGGCAGCCTGACAACTTTAGTTCTTCTGATGTTCTGGCTGTATTTTGTCATGTATATTGTACTGATCGGAATGGAACTGAATTACTGGCGAGAAGAGCAGATGACCGGGATCCGCTGGTAGGGATTGCAAAAAAGGGCTTGACTTTCCAGTATTCTGTGTTATAGTAGTCATTGATATGAAAAATGCATTGAAGGTGCCAGTAGCAACCTGTTTTCCGTCAGAGAGGAAGGGTCACCGGCTGTAAGCCCGTCCAGGTTCAGACAGAATTGTGAATTTCCCACCGGAGCAGCATCCCTGAAGTCACAGTAGGGGATGACGTTACCTGCACGTTACGCGGCTGGAGTGCCCGGCAAAGTCCGGGAATCAGGGTGGTACCACGGATTATAAGTTTCGTCCCTATTGTTGGAGACGGAACTTTTTTTAATTCCTGCTGGCGTTGAGCCGGATGCCGTGTTAGTAGGGGCATCTGATGCCTGCCGCAGAGGCCAAAACCCGGCAGCATGTCTGGGGACAGGCCGGAATTTCAGATTAGGAAGGAGCACAAGATGAAAGA
Source organism: uncultured Lachnospiraceae bacterium (assembly GCA_910583895.1). Classification (GTDB taxonomy): domain Bacteria; phylum Bacillota; class Clostridia; order Lachnospirales; family Lachnospiraceae; genus Hominiventricola. The sequence continues at coordinate 143,761 of CAJTYJ010000002.1, forward strand.
AAGACTGCAGAAAATCAGAGAAGAAGCGATTGCAAAAATCAAAGCATCCGCAAATCCGGAAGCTTTGAACGATGTGCGCGTATCCATATTGGGTAAGAAAGGGGAACTGACGGCGCTTTTAAAAAGTATGAAGGAAGTGGCGCCCCAGGACCGTCCGGCTTTTGGACAGCTGGTCAATGATACCAGAGCAGAGATCGAACAGGTCCTGGAAGATGCCAAAAAGCAGATGGAGCAGATGCTTTTGGAGATGCGATTAAAGACGGAGGTGATCGACGTGACGCTTCCGGCAAAGAAGAATCGTGTGGGGCACCGGCATCCCAATACCATCGCACTCGAAGAGGTGGAGCGGATCTTCATCGGCATGGGATATGAGGTAATCGAAGGGCCGGAAGTAGAGTATGACCTGTATAATTTTGAAAAACTGAATATTCCGGCCAACCATCCGGCAAAAGATGAGCAGGATACCTTCTATATCAACAAAGACATCGTTTTGCGCACGCAGACTTCTCCGGTACAGGCACGTACCATGGAAAAAGGGAAGCTTCCGATCCGCATGATCTCCCCGGGGCGGGTATTCCGTTCTGATGAGGTGGATGCAACCCATTCCCCGTCCTTTCATCAGATCGAAGGACTGGTGATTGACAAGAATATCACCTTTGCCGATCTGAAGGGGACGCTGGAAGAGTTTGCCAAAGAACTGTTTGGAGAAGAGACGAAGACAAAATTTCGCCCCCATCATTTCCCGTTCACGGAGCCAAGTGCGGAGGTGGATGTATCTTGTTTCAAATGCGGCGGCAAAGGCTGCAGGTTCTGTAAAGGTTCCGGCTGGATTGAGATCCTTGGATGCGGCATGGTTCATCCCCATGTACTGGAGATGTGCGGCATCGATCCCAAAGAGTATACCGGGTTTGCTTTCGGTGTAGGTCTGGAACGTATCGCACTGCTGAAATATGAGATTGATGACATGCGGCTTTTGTACGAGAACGACATTCGCTTCCTGCGCCAGTTCTAAAAAAGGCAGAGCAGGCTGCAGCGGGATTAAATTAAGAGAGGTGGAAACAGTATGAATACATCGTTATCATGGTTAAAAGCATATGTACCGGATCTGGATGTGACAGCACAGGAGTTTACCGATGCCATGACCCTGTCCGGATCCAAGGTGGAAGGGTTCAAGAAGATGGACGCAGATCTGGAGAAGATTGTCATCGGGCAGATTGAAAAGATTGAGCGCCATCCGGACGCAGACAAGCTGATTGTCTGTCAGGTGAGAATCGGGGAAGGAAAGACCGTTCAGATTGTGACCGGAGCACCCAATGTAGAAGAAGGAGATAAAGTTCCGGTAGTTTTGGACGGCGGGCGTGTGGCAGGAGGCCATGACGGCAAACTGACGCCCGGAGGTATCAGGATCAAAAAAGGAAAGCTGCGCGGAATCGAGTCTGATGGCATGATGTGCTCCATCGAGGAGCTGGGATCCAGCCGGGATCTGTATCCGGAAGCGCCCGAGCTTGGCATCTATATCCTTCCGGAAGATGCAGAGGTAGGCGCGGATGCGGTGGAAGCACTGGGACTTCGGGATGTGGTGTTTGAATTTGAGATCACGTCCAACCGGGTGGACTGCTACAGTGTTCTGGGTCTTGCCAGAGAGGCAGCAGCAACTTTCTGTAAAGAATATAAGCCGCCTGTGGTTCAGGCAAAAGGAAGCAAAGGCGATGTCAATGACTATATTAAAGTAGAAGTAGAAGATCCAAAGCTGTGTCCCAGGTACTGTGCAAGAGTTGTGAAAAATATCAGGCTTGCCCCGTCACCAAAATGGATGCAGAGAAGGCTGGCGTCGGTGGGTATCCGCCCTATCAACAATGTGGTGGATATCACCAACTATGTGATGGAAGAGTACGGTCAGCCCATGCATGCCTATGATTTGGATACCATTGCGGATCACCGGATCATCGTGCGGCGTGCGAAAAAAGAAGAAAAATTCGTCACTCTGGACGGACAGGAGCGGACGATGGATGAATCGGTTCTGATGATATGCGACGGTGAGAAGGCGGTTGGCATGGCAGGCATCATGGGCGGTGAGAATTCCATGATTACCGATGAGGTGCATACCATGCTGTTCGAGGCGGCGTGCTTTGACGGTACGAACATCCGTCTCTCCAGCAAGAAAGTCGGCCTTCGGACAGAAGCTTCCGGCAAGTTTGAAAAAGGTCTGGATCCAAGCAGTGCAGAGGCGGCGATCAACCGGGCCTGCCAGCTGATCGAGGAACTGGGAGCCGGTGAGGTGGTGGACGGAATCGTGGATGTCTGTAAAGGAATCAAGGAGCCGGTGCGCATCCCCTTTAAGCCGGAACATATCAATGCTCTGCTCGGCACAAACCTTACGAAAGAGCAGATGCTTTCTTATTTTGGACCGCTGGAACTGCAGTATGAAGCATCCACCGAAGAACTGATCATTCCAAGTTTCCGTCAGGATCTGCTCTGCATGGCGGACATTGCAGAGGAAGTGGCCCGGTTCTACGGCTACGACAATATTCCGACCACGCTTCCGAAAGGAGAGGCTACCACTGGGAAACTGCCGTTTTATCTGCGTGTGGAGGCTGTGGCCAGAGAAATTGCGGAGTTTTGTGGTTTCTCCCAGGGGATGAACTACAGTTTCGAGAGTCCGAAAGTGTTTGACAGACTTTTACTGCCAAAACAGGCAAAAGAGCGTCAGGCAGTGACCATTTCCAATCCGCTGGGAGAGGATTTTTCCATTATGCGGACCCTCTCTCTGAATGGAATGCTGACTTCTCTTGGCACCAACTATAATCGCAGGAATAAAAATGTGCGCCTCTATGAGCTGGGCAATATCTATATTCCCAAGAGCCTGCCCCTTCAGGAACTGCCGGAAGAACGGATGCAGTTTACTCTGGGTATGTACGGAGACGGGGATTTCTTCACCATGAAAGGAGTGGTGGAAGAATTTCTGGACAAGATCGGCATGCACAAAAAAGAAGTCTATGATCCGAAATCCCAAAGACCTTTCCTGCATCCAGGCAGGCAGGCGGACATCATTTACGATGGGACGAAGATCGGATATCTGGGTGAAGTTCATCCGACGGTTCTGGCATCCTACGAAATCGGAGAGCGGGCGTACGTGGCGGTACTGGATATGCCTTCTGTTGTGGAAAAAGCGACCTTTGACCGGAAGTATGAAGGGATAGCCAGATTCCCGGCTGTCACAAGAGATATTTCCATGGTTGTTCCCAAGGATGTGATGGTGGGACAGATCGAAGAAATCATCTCTGTACGCGGCGGAAAGATTCTTGAAAGCTATGAACTCTTTGACGTCTATGAAGGAGAGCAGATTAAAGAAGGATTCAAATCCGTCGCTTATTCCATCGTGTTCCGGGCGAAGGATAAGACTTTAGAGGAGGCGGAGATCACAGCGGTCATGAAAAAGATTCTGAACGGCCTTCAGACCCTCGGCGCGGAGCTAAGACAATAATGAACAGAAGAAAGATCCTTTGGATGCTGCCGGTGGTGGCAGTATCCGTGGTTCTTTTGGCAGGGACGCTGTTCTGCCGTCAGGAAGCTGCAAAGCGGGAAGGAGAAGATGACATCGTTGCGTCGGAGGAGCAATCCTTTCACGCGGGGGATTTAGAGCTTATACTTTCCAATCGAAGCGGCGCTCCGATCTACTATACGACGGACGGAAGCATACCGACGGCACAAAGCGCAGTATATGCAGAACCGCTTTGTTTTTTGGCATCCGACGAAGTGGCAAGCTGTGTCATTCGGGCTTGTACCTTCGACCCGGTATCCCAGTCATGGGGCAGATTATTTACCCGCACTTACTTTTATGCAAAAGAGGAAGAAGCATTTCAAAAACGTTTCAGCACCTATCTTGTGTGCGTTACCAGCGATCCATATAATCTGTATGATTATGAGTATGGAATTTTGACGGAAGGAAAAGTGCGGGAACTGTATCAGAACAGCGAAAATTATGATCCGGATCTTCTGACGCAGCCGGCAAATTTTACCCAGCGGGGCAGAGCATGGGAGCGGGATGCGCATATAGAGATTCTGACTTCTGACGGGGAACGGGTGGTGGATCAGGCGGCCGGGATCCGGGTATTCGGACATGCCAGCAGACAGTCGTATCGGAAATCTTTCAAGCTCTACGCCCGGGAAGAATATGGGGCGAAAACCTTTGACTACCCGATTTTCCCGGACAATCTTTCTTTGCAGACCGGAGAAGTACAATCTTCCTATGAACGGCTGGTGGTGCGCAATCACGGAACAGACCGGGCAGTGACGCTTTTTCGGGAGGAGCTTTTTCAGCTGCTGTGCGGGCAGATTGAGGGGATTGACCACAAATCTTTCGCTCCGGCGGCGGTTTATCTGAACGGAGAATATTATAATTTTGAATGGATCCAGGAAGTTTACGATGACCGGTACATGGAGGAAAATTACGGAGTTTCTGGTTCCGGGTATTATGAGACCGTTACGGCAGGCGGAGGCGGCGAAGAAGTGGAAGAAACGCTGACCCGCCAGGAACAAAAAGCGGAGGAAGATTATCAGGTGCTAAGAGGCTATGGGCAGAAAGACCTGACCGATGACCGGACATTTGGAGAGCTCTGCCAGCTGGTGGATATGGAAAATATGATTCAGTATTTTGCCATTGAGACCTATATTGCCAACTGGGACTGGCCCCAGAATAATGTAAAGCTGTATCGATATTATGCACCCACCGGCGAGTACTGCGACACAGGGCGTCAGGATGGCAGGTGGCGGTATCTGTACTATGACATGGAGGCCGGTTTCAACCTATATGATGATGCTCCGGAAGATTTAAGAAGCATCCAGGATGTGCTGGATGGGAACCGCCTTTTTGCGGCGGTGATGCAAAGAGAGGATATGCAGAAACGGTTTGCCTGGTATATGGAACGGTGTATCCATGAATATTTTACAGAAGCACGGGTAAGAGAGGCCGTTGCGGATCTGCGCAGCGTGCGGGATCAGGAACTGGAAGAAAGCATTGCCTACAAGAAAAGCCAGGATGCATCGTATTCTCAGACTATGGAAGAGATCGAAGAGAATATCCAGGTGATCTACGAGTTTGTAAGACAAAGGCCGGATGCGATCCGGGCACAGATGAAAGAACTTTTTGATATCCAGGTGGAGTGAAGAGGATTGATAAGATGAATTTGCATGATTTTTACTATGAGCTGCCTCAGGAACAGATTGCCCAGGATCCTCTGGAAGATCGATCCGGCTCCAGACTTTTGATTCTGAATAAGGAGAGCGGACACATCCGACATGGGATTTTTCGGGAAGTGATAGAAGAACTGCATCCGGGGGACTGCCTGGTGGTGAACGACACAAAAGTCATTCCGGCCAGATTGATCGGAAACAAAGTGGGTACGGATGCGAAAATTGAAGTGCTTTTGTTGAAGCGCAGAAAAGAAAATCTGTGGGAGACCCTGGTAAAACCGGGGAAAAAGGCCAGACCTGGCACCAGGATCCGCTTTGGCGAGGGGCTTTTGGTTGGAGAAGTGCGGGATGTGGTGGAGGACGGGAACCGGATCATTCGTTTTGAATATGACGGAGTCTTCGAGGAGATCCTGGACCAACTGGGACAGATGCCGCTGCCGCCTTATATTACGCATCAGTTAAAAGATAAAAATCGTTATCAGACGGTTTATGCAAAACATGACGGTTCTGCAGCCGCTCCCACAGCAGGACTTCATTTTACGCCAATGCTTCTGGAAGCCATTCGCGAAAAAGGAGTGAAGATTGCTCATGTGACGCTGCATGTGGGACTTGGCACTTTTCGCCCGGTGAAGGTGGAAAACATCCAGGAACACCATATGCATTCTGAGTTTTATGTGGTGGAGGAAGAGCAGGCACAGATCATCAATGAGACAAAAGCCAGTGGAAAAAGGGTGATTGCTGTTGGAACTACCAGCTGCCGGACGCTGGAGTCGGCGACCGGAGAGGATGGGATCTTAAGCGCCGGAAGCGGCTGGACCGATATTTTTATCTATCCTGGCTATACTTTCCGGATGACTGACTGTCTGATCACTAATTTTCACTTGCCGGAATCCACGCTTTTGATGCTGGTGTCGGCACTGGCAGGGCGGGATCAGATTCTTGCAGCTTATGAGGAAGCGGTAAGGGAAGGCTATCGTTTTTTCAGTTTTGGGGATGCGATGTTAATCAAATGACACCGAAAATGAACTTTTGTTAAGTGAATAAAAGAGTCGAAAAAGAATCAAAAGAAGTATATTGCAAATCAGAATGGCATATGCTATAATGCCAATAGGCAAAAAAGGAAATAGCAAGTCCATCTGGACAAAGAATGAGGCCCCGAACCGTGTTCCAGCACAGTTCGGGGCCTCTTCTTTTCTTTTTATGGTGGCAAAGCACCCACCAGGCTATTTGTCGTCCTTGTTGTTCCTGTCAAGCCATTTGCAAACGAGGTGGCAAACCACGCCTGAGGGCATCGCTCAATCATCTGATTTGATGATTTTGCGATACCCTCTTTGTCAGCCCAGTGGATCGGCTTCTGCCAGCATCAGACGGATCTTGGAACGTACGATGTCGAAGGCTACGTTGTTCATGCCGCTGTTGATGACAATATCTGCCTGCGCCCGGGTAGGTTCCACATAGAGATAGTGCATGGGTTTGACGGTGGTCAGATACTGGTCCACGATGTTGTCAATATCCCGGCCCCGCTCTTTGACATCCCGTACCACCCGGCGCAGAATACGCTCGTCTGCATCTGCTTCTACATAGATCTTAATATCCAGAAGATCCCGGATGCGTTTGTCCGCCAGAAGCAGGATTCCTTCTGCCAGGATGATTCGTTTTGGTTCGATGTGAAGCGTCTGATCAGAACGGTTGTGACGGCTGTAATCGTAGACCGGACAATCGATGGCCTGTCCGTCTTTGAGCATATGCAGATGATCCAGCAAAAGCTGAGTCTCCAGAGAATCCGGATGGTCATAATTTACTTTTTTACGGTCCTCGAAAGATATTTCATCTTGTCTGCGGTAGTAGTTGTCATGATAAATGACAGCCACATCGTTCTCGAATTCCTCCTTCAGCCGCCTGGTGAAGGTGGATTTTCCGGAACCGGTCCCTCCGGCAATTCCAATAATGATACAGTTCATATTTGTCCCTTTCTCTGTGCGGTGATATCCAGTGTACATATGTTTTATTTTACAACGTTTCTACAAAAAATTCCATATAAAAATAAAATCAGCGGACTGCATATCTCGCAGTCCGCTGACTCTTTTGGGGATGGCTATCCGATCGTTACCAGAACGCTGGTCACAGCGCCAAACCCAAACCCGGAACCCATATTTCTATTTGTAGTTGAATCACACCCAGTCAACAGCATTGCACATAAACATAAAACTAATATTTTTCTCATAATTAGTCCCTCCTATGGACAATTCCCAGAGACAGCCCTGTATTAAAGAGCATTTTTAACGAAATAGAAATGTTACGGCCAAAGAAACGGCCATGGGCAGATGAAAAAAACTTACATATACGGCCCCCTTTCGAATATGATCTGCTATCTGCATGACAGGTCCTGTAAAGGACACCTGCCACTGTTGGTTGTACAATATAGACATTTAGATTTCGCTAAGATTTTTATTGTTAAACATAGTATACATGATAATTGGAAAAAAGTCACCTGATTTTGTGAAAAAAATCTATGTTTTTAGAGGGACAAAATGTTCTGTGCAACGGTTGTTACATAAAAAGGGCTTTTGAGCTCCCCGCCTATCGGCAAAGGTGTTCCAGATCTTCGTAAAAACCGGGATAACTGATGCGGACGCAGTCGGCCCCCTGGATGAAAGTCTCACCATCCGCGGCCAGGGCTGTGACAGCGAACGTCATGGCGATGCGGTGATCCAGCCGGCTGTCAATGACAGCACCGTGAAGTGCAGATCCGCCTTCAATGATCATACCATCTTCGGTGGCAGTGATGCGGGCGCCCATGGCACTTAGATTTTTTACCATCACGTCGATGCGGTTGGATTCTTTGACTTTCAGCTCCTGGGCGTCCCTGATGACTGTGGTGCCTTCTGCGAAGCAGGCAAGGGCAGCTACTACCGGCAGCTCGTCGATCAGCGTAGGGATGAGGGCTCCGCCTACGGTGGTGCCATGAAGACTGCTGTGCCGGACCAGCAGATCTGCGGTGGGTTCTCCGTTTTCATAATCTTCATTTAATAACGTGATATCCGCTCCCATATCCCGGCATACGTGTAAGATACCGTCTCTGGTCGGATTGATTCCGACATTCTTGATCAGGATCTCAGAGTTTGGGACAATCAGTCCTGCTGCGATAAAATAGGCGGCGGAAGAAATATCTCCAGGCACCCGGATTTCCTGGGATAATAGCCGGGGGTTCGGCTGGATCGTAGCGGTGGTGCCTTCGCTTTTGACAGAGGCTCCAAAATTCCGAAGCATAAGTTCAGAATGATTTCGGGACAGATAAGGTTCTGTCACACTGGTAGGTCCGTCTGCGTAAAGTCCGGCAAGGAGAATACAGGATTTGACCTGCGCGGAGGCAACAGGAGAACGGTAGTGAATGCCGTGCAGGGGAGCACTCCTGATCCGAAGGGGGGCGCATCCATTGCCGCGCAGACTTTCGATCTGAGCACCCATCTGCCCAAGGGGATCCATAATCCTCTTCATGGGCCGGGTCTGAATGGATGCATCTCCATTTAGTTCCGTGGAAAAAGGCTGCCCGGCCAGGATTCCGCAGATCAGGCGGGTAGTGGTTCCGCTGTTGCCTGTATCCAGAGGACCGGCGGGGGCCCTTAGTCCATGGAGTCCTTTGCCGTGGATCAGGATCTCACCAGGATCGTTTTCGATGGGGATGCCCAGTTTTTCAAAGCAGGCGATGGTGGAAAGACAGTCTGCACCCTGAAGAAAATTGGTTACGCGGGTGGTTCCTTCCGAGAGGGCGCCGAACATGACGGCGCGGTGGGAGATGCTCTTATCTCCCGGGACTGTGACGGTCCCTTTCAGCGGGTTTCCTTTTTGAAATTTCATAGAGGTCTCCTTATTTTTGTTTTCGTGGTTGTTAAAACTTAACGTTCATAAATTACATAATGGTATTTTCTTAAAAGTTCTGCCGCCTGCTTCATGGCCTGTTCATCGTAAAATTCGATGCGCAGGACGGCCTCGATAAATTCCCGGCTGTGGACAATGCCGATATTTTTCAAACTGATCTGATTACTGGCAAGGATCGTTGCCAGGGTGGCGATACCGCCGACTTCGTCCACCATGTCGCAGTAGATCTCATAGATTCGCTGCAGAGGACCGCTGCCTTTTTGCGGGAGGCTGTTGCGGTACTCCCGGGAGGTTTCGAATAACTGATAGACGGCGTTTGCTTCTGCATGATCCAGCTGTTGACGGATCCGGGTGAGAGATTTTATGTATGTTTCTAATATAGAAGAGATGTTTTCCCGGTTCGTCATACAGATCTGCTCCCACATCTCCGGAGAAGAGGAGGCGATTCTTGTGATATCCTTAAAACCTCCTGCAGCGACCAGCTTCATGATTTCGTCCTCGGTGTCCGATTCGCGAATCAGATTGACCAGAGAGGAAGCGATGATATGGGGCAGATGACTGATGCCGGCAGTTACATAATCGTGGGTTTTAAAATCCATTACCAAAGGCAGCGCTTTCAGACTTTTTACAAAATCCTGGTACTGCTTTACGGCATCCTGGGGGACTTTCTGGGTGGGGGTGATGACATAATAGGCATTTTCAATCAGGATTCGTTTGGAATTGGCATAGCCTGTCTTTTCGGAGCCCGCCATTGGATGCCCGCCGATAAAGTTAGCTTCCATATCAAGCTTTGCCACCCGGGCGTGGATGTCCGATTTGGTACTTCCCACATCTGTGATGATACAGGAAGGGGCAATCACCGGTTTCAGTTTTTTTAAATATTCTGCATTGCTGCTTACCGGGGCACACAAGAAAATATAATCACAGCTTCCAAAATCTTCATCTATATCATCCGGTATCCGGTTGATGACTCCGTCCCGGACAGCCTGTTCTAAGGTGGCACGGGTGCGGGAGCTGGCAAGGATTTCTGACTCCGGATAAAAATGACGGACAGCTCTGGCGATGGAGCCGCCAATGAGCCCAAGTCCGATAAAACCGATCTTCATATTCATTCTCCTTTAACGCGTTAATGTATTAAGTATAGCATGATTTGCGGAAAATGGGAAGAGCAGAAAAAATGAAGGGATACAACTTTTAGAGTAAGAACCCGGAAAAAGTTTGACAAATTTTAGTGGTTATATTACACTGATATCGTTATGAAAAGAAAGCGGTGTGACCGTTTGAATCGGTGGAATGGTCACAAAGCAGCTGCTTCAGATAGACAGGAGGGCATATAATAATGAAACATAATTTCCGGAAGATAGAAGGAAAGTGGCAGCAGAAATGGGAGGAGGCCGGGATCTTCAAGGCGGTGGACGGCAGTGACAAGCCGAAATTCTACGGTCTTGTGGAATTTCCCTATCCCAGCGGAGCCGGTATGCACGTAGGACATATCAAGGCCTATTCCAGCCTGGAGGTGATCTCCAGAAAGCGCAGGATGGAGGGTTACAATGTGCTGTTCCCCATCGGGTTTGACGCGTTCGGACTGCCCACGGAGAACTATGCCATCAAGACCGGAACGCATCCCCGGAAGATTACAGATGACAACATTGCAAAATTTACGGATCAGTTAAAGAAGGTGGGCTTTTCCTTTGACTGGGACCGGGTGATTGATACGACGGATGAGGACTATTATAAATGGACCCAGTGGATTTTCTTAAAGCTTTTTGAGCATGGACTGGTATTTCGCAGTACGGCGCTGGTCAACTACTGTCCGTCCTGTAAGGTGGTACTGTCCAATGAGGACAGCCAGGGCGGAAAGTGCGACATCTGCCACAGTGATGTGATCCAGAAATCCAAGGATGTATGGTATCTGAAGATCACCGAGTATGCGGACAAGCTGCTGGCAGGACTGGAGGATGTGGACTACCCGGCCAATGTAAAGCAGCAGCAGGTGAACTGGATCGGAAAATCCACCGGAGCTTTTGTGAACTTCAAACTGGAGGGCGCAGAGGAAGAGCTGGAGGTCTATACGACCAGACCGGATACCCTGTTCGGCGTGACCTTTATGGTCATCGCTCCGGAGCATCCGCTGATTGATGAGAATAAAGATCACATCGCAAATATGGACGCCATCGAGGCTTACCGGACCGAGTGTGCGAAGAAGACCGAATTTGAGCGTACCCAGCTGGTTAAGGACAAGACCGGCGTGAAGATCGACGGCATCGAGGCGGTCAATCCCATCACCGGTAAGAAGATCCCTGTTTTCATCGCTGACTATGTCATGATGGGATATGGTACCGGAGCCATCATGGGTGTGCCGGCCCACGACCAGCGTGACTATGAGTTTGCGAAGAAATTCGGGGCGGAAATCGTCGAAGTCATCAAAGGAGGGGACATCTCCGTGGAAGCTTACGCAGGCGACGGAGAGATGGTCAATTCTGATTTCCTGAACGGCTATACCAATAAGAAGGAATCCATCGCCCGGATGCTGACGGAGATTGAAAAACGCGGCATCGGACATGCGGGCGTTCAGTTCAAGATGAAGGACTGGGCTTTCAACCGCCAGCGTTACTGGGGAGAACCGATTCCCATCATTCACTGCGACGACTGCGGCGTTGTGCCGGTTCCCTATGAAGATCTGCCTCTTCGGCTGCCGAAGGTGGAGAATTTTGAGCCGGGTGCAGAGGGAGAATCTCCGCTGGCGAAGATCGAGTCCTTTGTAAACTGCACCTGTCCGAAATGCGGAAAGAAAGCAAGACGTGAGACGGATACCATGCCCCAGTGGGCGGGTTCCTCCTGGTATTTCTTAAGATACATTGACCCGCACAATGAGAATGCGCTGGCAGATCCGGAGAAATTAAAATACTGGATGCCGGTGGACTGGTACAACGGCGGTATGGAGCATGTGACCAGACACGTGATTTATTCCCGGTTCTGGCATCATTTCCTGTATGACATCGGGGTAGTTAATACGCCGGAACCCTATGCAAAGCGATCCATTCAGGGTCTGATCCTCGGACCGGACGGGGACAAGATGAGCAAGTCCAAGGGGAATGTAGTGGATCCGCTGGATATTGTCAAAGATTACGGTGCTGACACACTCAGAACATACGTTCTGTTCATGGGAGACTACAGCGCAGCGACGCCCTGGAATGACAATGCGGTCAAAGGCTGCAAGCGTTTCCTGGAACGGGTATCCGGTTTTACGGATCTGATTTCCGAGGACAAGGAGACTCAGAAGCTGGAGACGCCGTTCCACAAGACGATTAAGAAAGTGTCGTCCGATCTGGAGGATATGAAGTTCAATACGGCGATCGCGGCGCTTATGACGCTGACCAATGACATTTACAATGTGGGAAAGATCAGCAAAGAGCAGGTGCAGATCTTTGCAAAGCTTCTCTGTCCCATTGCGCCCCATGTGTGTGAGGAAATCTGGGAAGTGACCGGCGGAGAAGGATTCCTGTCCCTGCAGCCCTGGCCTCAGTATGAGGAGAGCAAGACCGTGGATGCCCAGACTGAGATCGGCGTGCAGATCAACGGCAAGCTCCGCGGGACCGTTGTGATTCCCACCAGTGCGGAGAAAGAAGAGGTATTTGCCATCGCCAAAGCAGATGCGAGGATTGCATCCCTGACCGAGGGTAAGACCTTTGTAAAAGAGATCTATGTGCCGGGCCGGGTTGTGAATTTTGTGGTGAAATAATGGCTGAACAATAAAAAGTTCATAAACATGTAAATCCCCGGGGAGTGCAAGTCTCCGGGGATTTTTTTCAATTTATTTAAAAAAGTAAAAGATAATGCACGAAAGAAGATTCGGAAATTTAAAATTATACAGGATAATGCGACGGAATGTAATATAGAAATCGTAAATGTTGAATCTGAATGAAAGGCTGGCTTAATTGGAGGTGACTAAATGTCAGAAAAAAACGTATATGAAATTATGCATATGGATAGAAGAGTTGCAAAAATAAATCATTCCGGACAATGTAAAATATATTATAAGTCATTTATGCCATATAATTTATATTTGGAAGAAGCTCAAGATATTGATACGTTAGTCAATAATATTACAAACTTCAATTATTGGTGCGCAACAAGAGTTTTTACTTTACTGTGAAACATAATCTTCCGGGTAGCCAAAAAAGCGCAAACTTCCCCTAT
>CAJTYJ010000003.1:0-40318 GCA_910583895.1 uncultured Lachnospiraceae bacterium
TATTTTATCCTTAATCCAAAGAAATATGCAATTTCTCAATTTCCCGGCGTTTCTGCACGATTTTCTGCAGCGTTTCCACATTATTGGGGTCCATATGCTCCGTCTGCCAGGCGATACTGGCCGATTTCACCCGAAGGATGGTCTCCTGGAGCGCCTTTTCTTCCTCTTCTTTTCCGGACAGTTTCGGTATCGTATCGTAGAGCATGGCCGACACTTTCTGCTGCTCTTCCTCCTCCGTAAAATACTGGAACAAAGAAGCCGGATTCAAACGCCCGGATTTCCACTGATCCTGAAGAAGCTCTGCCACCTTCCGGCACAAAGGATCGGTAAACTCCTCCGGCTCTATATATTTGCAGATACTGCGAAACGTTTTCGCGTCCGAACTCATCCAGGTGATTAAAAGGCGCTGGGAACGAAGTCCTGCATCCTCTGTCTTCTTCCGTTTCTGCTGCCCTGTCTGTGCATGCACCGGTGCTCTTGGGCCTCCCCCCAACTTTCTGCCGGTCTGATCAACCATGTGGGCAAGCTGATTTTCGGCCAGATCGTACTTCTTTGCTGCTGCTTCCAGATACGTCTGCCTCTCCACCCCTGCTTCAAACTGCAAAAGGCGTTCGGACAAAGCCCGGAAAAATGCAGTTTTGCGCTCCGGATCTGAAAAGTCATACTCCCGCTCCATCATCCGAAGCTCGAAGAAAAAACTCCCCTCCGCCTTATCCATCCGCTCCTGAAAAGCTTCTGCTCCCAGGGCCTTGATAAACTCATCCGGGTCTTTATAGGGCTCCATATTGATAATCTTCGCCGCAATTCCTGCATCTTTCAATATCGGAAGTGCCCGAAGAGCCGCCCTTACCCCGGCCTCGTCACTGTCGTAAGTTAAAAGTACCTCGTTTGTATAACGCTTTAGCACCAAAGACTGCCGGGCCGTAAAAGCCGTCCCAAGGGACGCTACTGCCTGATGAAAGCCTGCCTGGTGCATGGCGATCACGTCCATATATCCTTCACAGAGAATGATGTTGGGTTTTCGGCTCATACGGGCCAGATTCAATCCATAGAGATTCCGGCTTTTGTCAAAGACCTTCGTCTCCGGGGAATTCAAATATTTGGGTTTCCCGTCTCCCATCACTCTTCCGCCAAAGCCAATCACCCGGTTTTGAATATCCATGATCGGAAAAATCACCCGGTTCCAGAACTTGTCATACATCCCCCGCTTCTCATCCACCTGTACAAGTCCGGATTCTTTGAGCTGCTGGTCTGTATAGCCTTTTCCTTTCAGATACCGGTACAGACTGTCACTGTACTTATCCGCATAGCCAAGGCCAAACTTCTGCAGGGTCTCTTTGGACAGCTGCCGGCCCAGCAGATAGTCAAGTCCCTGCTGTCCCTCTGGCTGCCGCAGAGTATAGTAGTAATACCGGGCCGCCAGTCTGTTCATCTCCATGATCTGTGCCTTCAGATCAGACTGCCTTTTCGCCTCACCGGAATATTCCTGCTGCGGAAGGGCAATGCCCGCCCGGTCTGCCAGTACTTTCACCGCTTCCGGAAAAGACAGATTCTCATATTCCATCACAAATTTAAATACGTCTCCCCCCGCGCCGCAGCTGAAACAGCGATAAATCTGTCTTGGCTGATTCACCGACATGGAGGGGTTGCGGTCGTTATGGAAAGGGCAGACACCCACATAGTTGCTGCCCTTCCGCTGCAGCTTTATGTATCCGGAGATCACATCCACGATATCGCTTCTGGATCGGATCTCCTCCACAAGATCCTGAGAATAAAAACTCATAGGTCACCTGATTCCTGTCAAGATTTCCAGGAATCCGGAAGAAAGAATTCCTGAAATTTGGATATAGCATACTGATCTGTCATACCTGCTATATAATCACAGACACTGCGCTCCTGCGTCTCGCCGGAATACCACATCCGTTCCACGTATTCCTTGGGCAAAAGCTCCGGATGTTCCATATAATAATGAAACAGTTCTTTTACAATATTCTCCGCTTTTTGTTCTTCTCCCTTCGCTTTGGGATTTGTATATACATTGTCGAACATAAATCTGCGCATTCCCATAAATGCATACTGAATATCCTCTGACATCCGGATATCGGGCTTGTCCAGACTCTGCTCCACGATATCATGAATCATGATATTCAGACGTTCTCTTGTGGAATGCCCCAGGATGTCCGTATAGGCCCTTGGCAGATCCCGTTCTTTGATTACACCGCCCCGGATGGCATCGTCCACATCGTGATTGATATAGGCAATCTTATCTGAATACCGAACGATCCTGCCCTCCAGCGTGGCAGCCTTCCCGGTCATCTGATGATTCAGGATGCCGTCCCGCACCTCCCAGGTCAGGTTCAGCCCCCTGCCGTCTTTTTCCAGCCGTTCCACAATGCGCACGCTCTGCCGGTAATGGGCAAACCCCTCGCTGCTGACGGCATTCAGCGCACGCTCTCCGGCATGTCCAAAGGGGGTGTGCCCCAGATCATGACCAAGCGCGATCGCCTCTGTCAGATCCTCATTGAGCCGAAGCGCTCTTGCGATGGTCCTGGCGTTCTGCGCCACTTCCAGCGTGTGCGTCAGTCTGGTCCGGTAGTGATCTCCCTTGGGCGTTAAAAACACCTGTGTCTTGTGCTTCAGCCTCCGAAAAGATTTGCAGTGCAGAATGCGGTCCCGGTCCCTTTGGTACACCGGACGGATATCGCAGGGAGGCTCTTCTTTGTCCCTTCCTTTCGAGTCTCTGCTGCGCGCCGCGTAAGGACTTAGAAATTCCTTTTCCCAGCACTCGGTCTTTTCCCGGATTGTCATACCATCCCCTCCTTACAGTAAGCTGTAAAAACTCCCTCTATAAATAATATACTGCACGGAAATCGAAAATCCTTCTTCCTTTATCAAATTTTTTTATTTTTTTTAATTTTTCTCATGCAAGGATATGTTTTCTTGCCAATCATGTACTTTTTCATATAACTAAAAGTTGCTTTCTCCCCCTTTACATCCAGCATATGCAGGATGTATTCCAAAAGTGCTCTGGTCTCCTCATGGATCAGATAGGTTCCCTTTCCCTGTTCGTAATAATGAAGCGGCGAATGCTGCGTATAATTTTTCCCTTCGTACACTTTCGAAGCAGCAATACGGTCCATGATCATCTCGTTGACATACTTCAGGGGCATCTTCATCCCCGCCATGCATTTGACCGGCTTCATGCTGTAATCAATCCAGTATTCATAATGATGCTTGTTGCGTCCTTTGTGGTGGAGCCATGCGGACGAGTAGCCCTTATCCATCCGCTCTGCATTGTTGGGACTTTGAAACCCCTGATAATATCTGCAGCCCTGCCAGAACTCTGCCGGTGTATATTTGGACAGATCATGGGTCAGCCCCTGCCAGTACATCCCCACCTGAAAACAATGCCTTGCAACCATTACTTTATGCTGGGTGATCGTATAAAAATGTCTCCATATATTAATCAGTTTTAATCTCATCCTTTTTCCCCGTCAAGATCAGAATCGTCCTGGGAGGAACTGCCACAAACTTCTGGTCCTCAAGCAGCATCTCCTCCCCTTTTCTGTAAAATGTCTGCATCTCCCGTCCGGTGTCCGCTGCCACGTACCAGTGCTGCCCTTTGGGAAGAACAGGCAGCGCCAGCTTTTGATCCGCCATATGCATGTTATAGGCCGCATAGCAGGTCTCTCCTCCGGTATAGCATCCCGCATAGAGCACTCCCATCTGGCGGTTGTAGCTCTCAAACTCTTCATACCAGGCCTTCCTGCCGTGGTAAGACAGATCCGGCATGCCTCTGGAAAGATAGTCCTTTTGAACATACGCCTGACGGCGGCCAAAGGCCGGATGCTCTTTCCGAAAACGAATGGCTTCTTTTACAAACTCCCGCAGACGCCTGTCCGCGCTCTTTTTGCTCCACTGAACCCAGGCCGTCTCATTGTCCTGGCACCAGACATTATTGTTGCCTCCCTGGGAATTGCCCATCTCATCTCCTCCGTAGATCGCCGGCACTCCCTGGGAAAACAAAAGCAGCATAAAAGCATTGCGGATCTGTCTTCTTCGAAGCTGCGCTAACTTCTTTACAGAAGTAGGGCCTTCCTCCCCGTAATTGCAGCTGTAATTGTAATTGGTTCCATCCTGGTTTTGCTCCCCGTTGGCCTCGTTGTGCTTTCCCTCATAAGACACCAGATCCGCAAAGGTAAAACCATTGTGATTTGCCATGTAGTTGATCACTGCCTTTCCGGCAGGATTGCGGCGCATGCTCCAGGCCATCTGTTCAAGCATGTCCTCATCCCCCTTGAGAAAACGGCGCGCCTTTACCAGAAAATCGTCGTTATACTCCGCAAGCCTCCGGAAGGAAGGTACATAATCCGGTTCATAATAGTCTTCCAGCGGAAAATACTCACTCATAATCTTTATTCTGGAAAGCATGGGATCCAGGGCCAGTTCTCTCAAAGGCACTCCCTGGCTGTTCACATGAATACCGTCAATATGATACTCAGACACCCAGTAACGCATGCAGTCCATGATCAGATGGGGATTCGTCCGCTCTGGAAAATAAAACTCCAGAATCAGCTCTATGCCGTTTTTGTGAAGTTCCCGCACCAGCTCCTTCAGTTCCCGAACCGGATCCTTTGACGCACTGTAGGAAGCCTTCGGCGCAAAAAAGCAGGCCGGGCCATACCCCCAGTAATTTTGATGCTGTCCGCTGTTTTTATGTACTGGTTTGTGTTTTTTTGATGCCTTTTCCCTTTGGTACTCAGAGAATTCATACACTGGCATCAGCTCCAGCTGATTGATACCCAGGCTTTTCAGATAAGGAATCTTTTCTTTGATCCCTGCGAAAGTCCCCGGATGCCGTACCTTTGCGGACGCATCCATGGTAAATCCCCTCGCATGGGTGATATACAGTATACAGTCTTCATAAGGAATCTCAAGAGGTTCATCTTCCTGCCAGGAAAAGCGCTCCGTAACGGCAGCACACCGAACGGCATGGGGCTTCTCTTCGGTATCGGCTCCCCGGATCTCTGTGCCCCGTATGTATCCGGCGTAAGGGTCCTGTACCACTTCCCCTCCGATCCGATAATTATATTCATATTCTTTGAGGGGAAGCTGGCTGATCTTCATGGCACAGACCTCTCCAAAACGCATCTCTTCCATAAAAGAAAGTTCTGCTGCAATTTTCTGTGACCCTTTCTCATACAAAAGCAGGCTGCAGTCCTTTTTGTCCTGTACCACTACCGCAAAATTGATGTCTTTTCCGTGCTTCGTCACTCCCAGATAAACCGGATTCCCGGCTCCAATGCGATAATTCAACATAATCTTCAACCTTTTCCCTTCAGCAATCGACACTTAACCCAATTATAAAGCATTATATCACTCAAAACTTTTTTTGGCAATCAAAATATAGGAAAAAGAAAAACCTTTTGCCACAGGCTCTATATAATAGGTAGGTTCTCCTTTTTTAATAGACCGCTCCCGGGCGAATCCGCCTTTGAAGATTGTCCTTTTCCATCCCGTCACCAAAATGCGGTCCCTACTTGTCAGGATAATTGATTGAAATCTGTCCCTCAATTCATGTATTTTTACCAGAATCCACAGCCGTTTTCACCTGTATGGCACCGGACAGATACGGTTCAAACAAAAGAGGGTGCCGCAAAACCATTCCACACATGATTTTGCGGCACCTTCTTTTTGTCTTTTATTTGCGTGCACAGTCTGACGCCTGACCAGTCAGAATCTCCAGGCCGTGTTCCAGGGCCGGGAGGATATATTCCAGGCTCTCCCGGACTGCCTTCGGGCTGCCCGGAAGGTTGATGATCAGAGTGGCTTTCCGGATACCCGCAGTGGCGCGGCTCAACATGGCCCGGGGCGTGATGGTCATGCTGTAAGTCCGCATGGCCTCCGGAATCCCCGGCACCAGCCGCTCTGTGGCATCCATGGTCGCCTCCGGCATACAGTCCCTGGGAGAAAAGCCAGTCCCCCCGGTGGTCAGGATAAGTTCTGCCAGCCCCTCATCTGCAATCCGCGCCATCTCGGCAGCCAGCATTTTTCGCTCATCCGGAAGCAAAATACTGTGCACCACCTCATAATCGTTCCCCTCCAGAATCTCCCGAATTACAGGACCGCTTTTGTCTTCCCGCTCTCCTGCATATCCAGAATCACTAGAAGTAATAATCGCTGCTTTAAATTTCCCCATCATCACATTCTCCATTCCGTATTTTTACACATATGCTATAATATTTCTCCAAAAAAGTCAAACTCACCGCATCACCATCACATCCTTTGGTGCCGCGTCCACCTGGAATAATCCGTCACAGTCCGCAATCAGTTCCATCTTTTCTTCTTTCACCAAAGTAGGATTCGACCTTCATTCTGTCAATGGTTTTTTTCGTCTACATTGTTTGTAGCATTTGAGGAACTGATTTTTTCTGCAGCCCGAATCCCTGCTTCCTCCGCCTGAAGCGTAACACTGTCCACGATTTTGTGAACATGATGGCAGTTTCCGCAAAGTGTTATCCAGTCCGGAAATCTCCCGTCTTTAGAAAGTCCTTTCAAAATCCTCTGCTCCGGGATCAGTCCGACTGCGCTGATCAGTGTGTCACAGGGAATCCGCATTTCTTCCCCGGTCCTGATATTTTGGACGGTAACGCCGGTGATCCTCCCTTCCCCATGCACGGAAGCGATGGTGGATGAGAGGATCACCGGGATCTGATACTGCTTCAGACAGTCTCTTCTGTTTTTCGGCAGTCCGCCGCAGACGGAATTTCTTTCGATTACCGCCAGCACCTTTTTTCCTTCCAGAACCATTCTTCGGGCAAGGATCTGTCCCATGTCGCCGCTTCCTAAGATGACCGCCCGCTCTCCGATTCCGACATGGCAGCAGTTAATCAGGTACTGGGCCTCTCCTGCGGTATAGATGCCGGACGGCCTTGTTCCCGCTGCATTTAATGACTGGAAAGGACGCTCATAGCAGCCGCTGGCCAGGATCAGATGGTCAAACGCTATCCGGCAGTGCCCGACTTTCGGACCTACGGCCAGCAAAGTCTGGTCCGAACACACTTTTACAGCCGTGGTATCCGGCAAAAAACGAATACCGGACCCGGCAAAGGGTCCGGTAAACCGGTGCATGTATTCAACCCCTGTCAGGTCAGCACAAAAGCGGGTGAGTCCGAACCCCCGGTGGATGCACTGTCTTAGCACACCCCCGGGCACAGATTCCCGTTCCAGCAGGGTAATCCACTGGCCGGCTGACACGCCAGGCCTCAGTTCGGTCAGTCTCTTTTCTGCAGACAGGGCGGCCGCCATCCCTGCCGCACCGCCGCCGACAATCAGAATCGGACTGTCATACCTGGTCCTGTTCTCCTGTTTGATAAAGATAATAAGAATCCCTCCCGTCTTTCATGACTTGTCCGTCCAAAACGGACACTCGATCCGCCAGAAGCCCGGCGATCCGTGCCGAACAATAACTGCCCTGACAAAGGCCCATACCGCTGCCTGTGCGTCTTTTGACCCCGTCTATGGTGCCTGCACCTCTTTGGATCGCCTCTAAAATCTCTCCTTCTGTGATCTGCTCGCACCGGCAGATGATCTTCTGATGTTCGGGGGCTTCCAGATATTCCGGATATCTTCGGCGGGGCAAAATCTCCTGACAGCCGGCATCCTTCCGGTTCAAAAACTCCAAAACCCTGCTGCTGATGCTCTTTCCCAGCTCATTGGCACAAGTAAGTCCCGGGGTCTTGATCCCGATCAGGCTGATCAGTCCGTCTTTCGTCTCCGTAATCAAAGGCTCCAAACCACACAGACGCATCTTTGGATGGTCGGGCCGATATGGATTCGGGCGAAGCCCTGCAAAACTTCGAACGATCATACTGTCCGCCAGAGACGGAAAAATCTGGCTGTAGGCTTCCCTTAATTTTTCCCTTCCCAGGGCGGAAGTGGCCAGCGGAGCATCCGCTTCTGCCAGACGGTTCACAGTGCCTGCCAGGATTTTCCCGTTGACGGTTGGAACCAGTGTGATTCCCTTTCCATGGTCTTCTGTCTCACAAAAGATGATATGCCCGGGTGCGCGGTCATCTTCTGGCTCCAGCAGCACATACTCTGCCAGCTCCGGCCGGATCCGAATCAGCGGCTCCTGATAAAGCGCGTGCACCTGGTCCGCCAGAATCCCGGCACCGTTGATCACCGTGCGGCTGCGCAGAATCTGCTCCCGATTGATCTCCAGGCAAAAATGGTCTTTCTCTCTCCATATGGCGGTGACTTCTGAGCAAAATTTCGTATCCAGCCCCAGTTCTTTTGCCGCCTCCCAGGCGGCAATTCCAAACTCCCAGGGATGAACGGTGGCAGAAGAAGGCGCATAAAGACTCAGCGTCACTTCCTTTGTCAGTCCCGGTTCCATCTTCAGGGTCTCCCGGGCCGACAAAAGCCGAAGCCCCGGCACTCCGTTTTCCAGTCCCTGGCGGTACTTTTTCTGTACCGTCTGGTCGCCTTTGGGACCGCAGCTTACCAGAAGAGAACCACAGCGCCGATACGGCACATCCAGTTGCCGGCACAGCCTGTCAAGATCCTGGTTCGCCTTTAAGGTCAGATTTGTCTTCAGGGAACCCGGATGGTTGTCATACCCCGGATAGATGACCGCCGTGTTGGCCCGGGAAATACCGGTGCACACATCCTCCCGTTTTTCCAGAAGGATGGTCCGGACAAAACGGCGGGAAAGATTCAGGGCGCAAAAACACCCCAGAAGTCCGCCGCCGATAACCGCCGCGTCAAATACTGCCGCCTGACCATCCACACCCATGAAAGCGCCTCCTTAAAAACGGCATCTGACCGTTCCCGGGGACTGCAGGGTGTAGCCGCCCAGCTCTTCCAGCTTACAGGCAAATTCCCTGCTCCTTAAAATTTCCAGCATCTCCTGCACAAGCGTTGTCTCCCAGGCGCTGTCGGGAATCAGAAGATCATACTGCTCGGTACATACAGGGATAAATGCAAGATCATACATCTTTGCAGCGGAATAAATGCCCATCCCCGCATCGGCAGAACCAGAGGCGATCTGTGCCGCCACAGACGTGTGAGTAAACTCCTCCCGCTCATATCCATAGATGGAAGATACATCCAGATCTGCCTTTTTACACAGATAGTCCATCAAAATCCTCGTACCTGAACCCTTCTGCCGGTTCACATAGCGGATACCAGACGCTGCAAGATCTTCAATTCCTGCTATCTGTTTCGGGTTGCCCTTCGCCGCCATGATTCCCTGGGTTCTTCCGACACACTCCACCAGACGGACTCCTCCGTTTGGAAAATATCGGCGGACATAAGAGGTATTGTAGGTTCCGTCTTCCTCATCCAGCAGATGGATCCCGGCCACATGTGTCTCTCTGCGGCGGACAGCCATGATTCCGCCCATGGAACCCGTATGGGTGGACGCCATATAGAAGGACGAATCCTTTCGGTGAAGCAGATCCGCAAGCTCATCCAGCAGAGGATCATGGCTTCCGATGGCCACCAGGGTATTTTCCAGCTCTTCCACCGGGCGCAGAAGCCGGACTTCGACCTCACTTCCGGCCTCGTAGCCTTCCAGCCCCTGGGGAATGGTCAGAATCCCGTCCGCCTTCATAAACGAAGATACCACGCCGCTGCCCCGGTTCAGAGGTGTCGCGATCAGACGCCCGTCCACATGACCCATACGCACCCGTACAAACTCCTGATATTTTAACCCTGAGACCACCGGACGGGAAAGCTGCGCCCGGACCATCTGATCCTGCCGGACCGGATGATGATTCTGGTATTCCAGGATCGGTTTTAAAAGCTGCTCGATGACGATGATTCCCGATACCGGATATCCCGGAACCCCCAGGATCGCTTTGGCCCCCTGGTATCCCAAAATGGCCGGTTTCCCGGGCTTCATGGCAATCCCGTGGTAAAGTACGCCGCCCAGCTCCTTGATCACCTGAGCGGAATAATCCTCCCGGCCCGCCGAGGAACCTGCATTTAGGACCACGATGTCGCACTCTGCCAGAGCCCTGGATACGGCCGCCTTGATCATGTCAAACCGGTCCGGCACGATGGGAAAAGTGACCGGCTCGGCGCCCCACTGACGGAGCATGGCGGAAAAAATAGAAGAATTAAATTCGATAATATCGCCGGGAGCCGGATCCGACGTTGGAGGAATGATCTCGTCGCCTGTGGGAATAATGCCCACCACCGGCTTTTTGAGCACATCAATCTCCATCACCCCGCCGGCCAAAAGGGCGCCGATGGCAGAAGGCGTCACTGCGGTATAGGCAGGCAGGATCATCTCCCCGGCACAGATATCCTCTCCGATCTGGCGGATATGCTGCCAGGGAGCCGCCGCATCAAAAAGGCGGACCGATCCGTCTTCTTCCTTCACCACATCCTCGACCATGATGACCGCGTCGCAGTTCTCCGGAAGCGGATCTCCGGTATCCACCACCGTGTACTGCTCCGGCGCCAGGGTAACCGGCGTAGTCTGAGTGGCGCCGAACGTGGCGGCTGCCTTCACGGCAATTCCATCCATGGCGCTTGCATGATAATGAGGCGCACAGATCTGTGCATAGACTGCCCGGGCCGTGATTCTTTCACAGGCGTTTTGCACACCAATCCGTTCCGAAGTGCCTCCCATCCCGTTTTGAATCAAAAGATCCAGATATTCTTTTCTCGCCTGTTCCAGCGGTATATTGGTCAAATATTGAAATGCCATAATTTTCTCTGTTCCTTTCTGTTATCCATCCATCGAGTACAGCGTAACCGGTACTTTGGCTCCTGCCGGCAGTCCTTCACAGTCCCGGGGAATGCAAAAATATCCGTCCGAACCTGCCAGCGTTGTGATCAGACCGGATTTTCCCCGGATCGGATGTGCCGTCATCCTGCCGTCCTTTTCTTCCAGAAACACCCCGTTATACTGGGCACGTCCATGGTTTGCTTCCACGGATTCCGACAGATGAGCCATGACAGGAATCTCCCGAAGGGGATATCCTCCAAGCTGTGCCAAAAGCCTGCGGACAAAAATATGCGTGATGAAAAACGCCGCCACCGGATGCCCCGGAAGTCCGATGACCGGACAGCTGCCGATCTTCCCAAAGATCGTCGGCTTGCCCGGCTTCATGGCGATCCCGTGAAAAAGGATCTCACCTTGCGCCTCGATCACGCGGCAGGCAGCATCCTTGACACCCACACTGCTTCCTCCGGAGAGCAGCACCAGATCACACTCCCCGGCCGCTTCCTTCACCCGCCGGTTCAAAAGCGCTTCCTGATCCGGAATAATCCCGTAAAGGACCGGCGTTGCCCCAAGCCTTGTCATAAGCGCTGCCAGAAGACTGCTGTTTACATCCCGAATCTGTCCCGGACCCGGGCTTTTTTCCGGCGAAACCAGCTCATCCCCGGTGGACAGTATGGCCGCTCTCAGCCTGCGCACCACGTTCACTTTGACAATTCCCATGGCAGCCAGTGCTCCGATATCCTGGGGCGTTAACTTTCTCCCCGCCGAGAGGACCGGCTTGCCCGGATACACATCATCTCCTTTCAGGATCACGTTGTGTCCCGGCGCTGCCGGCTTTAAGATGCCGGTTGTCCCGTCTTTATAATCCTCTGTATATTCCACCATCTGAACCGCATCGGCTCCCCTGGGAAGCTCGCCTCCGGTCGGAATCGGCGCACAGTATCCTTCTTCCAGTGTAAATCCGGCGGCCTGTCCCATCAGAATCTCCTGCGTATTCTGAAGGATCGCCGGAATACTGTCGCTGCAGCCAAACGTATCTTTTGCATGAACCGCAAACCCGTCCACGGTAGAACGATCAAAAGCCGGCACATATTCCGAAGCGCAGATATCCTCTGCAAGAACCCGGCCGGCGGCTTCCGTGTAAGAGATTGTCTCTGCCCGGTCCGAAACCGGCGCAAACTGTGTCTTTATAATCTCGCATACTTCTTCTGGTGTTTTTACCGACAGCATGTCAAACCTCCCCTACGATCTTCCCAAGATCTGTGTAATCATTGTCTGTGATGGAAAAAATATCATTCTGATATTCCCGGGATCTTAAAATCTGAAGCATGGCCTGGATCTCCGGGGTATGATACATCTCTTTTTTGATGACCAGATCATAGCGTTCCTTCTGAACCGGAATAAAATCCAGATCCGGGAACTGCTTGATGACCCGTCCGGTACCAATCCCCACATCCGCCTGCCCTTCCACAATCGCTGCAGCCACCGTAAGATGAGACGACATCTCATTTCCATATCCGTTAACCGTGCCGGGAGAAACCTTCATCCGGAACAGATGTTCGTCCAGAAGAATCCGGGAACCGGTTCCATTGCGCCGGTTCAGTATACAGACATCCGGACGCGTCAGATCTTTCCAGGAAGTAATTTTTTTTGGATTGCCCTTTTTTACGTAAAACCCCTGCATCCGATAAGTCAGATTGACCGCCACCGCATGAACGCCTGGCACCAGCCGGCGGATATAGGGCAGATTGTAGCTGTCTGTATCCGAATCCCACAGATGACAGGTGGCTGCCTGCACTTTCCCCTGATAGAGGGACAGAAGGCTCTCAAAACTGCCCACATAAGCCCTGAGCGCCTGTATTCCGTACTGATGGAGATAATTGGATAAAATATCCAGAATCACATCCTGACCGGAAATGATCAGGGGCTGCTTCTGCGCACTGTCCCCATACAGCAGACTGCTTTGTACCGTTACTTTCTGCACTGGAGCCGCCACCTGCTGGGAATGGCGGCTCCGGGCAATATAAGCATCCACATCCTCCTGGGTAAAACGAACCTTTCTGCCTATTTTGTAGGAGACAATCTCTCCTTTTTTGATCAAAGCATAGATGGTGCTTTTGCTGACATGCAGGATCCTGGCAACCTCTTCGGTTGATAAAGATTTATTCTGATCCAATCAAAGCCCCCTCCTTTGTTATATTTGGTACTAATATATATTATTTCGCACAATATTGCAATGCTTTTATTGATTTTCATTGATATTTTTCAAACAAACTCGTATGATATTAGACATAACATACAAGCCAATTTCATCAAAGGAGGTATTTTTATGGCACGTTTTACATTACCAAGAGACTTATACCATGGAGCAAATGCTCTGGAAGCTCTGAAGACTCTGGACGGCAAGAAAGCAATGGTCTGCGTGGGCGGCGGCTCCATGAAGCGCTTTGGTTTCCTTGACAAGGTAACGGCTTACCTGCAGGAAGCCGGCATGGAAGTCAAACTCTTCGAAGGCATCGAGCCGGACCCGTCTGTGGATACGGTTATGAAAGGCGCTGAGGTTATGAGAGAATTCGAGCCGGACTGGATCGTGGCAATCGGCGGCGGATCTCCCATTGATGCTACCAAGGCCATGTGGATCAAATATGAGTATCCGGATGTGACTTTCGAGGATATGTGCAAAGTATTCGGTCTTCCAAAACTTCGCACCAAGGCTCATTTCTGTGCAATCTCCTCCACTTCCGGAACCGGAACCGAGGTTACCGCATTCGCAGTCATCACGGATTATGAAAAGGGGATCAAATATCCGCTGGCTGACTTCGAGATCACACCCGATGTGGCAATCGTAGACCCGGCTCTTGCTGAGACCATGCCAAAGAAACTGGTGGCTCATACCGGTATGGATGCCATCACCCATTCCATCGAGGCTTATGTGTCCACTGCAAACTGCAACTATACAGATGCACTGGCACTGCATTCCATCAAGATGATCCAGGATAATCTGGTCGGTTCCTTCAATGAGGATATGGGCAAGAGAGCAACCATGCACGATGCACAGTGTATGGCAGGTATGGCATTCTCCAATGCGCTTCTTGGTATCGTGCACTCCATGGCACATAAGACAGGAGCTGTCTTCGCAGATCAGGGCGCACATATTATCCACGGTGCAGCAAACGCAATGTATCTGCCGAAAGTCATCGCATTCAACGCAAAAGATCCGGTAGCAAAGAAACGCTATGGCGTGATCGCAGACTTTATGGGTCTTGGCGGAAGCAACGATGATGAGAAAGTGGATCTTCTCATCCAGTGCCTGCGGAAGATGAACGACGATCTGAACATTCCGCACTGCATCAAGAATTACGGTAAAGACAGCTATCCGACGGAGCAGGGCTTTGTACCGGAGAACGTATTCCTTGAGAGACTGCCGGAGATTGCAAAGAACGCGATTCTGGATGCATGTACCGGATCCAATCCGCGTCAGCCCAGCCAGGAAGAGATGGAAAAGCTTCTGAAGTGCTGCTACTACGATACGGAAGTGGATTTCTAGGATTTTATTCAGACATTACATAGGAAATTTGTGCACCTGCCGGCGCTTATGCCGGCAGGTGTTTTGCAGAAAACTGTTTTTGTTATATTTGGCGCAGATATATCTCATTTCACGCAGTTTTCCGTTTGTTTGTTGATTTTGGTTGCTATTTCTGTGCGAAAACGGTATGATATTGTACATAAGAATAAGCGTTATTGGTCAATCCATTTTGCAACTTAACTTAATTTTTCAAAAGGAGGTCTATCTTTATGAGTGGATGTTATTACGAGAAAATCGCACGGATCAATCTGACTACCGGTCAGATCACCGTGGAGAAGCTGGACATTGATCTGGCTAAGAAGTTCATCGG
Organism: uncultured Lachnospiraceae bacterium; assembly: GCA_910583895.1. GTDB lineage: Bacteria > Bacillota > Clostridia > Lachnospirales > Lachnospiraceae > Hominiventricola. The sequence goes on from CAJTYJ010000003.1 coordinate 14,635, forward strand.
CGGCCGCGGCCTGGGAACGAAGATTCTGTATGATGAGGGTGTGGCTGCGGCAGATCCGCTGTCTGCAGACAACAAGCTGGTCTATATCACCGGACCCATGACAGGAACCCTGTCTCCGTCCTCCGGAAGATATATGGTATGTACCAAATCCCCGCTGACCGGCATGATCGCATGCTCCAACTCCGGCGGAATCTGGGGTGCAAAGCTGAAATATGCAGGATGGGATGCACTGATTGTGGAAGGGGAAGCTCCCAACTGGTGCTACCTCAATATTGAAGATGACAAGATCGAGCTTCTGGATGCAACCCCGTACACCGGTATGATGTCCGAAAAGATCGATGATACTTTAAAGGAAAAACACGGCAAAGAGGCATCTGTTCTCAACATTGGCCCTGCAGGCGAGAAAAAAGTTCTTCTGGCTGCAATCATGAATGACAAAGACCGTGCGGCAGGCCGTTCCGGCGTAGGCGCTGTCATGGGCAGCAAAAAGCTGAAAGCGATCGTAGTCACGGCATCCCGCAAGAAGCTGGATATCATTCACGATGAAGAGGCTCTCAAGGCAGCGAACAAACGTTCTCTTGATATCCTGAAGGCAAACCCGGTTACCGGTTCCGGCCTGAAAGATCTCGGTACTGCTGTGCTGGTCAACATCGTCAACAACATTGGATGTTTCCCGACCAACAACTGGCAGGGTGCTTACTATCCCCAGGGCGATGATATCTCCGGCGAGACACTGAAAGACACTTATCTGGTGAAGAACAGTGCCTGCCACCGCTGTCCCATTGCCTGCGGACGTGTGGTCAATGTAAACGGCCGGATTACGGGAGGTCCGGAGTATGAACCCTTATGGGCATACGGCGGCAACTGCGGCAACAATAACTTAAATGCCATCGACGAGGCAAACATGTGGTGTAACGAGTACGGCCTGGATGCCATCTCCACTCCGTGTACCATCGCCGCAGCCATGGAACTTTATGAGAAAGGATACATAAAAGAAGAAGAATGCGGCGGCATTCCGCTCAAATGGGGTTCTGTGGAAGCCATTGTAGAGTGGACCAAGCGTATGGGCGATCCCAATACCGAGCTGGAATGGCTCATGAGTTCCGGTTCCGCAAGACTGTGCGAGCACTACGGACATCCGGAGATCTCCATGACCGTAAAGAAGCAGGAAATGCCGGCATACGATGCGCGGGGAATCCAGGGCATCGGTATCACTTACGCGACTTCCAACCGCGGCGGATGTCATGTGCGCGGTTACATGATCAGCCCCGAGGTGTTAGGCCTTCCGGAACAGCTTGACCGTACGGTAACGGACGATAAGGCTGTATGGGCAAAGACCTTCCAGGATCTGACTGCAGTCATCGATTCCATGGGCAACTGCCTGTTCACTTCCTTTGCCATGGGCGCACAGGAATACGCAGACCTTTTGAATGCGGCAACCGGCACCAACTACACGACGGAAGAACTTCTGGCTGTAGGCGACCGGATCTACAATATTGAGAGAATGTTCAACAAGGCTGCCGGCATGAAACCGGAAGATGACAGACTCCCCAAACGTCTCCAGGAAGATCCGATCCCGGATGGTCCGTCCAAGGGCATGACCTCCAAGATCGCTCTGACTCTGCCCCAGTACTATGAGGCAAGAGGATGGGTGAATGCATTCCCAACCGATGAGACCCTTAAGAAACTCGGCCTTGACGAGTGCGTCGGGAAATGATTGAGGTAAGACTGTTTGCGACCCTTCGGGAAGGAAGAGGCAAGATCTTCTTTCTCGAAGGAGACAAATATCGCTGCGGAGCGGATGTTCTGAAAGAATTTCAGATACCGGAGGAGGAAGTTTCCATTTTCCTGATCAACGGTTTCCACAGCAAGTCACAGGATCCTGTGAAAGACGGAGACGTCCTGGCTCTCTTCCCCCCTGTAGGCGGCGGCTGATGAGACTTCTGATCATAAAAACCGTTTCCAGAGGACAGAATCATGAAGGCAAGGTATGAACGTAATCTGTATGCTTTATCAAAAGACGAGCAGGAAATGCTGGCCCAAAAACGCGTATGCATCATAGGCTGCGGCGGTCTGGGCGGCTATATCCTGGAATATCTTCTGCGGGTCGGAGTCGGGCACATCACCGTAATCGACAAAGACTGTTTTGAGGAAAGCAATCTGAACCGGCAGCTTTTAAGTGATGAAAACCACATCGGTTCCTCCAAAACGCAAACCGCAAAAGAGCGTGCAAAAGCTGTCAACCGCGAAGTCACGGTTACTGCAATCGACGCCTTCCTGACAGAAGATAATTCAGAAGAACTGTTAAGAGGTCATGACCTTGTTCTTGACGCGGTCGACAGCCTTTCTGCCAGAAGACAGATCGGAAAGCAGTGTGCAGAGATTGGAATTCCTCTTGTGTACGGTGCCATCCAGGGATGGTATGCCCAGATCAGTCTGATCATGCCGGGCAGCAAGATGCTCGACCTTCTGTGCGGACATGGTCCGGAACCGTCAGATAAGAGTGCTCTGTCTTTTACTCCCGCTGTCTGTGCCTCTTTTCAGGCCGCAGAAGCTGTCAAGTATCTGTGCGGACGTGAATGCGTCTTAGCAGGCAGAGTTCTATATGTGGATCTGATCCATATGGAGACAGAACTGATCACCATGCAAATATGATATAAAAACACCCTTTTTATATAATTGTTTTCCCTGCGTCTGGCACGATCCGCACACGCAGGGAAACTTTTTTATACGGATGTTTCCATCTTTATGACTTCATTGGCCACAAAACGGCGGATCCTGTCGTCTTTGTTCTCAAACAGAATCTCATGTTTGCCACCGCTGGCCAGAAGCGTTCCTTCGTGCATAAAATGCAGTTCCCCGCACATTTTGTAAATATGGGCAAGGCGATGGCTGATCAAAAGCCACGTGATCGCCCGCTCCTTTTGGATATCAAATATGACATGTTCAAACAGTTCCAGATTTTCAGGGTCCAGATTGGACAAGGTCTCGTCAATCATCACAAATTCCGGATCAAAGATCAAAGCCCGGATCATGGATACTTTCTGCTGTTCTCCGCTGGACAGACTTCTTGCATACTGATGTTTTTTCTCTGCAAGACTGCACCGGTCAAGCCACTGGTCAATCTTCTGCTCATCCGGCCGGATCCGCCGGATTTTCAAAGGATAACAGATATTTTCATATACGCTGCCCTGGATAAAATAAGGTCTCTGGGCAGTCATGGTAATCTTTCGGATGTCCAGTCCTTCATAATCCAGCGTCCCTCGGTCCGGCCTGAGAATCCCCATGATCAGTTTGCAAAGCGTCGTCTTTCCGCATCCGTTTCCGCCGATGATCCCATGAATCTTCCCCTTTTCCAGCACAAGGGTATCTATCTTCATCTGAAAATCTCCCTGCTTTTTTTCCAAATCAGTAATTCTCATCGGTCTTTTCTCCTCTTTGAAAAAAATCAGCAAGACTTTGGATGACAAATGCCATAACCAGCAGCAGGACACCCAGCGTCAGCCCTTCCGTAAAGATCCCCTGGCTTTTCAGAAGTGAGATGGTGGTCGTCATAGTCCGGGTATGGCCTTTGATGTTCCCGCCCACCAGCATCACGGCGCCGACTTCACTGATGGAGCGGCCAAAGCCTGTGACAACTGCAAAATACAGTTCTTTTTTCAGCTCCCGGATCACCAGCCACTGGGTCTGCATGGGACTTGCCCCCATGGTTCTGGCAAAGGTACGGATCGCCGGTGCCTTCGAAACCAGACTCGTATAAGTCATTCCGCAGATGATGGGTGTGATAATCAACACCTGAGCCAGAATCATCCCCTGTACCGTAAAGAGCATATTCAGCTTCCCAAGAGGGCCTCTGCGCATCAGAATCATATACACCACCAGACCGATCACAACCGGCGGAACTCCCATCAGCGTCCGGTTGACGCGGATCACCACCCGTTTGCCCGCAAACCGGGCGCGCTCCAGCAAAAGTCCCAGAAAGATCCCGAGCACGGAAGAAATCGTAGTCGCGCCAAAGGCAAGCTGGAAAGTCACACAGACCGCGTCAAAGACACCCACATCCGAAAAAGCCGCATCTAACATCTCTCTTACCAACTGCATACTGCCCCCTTAAGTGAGAAAAAAGGGGCTGCACCGGCAACCCCTGTCCTCTCTTTATTCATTCGCATTCGGAGTAAATAATGCCTCTCCATATTGATCCACGCCGTAATTTGCAATGAGACCCTGCACTTCCTCAGAACAGATCCACTCGATCATGGCGTTGGCAGCCTCGTTGTTGACTTCCGGATATTTCTCAGGACTTACAGCGATGATTCCATACTGGTTCAGAAGATCCGATGCACCTTCGCAGATAATATCCAGCTGAATTTCCACATCTGCATCATTCTTCATCTTCAGCCAGGTACCCCGGTCGGTCAGGCAGTATGCGCCTTTTTCATCTGCCATGGTGATCGTTGCGCCCATGCCCTGTCCGGACTCCAGATAGTTGGGATTCCCTGCCGGATCCAGTTCCAGCTTCTTCCAGATTCCTTTTTCCTTTTTATCGGTACCGGAATCATCTCCTCTGGAAACAAAGGTGAGCTGATCTTCCTGAATGGTCTTGAACAAAGACTCGATGTCATCCGTAGGAGCAACCGGCTCTGTCGGCCCGACCACGACGAAATCATTGTACATCACCTGGAAACGTTCCACACCGAACCCTTTTTCCACAAATTCTTCTTCGCTGGCTTTTGCGTGAACCAGCACGATGTCCACATCGCCGTTCTCGCCCATCTTCAGTGCTTCACCAGTGCCCACTGCACTCCACTGAAGCTCCCAGCCGGTGTCCTCTAAGAAGATCGGAGCCAGATAGTCGAGAAGTCCGGTATCCGCCGTACTGGTGGTTGTCGCCATCATAAGCACACCTTTTTGCTCTGCAGGCGCCGCTTCTTCTTCAGAAGCCTCTGCGGGTGTCTCGGTCGCTTCCTCCGCTTCGTCACCAGCACTCTCCTCCGGCGTTTCCGCCGGTGCCTCTGCTGGCGCCGGTTCCTCTTTTGCTCCGCACCCGGTAACAACTGCCGCCAGCATAGCACCCGCCAAAATCGTCGCTAATAACTGTCTTTGCTTTTTCATGATAACACTCCTTTGTTTTGTATTATTTGTATAAATTATTCTTGTATTATACCATATGATTTTGTTTTTTTAAACAAAAACTGTATACTTTTTTTCCTTTATTTGTTATAATATTAACGTGTTTAATTTTTAACAATCAATGCAAATGTAAAAAGGAGAACATCCAAAATGAAAGATTCACACGGGAGAAATATTGATTATATGCGTATTTCCATCACAGACCGATGCAATCTGCGCTGTAAATACTGCATGCCGGAAGACCTTCCTTCCATTCCGCATGAAAAGATTCTGCGATTTGAGGAGATCCTGCATCTCTGCCGCCTTGCGGGGGAACTGGGCATCCGCAAGTTCAAAGTGACCGGCGGGGAACCCCTTGTGCGCAAAAACTGCCTGGAATTTTTAAAGAATCTGAAAGAACTTCCCACCACAGAACAGGTGACTCTCACCACCAATGGCACGCTTTTGTCCGAATATCTCCCTGAACTGAAACGCATTGGTTTGGACGGCATCAACATCAGTCTGGATACGCTCAACGAACATACCTTCGAACAGATTACCGGACGCGCGGAATTCTCCAAAGTCATGGATGCCATCATCTCCTGTCAGGCTTGTGGTATCCGGACAAAAGTAAACTCTGTCCTTTTACAGAACATCAACAGCAATGATTTTTTTGATCTTGTTCATCTGGCTGAGACCTACCCGATCGACGTACGGTTTATTGAGATTATGCCCATCGGATTCGGACAGCAGTTTAAGGGCCTGAACCATCAGGAACTTTTAGCCATGCTTTCGAAGCAATATCCGGATCATGTCCAGGTTCATGAACACCGGGGCAACGGCCCGGCAACCTATATCTATCTGCCCGGCTTCAAAGGCTGCATCGGTTTTATCGACGCCATCCACGGCAAGTTCTGCACCTCCTGCAACCGGGTGCGCCTGACTGCAGACGGCATCCTGAAACTCTGTCTGTACTACCAAAACGGTATTGATCTGAAATCCATGCTCCACGCAGGCTACCCGGACAGTCTGATCCGCACCGCCATGGAGCAGGCGATCTTCCGCAAGCCTTCCGAACATCAGTTCCATCTGACTGCCTTAGAAGGCCCCGCCGAGCAGCGCAGGATGTCACAAATCGGAGGATGACCCAAGATCATCCTCCGCCCTGTTCTTCATAATACTTTTCAAATATCTCACATACGACTCTGGAAGCCTCTTTTTCTGCTTTTTCGTAGACTTCCAGCAGCCGCGTGCCCTCCTCGGTCAGTTTTGACCCATTCTTCCCCATGCGATACAAAAGCTGGATTCTCAGGGTCTCCTCAGCAAGCCGGCCGATCTGCTGCCTCTTTCCTTTGTAAGACTGAACCCGGAGGCCGCATACACTTCCTCCGGGGATATCTGTCTATTATTTTTCTTTTGTTTTCTCTTCGGGCTCCTCCTTTTTGTCCTTTTTCTTTTTCCTATAGAACAATTTTTGGATCAGGAATACAAGTCCTGCAATGACGGCCGCCCATACCGCAAGCACCGGCAGCGAACCGATCAGACCGATGACGAATCCCCGCAGTCCTTTTCCTACCATATAAAGGCTGTTGCCGAAGCGCTCTGCAATTTCCTGGAAAAAGCTCTTCTCACCGGTCTCCGTAATCCGCTCCACCTCGGCAATAGACAGATTGATGGTACTGTAATCAATCTGATTGTCCAAAAGGCGCTTCTGGCTTCCATAATTTTCAAGTCCGTAACGCACTTCCGAGAGACGGCTCTCGATGGCCAAAAGATCCTCCAGGTTCTCCGCCTGTTCCATAAGTTCCAAAAGCCGCTCCTGCTCTGTCTCCAGCGCTTTTTTGTGGCTCTCCACGTCCACATACTGAAGTGTTACGTCTTCCACGCTTTCATTTTTATAGGTGACGTTTCCAAGCTCCCCGACCACCTGAACAAACTCATCCAGGTGCTCTGAGGGAATCCGCACTGTATACTCGCAGTTCCTTGTGCCGCTGTTGTAATAGCTGTTGCCCCACATGGAAGAACTCTCGATATAACCGCCCATCTCCTGAACTTTCTTTCTGATTCCGTCAATCAGGGCATCAAATTCTTTCGTCTGCATTTCCAGCCGCACGGTCCGGATCAGTTTCCGGTTGTTTAAATCCACCGACTCAAGACCGCTTTCCGAGGTGACGGCACCGCCATCCGCCGCTGTATCTTCAGCATACTCCTGCGCTTCCGTCGGCATGGCCTCCTCTGACGCTGCGTAACTTTCGCTGTCCATTCCGGCAGACATATTTTTCACCCCGCCTCCACAGCCGGTCATAGTCAGCAGAAAAACCGCTGCCAGACCAAAAATTGCACCAAAATATCTCTTCTTCATCTTGCCTCCTATTTAAGTTCCGCACCTGTCCTACTCTGCGCACCTGGTTCTGGAAGGATTTCACAATGCTTTCGCATTCTGAAATCCTTCCGGTGCTTCGCTCAGACAGGCGCTGCGTTTAAGTTCCGCATCTGTCTCCATTGTTTCTTTGAATACTTCTTCGAAGGTGAATTCGATGCCGACGCGGCCCTGCTCCGTGCGGGTTACCAGGCGGTATTGTCTTGCATCGTGATCAATCTGATACAAGGACAGATCTACCTCTTCATCCACGGCCATACCGGCTTCCAATATCAGCCATTCTCCGGCTTCCTCGGATTTTGGCGGTATCCGATACCACGCATCTTCCAGCCATACTTCCAGGTCATACCGGTTATAATAGCGGATATTTTCCTCACCGGTATTACCGATGGTCAGCATCAGGACAGGATTATCCTCATCCAGCACCGGACAGTTTAACCGGGTCGTCACGCTGTCTGACTGTTCCTGCACCTTCTGCTGGGAAGCCAGGCTGACTTCCTGCCCGCAGTATTCCTTCACCGCCTGTCCTTCATCCGGGCCGGATTCAAAATTGTCTGGATCCTCCTGTGTTACCGTGTCGGCGCTGCCTGTTCCCATATCTTCTGCCGGAGCATCCTCGGCAGCCACTGCTTCTTCCTCAGCCGTCTCACTGGCCGGCGCTTCTTCCGCAGTTTCTTTCGTATCAAAACCGCCGATCTGGCCTCCCACCTGGACAAACAGCCATCCGCACACACAGAAGATCAGGATACAGGCAGCCCACTGGCCAAGCCTGGGAGAAAAATGTCTCCGAATCTCTTTTTTCCGGCACGCCGCGGACATCCCCTCCAAAATCTCCTGCATCCACTGCTCAAACTCCCGGGAGAAACGATGGGTTCTGGCAATCTCTCCTTCCGGAGGCACAAAGCTTAAATCTTCCTCCAGACATTCTTCCAGTACCCGCGTCAAAAGTTCTTCGCCTTTGGAACGTGTTTCATGCTCTTTCAAACCGGCTGCCCTCCTTCTGAATCATCTCCTGCAGTTTCTTCCTTGCCCGGAAGTAACGCACATTCACATTTTTGGCAGAAATCCCGAGAATATCCCCAATCTGGGCATCTCCCATCTGATACAGGTATTTATACTCAAATACCACACGGTAATGATCCTCCAGCTCCAGAATACAAGAAATCAGGTAATGATAATTCTCCTTCGTCAGATACTGTTCCAGAATATCCTCATCCCTTTTTTCCTCTGCCAGATACTCCTTAAGCTCCTCCGTTGGTTTCCTCTTTCTTAAGATGTCCACCGCCTTGCTTCGGACAATGGTCGCCAGGAACTTTCTGGTCCTTTGGCTATGTACATCCTCCACCTGATCCAAATGTCTGGTCAGCGCAAAAAACGCTTCCTGCACCGCATCCTCCGCAAGGTGCTCATCCTGCAGCTTCTGATTGGCCACATACCACATAAAATGCCGGTACTGATTATAGACTTCCGTGAATTTCTCCTGTTCCTCCGGATTGTCCAGAAGCGCCAGAAACAGAAACATATTTTATCCTCCTGGTAAATGCATTTACATCTATATAAACGCAGTTTTTTTCTATTTTACTACAACCTGGAAAGAAAATCTTCTTAATTCTTCTTAAAAGTTTCTGAACCTTCCTTCGCATTGTTTTTCACACGTCCGGAAATAATCCGTCCGGCACAGGCAGATCTTATGAAACAGCGGCCGTTCAATAGCATATAGGATCTTTACTGCCCGATCACAAACTCCACACATCCCATATAGCCGGGCGCCACTTCATACTCATTAAAGCAGACCACTACATCTCCGTCTTTGTTGACGTAAAAATCCTGATCCTCGGCGATGGACTGAAAATTCCACTCTGGTATATCCTGATTGTCAATCCAGTAGGTTACATTTTCATCCTCTGCCATTCTCTGACGCATCTGCTTTTTTATTTCATCGCTGATGGTATCCACATACGCTTCCCCGAAAAAGTCTGACAGCATCGCTTTTTTTCCGGTCGTCTTATCGATGGTGTAATGGCGGTGGCGCTCATAGCCGCTGCCGGCTCCCTGATAGAGTACCAGATCCAGAGAAAACCATTTTTCATCATCCGTCAGAACCTGGCTGTCCACCAGGATATCCCCGTAGCCGTCTTCAAACTCTTCCATGGTACTTTTAAACTCTTCGATCAGCTCATCCGTCACCTGCTGGATATCAAAATTGATGGCGTCTGCAGTCTCTTTGGCCTGCTGTGCCGTCTCATCCGACATCTCCTTATTCTCCTCAGGAACCACTTCCGGCACTTTCACATCCGCCTGGTAGCGGTCTTCATCCACCTGGTACTCCCGAATCGTCACGACCTTAAAGAAATCTCCCAGCACAGGGATCTGCTGCATGGCCGCAGCGGCGGTCCTGCTGGTGTTGGGCAGGATCAAAAGGACGGCGAACACAGCCACCGCACTCCCGGCCATACGGATCATCCGGACCTTTCTGATTCTTTTCTTGCTTTCTTTTGCTCTCATTACGGCTTCCTCCATCCTCTCTTTTACATTTTCCGGCACTGCAATCTGGTCATACTCTCTTTTCCACTTTTCCATATTCTGCCCCTCCTGCCTTCATATATTTTTTCAGTTTTTCCACCGCCCGGTACAGGCTGCTTTTCACGGTACTCTCTTTAAGATCCATAATCTTTGCGATCGCTGTAAGTTTCTCTTCCTCAAAGTACCGCAGCACCACAATCCTTTGCTCCACTTCACTGAGTTTTTTCAAAGCCCGCCTCAGATCCAGATCTTCCATCTGGTCCTCTCTTCCCTCCTCCGGCAGATCCTCCATGGGAGTTGTGCGTCCTCTGTATTTTTCCAGAAAACGAACCGCTTCATTCATCATGATCCTGCAGATCCAGGTATCCGCATATTCCGGTTTTTTCAGAGAATCACTTTTTAGAATCGCCCGGTATGCGCCTTCCTGTACAATGTCCATGGCGTCCTGCTCCTGAAACGTATAACTGTATGCAATCCGATAATATTTCTCATAATGTTCTGTCAGACATTTATGTACCAGAGCCTCTTTGTCTGCACTTCTCATCTTGCCTTTCCTCCTTTCCCTTTCTGACTGTTAGACCTTTGGAACCATGAAAAAGTTTCAATTTCTTAAAAAAAATGGACCGCTGCAACATATGCTTCTTTCTGGCCGCACAGCCATGCTGTGCAAACGGACAAAAAGTGCCTTTTGCAGCGGCCCATCGGGCCAAAACAAGCAGATTTCCTGCTATAAAGTAAAAAGTTCTTCAAATCCCTGTACATACCAGTCGCTGTACTTTTTTACCGCCTCCTGATCCGGCTCTGAAGCTTCGTACACACCGATGGTCAGAAACCCCGCCTCCTTCGCCGTCTTCAGCGCAAAAGAGGAATCTTCCACCACCACACATTCAAAAATCCGGGCTCCAAGCCGCTCTGCCGCGAGCTGATACACAGCCGGACTGTTTTTCCCGGCCCCTGCCATCTGACAGTCCACCAGAAAATCCAGGCAGGAAAGCAGGCCGCCCCGCTCCAATGCAGGCCTTCCAAGAGCCGCGGAGGAAGCTGTCGCCACACACATATGGACTCCTTTTTTCTGAAGAGACAAAAGCCACTCTTTTACCCCTTTTTTCGGCAGAATATCTTCTGCATAATTTTTTCCGATCCGCTCGCTTAACTCCTGCACGATCTCCTCTGCCGACCGGGGCAGCAAAAAACGCTCTTTGAGCCAGACGCCGCACTCCGGCAGGGACAAAGCCGCCATCTCCTGATTCACATTTCCTTCCGCCTGTACGCCGTATTCCTGAAGATACCGGGGCACCAGACGATCCCAGTAAGGAATGGAATCCAAAAGTGTCCCATCCATGTCAAATATCGCATATTGAAAATCCATCTTTTCCTCCTCTTTTGTATCAGCCAGGCCACACTACACCCGGATCTTCGTCCCCTTCTGATCCCGTCCGGCCAGCTTCAGTTTTTGTAGGGCCACTTCTTTTTCCTTATAGATAATACATAGCTCCGTTCCTTTTTCAAAGAGATAGGCTTCTTCCAGGCTGTCTGTATCCGAAAGTTTCATGGCGCGCACGCCGACGGCGGCTTTTTTCTTCTCCGGAATCTCTTCCGCAGCAAACCGAAGGAAATACCCGTCCCCGGACCGCAGCACAAGCTGCATACTTGCACCGAGAAGAGCCACGAAAAGCACCTGGTCTCCTTCTCCTAATTTGGTCGCCACACTGGTTCTGGTACGCACGTCATACTCCTGGCCGCTCACCACTTTGGTCATCCCCTGTCTGGTTACAAAAAGCAGTCTTGAAGCCAGCAGTTCTTCCATGCTGACCACACAGAGCATCTGTTCCTGACCACTGTCAAAATTGCTGTAGTTGTCAATGGGAAATGCCTTGTCCCGGAATTTTCCAAATGGCAGATCCAGAACCTTCACTGTATGCAGCTTTCCGTTATTGGAAAAAACACAAATTCGATCTGTGTTTTTACAGAAAATCACATGGCGGCTTTCACTGTCCGCTGCCTCTTTGTTCCGCTCATATGTCGGCACATCCACTGTCCGGCAGTACCCAAACCGGTCCATCAAAAAGACCACCGGCATCTCTTCCACTTTTTTCTCCACAAAAACGGCTTCTCTGCCATTCTCGATGACAGTCTTTCTGGGAACCCCATAGTTTTTTTGAAACTGCTCCAGCTCTTTGATGATTACTTTCGCCATCTCATCATAATTGCTGAGAATCCCGGAGTATCTGGCGATGTTTTTCATGGTGGTATCATGCTCTTTCATCAGCGCTTCGATCTCCAGTCCGATCAGCCGGTAGAGCCGCATCTCCAAAATGGCTGTGGCCTGACGTTCTGTGAAGTTCAGCTTTGCTGCCTGCTTTTTGGATTTTTCGGATTTAAAATGAATCCCCTCGGTCCGGCCGCTCATAAGACATGCTTTTGCCATCTTCAGATCACGGCTGCCCCTTAAGATCTCAATGATCAGGTCAATCACATCACAGGCCTTGATCAGTCCTTCCTGAATTTCCTTTTTATCCAGCTCTTTGTTCAGAAGCGTCTTGTATTTTCTTGTATTCAGCTCAAACTGAAAATCAATCACATGATCGAAAATAGGAATCAGCCCCAAAGTCTCAGGCCTTCCGTCAGCCACCGCCAGCATATTGACGCCGAACGTATCTTCCAGCCGGGTCTTTTTGTAGAGCATGTTGGTGAGCTGCTCTGTATCTGCCCCTTTGCGCAGCTCCAGGACGATCCGGATCCCTTCCTTGGAGGACTGATTGGTAATATCCACAATATCGGTGGTCTTTTTCGTCTCCACCAAAGTCCCGATATCATTTAGAAATTTACCGATATTGGCACCGATCATGGTATAGGGAATCTCTGTAATGACCAGCTGCTCTTTTCCGCCTTTTACTTTCTCCACTTCCACCTTACCGCGGATCTTGATCTTGCCGCTGCCGGTCCGGTAGATCTCCGTCAGCTCGTCCTTATTGACCACAATGCCTCCCGTGGGAAAATCCGGCCCCGGCATAATCTTCATCAGCTCTTCTAAGGTTAGCTTCGGATTCTTCATGTAAGCTTTCATGGCTTCGATGGTCTCTCCCAGATTGTGGGGCGGGATGCTGGTGGACATCCCAACGGCGATTCCCTCCGCACCGTTGATCAGCAGATGGGGAATCCTGGCGGGCAGAACTCCCGGTTCCTTTTCGGTCTCATCAAAATTCGGCACAAAATCCACGATATCCTTGTCCAGATCCGCCAAAAGAGCCTGCTCGCTCACCTTCTGCAGCCGGGCCTCCGTATAACGCATGGCAGCCGCACCATCGCCTTCAATGGAACCAAAATTTCCGTGGCCGTCCACCAGGGGAAGCCCTTTTTTGAAAGCCTGGCTCATGACCACCAAAGCTTCATAGATGGAGCTGTCTCCGTGAGGGTGATATTTACCCATGGTATCTCCCACAATACGGGCACACTTCCGGTAGGGTCTGTCACTTCGGATCCCCAGCTCATGCATGTCGTACAGGGTCCGCCGCTGAACCGGTTTTAACCCGTCCCGCACATCCGGCAGGGCACGGGACACAATGACGCTCATGGCATAGTCGATATAGGACTTCTGCATGACGTCCGAATATTCTGTTTTTATAATTATTTCATCACTCATATCTTCCTCCTAAAGACGGATGTTCGTCATAAAAAGGTTCTGCTTTTTTGGCACCTTTTGGACCTGTCACAGTCTGCCTCAGACATCCAGCTCTGCATCCACGGCGTTTTCATAGATAAATCTGCGCCTGGGAGGCACTTCTGTGCCCATCAGCATCTCTGTCACGGAGGAAGCCAGCCTTGCATCCTCGATCTCTACCTGTTTTAATCTCCGCTTCATTGGATCCATGGTAGTCTCCCAGAGCTGATCCGAGTCCATCTCTCCCAGACCTTTGTACCGCTGCAGCGTAAAAGCCCCCGTGTGCCTCTTCCGGTAACGCTCCAGGGCCTTGTCGTCGTACAGATACTCTTCTTTTCCTCTCGCCGGCATGGCCTTATACAAAGGCGGCATGGCAATATACACATGACCTTCATAAATCAGTTCCGGCATAAACCGGTAAAAAAGCGTCAGAAGCAGCGTACTGATATGGGCACCGTCCACATCCGCATCCGCCATAATGATGATTTTGTCATACCGGAGTTTTGTGATGTCAAAATCATTGCCGTATCCCTCGGAAAACCCGCAGCCGAAGGCATTGATCATGGTCTTGATCTCTGCATTTCCCAGCACCTTGTCAATGCTGGCTTTCTCCACATTCAGAATCTTGCCCCGGATCGGAAGGATTGCCTGATAGGCCCGGTTTCTGGCTGTCTTGGCCGAACCGCCCGCAGAATCCCCCTCCACGATAAAGATCTCACATTTGGAAGCATCCCGGCTCTCGCAGTTGGCCAGCTTTCCGTTGGAATCAAAGGAGAACTTTTGTTTGGTCAGCAGATTGGTTTTGGCTTTTTCCTCGCTTTTCCGGATCTTTGCAGCCTTTTCCGCACAGCCGATGACCGCTTTTAAGGTCTCTAAGTTCCGGTCAAAATAACGCTGAATCTCATCGCCGGTCACTTTGGAGGTCGCCTTGGAGGCATCCTGATTGTCCAGCTTGGTCTTGGTCTGCCCTTCAAATCTGGGATCCGGGTGCTTGATGGAGATGACTGCCGTCATACCGTTTCGTACATCGGCCCCGGTAAAGTTCGTATCTTTCTCCTTTAAGATCCCAAGCTCTCTGGCGTAACTGTTGATTACTGTCGTAAACACAGTTTTGAAACCGGTGATGTGCGTACCTCCTTCTGCATTATAAATGTTGTTGCAAAAACCCAGTACATTTTCATGAAATTCATTGATATACTGAAAAGCACATTCTACGGTAATGCCTTCGCTCTCGCCTTTATAATACACCACATCGTGGATAGTCTCCTGGGAACCGTTCAAATCTTTTACAAATCCCACCAGTCCGTCCGGCTCATGAAACTCCATCCGCTCCACTTCCGCGCCCCTGCGGTCTTCGAAGAGTATCGTCAGCTCCGGATTCAGATAGGCCGTCTCATGCATCCTGCTTTTGACTTCCTCCGCCTTAAAACGGGTCTTTTCAAAGATCTCCGGATCCGGCAGAAAATTGATCCTGGTGCCGGTCTTTTTAGTCTTTCCAATGGTGGGCAGAAGTCCGTCGATCAGATCTACCGTCGGATTGCCCCTCTCGTAGTGGTCATGGTGGATATATCCATCCCGGGATACTTCAATGTCCAGATAGGTGGACAGCGCATTGACTACCGAAGAACCCACCCCGTGGAGACCTCCGCTGGTCTTGTAGACTGAATCGTCAAATTTACCGCCCGCATGAAGCGTCGTGAAAACCAGGCGCTCTGCAGACATCCCTTTTGCATGCATCCCAACCGGGATTCCTCTGCCATTGTCACTGACGGTACAGGAACCGTCCTTTTCCAGATATACTTCAATCTGGCTGCAGTAGCCTGCCAGATGCTCATCTACCGAATTATCTACGATCTCATAGATCAGATGGTTCAAGCCTTTTGTCGATACACTGCCGATGTACATGCCAGGCCTTTTGCGCACCGCTTCCAGGCCTTCCAGGACAGCGATACTGTCCGCATCATAAGTGTTGTTTGCCATAATATCCTGCTCCTTTTTAAAAATACAGGATATAGTATACATAATTTCCAGAAAAATAACAAGAGAAAAAACAGAACAAATTTTCGATTTTCAAGTTCAAATGATAGTGGATTTTCTGCTAAACATGTGCTATACTGAAGGCACCTGCAGCTGCCTTAAGAACAGACCGCAAAGGAGTGTAAGATTATGACAGACAGCGAAAAACTTGACCTCCTGATTGTAAGTATGGATAACGTCAATCAGCGTATAGACAACGTGGACCAGCACCTGCTTAACGTGGATCAACGACTCGACCATGTCGACCAGCAACTCGATAGCATGGATCAACGCTTTGATAACGTCGGTCAACGACTTGATAGCATGGATCAACGCTTTGACAACGTCGATCAACGACTCGATCATGTCGACCAGCGACTCGATAACATGGATCAGCGCTTTGACAACGTCGACCTACGGCTCGACAACATGGATCAGCGCTTTGACAACGTCGATCAACGACTCGATCATGTCGACCTACGGCTTGATCACGTCGATCAGCGACTCGACAACATGGATCAGCGCTTTGACAACGTCGATCAACGACTCGATCATGTCGACCTACGGCTTGATCACGTCGATCAGCGACTCGACAACATGGATCAGCGCTTCGACAACGTCGACCAGCATCTGATCACCGTGGACCAACGACTCGATCACGTCGATCAGCGACTTGACAACATGGATCAGCGCTTCGACAACGTCGACCAGCATCTGATCACCGTGGATCAACGACTCGATCACGTCGATCAGCGACTTGACAACATGGATCAGCGCTTCGACAACGTTGACCAGCATCTGATCACCGTGGATCAGCGCTTCGATCACATGGATCAACGACTCGACAACGTTGACCAGCATCTAGTTGACGTGGATCAGCATCTGATTCACGTGGATCGACGGCTGGATGTGATTGAATACAAAGAAGACCGTACATCCAAAAAGCTGGATGACTTACAGCTGGATGTAAAGCTGACTGAGAGAAACATCCGACAAGACATTCATACATTAAGAGATGAAATGGATACGATTATACAATTATTAAAAATACACAAGATCATTACAGTGTAATACTGCGGTACTCAGACAGACACAGAAAAAGGGCTTCCGGACGGAAACCCTTTTTCTGATTGTCTTATACGATATCGTTTCTCTTCACATAACCTGGTTTTGTCGGATCGGCGATAATCTCCTTCATACGGGTAACCTTCGCGAGACGATCCACCACCTGATTCTCGATATGTACATCATTACCGATGACCGTATCCGCCAGAACTACGCAGTTCTTCACCACTGCGCCCGGCTTGATCACACAGCCTCTGCCGATAACTGAATTTTCCACTTTCCCCTCGATCTGACAGCCATTGGAGATAAAGGAAGTTTTTACATCCGCTGCCTCATAATACTGTGTCGGACAGGAATCACTGGTACGGGTGTAAATAGGCCATTCATCATTGAACAGACTCTTTACATTTTTGGGATCTAACAGGGACAGATTCGCATCAAAGTATCCTTTCAGATCATCAATGGGAGCAAAAAAGCCCTTATGCGCCACACCGCGGATATCCAGTTCGCCACACATGTCATTGATGATATGCTTCATCGTATACATGGAGGATGCCTTCTGCGCCGCCTGGATCAGATCCATAAATATTTCCTTCTTCATCACGTACGTATCCATGAAGATGCTCCGGGTCTTGGTGGTGCCGTTGTTGCGCTCAATGGACTCCACACCCTTCTGCTTGTTCAGATTCAGATAATCACAGCTTAAAAATGCATCTTTTGCATTGTCCACCTTATGATAGAGAAGCGTGACATCTGCTCCGGACTCCTCATGAGCTCTAAGAAGTTCATCGAAATCCTGCGTATATACCATATATCCAGGGGCAATGACCACGTGGCTGTTGCTCGCCTTCACCATGCGGTCCAGATTTTCCGCATAAGCTTTGATATCTGTGTTATAGTAATCCTTATCCTCCTGCGAATCTGCAAATACCATCTGCAGATATCCGCTCTTGGAATTAATGTTGTAATGTCTTCCGGTTCCGATATGCTCTACCAAAGAACATGGTTTTCTTCTGACATACACCTGAATTCTGTCAATACCGCTGTTGGACATATTGGAAATCGGGAAGTCAACCACACGATATCTGCCCAGGAAGGAGAAGGCCGGGATTGAACGATAAGTTTCCAACCCTTCCACCCAGATATGGTTTTCTGAAAAACTTATAATTCCTAATGCTCTTGCCATATGATTCTACCCCTTTACATTTTTCGCAACCAGTTCAATATGCTCGCTGTCGGCACTTCCGACAACCGCCTGGCTTCCAATCTTAACCTGATCTGCCACTAACGCTCTTGTTACCACTGCGCCTTCTTCCACGACTGCTCCCGGCATCAGGACACTGTCGATCACCTTCGCACCCGGACCCACTTTCGCCCCGGTAAACAGCACAGAATTGCGCACCTCACCCTCTACGGTACAGCCCTGGGTGACAAATGCCCGCTTAATGCTGGCCTCTGCAGAAATATACTGAGGAAGCGTAGGCACATCCTCTGTATAGATCGTCCAGGTACGGTCGTCCAGATCCAGGCCATTCTTCTTGTCCAGAAGATCCATATTAGCTTCCCACAGAGAGTCAATGGTTCCTACATCTTTCCAATAACCTTTAAATTTGTAGGCAAAAAGCTTCTTGTCATCATTCAAAAGCGCCGGAATGATATCTTTTCCAAAGTCATGACTGGACTCTTCGTTCTTCATATCTGCCACCAGCATCTTGCGCAGAAGCTTCCAGTTGAATATGTAAATGCCCATAGACGCCAGATTGCTCTTAGGCTCCGCCGGTTTCTCCTCAAACTCTACGATTCTCCCGGTCTCCTCATCGGTATTCATAATACCAAAACGGCTTGCCTCCTTCATGGGCACTTCAATAACGGCGATGGTCGCATCCGCTCCTTTTTCCTTGTGCGCCTGAAGCATCTTGGCATAGTTCATCTTATAAATATGGTCACCGGAGAGAATCAGCATATACTCCGGATCATAATTGTCCACAAAATCAATATTCTGAGAAATCGCATCTGCCGTTCCCCGGTACACATCCAGGTTCGCATCTGCTTTCTCACGGGGCGGAAGAACAAACACGCCGCTGTCACGGGCATCCAGGCCCCAGCTTCCACCGCCTGCCACATAACTGTTCAGAAGAACAGATTCATACTGTGTCAGTACGCCTACCACATCAATCCCGCTGTTTGCACAGTTACTCAACGGGAAATCAATGATCTTATACTTACCGCCGTATGAAACAGCCGGCTTCGCAACTTTATTGGTAAGATCATGCAGTCTGGAACCACGTCCGCCTGCCAGAATCATTGCCAACATACTATTTTGCTTCATAGAAAGGTCCTCTCTTTCATTTATATAGTATAATTATACAATTATATAGCAGAAATTGCAATTTTTTTCGGTTCATTTTTGTGATATTACACGATTTATACAAAAATCACAGTGCTTTTTTATGCAACATTACCCATTGCGATTGGAGATCGTCAAAACCAGTACGGAGCGGGGGCCGATATAGACTTTTCCCCCTCCCGGCTCTACGGGAATCTGCCCTGGTATCCCTTCCGGAAGGTAGCTGCCGAAAGAGTCGGCGATCACCTGCCACCTCATATAAGAAGGAATTTGGGGCAGAAGGAATTCCTGAGGTTCCCAGAAGACATTGACTGCCAATAAGACCACATCGTCATCCGTATCCTCATGATTTCTTCCGGCATAGATCACCCGGAGCACTTTTGTCTGCTCATCCGGTTCCGCCACCTGAACTTCCGGAAATCCCAAAGAACAATTACCGGTTCTCTTTCGCACCACATCATGTTCTTTCCGGATCTTTATCACATGTTTCGTATACGCAAAATGGGCCTCGTTTTTCTTAAGAAGTTCCCAGTCCAGCCAGGAAATCTCATTGTCCTGACAGTAAGCATTGTTGTTTCCAAACTGGGTATTCAAAAACTCGTCTCCTGCAAGGAACATGGGCGTTCCTCTGCTCAGCATCAGTACGGTCAGAGCATTTTTGGCCAGCCTTCTTCGGAGGGCAAGAACTTCCTCATTGTCCGTCTCTCCCTCTGCTCCGCAGTTCCAGCTCCGGTTATCGTTGCTTCCGTCCGTATTCCCCCAGCCGTTGGCTTCGTTGTGTTTTTCATTGTAACTGTACAGATCCCAGAGCGTGAACCCGTCATGACAGTTCAGAAAATTCACAGAAGCATTAAACCCAAGTCCTTCCTGCCCATACATATCCAAAGAACCGGTGATTCGCTGGGCTGCCGTATGAGCCAGACCACAGTCCCCTTTCAGATAACTGCGCAGATCATCCCGGTATCTTCCATTCCATTCCGCCCAGCGGTTCCAGGATGGAAAACTGCCCACCTGATAGAGACCGCCTGCATCCCATGCCTCCGCAATCAGCTTGACATCCCCAAGAATCGGATCAAACGCCAGACTCTTTAGAAGCGGCGGTGCTGCCATGGGAGACCCGTCCTCGTTGCGTCCCAGAATACTGGCAAGGTCAAAACGAAAACCGTCCACATGGTATACCGTCGTCCAGTACCTCAGACACTCCAGGATCATCTGCTGCACAATGGGATGATTGCAGTTCATGGTATTTCCGCAGCCGCTGAAATTATAATAATGTCCGTCCGGCGTCAGCATATAGTAGATGTTGTTGTCAAATCCCTTAAAAGAGAAGCAGGGTCCAAGTTCATTTCCCTCCGCCGTGTGGTTAAACACCACATCCAGAAAACATTCAATGCCGTTTTCATTGAGCGCTTTAATCAGCTTTTTCAGCTCGGTCCCCTCCCGGTTATATTCGGTCGTCCCTGTATAGCTGGTGTTGGGTGCAAAAAAGCTGACTGTATTATATCCCCAATAATCCACCACCTGACGGCCATCCACCATCCGGCTGTCTTTCATCTCATCAAACTCAAAGATAGGCATCAGCTCTACTGCATTGACTCCCAGTTCTTTCAGATACGGAATCTTCTCCATCAGGCCGGAAAAAGTACCTGGATACGCTACCCCAGAAGAATCATGTCTGGTAAATCCCCTCACGTGCATCTCATAGATGATCAGATCTTCCATGGGAATCAGAGGGTTTCGGTCCCTGCCCCATTCAAAGTCATCTTTCACCACCCTTGCTTTATAAAAGGAACCTTTTTTCTGAGGCCGCCCCCACTGGCTCTGTCCGGTCACCGCTTTGGCATAAATATCCAGCAGTACACGGTTTTTATCAAACAGAAGCCCCTTAGACACGTCATAGGGGCCATCCAGCCGGTATGCATATTCAAAGTCCTCGATATTCAGCCCGAATACAATCATAGAGTATACATTCCCCACCCGATAGTGCTCCGGAAAAGGCAGCACCGCGTAGGGTTCCTCCTCCATCCGGTGAAAAAGCAAAAGCTCACAGGACGTGGCGCCAAAAGAATGCACCGTAAAGTTTACCCCCACCGGGATTGCCATGGTACCGTTGAGCTCATACAGGCCGGGACGCACTTCAAACCCAGCGATCACATCCATGGGAACCATATGAATGCTTCTCATAGGACTGATAAATTTTTTCTCCTCCATCCTTCTCTCCCCTTACATTATTTCGTTTTTGAACTGTCCTGCATGTTTTTTGCCGGAAAGCTCATGCAAAACCTTCTCAAGCAGTCCATCTGAAAACACCTGCCCCCGGGGAATCACCTCCACATGCGCACCAAAAGAACAGTTCCCCATCAATTCCTCTGGCGCATAGGAGCGGTCTGCCGCTTTCAGCATGGGAATATCAAACTCACTGTCCCCTGCTGCCAGCACCCGGTCCGCTTTTATGTAATTTTGGAACCGCTTCACTGCTGTCCCTTTATCCAGTCCTACGGGAAGCACATAAACTTTACTGCCGTTGCAATACACTTGTACCAGTTTCTGATCCAGCTGTCCTCTCATCCACCTGACACTCTGAAGAGGCGCCCTGCTTTTGGTAAAAAGAAAAAGATCCCTGATATTGCGCACTTCAAAGATCCGTTCTCTGTCCTTTTGCATACAGATATTTGCAAGGGCGAGTTCCCCCCGGCTTTTTTCGATAAGCCGAAGGGACTCTTCATACCATCCGGGAATCTCCTGATCCTTCTGAAGCAGTACGCCGCCGTTGCACACCAGCGCATAGTTAAGAGGTCCGGTTTTTAAATCAATCCGGCTGTACTGCTCCTTTGTTCTTGTGGTCGTCGGTACCAGCTCCGCGGATTCCCGCACTTTTTTCAGCAGGGAAAAAGTGCGCTCTGTCATAAAAGAAACCACTCTTCCCTCATAGACTTCCACACCCGTCTTTTTCTCTCCGATATCATGCTTGCGGGAATAGATCAGTGTATTGTCCAGATCCGCACAAAAAACCGTCACTGGCTCTTTCCGGTCAGACATTTTCGAATCAGGTCCACCGGAATCATAGTCGCTGCCAGCACAATCACCACGGGCCAGCCAACCGCCCCAAAGGGTACACAGCTGAACATGTTGCCGATCCAGGTAAAGACAGCAACCGGCACCAATGCAGCATTGACGATCAGCGCCTGAACAAGAATAATGATGCAGAACACCTTCATAAATCCAGTGTTCTGATCCAGTCCCTTGAAGATGGCAAAACCATCATCTCTGACATTGAAGCCATTGAACAGTGCACTGACGATAAACAGGACAAAATATCCAGTCAGATGTTGTTCCTCATTGGCGAAAAATCCTTTGAAAAACGGTGCCTTCAAATAGACAAAACTGATCACCGTAAGCCATGCACCCATCACCCCGATCTGTATGGCCATCTTCCGGCTGATGATGCTCTCATCCCTTCTCCTGGGCTTCTCCAGCATATATTCTTCCAGCGCCGGCTCATTGCCCAGCATGATGGCCCCAAGGCCATCCATAACCAGGTTGACAAACAGAAGATGTGTCACCTTCAGAGGCTCTTCCACGCCGAAGAAGGGAGCGATGGCACTTACCACCACAGCAGCCACATTGATGACCAGCTGGAATTTACAGAACTTCAGGATATTGTGATAGATAGTCCTGCCGTACCAGATGGCATCCTTGATGGATTTAAAGTTGTCATCCAGAATAACGATCTCGCCGGCCTCCTTCGCCGCTTCCGTACCGCTGCCCATGGCAAAGCCCACATCTGCTCTTTTTAAAGCCGGTGAATCGTTGACGCCATCTCCGGTCATGCCGACCACCAGATTCATCTCCTGGCACAGGCGCACCATTCTGGATTTATCCGTGGGAAGGGCCCGCGCAATCACTCTGATTTTCGGAATGATCTTTTTCACTTCTTCATCTGTCATCTCGTTAAGCTGCGCACTGGTCAGGGCCTGATCTGCCTCTTCTTTCAGAAGCCCCGCATCCTTGGCGATGGCTACCGCTGTCTCCAGACGGTCTCCGGTGATCATAACCACCTGGATTCCCGCATTTCTCACCTCTGCAATGGCATCTCTTGCCTCGGGCCTTACATCATCCCGAATGGCTACAAGACCGATGAGCACCAGGTCTTCGTGTATGGTATTCTCCGAAAGTTCCTGCTCAGAGTAACCAAAAGCAAGCACACGCATGGCTTTCTCCGCCAGCGCATCGATCTTCTGATCCAGAAGCGCTTTGTCCACAGGTTTTATATTCCCGTCTGAATCCAGATATTTCTTCGCCTTTGCCAGAAGTCGCTCCGGAGCTCCTTTATAAAAAGTCTTTCCGGTGCTTCCGATTCTGGCCTGGCTGAATTTATTCATGGAATTGAAACCCTGGGAAGCCGTAATCTGATACTCTTTTTTCCCTTCCAATGACCGGAATGTCTCTTCTCCTATGAATTTCATCAGCGCCTGATCCGTGGCATTGCCGCCAATCACCCGGTGCTCTGCGTCAAACATGGACTGTGTATTTTTCCCGATGGCAAGATCCAGAAGATCCTTGACTTTCCCATGCCCGGAAAGTTCCGGAATCGGAATGACCTTTCCGTCCGCCGTGAAAAATTCTACCACTTCCAGGCTGCCTTTGGTGATCGTTCCGGTCTTGTCACTGAACAGAATGTTCAGGGAACCTGCCGTCTCGATTCCCTCCGCCTTACGCACCAGCACGTTGTGGTCCAGCATCTTGCTGGTATTTTGCATCAGCACCAGAGAAATCATCAGCGGCAGTCCCTCCGGAACCGCACAGACGATAATCACGATTGCCAGGGACACTGCCTCCACAATGTCTTTGATGACCTGCTCCGCACCCATGGAGAAATATGCAGAAAATCCGCCTGCCGACATAATAAAATATGCAAAATACAGAACCGCAATGACAGTGGCACCCACATAGCCGAAGACAGAAATCTGACCTGCCAGTTTGGACAGTTTCACCTTCAAAGGCGAATCCACATCATCCTCCTGCATCTCGTCTGCCATCCGGCCCATCATGGTCTTCAGTCCGACTTTCCGCACATCCAGGATTCCCTCACCGTCAAAGACCACTGCTCCCCTGAACAGAGAATGCGCATCCACAAATGTGTCGCCGGTGATCTCTTCTGCCAGTTCAAAATCCTCAGCTGCAGCAGTTTTTTTACACTCTTCCGCCTCGCCGTTCAAGGCCGAGTTATCTACCCGAAGATTTCCGGATACTAAAACACCGTCTGCGGGTATCTTGTCTCCTGACTGCAGAAGTACCTTATCACCCACCACCACGTCATCCACATTTAAGATGGTCACTTTGCCGTTCCGGTACACTTTGCACTGTTCCTTCTCGGTGCGGTCCTTTAACTCACGATACTTGGTGTCGCTGGCTACGCCGGTCTTTGCCGACACAAACGCAACAATCAGCACCGCCACAATCGTTCCCAGAGGCTCATAGATCTCTGCATAGCCAAAGAAAAACATCACAATCATGAGCACTGCAATCGCCAGCAGAATCTTGATCATGGGATCTCCGAATGTCTCTTTGAATTCGTCCCAGAAGGTGGTCGGTTCCGAATCAGGAATTTCATTGCTTCCATATTTTTGTCTGGAAGCTTCTGCTTCCTGTTCTGTCAGTCCATTAAATTTCATCACATATCTCCTCAAAGGTCTTGTATATATTCCCTATTATAATGCGCCGAATTTCCCTTACATATACCGGCGAATCAGTTCTCCCAGCCCCGGATCGGTGGTTCCCTGTCCGATGGGGTTGAATTTCCACTCACCGTTATGCCGGTAGATCTCTCCAAAGATCATGGCGGTCATGTTGCCATAATCTTCAGTCAGGTTGTATCTGCACATCTCATTGTTGTTTCTTCCGTCTACCAGGCGGATGAACGCGTTCTGAATCATGCCGAAGTGCTGCTTTCTCTGAACGGCCTGATAGATGTTCACCACCACCACGATTTTGTCATACTCCGCCGGGATACTGGCAAGATCCACGATGATCTGCTCATCGTCCCCTTCCCCGGCTCCGGTTAAGTTGTCTCCCATGTGCTGTACCGTTCCCGTGGGATGGCGCAGATTTCCGAAGTATACCACATCTTCTTTATAGATCAGTTTTCCTTCATGAAGCAGAATCGCCGACGCGTCGCAATCGATCGGCGCCGGCTTTGGAGCCAGAAAATTAAATCCTTTTGACTTTTTTACTTCATCCCAGCCAAGGCCCACCACAACTCTGGAAAGCCCTGGATTTTCCTTGGACAGACTGACCTTCTGTCCCTTTTTCAAACTAATTGACATTTTTTTAACAGCCTCCTATTATAGTACCGCTTCAGCCCTTCCACAGCCCCTTTGTCTAGATGCATTCCTGATCGCTTCCGCGCTCCGGAATCCATCTGGGCTTTCTCAGGACTTTCGCTGTTTTTCGTACCGCTTCAGCCCCCTGCCTGGATGCATTCCTGATCGCTTCCGCGCTTTGGAATCCATCTGGGCTTTCTCAGGGCTTTCGCTGTTTTTCGTACCGCTTCAGCCCCCTGCCTGGATGCATTCCTGATCGC
>CAJTYJ010000003.1:40418-125113 GCA_910583895.1 uncultured Lachnospiraceae bacterium
TTCCGCGCTTTGGAATCCATCCGGGTTCTTTCAGGGCTTTCGCTGTTTACTCTACGTCCACGCCGTAATTACTGCAAAGCGCTGCCAGGCCGCCCTGGTAGCCGCTGCCAATGGCATTGAACTTCCACTCATCTCCATTTTTATAAAGTTCACCAAATACAACAGCCGTCTCAATGGAAAAGTCTTCTCCCAGATCATACCGGAGCATCTCTTCGCCGTTCTCCTCATTATAAATACGGATAAATGCATTGTTTACCTGACCAAAATTCTGTCTTCTTGCCTCCGCCTCATAGATTGTGGCCGTGAACGCAATCTTTGTGATACTGGCCGGCACCATGGAAAGATCTATCTTGATCTGCTCATCGTCCCCGTCTCCGGCTCCGGTCAGATTATCTCCCATATGCTGTACACTTCCTGACGCATGTTTTAAGTTGCCATAAAACACAAAGTCTCCGGATCCTGCTACCTTCCCGCTGTCTCCCAGCAGAAATGCCGCTGCATCCAAATCAAAATCTCCGCCCGTATCAAACGCATTCACATCCCATCCAAGACCAACTACCACTTTCTTTAATCCAGGATTGCCCTTTGTCAGGCTAACTTTCTGTCCCTTCTGCAAATTTACCGGCATTTTACACTACCTCCTGTTCTGATTTCAAAAATCAAGTCTACGCCACTTCGATTCCATAATGTCCGCAAAGCGCTGCCAGGCCTCCCTGGAATCCGCTTCCGATGGCGTTAAATTTCCACTCTCCGTTATGTTTATACAATTCCCCTACAACCACTGCTGTCTCAATGGAGAAATCCTCTCCCAGATCATAGTGGATCAGCTCCTGCCCGGTACTTTCATCCACAATGCGGATGAAAGAGTTGGATACCTGTCCAAAATTCTGGCCTCTGCTCTCCGCTTCATAAATGGTTACCGTAAAAGCGACTTTTGATACATTGGCCGGAATCTTGTCCAGATCCACAAAAATCTGCTCGTCATCGCCCTCACCCTCGCCGGTCAGGTTGTCACCCATGTGCTTTAAAGATTCACTTGGATGAGTCAGGTTTCCGTAGAAGATAAATTCCTTCTCTGTGGGGCATTTGCCGTTGTCGCCCAGCATAAACGCCGCCGCATCCAGGTCAAAGTCCGCTCCGGAATCATACGCATTCACGTCCCAGCCCAGGCCGACCATCAGTTTTTTTAGCCCCGGATTGCCCTTTGTCAAATCTACCTTTTGTCCTTTTGTCAGATTGATTGCCATAATACGTTACCTCCTGTCACCTACTTTTTATCTGGCATATGATACATCCTGTTGAACTCTTCCTTTATCTGTTCCAGGCGAAGCTGGTCCTCCGAACGCTGCTTTCTGGCGTTCTCCTGAATCTGCTTGGTCTCGTCAATCCCGGTAACAATTGTCCTCCAGGTTGTCTCCAGTGTCTCAATTTTGATAGAGCTTCCCGATGCAAGCTGTGCGGTCATCTTGGACTGCTCCACCGTGTTGCGGGCATTTCTCACCAGCATCTCATTGGTCTTCTCATCCAGCGCAGACATGGCTTCCGCCTGGATCCGCTGACGCTTCAGCATGATCGCCTGGGCCAGTGCCTGTTTGAAGACCGGAAGGGTGATGATAAACGCGGAGTTGATCTTCCTGACCAGATTCATATTGCTGAATTCCATGGTCTTGATCATGGGAATGGACTGCATGGCCACATTCTCGGCAATCCTTAGATCCTGGGTCCGCTGCTCTAACATCATCAGCGCCTGATTCAGGCTCTGAATCTCAAACTGAATGGAATTGTCACCGGTCTGTTCCATATCCCGCTGACGCTTCTCGATATAATCTGAAATCTCCCTGCAGCCCTGCTCTCCGGCAAGAATGTATTTTACAAGATCATGATAATAATTCACATTGGCATCGAACATCTGATTTAACTTCCGGTTCGACTGTTTGATCTCGGATTCATACTGTTTCAACTGCACATAGATCTTGTCGACTTCTCCCCCCATGGTGTGGTATTTGTCCAGAATCTTGTCCAGCTGCTTGCGAAGATTTCCAAAAAGCTTCCCGAAAAGAGTGGGATTCTCCTTGATTTCCTCAATATCGAATTTCGACATAATCTTTGCCAGCTGGTTTAACATGGCACTGGAATCGTCCAGCTGCGACATGTTCATGCTGTTCAGCACCACATCTGACGCCTTGGAAATCTCCTCCGCGACTTCAGAACCAAAGGAGACAATGGTCTCCAGGTCATATACTTCAATCCGGCTGGCCAGCTCATCCACTTCTTTGGAGCCGGTCAGTGCGATATTCATCTGCTGGCGGTCCGCCATGATGTCATACTTTTCCACCACTTCCACGCCATTTTCCGCTTCCATCACCGCGGTTGGTACCTCAGCCTGCGGTCTGCTAAAATCAAGCCCCATATTAACTACCTCTCTTAAATATTATTTCACGCCATGAACGCCGTGTGTTTGATGGAGCAGCCTTAAAAGACGGCACCTGCAGATCATATAAGTACTCGCCGATCTGATGCTCCTCCATAATGATCCTGTTAAAATGCTTTTCAATACTCTGATACCCGGTGGGCACGAAAAACACCACATCGAATCCTGCCAGATTCAAAAAAGCCGTCAGAATACTGTCTTCCAGAGAAATCAAAGTCTCCGTTGTGTGAATATAAATCAACTTGGGATTCTTCTTTGTAAAATCAAAACGCTGCAAAAGCCGTACAATCTCTTTTTCCAGATTCAGAACCACGGAAATGATCGTGTATTCTGTCCCATTTTCAAAAGTTCCCCGGATGAGCCTCTGATCAATCAAAAGCTGCAGTTTTTCTAAAATATGATCCTGCATCTCTTCCCGCAGAAACCCGTAGGTATAGCAGGCATGGGCTTTGATCTTTGCCTTCTGAAGTTTTCCGTTTTTAAAAAATTCTGTCACATGGGCCTTCACCGGATTGGCGTCCGTGGGATTGATATGGGGCGCTTTCCGGATGACCATGGTATCCGGCGTCACCAGCGTATGAATCTCCGACCAGTAACGATTGACCTGTCCGTCCTTTACACCGGACACTTTCGCAAAAAGCACCGGAATGCTGACCACCGCGTCTGTGACGGCAAAATTCGGCCGGTATTTGACTTCCTGATTCCAGAGAATGGAAATCTCCTCATACATGGTCTGAAGAGACAAAGACAGCGCCCGGTCATACTGCTGATTCCGATACATCCCGGAATCCTGGTACATCACCTCATCCAGTTCCCGCTCCGCATGATAGGCGGCTGTGCCCATACGGATATCCCGCCCTTCTTTTGGAAAGCGGCTGACCTTCATGGACTGTCCGTAATGAATCTCATACAGATGAGCATCCGACAGGCTGCACGGGGCATCCCGGTCCGGCTTTAAAAGCACCACATCCAGAGGAAGCCTTGATAAAAGTTTGACAAACATGGCTTCTTTCCCGCTCCTGAGCCCTCCAAGATGCACGAAACAGCCAACCATCGGAAATTTCCAGCCGCCAAACAGCTCCTGGCGGTACCGTTCCAGCCAACAGAGCAGATATACCGCATGGTTCGTCAGCCGGTTCAGATTCACCCCGGGCGTCTGTTCCTCCTCTGACAGCACTTCCACAAAAGCCCTGCGCATCAGCTTTTCCAGATCTCCACTTCCACTGCAGCGGATTTTGCCGGACAGATCCGCCAGCATCTGATCGGCATTTCCATAATTTTTTCTCTGTGTCTTCTGAATCTCTTCCGGCGTGGGCGGCGGAATCTCTCCTTCCAGAATCAGAAGCTTTCGCCCCTCGTTCAGAATCTTCAGATGAAACTGATACAGATCATTCAGGTAGGTAACCTTGTCTTCCACTCCGTCTATCCGAAGAAAACAGTTATAGAAAAACCGTGCGTCACTCCCTCGTTCAGAACTGTTTTTCAGAACGTCCAAAAGCCCGGTTCCTTCGATCCACGCGTTGGTGCAGGCTGTAATCTGCGGCCCGCCTCCATAGAGCTTCTCTCTGTTCCAGCGCTTCTCCATCTCAGAAAAAAGCCACCGCACACCGAACCCTTCCGGAAATGCCGTCATCCCGGGCAGCTCTAGCACTTCGGACAGACTGCCTGCCGGGTCCAGCCTGCAGTAGTCCTGGTCCCCGTTTCTCTGCAAAAGCACCAGGTCGCTTCCGGCTTTCGCCAGGATGTTAAGAATCTTCAGCTCATAGTTGCTGACTGTCCCGTCATACAGGATCTTTGGCACCTCATTTTCCCCAAGACGGCTGACAATCCTCTCAAATTTATAATACAGCCAGCAGAGGAATTTAATATATGCATTTTTTAAAATATTGTCATTCTTCCCCTCCCGCCCCATGGCGGCCAGAGTATCATAGATCGAAGACGCCACCTGTTTTCTCTGGTAGTCATTCATCCTCGGAAGCCACTTTCTCAGGCTCTGCTCCATGAAGCCTGCATCCATCCTAAACTCCTTGCCCATGATCTCCTCATAGTAGTTTAGATTTCGCTCCTCAGGATTGGGAATCTTCCCCTCGATGACCACCCCGGTCTTCCTTGCCGCCTCACAGTACCGCTCGAGAAAAAGTCTGATCTCTTCCTGATAACCATTGATCCGGTAAAAGTAGATCCCCTTCTCGGGCCTCTGATTCAGCTCCTTAAAATAATCTTCCAGATTCTGAAGCTTTCTATGCTCAAACATATGTCCATAACTTCACTTTCCATGTTGTCCTGTAAATCCGCTGACAAACTGGCTGATGAATTCATACCCCACGGCCAGGTTGATGTTCTGTCCGTTGTCAAATCCGGCCGTACTGATCCCGATGACTTCACCGCACATGTTAAGCACCGCCCCGCCGGAACTCCCGTGAGAAATCGGCGCCGTGAACTGGATCATATCCACATCGTTGATCACCCGGAAACCGGAGATGATACCGTCAGAGACCGAATTAAACAGCCCAAGAGGGCTGCCGATCGCAACCACCTTCTGTCCTCTGACCAGCGGCTTTGCCCCTCTGTAGATGGGCAGCGGACGAAGCCTTCGGTCAATCCGGATCACCGCCAGATCAAGAACGGAATTGTATTTAATGATCTCGTCCGTCTTGTAGATCGTGTTGTCATCCTCGATCCGCACCGAATAAAACCTTCCGCCGGTGGCCACATGATGATTCGTCAGAATATAACCTTCTTCTCCGATCATGATACCGGAACCGTTCCCAAGCACTTCTCCTTTTCGGTCATGAACCGAGATCATCACCACAGAAGAGGCCAGACGGGCCAGTTCTTCAAAATCCAGCTCTCTCCTGCCTGCACTTCCCGGTCTTGCAACTCCCTGAGCCGGCCTTTGGGTACTCCTTGCAGGGACCGCATCTGCCCTGCTTCCGGCAGTGGTTCCTGGCAGGCTGCTGCCAGCCGACTGCCCCGGCTCTCTTGCCTTTCGGACCTCCAAAGGCCTTCTTTCCCTGGCCCGGTTGTCCCGCCGCTCTGTATGAGCCGGAACAGACGGCGCCGGCACATAGGGCTGATACGCCGGAAGACTGCAGGGACCAAAATCCCCAAGCGTCACTTTGTTTGACAGATGCAGTCCCGCAAGGGCCGGATCCTCCAGATCGGACTGATGCTGCAAAAGCAGCACGTCAACTCCCAAAAACGTCAGAAAGCAGGCAAACAGATATTCCTGTTTCCTGGTGGCCCCCGGCATCACAAACTTCATATCCATCCCCGGCCGAAACCCCGACAGAAGATCGCCGCACACCTGATCTGTCCAGAACATCAGTTTGACTGCAAAATTTTTCTCCATGGAGCTGCTTGCATGGGGCGTCACGCGCCCGAACAAAGACAATGCTTCATTGCAGGCTTTGCCCAGAATCGCCTGAAGCTGCTCACTTTGCTCCGAAACTTTCAGTTTCAGCACTTTTTTTCCGCTGCCTGTCCAATTGTCAAAACAGCCGGAATAATCATTCACATCTTGGGAAACAGCCAGTCTTGGGAGTTCCAGGATCCTTTGATATCGAAGTGCTCCGCCTGCTGCCTGCTGTGACAGCTGGCGGTCCATCTGCTCCACCTCTCCCAGATAGCCGTCGTTTTGTCCGGTCATCCGGACAAAACACACATCCTTGCAATTCCCGTCAAATCCGCCCCTGACACCCCAAAATTCACGGATGGAGGAGACTTCTGTCACATTATGTCTTACCTTCAAGATTCCTTCACACATATTCTCTTCCTGCATCATTTGTTCTAAACAAATTTTCTTGATTATACCATATTTAAAAAATAATTACTATGATTTTATTCTTAATAATGATATAATCGTTACATTGTGTCTGCTGTCCACACACCCGCCCCTTTGATTCGGGCACCAACATGGGTGTATGGAACCATTTTATGAGGAGTATATGAATTCTATGAAACATTCTGTATTATATTACAGCGTTGGGCCTCTGCTCTACTGTCCGGCCAACCATACCGGCATCGCCGGCTCTTTGATCCAGGAGCGCTTCGGAAAGCAGTTCTCTTTGGCTCTCTGCCTGGAGGATACCATTGCAGACGACCATGTGGAAGAAGCCGAAGCCCGGCTGACCCAAACGCTCACAGACCTTTGGACCGCCTCCGGGAAAAAAAATTTTTTCCTTCCCAAAATCTTTATCAGAGTCAGGAGTCCAAGACAGATACCAAGACTTATGGCACTTTTGGGAGAAGCAAACGCGCTGATCACCGGATTCAACCTTCCAAAATTTTCCTCCCGAAACGCAGACGCTTATATAGAAGCAATTCTGCTGGCCCAACAGACAGCCGGGCGTCCGGTGTATATGATGCCCATCCTGGAAGACCCTGAGCTGATCGATCTTCGGACCCGGTATGAACGTCTGTACTGCCTGAAAGAAAAACTGGATGCGGCCGAAGAACTGGTTCTCAATGTCCGGGTGGGCGGCAATGATCTGTGCCATGTCTTCGGCTTTCGCAGAAGCATGGAAGAATCCATCCACAGCATCCGGGCCATCTCCGATATTTTCTCCGATATCGTCACGGTCTTTGGGATGGATTATGTGCTCTCCGGCCCTGTATGGGAATATTATGACGGAAAAGGATGGGATCTGGGACTGAAAAAAGAACTGCTGGAAGACCGTCTGTGCGGATTTACCGGCAAGACCGTCATCCATCCAAGACAGATTGAACTGGTCAACGACGCCTACAAAGTATCCAAAAAAGATCTGGCCGATGCAAAAGCGATCCTTGGCTGGGATCCGGATTCCAAAAATCTGGTGTCCGGATGCACCTCCAAAGAACGCATGAACGAATACAAAGTGCACTCCAACTGGGCGAGGCGGGTGCTTCTGCTCTCGGAGGCTTTCGGAGTCCAAAAGGACTGATCCATCAGACCATTTGATTCGTGTTCGCTGTGCATCTGCAAAGCGACGGCGCAGTGGTGCCTGCGTCTGGCTTCGCAGGCGTGCAGATGGCAGGAATGAATTTTCAGTCTGCAAGGCGGCGGAGGAAGGCGATACGGTGGCATCGCTGACCGCCGGCTACGCGGTCTGATGGAAATTCAGGCAAGGAGGTTTGCCTGCATATCATGCGGTCCATACACTAGGTATCCGCCAGCTTCCTGATCAGACCGCAGGCTTTGTAGCGGTGCAGAGGATACAGTTCCACCGGCACTTGCTTTTCCTCGGCCAGACGAAGCAGATGGGCCAGGGCTGCATCTTCTTTGCAGTCCTGCCGAAGCAGAACCTTCCAGGGAACTCTCCTTAACAAAACCCGGGTCGCTTCCCCGATGCCCGGCTTGATCAGATTGATATCCTCAATCCCAAACACTCTGGAAATCTCCAGCACCTCATCCATGCCCCGTCCGCTGACTGCTGCTTCCTCTGGTTCTGCCTCTTCTTTAAACTCCGCCTCAATGGCATGGAGAAACTCATAGGATTGGTCAAATTCTTTCAGTTCCCCATAAAATACCGCCCCGTGAAAATCATCTTCTCCAATGAGATCGCTTCTCAAAAAAGTACGGCTGACCAGTCCGGACACGGTACTGTTCAGACAGGAGCTTGGAATCAGAAGATCCTCATGGGTCCCGCAAAGGCTGGTCATATTGGCAGGATCCGATACTACCGCCAGTTCAGGCGACACGTTTGGATAACCGCTGATCTCTTTTTCCAGCTCTCTCAAAATCGCTCCTTTTCCGATCCATCCGTCTACAAAAAGCAGCTGCTCTGGCTCATAGCGTTCCAGCAGATAACCCATGGCATTATGGTCAATCCCCTTTCCCCTGATGATCGAAATCGAATAATGAGGAAACGATATGCTGTATTTTTTCTTTATATAATGTTTGATCAGGATGCCTACCGGCGTGCCCGCCCTGGCCAAAGAAACCAGCACTGCAGTTTCGCCTCTTTCAGACAAAATTTTCTCAGACAGACGCCCTACTGCCGCCGCCACAGGCCCCGCATAATGGCGAAGCGCCTCCTGATACGCCTCCAGATAAGCCGCGCTTGGCACATACTCCAGCGGCAGCATCTCACTGTAATGCCGTCCGGACTGGATGAACCGCTCCCGCTCTCCGGACGCCATGGGCTGGACAAGCCCTGTGATATCCTTCAATAAAAAGAGGACATCCTCCTGCCTGTAAGAACTTTTCATGCTTCACACCACCTGATCACATAGATTTTGTCATTTCCCTGTTCATGGAGCGCATTTACCAGAGAATACAGTCCCTCTTTCTCCCCTGATGCATCGGTCACAATCAGAACTTCCTCATAAGCTGTCAGATCATATATAAAAGTCCTTCTCTGTGCATCATAGAGACTGGACAGCTGGTATCGTTCCCGCAGGGGATAGCCTGCCCTTTTACTGACCACGATGGGACTTCTGGTTGTGGAATGGCACCTGACCTCTGTCCCTGCCTGCTCCAAAAGCTCCCCCAGAATCAACGCCGGGTACATGAACTCCTCCGTGCCGACCACCAGGATCCGGCTTCCCCGGCCAGCCGGCAGTGCCTGAAGGGCTTTCTCTGCCATCTGTTGGCAGGCCATCCTATATTCTGCCCCCTTGGTCAGCCTCCGGGCATTCTCAAGCCCCCCAATCCCATATTCCTCCGGCATCCTGGATGGCTTTTCTGTACTGCATACATGACAGACCCCGTCCCCTTCCAGGCCAGACACCTGGTCCGGATACGTCTCATGCTGGGTCTTTACCAGCCAGTGAAGCCCAATCTTTCGCTCTTTATATATATTCTGACAGTCAGCGTCCATACCATTCAGAATGGAAACTGCTGAAAAAGGAGGACAATCCGGATAAGTCTTTTTCAGCAGCTGGATTATATTCCATATGGTGTTCCCGGTGGTGATCTCATCTTCCACAAATATGATCCGGTCCACGAAAGGCAGCACCTGATCCAGATCATCCTTTACCAGCTTCTGCTCTGCGGCATGGCTGTGCTGCTCGGAAAAATAAAAATACTCCACCCCTTCGATCTGCTCCCTTGTGGTCTGCAGATACCAGGCATGGAGCCTTCCCGCTGCCGCCGCTCCGACAGCTGTGGCCGTCTCCGCAAAGCCGATCAGCAAAAGTTTTTCTTCCTTATATTCCTTCTCAAGAAGAGCTCCCAGCGCATCAAACATCTGAAGCGCCTTATGAGGGCTGACCGGAACATGCTTCCCCTGCAGCCGGTTGACAACCAGATACGTTCTTTTTTTATTATTCTCCCGCCCTGCAACGGATACCAGATCCTGTTCGGTATAACAAATCATCGTTCTTAACTCCTTTTATCCCTTTTAATTTTTCTCTTTTTGGTATATACTTACTGTACCCTTATCCACTGTGAGTACAGTAAGTAAACAAGGGTATACTCAGAAAGCGAGGAAATGAAATTGAAGAAAAAGCAGACATTTTTACTCACCGCTACGGTCACAGCAGCGCTTTCTCTGACCGGGTGCCAGTCCGGCAGCGCCGATGCACAAAACGAAGAGCTGCGTCAGCAGATCAGTCAGCTAGAGCAGCAGATTCAGGACCTTGAAGAGCAGATCACCTCTGTCAATGAAGCGGCCTCCAAGGACAGTTCCGCTGCACAGAATACGCCCGCTGATCAAAGTCCCCAGGAGACCGCACCTGCCGCAAATCCGGATCCCGAAGCTGAAGCGCCGCCAGAAGATACATCTTCCCTCTCTACCACCTATACCATGGAAGAACTGAATGCCCTGGTATCTGCTTATGAAGAAAAAGCAGACAGTGCCGTTCCTTCCGGCTCCGCCTCGGAAGATATGGAACAGTTTTTTGCCCTCAAGCAGGAAGAAAAATCCATCGACGACACGCTGGATCTTCATGAGGATGAACTGGAATATCTGTATCGGAACAACCAGCTGTCCCGGGATGAATATAAGACTCTGGAAAGGGAACTGGACCGTCTGGAAGACCGCCTGGATGCCGCCGAAGACAAACTGGAATACACCTTTGGAATTGACGACTGACATAACAAAAGGGGTTACTGCAAAAAACGATCCCATCTGTTTCTTCCGGCAGCCTCAGATGCCGGAAAACAGACGGCAGTACCTGTTGCAGCAGCCCCATCCTTTTGCCGTATTTTGCCTACATGGATACCCTCTCTTCGATCTCGGCCATCTTCGCCGCATTCAGCCGCGTATCCCCCTTGACACGGGAGTAAGAAAGATAGCCGTTCATCCGATCAATCTTGGTCAGATTACGGCTGCCGCACTTGGGACACACATCCATATCCAGCTCCTGATGTCCGCAGTCATCACAGTAAGCCAGGGACAGATTGACGCCTTCGTAAAAGCCTTTCTTCATGGCCCTTCTCACCAGCGTGCGGACCGCCTCTTTATTATACCCCACCGGATAGCGTACATACTGGATCTTGCCGCCGTTGCACAGCTCCCAGAACCGCCCTTCACAGTCCTGTTTTTCTATGGGCGTCATATCCTCGGTCACGTGGCAGTGAAAACTGTTGCTTACATAGGGACGGTCGGAAACATTCTCCACGATTCCGTACTTCTTGCGGAACTGCTCGATCTGCAGACCGCACAGGCTCTCCGCAGGCGTACCGTAGATGGCATAGAGATTGCCGTCCTCCTCCTTGTACCGGGTAATCTTCTGATTGATGTACTGCATCACTTCCAGGGCAAACTGTCCGTCCTCCCGGATGGATTTGCCGTTGTAAAGCTCCTGCAGCTCATTTAAGGCCGTGATTCCAAAGGAAGCCGTCATAGGCTTTAAAAGGGGCTTGATCTTGTCATGAGGATTCAGATGCCCGCCATAAAAGCCACCCTCGCAGTAGGCCAGAGGATTGGTGGAAGCCCGCATCTCTCCTAGGTAATCATAGGTACGGATATGAAGTCCCCTGATCATCTCCAGATAATAGTCCAGCACTTCATAAAAATCCCGGTTCTCCGAGCGGGATCTTGCCAGGATCATGGGGAGATGAAGGCTCACCGCTCCCACGTTAAAACGGCCCACAAAGACCGGCTTGTCCTCCTCATCCGCCGGCTTCATGCCGCCCCTTTCATACCATGGACTTAAAAATGCCCGGCACCCCATGGGGCTGATAACCCTTTGATACTTCTGGTACATGTCGGAAATATACCCTTCCCCGCTCAGAGACAGCCAGTCCGGATACATGGTCTTCGAAGAGCACTCGATCCCCGCCTCAAAGACATCCTCGCAGCAGCATCCCGCTCCGTGAATCGCCTCATCATACAAAAAGACAATCTTCGGAAAAAGAACCGGCTTTTTGCTGCCGGGTTTGCCCTGCCCCTCCTGGTGAACCTGCAGAAGTGAGATGTTGCACATCTTGGCAAACCGTTCCTGTCCAAGGCCCATGGTCACCGTCACAAAGGGATAGTCCCCTCTCGAAGAACCCACCGTATTCAGCTTATACTCGATACCCTGCCAGCCCTGATCAAAATCCCGGCGGACCTTTTTCATGGCATAAAGCTCTGCTTTCTCTTCTGCTCCCTGCCAGGAAGAGTCCGCATAGGACAGAAATTCGTCCTTATATTTCACATAACTTTTTTCCGCATAGGGCGCAAGAACCTTGTCCACCTCCGGCACAGTGAAACCGCCGTACTGCTGGGCCGCCGTGCTCAGAATAATATCCCCCATTACATCAAAGGCCGTGTCCAGCGTCTTCGGTTCGTTGTACCACACATTCCCCATCTCAAAACCGCCGCCAAGCACGCTGGCGATGTCAAACAGGCAGCAGTTCATAGTGTCCAGTCTTGCAGACTGGTCGTGAATATAGATGTATCCGTCCCTGCAGGCCTGCAGTTCGTTCCGGTTCATAAAGAACTTCCGATACAGCTCTTTGTTCAGTTCGTTGAAGATCAGGCTTCTCTTGGTAGCCACCAGCGCACTGTCCGTATTGGCGTTGCTCTTGTCTCCGATATAACGGATCGACTGGCTCTTCGTATAGACGTCATCCATCATATGGACAAAATCTTTTTTATAATTCCGGTAATCCCGATAGCTCTTTGCCACTGCCGGATTCACCTTTTCCAGTGCCCGCTCCGCGATATTGTGCATGTCCTGGATATCGATGTCCTCTTTCCCAAGCGACGCGGCACTCTCCTGCGCAAACCTGCAGATATACTCCGTCTCCTCATCGGTAAACTTGTAGAGAATCCTTGCGGCAGACTTGTTGACTGCATTCACCACTTTCTCCACATGAAACGCTTCTTTTGTACCATCTTTCTTAATTACGTACAACTCGCACCCCTCCTACAATATGTTGTACTTTGTGGAACATTTATTTCTACATGTTGAATATGAGTATATACCAAATACGCTTATTGTGCAATAGACAATCTGAAAAAAAGGGCCGCTTTTTTCAGCTGCCCTTTTGTCTATTTCATAAAACGGTCAATCGCCTCTGTCAGATCCTGGATTGACTCCATATCACCGCACTCCACCGCTTCCACCAGACAGTGTTCAATGTGGTCCTTCAGTATGACCTTTCCGGTATTGTTGATCGCTGACTTTACCGCCGAGAGCTGAATCAGCACCTCGCTGCAGTCTCTTCCTTCCTCCACCATGCGCCGGATGGATTCCAGATGCCCGATCGCCCGGGAAAGACGGTTCAATACCGCTTTTGTATTGGCATGGGTATGGGTGTGCGTGTGCTCGTACACGGTCCCGTCCGGCGCCGTGTGGGTGTGGGTATGTGCATGCTTCTCTTCTGCCACCTTTTCTCCTCTCAATACGCTGCGTTGCACTCTACAGGTCGCAGTTTTTCACGGTCCGCGGGAAGGGTACTACATCGCGGATATTGCCCATGCCGGTCAGATACATAACACAGCGCTCAAATCCAAGACCGAAACCGGAATGGCGGGCTGTCCCATACCTGCGAAGATCCAGATAGAAGCCGTAATCCTCTTCTTTGAGTCCCATCTCCCGCATACGGGCAGTCAGCTTCTCCAAATCATCCTCCCTCTGGCTGCCGCCGATGATCTCTCCGATTCCGGGAACCAGGCAGTCCATGGCCGCCACCGTTTTATTGTCCTCGTTCATCTTCATATAGAAGGCCTTGATCTCCTTGGGATAATCGGTCACAAACACCGGGCGCTTAAACACCTGCTCGGTCAGATAGCGCTCATGCTCCGTCTGCAGATCACAGCCCCAGGAAACTTTATAGTCAAATTTGTCATTATTCTTCTCCAGAATCTCAATGGCTTCCGTGTAGGTCACATGGCCGAACTCCGAGTTCAGCACATGGTTCAGACGGCTCAAAAGCTCCTTGTCCACAAACGACTGAAAGAACTGCATCTCCTCCGGCGCCTGCTCCAGCACATAGCGGATCACATATTTCAGCATATCTTCCGCAATCTGCATATTGTCTGTCAGGTCCGCAAAAGCCATCTCCGGCTCAATCATCCAGAATTCTGCCGCGTGGCGGGTGGTGTTGGAATTCTCCGCCCGGAAGGTCGGTCCAAACGTATAGATATTGCGGAAAGCCATGGCGAAAGTCTCTCCGTTCAGCTGGCCGCTCACCGTCAGATTCGTCGGTTTGCAGAAGAAGTCCTTGGAAAAATCCACCTCTCCTTTGTCCGTCTTTGGAACCTGATTGAGATCCAGCGTGGTCACCTGGAACATCTCTCCCGCACCCTCACAGTCACTTCCGGTGATCAGCGGCGTATGCACATAGACAAACCCCCGCTCCTGGAAGAACTGATGGATCGCGTACGCCGTCAGAGAACGCACCCGGAACACCGCCTGA
Source organism: uncultured Lachnospiraceae bacterium (assembly GCA_910583895.1). Lineage (GTDB taxonomy): Bacteria > Bacillota > Clostridia > Lachnospirales > Lachnospiraceae > Hominiventricola. Next base: position 54,623 of record CAJTYJ010000003.1, read on the forward strand.
AAGGTGTTGGTTCTTGGACGCAGATGTGTCATGGTCCGCAGATACTCCAGCGTGTGGCGCTTCTTCTGAAGCGGATAGTCCGGCGCAGAGGCACCTTCCAAAGTCACCTCTGCTGCCTGAATCTCAAAAGACTGCTTTGCCCCTGGCGTCGCCACCAGCGTTCCTCTTACCACCACTGCCGCTCCCACGTTCAGCCTGCTGACCTGAGCAAAATTGTCCATGGTATCATGGTAGACAATCTGCAGTGTATCAAAAAACGTGCCGTCATGCAGCACCAGAAAACCAAAACTTTTCGAATCCCGCACACTGCGCACCCAGCCGCCTACAGTGATCTCCTTGTCAAGATAAGTCTCCCGATCTTTATACAATTCACGAATTGTCGTCAGTTTCATCGCTTAATTCCCTTCATTTGGTATTTTTTCGTAGATGTAGGTTAGTATACCACAATTTGACCGTATTATCAAATCAAAAGAATTTGGATTTTAACTTTCAGCAAACTGCTGTTTTCGGATCAGGTACTCTGCGGTTCCCATAATGATAAAAATCAGAGGCGTGCAGATAGCCTGCTGGTAGCAGGAGATATTATGTCCCATATAAGCGATTACAGCGGCCCCAAAAGCCAGCAGGACGGGCTCCTTTTTACAGAACCGGACACAGCGGGTCAAAGCGGCAAGAAAGATCGCCAGATAAACAGTGCCGCCGAGGATACCATAATCTACAAAGGCGGTCAGCCATTCGTTATGAGCATTGCGGGCGCCCAGAAGCGCGCCCCAGGGTTCCTGAAACAACGCTGCATAATGCTCCAGCGTATAGTAAATCAATACATCCGGCCCGCAGCCAACCAGCTTCCTAAGCGGCGAATAATCCCGGAAAACCCGGGCCGCATGCATCCAGATCGTTCCCCTTCCATTGCCCCAGCTATGATCAAATACCATATAGCCGCTTTCCTGCAGGGCGCCGAAATTGCCCGCAGCCCTTCCCGTGGTAACCAGCCATACCAGGACCGGCAGCGAAAGAATTGCCAGGATCAGCAGTGTAAAAAAAACAGCCCGAAAGCGTCGGATCATCCGGGGAAGTGCCGGTGTTCTTTTCTTGTTATACCAGTTTTCCGCCAGACAGGTGCCGATATAACACAGAACAGCCGCCGCCAGGACAAACCAGCCCAAATGACTCTTGGTCACCACAAACGACAGAGGATCCAGCGGCGGTACCCGTTCCGGAAACATAAACTGCAGAATTCCGGTAAACTTGGCTGAGGCAACTGCCAGAATCCCGATTTCCACATACCGCTTCCAGAATTTCAGATCCTCCATGGCGAACCACAGCAAAAAGACAAAAGCCGCACCCATCCCCAGGTAAAAACTGTCACTGCTCTGGGTAATCCCGCTGCCAAAACCGATCAGCAAAAGCACAGAGAGCAATCCGCGGATCAAGGGGCCTCTTTTTTGCTTTTCCCAGTCCAGGATCATATAAAGCCCCATTCCGGCCGGAAGAATCACCGTGACATAACTGGAATACAAGGTCGCCTGTCCTATGACCCCAAGATATCCCTTTTTCTGGGCAAACCCTTCATACATGCCCAGAGGATCCACATCAAAACGATTCAGATATGCCAGCAAAAACACAAAAAAACTGCTGATTCCTGCCACCCACAGAGGCCACGGCTCCTCTGTGCCAAAACGGGATACCGCAAAATAAATGCCGATGAACAGAATCTGCGACAAAAACCCCATATACCATCCGTCCGAGCCAATAAAGCCTTCTGTCCGGAAAGGAGACAGACACCAGGATATCCCTGCAGCACCTCCGTAAAGCAAAACCAGCCGGTCCATAAGCGTAAAGCAGTGCTTAATTTTTCTCTTTTGGGCGTCAAAAAGACAGCTGCTCAGCTGCGTCACGATCAGATAAAGAAGCATCACAACTGTCACAAGCCGGAAAAAGAGATATTTGGCGGTCCCGATATCTGCGTAATTATTCCGATAATACAAAGGATACAGTCCCAGCATCACAGCCAGATAACACCAGATGATCAGTTCTGACCACTTCAGCAGTTTTTCTTCTTTCTTTTTCTTTGCCATAGATCCTCCCCCGGCTTTTGCCCTTTGCTTTTTTTAGAAAAATTGCGCAAAAAGAGCGCGGCCTGTTCCACAGACCACGCCCTCTTATCACTGCTTATCTCGGTACGTTCTTTGTCTTGCCCTGACCTTCTCCAGATCTGCTGAAAGAACCATTTCTTACTGCAGTAACTCTGAATTTATAAGTTCTGTTGGCATACAGATCGGTAACGATGACCGTATTCCTTGTTACAGGAGCTGCTGATTCGCTGATCAGCGGTTCATATGTTTGATGTTCATCACACCAGGATTCTACCACGTAAGAAGTTGCACCCTTTACTTTCTTCCAGGTCACTTTTACAGTCGCAGAATCAAGACCTTTCACGCTTACCTTGCCCACTGCCTGCAGACTGGTCATTCCGGTAGCTGCAGCAGAGATATCACCGATGGAGTTCTCTCTGATCGGTCTTACATAATATGCGAAGGAAAGACCGGTGGTCACATTCTTAAAGGTAACCTTGGTGCCCTTTACGGTTGCAATCGGAGCCTCTGCGCTGGGTGAATCATAGATTGCATAGCCCTTAGCGCCGGCTACTTTCTTCCATTTGATCGTGATCGTATTGTATGTGGTCTTCACAGAAGTAATCTTCGGAGCACCTTTGCCCTCCAGAGTGGTAAATCCGTAGCATGCATCACTCCATGTGCTGCTGCCTTTTACTCTGACTTTGAAGAAGTACTCTTTGCCGCATACTGCCTTGGTGAATCTGTAGTTGGTCTTCTTAGTGGAAATGATCTTGTACGGATTTGCATCGCTGGGGCTGTTGAAAAAGCCAATCTCATATTTGTCTTTTTTGCTGCCCAATTTATTCCACTTCAACGTGATGACGTTGTATTTGTTTCTCTGTGTAGCAGAGGTCAGCTTCCATGCATCGTTGGTTGATGTCAGTTTCTCCACATCCGGAACTGCCTCGTCCGTATATGCAAGTGCTACCGGGCTGAAGGAATCAAACTCTGCAGTTAACACACCCTTCTCATAAGAAAGGATCGTTCTCTTCTCCCATGCACCCTTGCTGAAGCTGTAATGAAGCACTCTCAGATTGTCCTTCGTGGTGTTGGACGGAAGTCCCAGGGAAGAACAGTTGATGGATACTTCCACGGTCTGCTCCAAAGAAGTACCTACAGAACTGCCGTTTGCCAGCAGATCCACGTCAAACAGGAAGGTCTTATTGGCCGGTCTGGCCTTGAAGCCGGTCAGTTTTGCTGCCTGTACTCTCAGAGCATGAGTAATCCTCATCACCTCTTCCTGATCTTTGATCGCGTCCGTGATCTTCTGAACAACCAGCTGCACTTCCACCTCTTTGCCGCCTACCAGAGCAGTTTTGGTTCCAACGGTAGAAGTCGGTACAGTATCTGTATTGATCTCACCGGTCACTGTTGTGTCAACCGGGCTCTCCGGTTCCTGGTTATCATCGGGTTTTTCCTGATCTTCGCCAGGTTTTTCCTGATCTTCGCCAGGTTTCTCCTGATCTTCGCCATCCGGCTTTGTCGGATCGGGCTTCTCGACAGGTGGCTTTACTTCCGGCTCTGTCGGATCGGTTGGCGTTGCCGCTCTTACTCCGGCATACTTCACACCAGTATTGATCCCGCCTTTGCCTGCTGCAAACGATGTCATACCCATTACCATTGTAAGGATCATGACAAAAACTACGAGTTGCTTCCATTTTTTCATGGTCTTTCCCTCTTTCCTATGTTTTCTATATTAATGCATTTCGCATCAATACCACATCCGTTTTTCATCAGAGCCTGCCCCTTTTGGGCTCCTCACAACTTTATTCCAATTATACAACACCCCCCCCCCGTGGTGTCTACCACTTTTTCACATTTTCTTCACATTTTTCCAGTTCCAATTTAAAACCTGCAGAAAAACCTCTCAGCACACAAAAAAAATACAAAGTCTGCAGTATGTTTCACAGACTTTGCACTTTTTGGCAACATTTCTTATATGGATGTATTTTTAGAAAAATGATTCTTTTTTATCAGAGCTTCATAAAACCTCTGCTTCACGAACAGAAATTCTTCCAGATCCATCAGCACATGATAGAGGATCGCCCGGTTCTCAAATTCTTCTCTGGTCACCGGCATGGGTTCCTGTTTCATGTGATCAAAGACTGCCTGAAGCTTTAAAAGCTGCTCGCCGGGCACATCTTCCTCATGGACATAATCCGCCAGATGTTCCAGGTACCGGCTGATGGGTTCCGCCTGCCTTGGAAGCTTTTTGATCTTCTGCACCTGGCTTCTTAAGGTCTGCAGCATCACACACTGCTGCAGACGCATTTCCATATATTCTATATAGTAGAGATCTTCATTTGACAACGTATTGTGCGCATGCTCATGGGCATGTTCCAGTCCCTTTTGGATATCCGCCTCCAGCCGGTCCAGGTCAAACCACACCTGATCCTCCTCTTTGCCTCCTGACAGATACCAGGACAGCTCCAAAAGCACCTGCTGCATGGCATCCTCGATTTTCTGCATGCCGTCCTGGATCTCTTTTAATCTGCTTGGCATCTTCCAGTTCATGACCAGAGCCACTCCGGTTCCGATTATCACCAAAGACAGTTCATTCAGAGCAAACGCAAGGCTGCAGTTCCAGGACATCAGGTAATGGGTTCCCATGACCGCATTGACAGAAATGGCATTCTGCCATTCAAAATAATATGAAGTGATCACCATCAGGAAAATATAAACCCCATAGCGGACCCATCCCAGATGATCGGCAGCATGAAAACACAGAAAGATCAAAAACGTTGACAAAAGGAAGGACAAAAGCCGGTCCTTTGCCAGCTGAATCGTGCCCTTTCTCGTATCCTGCACGGTGAGCAGTGTGATAATCCCCGCCGAAGCCGCATACTGCAGATGAAAAAGTTCTGCGACCGCGATCGCCAGACAGCCGCCGACCGCGATCTTCAGCCCTTTCAGTATCATTCGTCTGTGTTTGCGGAAACCCATTTTTTCCTCCCAACGTCCAGACGACATCTATTTTCCGCTGTACACAATTCCCTGCTCTGCGTCGATGGTTACAAAGGTGCCGGACTTTAAGATATTGCCCGCATTTCTCGCCGCCACAATCACCGGAATGTCCAGTGCCATACCCACGATTGCCGCATGGCTGTAGCGGTCGCCGGTCTCGGTGACGATGCCTGCCGCATCCTTTAGCTTGTTCATCATCTCGTTGTTGGTCTGCTCCACGACCAGAATATCACCCGGCTGGAAATTGTGCTCCAGCTCTTCGATGGTTCTGCACACGCAGACTTTGCCGGACTTCTTCAGCGTGTTGCAGCCTTTGCCGGTGATCAGGGTATTGCCTGCCACATGCACTTTGATCATATTGGTCGTCCCGGACATTCCAAGAGGCACACCTGCTGTGATAACCGCCAGTTCCCCTCTCTTGATCAGACCCTTCTGCTCTGCCTTTTCCACCGCATGATCAAAAAGTTCATCCGCCGTATCCTCTTCTTCCATCAGAATCGGAACAACACCCCAGCACAGATTCAGCTGACGGCATACCCGCTCTTCGGTCGAGCACCCGATGATCGGAACCGAAGGGCGGTATTTGGAAATACTGCCCACCGTCTTGCCGGACTTGGAGACCGCCACAATGGCAGCTGCCTTCAGATCCATCGCCGTGGTACAGGTGGCATGGGAGATGGCATTGGTCACATCCGGACGATGAGACAGCCGGTTGGGTTTAAACTCTGTGGTGTAATCAATGTCTTTCTCTGTGCGCTCCGCGATTCTAGCCATGGTCTTGACGGCTTCCACCGGATAGGCACCTGCCGCCGTCTCACCGGACAGCATGATCGCACTGGTTCCCTGATAGATCGCATTGGACACATCCGACGTCTCCGCACGGGTGGGACGGGGATTCTTGATCATGGAATCCAACATCTGCGTCGCCGTGATCACCGGCTTGTCCATGCTGATGCACAGGCGGATCAGTTTCTTCTGGATGACCGGTACTTCTTCCAGCGGAATCTCCACGCCCATATCCCCCCTGGCGATCATGATACCGTCTGCCACCCGAAGGATCGCCGCACAGTTTTCCACACCCTGCATATTCTCAATCTTGGCGATGATCCGGATGCCCTCACCGTTATGTGCCTGCAAGATCCTGCGAAGCTCCAGGATATCCTCCGCCGTTCTGGTGAAGGATGCCGCGATATAGTCAAAGCCCTGCTCTGCCGCAAAAAGAATATCCTCATAATCTTTTTTGCTCACAAAAGGCATCTTCAGCTCTACCCCCGGCACGTTGACGCCCTTCCGGTTGGAAATAAATCCGCCGTTTTTCACCTGGCAGACGATTTCTTTTCCTTCCACCCGCAGTACTTCCATACCGATCAGACCGTCGTCGATCAAAATAGAATCACCGGCACAGACATCCTGATACAGTTCTTTATAGGTGATGGACACGCGTTCCTGTGTACCGACGATCTCCTCATCCGTCAGCGTGAAAAGCTGCCCCGCTTTCAGCTCCAGTTTTCCGCCTTCCACTTCCCCAATCCGGATCTCCGGCCCTTTCGTATCCAGAAGCGCCGCCACCGGAAGTTTTAACTCTTCACGGATTCTCTTGACTGCATCCAGCCTGCCTTTTTGTTCCTCATGAGTCCCATGGGAAAAGTTCATCCTGGCAACTGCCATACCTTCCTGCATCAGCTGACGCAGAACCTCCTCATTGTCCGTAGACGGCCCCAGTGTACATACAATCTTCGTTCTCCTCATAACTTCGATTCCTGTCCTTTCTCCTCTATTCTTTATTCCACACGGCCTTTCAAAGCCATGCAAAAAACTGCCGCATACAGTAATAGTTTACCATTTCCCCCACTCTTTTACAACTGATTCCCGTAAAAAAACTGTCGTCAGACCATATTCCGGTTACTGTTTGCGTCATTTTCAGCCTCTGTGCCCCCTGCAGACAGTACCTTTATTTACTCTGCCACTTTACTCCGTCCACACTTACCACCAAAAGCCCTTTTTCGACGCAGCAAAAAAGCCCACCCAAGGCAGGTATTCCCAAAAGATCCTCACAAGGGCGCTGGCCCCCCGGTGAAGGCAGACGCTGCGCGCTGCATAACCCCGGTATCGCTGTGCCCTCTCAAGACACAGGCAGTGGCTTTTGGAAATACTGCCCTGGGCGGGCATCTCTTTCACACAACCCGCACCGTCAGACAGTCTTTATTCATTTACGCTGTAATTGGGCGCCTCCTTCGTAATGTGGATATCATGGGGATGACTCTCCTTTAAGGAAGCCGCCGAGATCTTCATAAATTCTGCTGTCGTCTTCAAAGTCTCCACATCTGCCGCGCCGCAAAGGCCCATGCCGGAGCGAAGTCCTCCCAGAAGCTGGAAGATGGTATCTTCCACATAACCTTTGTAGGCCACGCGCCCTTCCACTCCTTCCGGAACCAGTTTTTTGGCGTCGCTCTGGAAATACCGGTCTTTGGAACCATTCTCCATGGCTGCGATGGACCCCATTCCTCTGTAAACTTTGTATTTTCTGCCCTGATACAGTTCAAAGGATCCCGGACTCTCATCACAGCCGGCAAAGATGCTGCCCATCATGCAGACATCGGCACCGGCCGCAAGCGATTTGGTAATATCTCCGGAATATTTGATGCCGCCGTCGGCAATCACCGGAACCCCATACGCTCTGGCCACTTCGTAGCAGTTCATGATGGCACTGATCTGAGGAACACCCACACCGGAAACTACCCGGGTCGTACAGATAGAGCCAGGTCCGATTCCCACCTTCACGGCATCCGCTCCGGCCTCAATCAGAGCCTTCGCCGCCGCTCCTGTCGCCACATTGCCCGCAATCACCGGAATGTCCGGATAAGCGTCCTTTAACATCTTCAGGCAGCGGATCACGTTGGCAGAATGTCCATGGGAAGAATCCAGCACCAGCACGTCCACATGTGCATCGATCAGCGCCTTTGCCCGGTCCAGTACATTGGCCGTAATGCCGATTCCCGCGCCGCACAGAAGTCTTCCCTGAGCATCCTTAGCTGCCAGCGGATACTTGATCTGCTTTTCGATATCCTTGATCGTGATCAGTCCTTTCAGATTAAAATCCTGATCTACAATCGGAAGTTTCTCTTTGCGCGCTCTGCCAAGGATGGTCTTCGCCTCATCCAGCGTGATGCCTTCCGGGGCGGTAACCAGGTTTTCCGAAGTCATGGATTCCTTAATTTTCTTGGTAAAATCCGTCTCAAACTTTAAATCCCGGTTGGTGATAATGCCCACCAGCTTTTTCCCTTCCGTAATCGGAACGCCGGAGATCCGGTACTTGCCCATCAGGGTGTCTGCGTCTGCCAATGTATGCTCTGGAGTCAAAGAAAAGGGATCCGTGATGACGCCATTTTCCGACCGCTTTACCTTATCCACTTCCTCTGCCTGCTCTTCTATCGACATATTTTTGTGAATAATACCGATTCCGCCCTGTCTTGCCATGGCAATCGCCATCCGATATTCCGTCACTGTATCCATCCCCGCGCTCATCATTGGAATGTTGAGCTTGATCGTCTTCGTGAGCCTTGTCTCCAAATTGACCTGATTGGGGATCACTTCTGAGTAAGCAGGCACCAGGAGTACGTCGTCAAATGTAATGCCTTCACCGATAATTTTACCCATTTCTTTTCCTCTCTTTCTTTTGTCTACATTATAAATTTTAAACAGTCTATCAGATCGCATCCGTTCTGTCAATGGATATTATGCCAAAAAGGACGCCCCGTCCGGGAACGTCCTTTTCTGTCTTATCTAATACGGAATTACATCATGCCCATTCCGCCGCCACCTGCCGGCATCGGGGGAACTTCTTCTTTGATATTTGCCACACATGCCTCAGTGGTCAGGAAGGTAGCTGCCACGCTGGTTGCATTCTGCAGTGCGCTTCTGGTCACTTTTGCCGGATCAAGAATGCCTGCCTCCACCATGTCTACATATGCTTCTTTCAGTGCGTCAAAGCCGATTCCTTTCTCTGCCTCATGCACTTTGTTGATGATCACTGCACCTTCGAGTCCTGCATTGGACGCGATATGGTACAGCGGGGACTCCAGTGCTTTCAGGATGACTTTTGCACCGGTTCTCTCGTCGCCTTCCAGTGTATCCACCAGCTTCTCCACGTCTTTGGAAGCGTGGATGTATGCAGCGCCGCCGCCGCAGATGATACCCTCTTCCACAGCTGCTCTGGTAGCTGCCAGCGCGTCTTCCATGCGCAGCTTCGCCTCTTTCATCTCGGTCTCGGTAGCCGCACCCACGCGGATGACTGCCACACCGCCAGCCAGCTTCGCATAACGCTCCTGCAGCTTCTCTTTATCAAACTCAGACTTGGTCGCCTCGATCTCGGTCTTGATCGTCTTGATCCGGTTCTCGATCTCTTCCTTGCTTCCAAGGCCGTCTACGATTACGGTATTCTCTTTCTGTACTTTAACGGATTTTGCACGGCCCAGCATCTCAACGGTCGCATCCTTAAGCTCCAGACCTACTTCCTCGGAGATAACCGTACCACCGGTCAGCACTGCGATATCCTGAAGCATCGCTTTTCTTCTGTCGCCGTAACCCGGAGCCTTCACGCCTACTGCAGTGAACGTGCCGCGCAGCTTGTTCAGTACCAGAGTTGTCAGAGCCTCGCCCTCGATATCCTCTGCGATGATCAAAAGCTTCTTGCCGGACTGTACCAGCTGCTCTAATACAGGAAGAATCTCCTGGATGTTGCTGATCTTCTTGTCGGTGATCAGGATATACGGATCATCCAGAACTGCCTCCATCTTCTCGGTATCGGTTGCCATATACGCAGAGATGTAACCGCGGTCAAACTGCATACCTTCCACCACATCCAGCTCTGTCTTCATCGTCTTGGACTCTTCGATGGTGATGACGCCGTCGTTGGCCACTTTCTCCATGGCATCTGCAACCATATTGCCGACCTCGTCATCTCCTGCGGAGATTGCAGCAACTCTTGCCATCTGATGCTTGCCGGTTACTTTGCTGCTCATAGCTGCAATTGCCTCTACTGCAGCATCCGTAGCTTTCTTCATACCTTTTCTCAGGATGATGGGGTTTGCGCCTGCTGCCAGATTCTTCATACCCTCGTTGATCATCGCCTGTGCCAGAACCGTAGCGGTAGTGGTACCGTCGCCGGCCACGTCGTTTGTCTTGGTTGCCACCTCTTTGACAAGCTGTGCACCCATGTTCTCAAATGCATCTTCCAGCTCGATCTCTTTTGCGATGGTCACACCGTCATTGGTGATCAGCGGAGTGCCGAACTGCTTGTCGAGAACCACATTTCTTCCTTTCGGTCCAAGCGTTACGCTTACGGTATCTGCAAGTTTATTCACACCGGCTTCCAGTGCGACTCTGGCATCTACGCCATGTTTGATTTCTTTCGCCATGATAAAATTCCTCCTACTAAAATGTCTTTCATTCTGCGTTTTTGTGTCTGCTCTGCCTAAATTATTCTACAACCGCAAGAATATCATTCTGTCTTACGATCACATACTCATCCTCGTCAAGCTTTACTTCATTTCCCGCATACTTGGAATAGATTACCTGATCTCCTACTTTTACCTGCATGGTCACTTCTTTGCCGTCTACCATGCCGCCCGGTCCTACTGCCACAACCTCTGCGGTCACCGGTTTCTCCTGAGACTTTGCTGTCAGGATGATGCCGGACTTGGTGGTCTCCTCTTTTTCGCTTTGCTTTAATACAACTCTGTCACCTAAAGGTACTAATTTCATGGTAATTCCTCCTTCAATGGATCTGTTTGGTCTTATTAGCACTCACTTTCATTGAGTGCTAATCTCTGAGTATTATATTAGTACGCGAAAACAGAATTGTCAATGGGGAAATTTTGTTTTTTTCAATTTTTAGTATTTCTTTATAAATTTCACTTCTTCTTTATGGTTCCGGATTTCTGTGAGTTCTTCAAAGACGCTGTCATTGAGCACTTTGATGTTGGTCCCTTTCATACCGGAAGAGCGGGACTCGATCACACCCGCACTCTCAAATTTGCGAAGAGCATTGACGATCACTGAACGGGTGATGCCTGCCTTGTCTGCGATCTTGCTGGCCACGAGCGTGCATTCATTTCCTTTCATCTCCTGGAAAATCAGAAGAATTGCTTCTAGCTCCGTCATGGAGAGGGTGCTGATGGCCGACTTTACAATCTGCTTTCTGCGCTCTTCCTCCGCGTTCTCCTCATGGACCGCACGCATCATCTCAAGTCCCACCACGGTCGTGCCGTACTCGCTTAAAATGATATCATCAATGTCATAATCGGCTTCATACTTATACATAAAAAGGGTACCCAGCCGCTCACCTGCAATGTTGATCGGCGTGATCAGCGCCTGATAACTGCGGATGTTCTCCACCACAAATCCCAGTGTCTTTAAGTTTACATTCTCCTTTGTGGACAAAATCCCCAGTAGCCGCTCGTTCAAAAGGGGATCGATCAGACTTCCCACTTTATCCACGATCAGCTCATGGATCTCCTCCACCTTGCCATGCTGGCTGATCCCCAGCACCTTTCCTTTTTTACTGATTACCAGAACATTCGACAGCAAAATCTCCGACAATACTTTACAGATGTCGTTAAATACCACCTTACTGGAATTATTGTTGTGCAAAAGCTTGTTGATTTTTCTGGTCTTATCCAATAATTGTACGCTCATCTCTCCATCTCCCATCCCGATACCGAAACAAAGTGCCGCCATTTACACAGCCGCACTTTGGATATTAGCATAATGTCTGACAGATTTCAATTGATTTTTCAAATATTCTGTCATTTTTCCGTTGTTTTTTCCTGTTTTTCTGCCTCAGGCTTCTTCCAGGAGATATAGTCGCAGTCCGGATACCCCTCACAACTGTAGAATTTCCGTCCTTTTGAGGATCTTCTTAAGACTACCTCTTTGCCGCATTTTGGGCATGCCACCCCGATCTTTTCCAGATAGGGCTTTGTATTTCTGCAGTCCGGAAATCCGGGACACGCCAGAAATTTCCCATGAGGACCATACTTGATCACCATATTCCTGCCGCACTGTTCACAGACCACGTCACTGACTTCATCCTCAATCTTAACCTTCTGAAGCTCTTCTTCTGCCCGCTTTACGGCTTCATGAAGATCCGGATAGAAATTGCTGACCACCGTCTTCCAGCTTACCTTTCCCTCTTCCACCATGTCCAGAAGCGATTCTACATTGACCGTAAAATCAGTCTCCACAATGGACGGAAAGGCCTGAAGCATCATATGATTGACCACCTCTCCGATCTCGGTCAGGTAGAGATTCCTTCCTTCCTTCGCCACATAGCGGCGGGCGATGATGGTGCTGATGGTGGGTGCATAGGTACTTGGTCTTCCAATTCCAAGCTCCTCCAACGTCTTTACCAGTGCTGCCTCCGTATAATGAGCCGGCGGCTGGGTAAAATGCTGCTTATCCTCCAAGCCTTTCAGGGTCAATTCGGAATCCTGGTCAATGGCTTTTACCAGCGTTATATTTTTGCTCTTTTCTTCCTCTTCCTGAACATAGACCGACAAAAATCCTTCAAAAGCGACGGAAGATGCAGAGACGGTAAAACGATATCCGCCGCCGTCGATCTTTACAGAAGTCGTGTGGTATCTGGCATCCGCCATGCAGCTTGCCGCAAACCGCTTCCAGATCAGCTGATACAGGCGGAACTGATCTCTGGACAGAGATTCTTTGATGGCCGCCGGAAGCCTTCGGATATCTGTGGGGCGGATGGCCTCATGGGCATCCTGAATCTTTTTGTCATTTCCTTTGGACGCACTTCTGCCTGCGGACAGATAAGCCTCTCCATAAGTTTCCTTGATGTAGGATGCCGCCGCTTCTGCCGCTTCCTCTGAGATCCGGGTGGAGTCTGTACGCAGATAGGTGATCACACCAATCGTCCCCTGGCCTTCGATATCGATGCCTTCATAAAGCTGCTGGGCCAGGCGCATGGTTTTGCTGGTGGAAAAGTTCAGCACCTTGGAAGCCTCCTGCTGAAGGGTACTGGTCGTAAAAGGAAGGGGTGCTTTTTTGGTCCGCTCTCCTTTTTTTACCTCCGCCACCTGAAAAGATGCATCTTTTACTGCTGCTAAAACCTGATCCATCTCCTCCCTGGAATGAATCTCTCTCTTCTCTCCGGGAACGCCATAGAACTTGGCCGTCAGCGGCTTTTTCTCTCCTTTTACCTGAAACTCTGCTTCCAGGCTCCAATATTCCTCCGGCACAAAAGCGGCAATCTCTTCCTCCCGGTCCGCCACCAGACGAAGAGCCACAGACTGTACCCGCCCGGCGCTTAACCCCCTTTTGACCTTTGCCCAGAGGATGGGGCTGATCCGGTAGCCTACCATCCGGTCCAGCATCCTTCTTGCCTGCTGGGCATCCACCAGATCCTGGTTGATCTCCCGGGCATGCCGGATGGATTCTTTGACTGCACTTTTTGTAATCTCGTTAAAAGTAATCCTGCAGATTCTTTTTTCATCCAGATTCAAAGCTTTGGACAGATGCCAGGATATGGCCTCTCCCTCCCGGTCCGGGTCCGTTGCCAGATAGACTTTGTCTGCCTTCTTCGCCTCCTTGCGAAGCTTCGCCAGTATATCTCCCTTTCCACGGATGGTAATGTATTTGGGTTCATAATCATGTTCTACATCAATGCCAAGCTGACTCTTCGGCAGATCCCTCACATGTCCGTTGGAAGCCATAACCTCATAGTTGGAACCTAAAAATTTCTTAATCGTCTTCACCTTGGCAGGTGACTCCACGATCACAAGATACTTTGCCATTGGTCGTCCTCAATCTGTTCTTATATAATCATTTTTCTGAATTTCTCTGATACAGCCTTTCAGCTCAAGTCCCACCAGGAGCGAACGAAGCGTTCCCGGGGGAAATCCGGTCTTCTGGATCAGCTCCTCCAAAGAAACCGGCTGTAAACGTATCCAACTATACACGATATTTTCTTCCTTGGCAAGTAAAATTTTGGTTTGCTCCTTGTTCTGCTGTTTGTTCTTTTGCGGAAAAACCCCAAGCGCCTCCAAAATCACTTCCGGACAGTCTGCAAGTCCGGCCCCCTGCCGGATCAGATTCAGGCACCCGCGGCTTAAAGAATCACTCCGTCTTCCGGGAACTGCGTACACGTCCTTTCCCTGCTCCAAGGCCAGGTCTGCGGTAATCAAAGAACCACTCTTTTCTTTTGCCTCCACCACAAGCACCAGATCCGACAGACCGCTGATAATCCGGTTTCTGGCCGGAAAATATCCGGGTCTTGGCGTCATTCCCGGCGCATACTCGGACAAAATACCGCCTTTTTTCACCAGCTTTTCATACAGGGACTGATGGCCTTTGGGATAACAGATATCTGCCCCACATCCCAGGACTGCGAAGGTGTCTCCTCCTGCCTCCAACGCCCCGTAATGAGCGACTCCGTCAATTCCCCAGGCCATGCCGCTTATAATCTGCACCTGGGCCCGGGCCAGTTCCTTTGCAAACAGCCGGGCCGTTTCATTGCCGTAGCTGCTGGATCTTCTCGCCCCCACAATCGCCACGGACGGACGCTTCGGGTCCGGAAGCCTGCCTTTTACGTAAAGTCCTTTTGGCATCCCCTTATGCACCTTCAGCCTTTCTGGATAGGCACTGTCTGACCGGGGGATATAGCGGATATTCTCTATTTTGTTCTCCATGACTTTCTTTTATTCCCCCCAAAATTTTTGATCCAGCACCCGATAGCTGACCGCTTCCAGAAGATGTCCCGTGCGGATCTTAAGCTCCCCTTCCAGATCTGCAATCGTTCTGGCCACTTTTAAAATCCGATGATAGGCTCTGGCACTTAAGTGATAAGTTTCAAACGCCGCCTCCATAATCTTCTGTTCTTCACTCCCAAGAGAACAAAATTCTCCTAAGGCAGCGGAGGGAAGCTGTGAATTAAAGTGAAAGCGGCAGCCCGGACGGCTATATCTGGCTTCCTGCATCTTCCTGGCCGCCTCCACTCTGCTTCGGATACTGGCCGAACATTCGTTCTCTTTCTGTCCGGTCAGATCTTTGTAATCGATCCTCGCCGTCTCCGCACAGATGTCGATCCGATCCAGAAGGGGCCTGGAAATCCGGTGCAGATACTGGCTGATCTCCCCGGGAAGGCACCTGCAGCGCTCTCTGTCCGGATAATAGCCGCATCTGCAGGGGTTCATGGCCGCTATTAATTGAAAATGCGCCGGAAAGATGCAGGTGCCGCTTGTCCTGCTGATCACCACCCGCCGTTCCTCCAAAGGCTGCCGCAAAACTTCCAGGGCGCCTCTGGAAAACTCCGGAAGTTCGTCCAGAAAGAGAATTCCCCGGGTGGCAAGGCTGATCTCCCCCGGACGGATCCTTCTGCCACCCCCGGCCAGGCCATTGGGAGAGATGGTGTGATGAGGCGCCCGGAACGGTCTGTTTTCCATAAGCCCCTCTTTGTTCGTCATAAGTCCGCAGGCACTGTATACCATGGAAACCTCCAGACTTTCCTCCAATGTAAGATCAGGCAGAATTGAGGGCATCCGTTTGGCAATCATGGTTTTTCCTGCTCCCGGACTTCCCACCATCAGAAAGTTATGCATGCCTGCCGCTGCAACCTCCGCCGCCCGCCGGACTCCTTTCTGCCCGTTGATTTCCCGAAAATCTTCCGGATAGCTGACCGTTTGTCCCTTCCATGTCTTCACAGACTCTGCCCGCCGTTCCCAGGTGTCCGGAAAGAGCAGACATTCCATAAGTTCTTTCAGGCTGCCGATCCCGATCACCTGAATCCCTCCGGTGACCGCTCCTTCTTTTGCATTTTCCCTTGGTACCAGACAGGTTTTAAGGCCAAGTTCTTTGGCAAGCAGGACCGTCTGCAGCGCACCGCTGACCGGACGGACACTTCCATCCAGTCCAAGTTCCCCGATCATGAGAACTTCCTGTAAAAAGTTTTCAGGAATGATCCGCAAAGCGGCCAGAAGCGCAGCTGCTACAGGCAGATCAAAACGGGTGCCTTCCTTGCGGAAATGGGCCGGAGCCAGATTGACGGTCACCTTCTTGGGCGGGAACAGAATCTGTGTGTTGCGCAGAGCCGTACGAACCCGGTCTGCCGCCTCCCGTACTTCCGGCGCCAAGTCTCCGACCATGTTAAACTGGGGCAGTCCGTCGCAGATATCCGCCTCCACCCGCACCGGGCAGGCCTCAATCCCGATCACTGCCGCCGATCGTATTGTACTGAACATCTTTATTCTTGTAACTGCCGGATCTTTTGCAGCTACTTCCCTTTCATATGAAATTATATTTGGATAATAATGCGATATGCATTCCAGATATCAGATATTTTTTTATTATACCACAAATATTCCGGGAAATCAATCCCGGAAGTATTCTTTCAGCCGATTCAGCGCATTTTTTTCGATACGGCTGATGTAGGACCGGGAAATTCCCAGCTTCCCCGCGATCTCTCTTTGGGTGTATTCCTGTCCGTGATACAGTCCGTAACGCATGATAACCACCTGGCGTTCCCGTTCTGACAGAACCTTTTCCAGCAGGCCGTACATCTTCTTTGTGTCATCTTTGAGTCCGATCTGGTCCAGTGCCGAGGGCTCTTTGCTCTCAATGATATCCAGAAGCTGGATCTCGTTTCCTTCTTTGTCCGTTCCGATCGGTTCATAATAGGAAGATTCTCTCTGCAGTTTTTTCTTGACTCTTAGGTACATCAGAATCTCATTTTCCACACATCTTGCCGCGTAAGTCGCCAGTTTGCTTGCCTTTTCATGGTCAAAGGTGTCCACTGCTTTGATCAGCCCGATGGTCCCTATGGAGATCAATTCCTCCATGTCATCCTCCGCAGACTGGTACTTTTTCACAATATGGGCTACAAGGCGCAGATTATACTCAATCAGAATCTGACGTGCCTTTTCGTCCCCTCCCTTATACCTCACCAAACATTCTTTCTCTTCTTCCGCCGTAAGAGGTTTCGGAAAAGCTTTCAAAAAAAGACACCTCAGTGGATCGTTAATACATCTTATGTAAAAGATCCACGAAAGTGCCTTTCCACTTTTATCTTATGATGATTTCTCAATGACCGGTCACAAAACGGCCTGTACCGGCTTATCTTCCCTGCGAAGCAGATCCATCGCATCCGGGGCCTCGGACAAAGTCACCAGAAGAAGCTGTCTGGCATGGGGCGCGCTAATCTGGCTGGTCCCGCTTTGTGCGTCCTGAATCGCTTCTACCAGAACCGGCACATCCCGGCCGTCCGGCTTCATGATCTCTATGGTCTCTCCCACAGAGAATTTGTTGCGCTGTTCCACCAGGCATCTGCCCTGCCCGTCAACCTTTTGTACAATCCCAAGATAGGTGTATTCTTTGATATAGGTATTGTTGTCATAGATCTGGGCATGCTCATCGGGTCTGCCATAGAAAAAGCCGGTGGTAAACTGCCGGTAGGTGCAGTTGGAAATCTGTTCCAGATACCAGGGCATATGATCCTTGTATCGTTTCGGATCCTGAACATAATCATCCAGCGCCCTCCGATACGTGCGCGCCACCGTCGCCACATACAGCGCGGTCTTCATCCGTCCCTCCACCTTCAGACTGTCAATCCCCGCCTCTATCAGATCCGGAAGATGCCCGATCATGCACAGATCCTTGGAGTTAAAAAGATAGGTTCCCCGTTCATTCTCATAAACCGGCATATATTCTCCGGGACGGGTCTCTTCCACCACGGCATATTTCCAGCGGCAGGGATGGGTACAGGCCCCCCGGTTCGCATCCCTGCCGGTAAAATAGTTGCTCAGAAGACATCTTCCGGAATAGGAGATACACATGGCCCCGTGTACAAAGGTCTCGATCTCCAGATCCTCCGGGATCCGCTTTCGAATCTGGCGAATCTCTTCCAGAGAAAGCTCCCGGCCGGTCACTACTCTGGAAGCTCCCTGCTCCTTCCAGAACTGAAACGTCCGGTAATTGACGTTATTGGCCTGGGTGGAAATATGAATCTCAATCTCAGGACATACTTCCTTCGCAGTCAGAAACATCCCCGGATCCGAGATAATCAGCGCATCCGGCCGTATCTCTTTTAATTCTTCAAAATATGCTCCTGCTTCTTCCAAATCCTGGTTATGGGCCAGGATGTTGGCCGTCACATAGACTTTCACCCCTCTTGCATGGGCAAAACGGATCCCCTCTGCCATCTCTTCCAGGGAGAAATTCTTCGCCTTGGCCCGGAGTCCGAAAGCCTCGCCTCCGATATAGACCGCATCTGCGCCGAACACGACGGCGGTTTTTAATACTTCCAGGCTGCTGGCCGGAATCAAAAGTTCCGGATGCTTTTTCATATTCGCTACTCCTCTTATGGCTGCTTTTTGACACTTACCGTTACTCCGTCCCCCAGGGGCAAAACGGAGGTGGTCAGCTCCTCACAGTGGGTCAATGTATACAGATATTCCCGCATGCGCCCATGAATCGTACGCTGTCTGCGCTCCACCGCAAAGCGGGATTCGATCACATCTCCGTCCTGCAGTACGTTATCCGATACCAGCAGTCCCCCTGGTTCAAGAAGCCGCAAAATCTCGGGCAGATAATAGATATACTGTCCCTTTGCCGCATCCAGAAAAACCAGATCAAAGCTTCCAGTTATCTTTTTTAATACTTTCAGCGCATCTCCTTCCAGAAGGGTAATCTGCGCTTCTTTGCCGCCCCGGGCAAAATTGCGCCGGGCAACGGGAATCCGCTTTGCATAGTTTTCTATGGTAGTAATCCGGCAGTCTTTTGGAGCATACTCACTCATCAAAAGTGCAGAAAATCCCACCGCTGTTCCTACTTCCAGAATCCGCTTCGGCCTGTGAAGGGCCAGCAAAAAGCGAAGAAACCCCTGCATCTCCTTCCGGATAATCGGCACATTCGAAGCAAGGGCTTCCTCCTCCACCTGGTTCAGAAATTCCGTGTTGCCGCAGTAAAGAGAATTGATATAAGCAGTCAGACGCTCTCCTGTGATCATTCTTCTTCCTCTTGTGTCTCTCCGGAAAGCACCTTTATCATTTCCTTTGGAGTCATGGACGTATTCAGGACGTAATCTCCCGGCTCCAGCTTGTCCTCACATTTATTGATCTTCATCTGGATCCGAAAAATAATCTCGTCTTCAATCAGTCCCCTGCGCTCCAAAAGGGATGCCAGCTCCTTAGTATCCATATTTTCTGTCAGGACGATACTCATATCCCGTCCCGGCTTCGGCTCCATGGCAACATTGGACACGATGCTGTAACCATACGTATAAGAATATTCTCCCAGTTTGTAGATTCCCATAATCACAAGAATCACCAGCAGCAGCCGAAAGAAAAAAAGTCCTATGGCCACGATCGCCTTTTGTACATTCATGTTTGAAAGTCTCCCTGTATCCTCTTCTCTCCTGCATCTCTAACCGTTGGTGTCTGCAGTGCGTACACTATATTACAAAATCCATAATATCGGTCAGCCGCGCATGGATCTCCTGCAGCATGCGGCACATCCGAAGTTCCCGCTCCAGGTACTCCTCCACCACGGTGTTTCTCCGGAAATCCCGGTACCGCTCCTCAAAGGCTTCCACCTGTTCATACAAGTCTTCTGCCCTGCAGTTCTGCAGCTCATAATTCTCCCAACAGAATTCTTTGATCTTATCCGCCAGTTCCGGTACTTTGCGTACCTGCTTCTCCGCCGCCTGGAAGTTCTGATATTCGGTACTTTCCAGGATCGCGTCCACCAGTTCTTCAACTTTTTTCTTGATTGTATCCATAATCGTCTCACTTCCACTGCCTGTTCTGCATCGGCCCCCATCCGGCAGAAGTTTTCATGTTACAACCGTTACACTTCCATAATGATCGGCAGGATCATCGGATTGCGTTTGGTCTTTTTACGGATATAATCCCCCAGAGTATCCTTCATGACGTTTTTCATTTTTCCCCAGTCTGTGATCTTGCGTTCCAGGCATTTTTCCACCGCGTCATAGACTACCGCTCTGGCCTGTTCCATCAGATCTTCAGACTCTCTTACATATACAAATCCCCTGGATACGATGTCCGGTCCGGACAGCAATATATTACTCCCTTTCTCCAGGGTCAGGACAATGATCATAATGCCGTCTTCCGCCAGATGCTGACGGTCCCGCATGACAATATTGCCCACATCTCCCACTCCCAGTCCATCCACAAAGATGGCACCTGTGTGAACTTTGTCTACCACTTTCGCACCCTGTGCATCCATCTCCATCACATCACCGGACTGGAGAACGAAGATGTTTTCTTTCTCAATTCCCAGCTGATGAGCGATCGACGCCTGTGCTTTCAGATGCCGGTACTCCCCATGCACCGGTATCGCATACTTGGGATGCACCAGCGAATAGATCAGCTTGATCTCTTCCTGGCAGGCATGTCCTGACACATGAGCGTCCTGGAAAATCACATTGGCACCCTTTGCCGACAGTTCATTGATGACCTTGGACACTGCTTTTTCATTGCCCGGAATCGGATTGGAGCTGAAAATCACGGTATCTCCTGGCATGATGTGCACTTTTCTGTGGAGATTCTGCGCCATTCTCGACAGTGCAGCCATGGACTCGCCCTGACTGCCGGTGGTGATCAAGACCGTCGCTTCCGGCGGATAATTATGAAGCTGCTCGATATCGATCAGCGTATTGTCCGGAATCCGAACATACCCAAGCTCCACCGCTGTAGTGATGACATTGACCATACTGCGTCCTTCCACCACCACTTTTTTATTGTTCTTATAAGCAGAATCTATGATCTGCTGCACCCGGTCCACATTCGAGGCGAAGGTTGCCACGATGATCCGGGAATTGCAGTGCTCCGTGAAAAGTGCGTCCATGGTCCGACCCACCGTCTTCTCCGACATGGTAACCCCCGGACGCTCGGCGTTGGTACTGTCGCACATAAGCGCCAGAACGCCTTTTTTTCCGATCTCGCCGAAACGCTGCAGGTCAATGCTGTCTCCGAAGACCGGTGTATAATCCACCTTAAAGTCTCCGGTATGCACAACAATGCCGGCCGGCGAATAGATGGCAAGAGCGGATGCATCCGCGATACTGTGGTTGGTCTTTATGAACTCAATCCGGAACTGGCCCAGATTGATGGACTGCCCGTGTTTTACCACTTTGCGCTTGGTGGTTTTCAGCATATTATGCTCTTTTAATTTGCCCTCGATCAGCGCAATCGTCAGCTTTGTGGCGTAGACTGGTACATTGATATCCTTCAGGATATAAGGCAGAGCACCGATATGATCCTCATGCCCGTGGGTGATGACAAAACCTTTTACTTTGTTTAAATTCTGTCTCAGATAAGAGACGTCCGGGATGACCAGATCAATTCCCAGCATATCATCCTCCGGAAAAGCCAACCCGCAGTCCACGACAATAATACTGTCTTCAAACTCGAAGGCAGTGATATTCATCCCGATCTGCTCTAATCCGCCTAAGGGGATGATCCTTAATTTAGAATTGTTTACATTTTTCAAACAATAGACCTCCTATTATAGTTCCGCATCTTTCTTCCCAGGATCCTTTTGCCCAGTGCTGTTCTCTCCTGCCTTCGGCATCCGATCCCACCACTGCATCCTAGAAAGAAAGATGCTGTTTGTCAGTTGTTGCATCTTTCTTCCCAGGATCTTTTTGCCTAGTGCTGCTCTCTCCTGCCCTCGGCATCCGATCCCATCACTGCATCCTCTTTAAAAAATGCTGTTTGTTAATTTTTTCACGTATTTCCGTTCTGACAATTCTTACAAAAACCGTAGAGCTTCACATCATGATCCTGGATCAAAAATCCGGTCTCCTGCTCCATCCTTGTCTCGAATGCTTCCAGAAGATCTCCCTGGAAGGACATGACGCGTCCGCATTTGACACAGATCAGATGATGGTGATGATGGCTGTCCTCGTCCTCATAGACATGTCCCATCTCATAGCGCACATATCCGTCATCCAGATAGATCCGATCAATAATCTTCAGCTCCAACAATATCTGAATCGTCCTGTATACGGTAGCAAGTCCGATATCCGGACTGCTCACTTTCACTAAATCATAGATTTCTTCCGCAGTCAGATGGCTGTCCGGTTTTTCGGACAGTACCGAAAGTACGGCAATCCGCTGTGCGGTCACCTTCAGCCCTTTTCCCCGAAGCAGGTTCTCGAATCCTTCTCTGTCCAACCGCATGAAATCCCCTCCCTGCCGCTCTCTACTTCTGAATCTGAACATCCTCCAAAAGCTGCTCGAAAACCGCAAGAACCGCATCCTGTTCCTGCTCGTCCTCCACGATCTCATAGAGACTTTCTTTTTCGCTTTCCAAGGAACGGTCTTTCAGAAGCAGGCATTCTCCGTCACCCTCCGGCAAATCCGTTACCAGCAGATAATTCCTGCCGTTTATGCGGGTCTGTTCCAGCACGTAAAACTCGGCATCCGCTCCGTTCTCATCCTGAAAGATCAGTTTCTCCATCCCGTATCTACTCCTTTATGCTCCTTGCATCCAGATATCCCTGCAGGATAAAAGTGGCTGCAATCTTATCAATATATTCCTTGCGGTGTTCCCTTCGCACGCCGCTCTCCATAAGCGTACGGTTTGCCGCCATGGTCGTGAGACGTTCATCCCACATGACAACAGGCAGACCTGTCCGCTTTTTCAGCATCTCTGCGAATTCCAGCGATTTCTCAGCCCTGTCCCCAATGGTGTTATTCATATTCTTTGGAAAGCCCAGTACGATCTCTTCCACCTCATACGCCTGACACAGCTCCTGAATTCTGGCAAGCGTCCTGCGCAGCTTATTCTCCTGCGTGCGATTGATGGTCTCTACACCCTGGGCGGTCAGTAAAAGCCCGTCACTGATCGCGACCCCCACTGTTTTAGAGCCGTAATCCAGTCCCATGATCCTCATCTGCCGCTCATTCCTTTACTGTCTTCTCCACATACACTCTTAAAAGTTCCTCTACCAGCTCGTCCCGCTCCACTTTCATGATCAGGCTCCTCGCGCCCTGATGACTGGTGATGTAAGTCGGATCTCCGGACATGATATAACCCACGATCTGGTTCACCGGATCATAGCCCTTCTCCGTCATCGCCTCATAGACCAGATGCAAAATCTCGGAAACCTTAAGCTCCTGATCGGATTGAATCTTAAAATACTGTGTGTTCTCCAGCCTCTTCATAGTCTCACGCCCTCAACATCAGAAATCACGAAATTATATTCCTGACCTCTTTCCTTTTGTCTGCCAATGCCTCTTCTCTTAAGTTTACTATACTCTGACTATAAATTCAATGTTTATTTTCTGTCAGCATTTCCCAAATGTCCGCACAACATTCCAAAATCCGGCAGATCATCCACTTTTACCTGCAACAACTGATTGGACAGCGGCTCTTTTCCTGCCACCGCCACCGGTACATATTCCCTGGTATGTCCGATCTGATACTCAGTATCCCCAAAGATGCAGGACTCTTCCATCAATACTTCCACCGTTCTGCCGATCAGTCTTTTCTGATACTCCCGGCGGTTTGCTTCGGACAGAGCCAGAAGTATTTCGCTTCTCTTTGTCTTGATCTCTTCCTGGACCTGGCCCTCCATCCCATCAGCCCTGGTCCCTTTTCTTCTGGAATATTTAAACACATGGGTCTCAAAAAAGCAAATCTCTTTTAAAAATTCCACCGTCCTGGCGAACTCTTCTTCGGTCTCCCCTGGAAATCCCACAATCACATCCGTGGTAAGTGCCGGCTGGTCAAAATACATCCGAAGCCTTCTGCAGCAGGCACGAAACTCTTCTGTATCGTATCTGCGGTTCATCCGCTTTAACGTCGCATCGCAGCCGCTTTGCAGGGACAGATGAAAGTGGGGACACAGCTTTTCTTCCATAGAAAGAGCCCTGACAAACGTTTCAGTCATAATCCTTGGCTCCAAAGAACCAAGGCGGATCCTTCTGATGCCCTCCACACAGCCAACTTCCCGGACAACTTTCAGAAGATCTCCTTCTCCTTCGGGCAGATCCACCCCGTAAGAGTCCAGATGAATCCCCGTCAGAACAATCTCCTGATAGCCATGATTTGCAAGCGCCCGGGCTTCCCGGCGGATATCCGGCAGCTCACGGCTTCTGACCCTTCCCCTTGTGTAAGGAATAATACAATAACTGCAGAACTGATTACAACCGTCCTGAATCTTCATATAGGCCCGGGTGTGCCCCTCGTTCTGACTCAGTGAAAGCCGTTCATATTCTGTCTCATGAAACAGATCGTGAAAATAAGACTCTTTTTTATGCGCTTCATGCTTCTGCAAAATTTCCGGCAGATTTTTTTTCTCATTGTTGCCAATCAGAAGATCCACCGCTGCATCCTTTAAAAGTTCTTCTCCTGCCGCCTGCACATAGCATCCTGCCGCCACCACCACCGCATCCGGATTCCGCTTTTTTGCCCGATGCAGCATCTGCCTGGACTTTCGGTCCGCCATGTTGGTCACGCTGCAGGTATTGATAATGTATACATCTGCTGTTTCCTCAAAAGGAACAATCTCATAACCGTTTTCTTTTAACATCTCCTGCATGGCCCTTGTCTCATAGGCATTCACTTTGCATCCCAGGTTGTGCAGTGCTGCTCTTTTCATATTCTTCCCTCTGTCTTTCCATACGATTCATGCGGTTCCCTGATCCGAACTGTCAGCTTCTGGTCCGACCAAACCGGCCTTCTTGCCCCTGCCGGACGTCCGGATTTTGCAAACAGGAAAGCCCTGTTTTTTTTAACAATTTTTTCATTGACTTTCTGTGCCTAAGTCTTTAATATGTTAGGTAGAAATAAAGCATGTTGAGGAGGAACAATCATGAAAACGGTTCATATTTCTTTAAATTCCATCGATAAAGTAAAAGCATTCGTCAACGAAATCACAAAGTTTGACAATGATTTTGACCTGGTATCCGGCCGTTATGTCATCGATGCGAAGTCGATTATGGGGATTTTCAGCCTGGATCTGTCCAAGCCCATTGAGCTGAATATCCATTCTGAGAACAACGCCGAAGAGATTCTTGCGGTGCTCTCCCCCTATATCGTTGATTAGTGTCCTGTCTGACCGGCTGCCACACAGGATGGCAGCCTGTTTTAACGGACTTCAATCACTTCTTCTGTATCCAGCGCTTCTTTTACCATGTCCTCAATTTTTTCCATAAGAGCCTTCTCAGACCGGCGGATACGCTCCACCTGGGGCTTGGTCACCGGATGCCTGGCCACAAAAGTGGTGCAGCAGTCTTCGTAGGGCAGTATGGAAATCTCATACGTATCAATCTTCTTTGCCACAGCCACAATGTCTTCTTTATCAAAAGCAATCAACGGCCGGAACACCGGAAGGTCGCACACGTCGTTGGTAGCGGCAAGACTTGGCACGGTCTGACTTGCCACCTGCCCGATGCTCTCCCCTGTGATCAGCGCCAGACACCCGGTATCCTCCGCAAGTTTCTGAGCGATCCGCATCATATAACGACGCATGATAATCGTCAGCTCATCATGGGGGCACTGATCATAGATATACATCTGAATATCCGTAAAATTGATCACATGAAGCCGAATCGGTCCTGTATAACGGGCTACTTTTCCGGCAAGATCCACGACTTTTTGTTTTGCCCGCTCACTGGTATAGGGAGGTGCATGGAAATAGACTGCGTCAACATAGACGCCCCGCTTAGCGACCATATATCCTGCCACCGGACTGTCGATCCCTCCGGATAAAAGGAGCATGGAACGGCCATTGGTTCCAAGGGGCATCCCTCCGGGTCCTGGAATCACTTCCGAGTAAATATTGATATGATGGCTGCGAAGCTCAATATGCAGCATAATATCCGGTTTGTGTACATCCACGGACAGGTCCGGAAACTCTTTTAAAATCCGTCCCCCGAGCTCCTCGTTTACCTCCGGAGAAGTAAGAGGATAATTTTTGTTTGCCCGTCGGGTATGCACTTTAAAGGTCTTTTTTACCCCCTCATACATCCGATGCATATAGTCCATCACATCTTTCGAGAGTGCCTCAAAACCCTGGTCTTCTCTTAAAACCACCGGGCAGATCCCTACAATACCAAACACCCTTTGGAGGGCGGCGATGGTCTCTTCATAGTCAAACACGCCTTCCGCTTCCACATAGATGCGGCCCTGTTCTTTTGTAATCCGAAAAGTGCCCTCCACCGGATACAGCACCTGCTTCATGCGGGCTACCAGTGCATCCTCGAACACATACCGGTTCTTTCCTTTGACCCCAATCTCTCCGTATTTTATCAAAAATGCCTGAAACATGCTTTTCTCCTTTATCCTAACGGCGTACATACCGGCGCAGTACCAAAAGCAGCTCTTCTAGTCCCTGTATGCATGCGTCGATTTCTTCTTCCCTTGTTTCAAAACTGAAACTGAATCGAAGGGTGCTGCCAAGAAGCTCTTTTTTCATCCCAATGGCCTGGAGGGTCCGGCTGACGGAAGGCTTGTTGGAAGAGCAGGCGGACCCTGCCGAAACATAGATTCCTTTTTCCTCCAATGCATGAAGCAGTACCTCACTTTTCACCCCGGCAAAACTGACGCTTACGATATGAGGCGCTCCCTCCCTGACCGGCATGCCGTTGATCTGTACATCCGGAAGCTTTCGGATCCCTTCTGCAAAACGCTCTTTTAAGACATACAGCCGCTCCACTTTCTCATCCAGATCCTGATAACAAAGCTTTGCCGCCTCTGCGATCCCCGCAATCCCCGGTACATTCTCGGTTCCGGAGCGAAGTCCTTTTTGCTGCTCCCCTCCGAAAAGGATAGGACGGATTTTTACTTTTTCGCTCACATAGAGCACACCGCTCCCTTTTGGTCCGTGGATCTTATGGCCGCTGATGCTCATAAGATCAATCCCTTCTTTTTTCGGAAAAATCTGATATTTTCCATAAGCCTGGACGGCATCCACATGAAAGAGGGTCCTGGGATTCTTTTCATGAATAATGCGGGCCATTTCATCAATCGGCTGCACGCTGCCGATCTCGTTGTTCACATACATGACGGACACAAGGATTGTTTCTTCTGTGACCGCCTCCTTTAAGGCCGCCAAAGAGACCACACCCTTCTCATCCACCGGAAGGCAGGTCAGTGCATACCCCTGCCCTTCCAGATACTGCATTGGATTTTCCACGGAAGGATGTTCGATCCTGGATGTGATCAGATGCTTTCCTGCCCGCTGGTTTGCCATAGCCGCACCGATGATTGCCAGGTTATTGGACTCCGTGCCGCCGGAGGTAAAATAGATTTCCTTCTCACGAACCTTCAGGTTCTCTGCAAAATATGCCTTTGCCGCTCTTAGGTACCGCTCGGCTTCCATTCCTTTTGTGTGGAGAGAGGAAGGATTTCCGAAGTCCTCCTTCATCACGCGGACCATAAGATCTGTCACCTCGTCAAAACAACGGGTTGTGGCAGAATTATCCAGATATGCTTCCATCTTCTACTCCTCCAGCCAAAACATCAGTACGGACAGGATGCAAAGTCCCGCTGTCTCTGTCCTTAAGATTCTCTTTCCCAGCGTGACCGGAACTGCCCCGGCCTTCATGGCCGCCTCCACTTCACTCTTTTCAAACCCGCCCTCCGGACCGATCAGGATACCAACAGACTGCCCCTTTTTGATCTGTCTGATGATTTCTCTCGTCTTTTCCATGGGACTTTTTTTGCTTTGGCCTGTGATATGGCCAGACTGCAGTTCGGATGATCCCTGATCTTCGCATTCTGCCTTTAAAAGCTCCTCTGCGCACTCGTAAGGGATCAGGCACAGATCCAGTTTTCCTGCCTGCAACAGCGCTCCGGAAAAATCGGTCACCGGTTCCACCTGAGGGATCACCGCCCGTCCGGACTGCTTCGCCGCACTTTCTGCAATCGCCTGCCAGCGCCGTCTTTTGTTCTCTTCTTTTCTGGCGTCCAGCTTCACCACGCATCTTTTGGAAGCCACGGGAACCACCGCGGAAACCCCAAGCTCCACCGCCTTCTGAACGACCAGCTCCATCTTGTCCCCTTTCGGCAGACACTGAAACAAAGTGATCCGGGAAGAAAGCTCCGACTCCACCCGGCGTTTTTCTTCGACCCTGACCTGAATGAGGCATTCTGCAAAGTCTTGGATCCGGCAGCGGTATTCATTCCCGTATCCATCACTTACAAGAAGCGCTTCTCCCTCCCGCATCCGGAGCACATTCCTGATGTGATTCACATCGCCGCCCAGGATCTCAATCTGATCTCCGTTTACCTGGGACGGTTCCACAAAAAAATGATACATGTTTCACCTGCTA
Organism: uncultured Lachnospiraceae bacterium; assembly: GCA_910583895.1. Taxonomy (GTDB): domain Bacteria; phylum Bacillota; class Clostridia; order Lachnospirales; family Lachnospiraceae; genus Hominiventricola. The sequence continues at coordinate 83,016 of CAJTYJ010000003.1, forward strand.
CTCTTTGCGGGCGGTCACACACACCCACTCTCCCTGCCTGGTCACTTCCAGCACCGTCAGTCCGGCTTCGTTCACTGCCTTTACGACCGACGCTTCTTTGTCTTCTATAATTCCGGATGTAATATAGACGCCGCCCTTTTTCAGATGATTCACCACCACCGGAGTCAGAGGTACCAGCACTTCCGCCAGAATATTGGCCGCTATCAGATCATAGCGCTCATACCCCACAGCCTCCTGCACGGCTTTGTCCTCAATCAGATTGCCCTGGATCACAGAAAACTGCTCCTCAAAGATACCATTTACTTCCATATTTTCCTTTGAGGCACTGATGGCACACGGATCCAGATCCGTCCCCACAGCCCCTGCAGCTCCCAGCTTCAATGCAGTGATGGACAAAATCCCGCTTCCGGTTCCCACATCCAGAAAGAATGTCTTTTCTGTCACATACTTTTTGATCTGCCGGATACAAAGCTGGGTCGTCTCATGCATCCCGGTGCCAAAAGCCGTCCCTGGATCAATCTGAATCAGAAGCTTCTCCTGATCCTTTGGGCTTACTTCTTCCCAGGAGGGTTTGATCAGGATATCATCCACATAGAACTGATGAAAATAAGCCTTCCAGTTATTGATCCAGTCCTTGTCCTCGGTCTGAGACGCCTGAATCGTCCCGGCTCCCACATCAATCCCCCAGCTTCGGATTTCTTCCAGTCCTTCCTGCACCGCCGCGAGAATCGCCCCGTTGTCCTGCCCGGGTTCCAGGTAAAAGCTGATGCGCGCCGTACCATCATCCCCCGGTCCATCCGGAAGGATATCCACAAACATCAAAGACTTTTCCTGATCCGAAAGCGGAACCTTGTCTTCAATCTCGATCCCTTCAATCCCCACGTCCATCATCATGCTGCTGATCATGTCCTCCGCCTCTGTGGTCGTGGTCAGCGTATATTTATTCCATTTCACCGCATCTACCTCCTGATCCAAGCTCCTTATGCAATCCGCTCAAATTCCATGCGCCCTATCTTATCACAAAAAAAACAGGATTTCAACCCATCTGCACCTACAGTACCTTCTCAAGCTCCTTGATCAATATGTTCAAGGCCTGGATCCTGGCATATCTTTTATCCACCGATTCCAGAATATGCCATGGAGCGTACACCGTACTGGTCTTCTGGATCATCTCATCCACCGCCCGCTCGTACGCGTCCCATTTTTCCCGGTTTCTCCAGTCTTCCTCTGTGATCTTCCACTGTTTCTCTGGCGTATTCTGCCTCTGGGTAAACCGTTCCAGCTGTGTCTCTTTGTCAATATGCACCCAGAACTTGATGATCACAGCCCCCCAGTCAGAGAGCTCCTTTTCAAACTCGTTGATCTCATTGTAAGCGCGTTTCCAGTCATTCTCGCTGCAAAATCCTTCCAGCCGTTCCACCATCACACGTCCGTACCAGGTCCGGTCAAAGACAGCGATATGTCCGGTCCGGGGCAGCCTGGTATAAAACCGCCACAGATAATGTCTGGCTTTCTCATGGGGCTCCGGGCTGGCGATCGGATGTACTTCAAATCCTCTTGGATCCAGCGCTTCTGTGATCCTCCGGATATTGCCGCCCTTTCCCGCTGCATCCCATCCCTCATAGGCAATGATCACCGGAACCTTCTTCCGGTACAGACGGTTATGCAGCTCTCCCAGGTGGCTCTGCAGCTTCTTCAGCTCTTTTTTGTAGTCTGCCTCTTCCAGCATTTTCCCTTCTAAAGATACCTCGGAAAGTTTTGGCATCTTAATAAGCGGAAATACATTTTGGAGTACCGGAACCGCCAAAGCCTGATTCTGCATGGCAATGTCAATGCCCTCTGTCAGAATCTCCAGCACCTGCAGTTCCGCCCACTTTTTCGATCCTGCATCCACCACATACCACGGAACTGCCGGAGAATCCGTCGCATCCAGGTAACGGTCAAAAATATCCAGACATCTTTCGTAGTGTTGATTCTGCCACCGGTCTGCCTGGCTGACCCGCCATCTTGTATCAATATCTTTTTTCAGGATATCCATCCGTTTTTTCTGTTCCTTCTCGCTGATATGAAGGAAAAATTTCATGACCAGATAACCATTGTCCGTGAGCTGCCTTTCAAAACGGCGGATTCCCGCAATACGCGCTTCATAAGTCCCGTCGTCCATGGTGCCGGCAAGCCGGTCTCTTGTCACCTCATCCATCCAGCCGGAATCCATGAACACAAACTTTCCAGACTCGGGAATTTCGGTAAAATACCGCCACAGAAAAGGTTTTCTTTTATCCTCTTCCCGGATCAGCTCCATGGATGCCACCTTGAAAAAGCGCGGATCAATGTTCCTGATGACCTGTCCGATGGTGCTCCCCTTTCCGGAAGTTCCCCAGCCCTCCAGCAGCACCAGTACCGGAAGCCTGTGCTCCTTGATCCGCATCTGCAGAGCCAAGAGCTTTTCCCGGGCTTCCTTCAGCCGTCTTTTCAGTTCCTCTTCTTTCGGCTTTTTTGCCAGAATCCGATTTTTTAACATCTGCTTTTACCCCCATTTCCTGTCAGCTGTTCCGTATAAATTCCTCGATCTCTTTCATGCTGTCTACGATGGCAACTGCCTTGGCCTGCTCTAGTTCTCCTTCTGCCGCAAAACCCATGGACAGGCCCAGACAGGGAATTCCAAACTGCGCTGCCCCCTCCACATCATGCCTTCGGTCTCCCACCATCAGAATCTTTTTTCTCTCATCTTGGGAAAGTTCCATCCGGCTCAGGAGTTCTTTGATCACATCTGCCTTGCTGATCCGGCTTTCGTCCATGCTGCCGCCGCAGATAAAGTCAAAATAATGATCAATTCCAAAATGCTCCAGAATCATCCGCACAAATACTTCCGGCTTGGAAGAAGCAATGGCAATCACGTTTCCATGAGCTTTTAATGAAGCCAGAAGATCCTCTGTCCCGTCAAAAAGAAGATTTTCGAACACTCCTCTTTTACTGAAGTATACCCGGTAATGCTCCACTGCCTCCCGGGCCTGTTCCATGGAAAAATCATAATATTCCATGAAAGATTCCACAAGGGGCGGACCGATAAAAGGCTCCAGTTTCGTAAGGTCTTTCTCTTCAATGCCCATATGCGAAAGCGCATACTGCACACTCTTGGTAATGCCTTCCCTTGGGTCCGTCAACGTTCCGTCCAGATCAAAAAAAATATACTTATACATAAAAATACTCCTGACTGACAATTCTGCTTCGCCCCTTTTATCCCGGGCTTTCTGCTGTTTTGTATGATATGGTTTTGTTTTGAAAACGTTCTGCAATATAATGGTACATCCTCTGAACGGCCGGGGCAAACACATCGGAACGCACGCTGGCCAGTACGATGGTGCGCGTTTCCTCCACATCCAGCGGATATACATCCACCGGGAAAGGAATATTGCGGATCACCAGTTCCGGCACCAGGCAGACCCCATAGCCGCCCATGACCAGCGCGATGGCAGACATATCATCCACAATGCAGCTCCCTTCTCCGCCGGACAGATGGTATTTTTCCATAAAATGATTTACATCGGCGTCACAGCCCTCTCTTTGAATGACGAATCGCTGCCCCCGAAGCTCCTCCACCGTCACGTATCCCGGATTCCTGGTCCGGAATCCTTTGGGCGTCACACAGACAATCTTGTCCTCATAGATCGGCTCATATGCCAGATCCCCCACACTGGAAGCGGACAAAAATCCCAGATCCACAATCCCGTCCTTGAGCCATCGATACACATCATCGTAGGTACCCTGATATATGTCCAGCCGCACCTTGGGATGTTCCCTCTCAAAATCTTTTAACAGACTGGGCATCCACTCCACACAGGCGCTGTTGAAGGTACCGATCCGCACAAGGCCTTTCTCCATCCCTTTAAACTGCGCCACCGCCTGCTGAAGATATTCTTCGCTGTTCAGGACGTTCCTGATATAAGGAAACAGTTCTTTTCCATAATTGGTCAGATAGACCCCCTGCCTGCTTCGGACAAACAGCATGGATCCTAATTCTGCCTCCATCCCCGCCACCGCATGACTGATGGCGGAAGGGGTCAGTTTCAGCACCTGGGCCGCTTTTTGAAAGCTCTGGTGTTCCACCACTGCCAGAAACACCTGATAGGACAATAAGGTCATGGCTCTCTCCTTGAATTATTTTCATTCAAAACATGAAAATAATGAGTTTTACTTGTGTATCAATCTATATTAGAATAAAAGTACAAAACAACATCAGGCGGATTGCTTTTGTTGTATAGAATGTGTTTGCGATGAAAAATGGAGGGCATATGCCTTCCATTTTTCATTTTGCGAAGTGCAGCCCCGGCACGCACTCCCTTCCCTCTCCCAGAATCCATCTGTAGGCTTCGTCAAGCCCTTCCTCTGAAAACGGAAAATCTCTGTTTATTTTTTGCTCTTTCGGCGTTTTGTCCCGCGCAAACGGCTCCGGCCACAGTGTCACCCGAAGTACCGTCTCTTTTTTCTCCTCATCCCCGTCTGCCGCAAGCTCGGTCCTGCCGATCCAGAACCGCAGTCCCCGGTCTGAACCGGTGAAGGCCTCTTTTTGATAAAAGGGAAGATGAAACAGGTCAATCCGTTGAATCATATGCTTTTTCTCCTACAAGGTGTCGGTCTTCAGCGTCACGGTTACCCAGCCGCCTTCGTAATTAAATCCAATCTCCAGACCCACAGGAGTATAGAACATAACGCTGTCCGTCTCATTTTTCAGATATTCCATCAGTTCTTCGTCGGAAAGCTCATCCACAAATTCCACCGTTCCGTTCTGGTAGCTGTTCCTGGAACGAAACTGCCAGACCAGCTCTTCGGTAACCTCCGCCATCTCTTCGTGAGAGATGACTTCTCCGGTATCTACCCGAAGGGTAATTGCCTCCACTCTCGGCGTCGTGGTCTTTTTCTCGTAGAAACTGTGACGGATCGCCACGCTGATCTTCTCCTCATCCATATAGGTTACATAACCATAACTGGAAACACCGGAGACATGATCCCGGTAACTGTCTTTATATTTACTGACCAGATCCTCAATCGTTTGACTCATGGCGTCAAATTTCTCCTGGTCTTCCTCCCCTACCAGCACCGGATAGACGCAGTCATAGGTACAGGAATTGTCTGAATCGTCCGGACGCATGGAGACAGACTCCCACACCACCTGATAATCCAGATCCAAAGAGGTGGCATCCGTAATCTCCTTATAGTAATCATCCTTCTCGCTGGGCTCATAGTCCTCATAGGAATCGTCATAGTTTCCATAACTGTCATCTTCATAAGGATTCCCATAGCCGAAGTACCCGTCATCGTATCCATATCCATACCCCGGCGGATTCTCTTTTTGGACCTTCTCATAAATCCCCCGGATAGAAAACACCATACTAACTGCGATCACCCCAATGAACAGAACCGCAATTCCACCGCAGATCCATGCTGCCGCATTTGATCTCTTTTTCTTCCTGCCTGTCGGCTGCAAAGAGGGCTGCTGCCAGTTTGTCCCCGTCTGCCCCGCGGAAGGTTGCTGCCAGTTCGCTCCCGGCGTCCCCATAGAGGGCTGCTGCCACCCCGCCTCCATCCTGACGCTGTAGCCGCAGCTTTTGCACACGCCATCCCGCATAAGCGCACCGCACCTTGGACAAAATCCATAATCCCGGTCGTTCATCTTCCTTCCCCCTTCTCACCTGATTCTTTTCTTTCTGAAAAGTATATCACAAATCCATGTACCATGCAGTACTTTTTTCCACCTGTTTCCCGCATTTCTTCTATCATGAAAGCGGTCGATTCGGATGTGTTTTATCCTTAAGGCTACGGCTCCTCAAGCTCCACCGTAACCGTCCAGTAGCTCTCACTGGCCTCAATCCTTATAACGGTCCCCTCCAGCGTCTTCAATCGTTCCTTCGTATTGTTTGACATGGCGACTGCCTCACGGATCGTGTAGTAGTACATAATCCCTGCCATCGTACTGGAAGTATCCTCTTTTAGCCGGACCCGGTCACCTTCCTGTATTAACCCAGCCCGCTCCATACGAAATTCCATTTCTTTGATCATCGTATGCCACTCCTAAAAATTCTTCCAAGCAGATTTCCTGCTCCATCATCAGCTTTGCCGCCGGGATTCCCACATAACGCAGATGCCACGGTTCCGAGATAATCCCTGTGATCCCAGACTTTCCGGACGGATAGCGAACCACATAACCGTATTCCCAGGCATGCTCTTCGATCCATTTGTATTCCTTTGTGTTGCGGATCCCTTCATCCAGTCTTTTGTAGCTTCCGGTCAGAAAGTCCACCGTCAGCCCCAGCTGATGTTCACTGGTGCCCGGCACGGCCACAACTCTTGCGGCCTCTTTCACAGCCTCTTCGTGTGTGTAGCCCTGAGCCTCCAGCCGGGTGATCTTATTTTTAAAAAGTGTCACCTGCTTCAGATAAGTACGGTACGAGGAAGTAATGTTGATCTGCATCCCGTCCCTTTTTGCATCCGCAATCATCTCCTTGACCGCATCTGCAGACCGCTCTTCTAACTCCTGTCCGCCTCCCACATTCACCAAAGAAAGCTCCAGTTCATCCCGGAGGATGTATTCTTTGTTCAGAAGACTTAAATACCCGTTGATCACTGCATCCTTGACGCCAGTATCCAGAGAAGACTCAATATCTTTTTTCACCTGTTCTGTCAGAACGCCTTCCCGGCGGGAAGAGGAACGCCTCCTGCTCTGGGTCTGCCGGCTGGTCCCTGTCGCCGGAGCAGAGGCCCCAGCTTCCGCTCCGGATGTTCCCGGCTCCTGTCCCTGGGCTTCTGCCGCTGCCTGGGCTTCTGCCGCTGCCTGAGCTTCCGCTGCTGCCTGCGCCTCTGCCGCCGCCTGCGCCTCTGCCGCCGCCTGCGCTTCCGCTGCTGCCTGAGCCTCCGCTGCCGCCTGCGCCTCCGCTGCCGCCTGCGCCGCTGCCTGAGCCTCCGCTGCCGCCTGCGCCGCTGCCTGGGCTTCTGCCGCTGCCTGGGCCTCCGCTGCTGCCTGGGCTTCTGCCGCTGCCTGGGCCTCCGCTGCTGCCTGGGCTTCTGCTGCCGCCTGCGCCTCCGGCGTCGTCTGCTCCGTCGCCCGGACACACAGTCCTTTAGAGCCAATCACTGTCACCATCAAAAGAAGCAGTATTCTGCGAGTTCTTCTTCCGTATTTACTCATAATCTCCTTTTATATCCTTGTCTGTTTCCATTTTATATTGTCATACGCTTTATCATAGCACACATTTTCCCCTGATACAGCCTTCCCGCTCACTCTTAAGAAAATTTAAGATTCCTAATCAGCAACAGATCACGCCTCCTCTGCCTCCCATACAACACAGATTGCAGAAGTTATACATCAGGCAGATCTTACAGCACATATCGTTCCCAACCATCTGCATCCCGCCGTAAGGCCTGCTCATCTGGTCATACCAGCTTCCGCCGCCTTCCAGCTGCCGAAGCAGCATCTGATATTCCATACGTTCCGGCCTAAGCTCCACTGCGCGCCGGGCGTCCTTAAGCGCCGTCACATTGTTGCCCGCCCCGTTGTTGGCAATGGCGCTGAGATAATACCACTGATCCCCCTTCTGACTCATGCCGGACAGCACATGAAGAGCCTCCTGGTATCTGCCGGCCCGAATATAATTCATCGCAGCACCCAGATGCCGGGTATAGTCATCCTCCTGGCCGGCTGCGTTTTTCTGCTGATACCCGCCGAAGCTGCCGGTACTTTCGTATCCCCCGAAATACCCCTGCTCCTTTTCTTTCATAATCTGATCATAAGCAGCCTGCACCTGCTTAAACCGCTCCTCTGCCTGCTCTGCATTGGGATTGTTCACATTGGCATCCGGATGATACTTCCGGCTTAAGCTTCGGTAAGCCTTTTTAATCTCTTCATCGGAAGCACCGCGCCGCAGTCCCAGCACTTCATATGGATCTGTCATCATGGTTTCTCCCTGTTTTCCTTTCTTCTCTGCCGGACCTGCCTGTAGCGTGTCCACACCCCGGCATATAATATGTTGCGCAGGATTCCTGCATCTTTTAGTACCGGCAGTGTCTCAAAAACCCGGGAGCTTTCCGCCATCATCATCTTCAGTACTCCGCTGCACTCTTTATCAAAGTCGTCCTGTCCGTACCAGTCTGAGAATGCATTGTAATTTCCCTTTTTCAGGTCCTCCTCCACATCCTCATAGGCATCCATCAGATAGATAAACTTTCCAAAGAAAAATCCCATCCGGCGAAGCCTCGGCTCCCACGCATCTTCCCGGCACACAAACAATTCTGCCATGATCTCTCCAAAAAGTCCGGCTGTCTTGTCCACATCGCAGATCTTTTTTTCTTCCAGCCTGCGCAGCTTTTTCAAGAGTGTCTCGATTTTTGCCGTCTTTTTTCCGTACTGCTTCTGCAGTTTTCTGACCCTGCTCTTCAGAAGACACCCATACAGCAGACGAACAAATTTTCGCTCATCCTGCCAGTCATCGAGACATTTATAGTAGGTCAGCAGCACATTCATATCCGCTGCGTAATCGTAATACGGATTTTCTCTGCAGGCATGCCTCCTGCCCGGATGGGCCAGACAGCCCCTGATGCAGATCCTGGTCTTCGGCTCATACAGTCCGGTAAGCAAAAGGGCCAGAAAGGTCATATCGTAGCTCAGTGTCATCTGTCCCAGCCAGCCGTGACGCCGCCTCAGACTGCTGCAAAGCCCGCAATAAGCCGCCTGATAGGCTTCATACTCTTTTACTTTCAGTTCCGGCCTGTGAACGACGATATATCCGAACATCACTTAACTCCTTTTCTGAAACTCATGCTGACACTTTGGACAGCGGACCATAATCCTGCCTTTTCCTCTGGGAATCCGGATCTTCTGCCGGCATTTCGGACAAGTGTAGATATGGTGGTACCTGCGCTCCTGCCACAGTTTTTTCTGCTGATCTGCCCAGTAACGTGCTTTTGCCGTCCCCTGCAGATACCTCTGGTTCTCTTCATAACGGGCACTGTGATTTTTTGAAAAAATCCGATAATAGGTATAAATCAAAAGCGCCCATGCCAGCACGCCCAGAAATCGATTATGCAAAAGGACATTGAAAAGCAGACAAAGCCCTGTGATCCCCAACAAAAAACGGGAGAAGGCATCCTGACCATACCTTCCCTGCATAAAACGATAAAATCTCTCTTTCATTCCATGGTCTTCCTTTCCAATATGATCAATGGTGTCGTGTCCATTTTCCTGCCCATATATAAACTTATTGTAAACCATAAATGTGAAAAAGCAATGAAAATTTTATAAACAATCCGCGTGAAGGAACTCCTTCACCTGCTCTATCTTCTCCATGGCGTCCCCATATCCAAGCTGATAGACATCCAGAACCTTTTCTCTTTTTTTCTCCATCCGTCCGATCTTCGGGTCACGGCTTGGGCGGATGATCATGACACTGCCCTCTTTTTCCATCCGGTCCAAAATCTCCAGGGTCTGGTTATACTGAAGATACCGCTGCTCCATGGCGCGGACAAACTCCGGGTACTCCTGGTAAACCCGCCAAAGCAGCGAATGTCTGGACGGTTTTTTCTGGTAGCCCGCCGGCCGGGTCAGCACCACCAGGTTTCGCTCATATCCCATCCGGACGAACGCTTCCACCGGTATGCTGTCCGCCACACCTCCGTCCAGAAGTTTCTTTCCGCCCACTTCCACAATTCTGGACACCAGCGGCATGGAAGCAGATGCCTGGGCATATGCGATCTCTTTCATACTTTCCATATGAATGTATTCCGCCTTCCCGGTCTCCACATTGGTGCATACCACATAAAATTTCACCTTTGACTGCTCAAATGCATCGTGATCAAAAACATCCAGCCGCTCCGGCAGATCATGATAACAGAACTGGACCCCCACAAGGTCACCTGTGCGAAGCAGGGAACGGAAGCTCATAAACCTTGGATCCTTCATATATTTCAGATAATAACGAATGCTCCTTCCATGCTGCCCGGACACATAGGAGCAGCCATGGATGGCTCCTGCGGACACACCGATCACCCCGTCCGTGTATACGCTGTGTTCCATCAGTGCATCTAAAACTCCGGCCGTATAGATCCCCCTCATGGCTCCGCCTTCCAGTACCAAACCTGTCTTCATAACTTCAACCTTTCTGCACACATTTACGCTTTCAGCGTCCGATATCTTTTATCCAGAATCTCTTCCAGTTCTTCTCCCGGTTCAAAGCAGATGACATGAGTCCCCTTATCTGTACCAACCTTCATCACACAACAGGTGTTCCCATCCACATGGGAAGAAAAATCTTTTGTAATTTTCCCCAGACGGACCGCATCCTTTTTCTGGCCCACATAATATGCGGCTACACTTTTCATTTCGCACTGGAATTTTTTCTTTCGGCGGCTCTTTTTATAAATGGCCGAGATCTCCAGACTTCCGTCCAGAAAGATCGTCTCATACTCCATATCACTGCTCAGATAAGCCAGGTAGCATCCCACCGCTCCGGCCGCCACCAGCAGAAGGAAGCCCCAATATACCATAAGCGACAGCACCAGGGCTACCGCCGTCACCCCGATGACTGCCACCTGCTTTGCCCGCATCTGTGCAGTCTGTTGGACCTCCACTGCATATTCACTGTAACTGTTGTTCTCGTTCATCCTATCATCTCCTAATTCAAATCGCTGCGCAATGGCACAAAAGGGTAAAGCCGCTTCGACACACCTTGAACGACTTTACTGTCCAGCAGAAATCATGCTGAATTATTTAAAGTTTTGCGTATACCAAAAACCCGGGGCACCCCATGTGTCCCGGGCATGATTTTTATAAAATCTCTTTGATCCAGCCTTCCGGCGCTTCGATGCGTCCCATCTGGATGCCGGTCAAAGTATCGTAAAGCTTCTTTGTCACCGGCCCCATATCCTCCATCCCGCTGGGCAGACAGATCTCCTCTCCATGATCCACAATCTTGCCCACTGGTGAGATCACCGCCGCTGTTCCGCACAGACCACACTCTGCGAAATCCTTCAGCTCGTCTTTCCTGACCGGGCGTTCTTCTACTTCCATGCCCAGATAATCCTTTGCCACCACCATCAGAGAACGACGGGTAACGGAAGGAAGAATGCTGCCCGACTTTGGCGTCACGAACTTACCATCTTTGGTGATAAACATAAAGTTGGCTCCGCCGGTCTCCTCCACATAAGTCCTGGTTCCCGGGTCCAGATACAGATTTTCATCAAAGCCCTGGTTGTGGGCATCCACGATATTGTAAAGGCTCATGGCGTAATTAAGCCCTGCCTTGATGTCTCCGGTTCCATGGGGCGCCGCCCGGTCCACATCCGATACACGGATCGTAATCGGCTTTGCACCGCCCTTAAAATACGGACCTACCGGAGTGGTGAAGACACGGAACTGGTATTCTGTCGCCGGCCTGACTCCGATGATCGCATCGATGCCGAACATAAAAGGCCGAATATACAGAGTCGCACCGCTTCCATAAGGCGGTACATAGGCGGCATTGGCCTTTACAGTCTCCACCACCGCTTCCACAAAACGCTCTTCCGGGAATACCGGCATCTGCAGCCTTCTGGCAGAATCTGCCATACGCTTTGCATTCAGATCCGGCCGGAAGGTCACAATCCTTCCATCTTCCGTGGTGTAGGCCTTGATCCCCTCAAAACAGGTCTGGGCATACTGCAGCACACAGGCACACTCACTCATGGCGATCATCGGATCGCTGCTCAAGGCTCCTTCATCCCATGCTCCGTTCTTATAGCTGGAAACATACCGTTTGTCTGTGGGTATATAATTGAAACCCAGATTGCTCCAGTCAATATTTTTCTTCTCCATCACTTTTGCTTCCTTTCCTATGTATAGTAGATGATGTCTGCGATGACTCATGACTTTTATCTTTTCCCATCATACGCCATTCAGAAAAACATGTCAAGACTGCAGCCGCTATCAAATCAGATCCTGTTCTGTGAGAAACTCCCGAATCCTGGTGCCGTCATAATAGAGGTCCGTCTCTGTAGAATGCCCCTTATGAAAACGAAGAATCTGGTCTTTCAGATGGAACCACAACCGGTAACTATGATTTTGGTACTCGGGATACCAGATCTGAATCTCCGCGTCCCAATCCCAACCTGTCTGCTCCTGGATCACTTCTTGTTTTTCCAGGGAAAGTGGTTCCAGATCCAGACAAAGCCAGAGAAGCTCCTTCTGCGCTTCCTCTGTCAGCTCTGCCAGATAAGATTCAGCACCAATATGGAAGGTCAGATCAACCTGGGGAACCAGATCTGTGTCATAGGGCGTATTTACAATCCGGCGGCATTCCAGATGATAGGAAAGAGAGATGCCTGTCAGGAAGACCGCCGTGCCGGCCCAGAGAATCAAAAGCATCTCTTTCACGCTTTTTCCCTCCGCCTTTCTCTGCCAGAGCCAGAGCAGGCTGAAAAGAACGGCTGCCAGAAATATGGCGGCAAAATAGACCCCCTGATGCTCCGGCTGGTTAAAACTGCTCATCTTCTCCGGTGAAACGCTCATCAGCCATTCATTGATGGGCTGCTGATACCGCCCGGCAGCCAGATAAGAGAACAGCAGCAGGAAAAATGCCGCCACTGCCCAGTCTCTGTTCTTCTGAATCCTCCACTTTTTCATCTTCACTCCGCCTCCTCTTCTTCCGCGTATGTCCGGTACAAATCCATAAACGCATCGGTCATCCGATATACATACCCCTGGTCGGTCACCAGATAACCCTTTTCCGGATGAATCCACGCCTGCATGGCTCCCTGTCCGTTGTCACCGAAGATCAGATCCAGTTCCATTTCTCCCTTCGGGTCCCGAAGCGTTTTTGCCGCTCTCTCCGGTCCGGCTCCTTCATAGAAGGTCTCCCGGAGCCGATTCTTTTGTTCCTCCCAGTAATCTGCATAATAGCCGTTCCCTGTAAACTCCCGGACTACAAAGATGCCGCTAAGATCTGTCAAGCAGTTATTCTGCTTCACCTGCCAGGCATTGGCGCCAAAAAGCGCTCCGGTCCAGACACTAATCACCACTGCCCAGATGCATCCGAAACGGACATAACCGGACAGCGTAAAGATTCGTTTGTCCCCGGTAAAATAGGCAAGGCTGCCATAAAGAGCGCCTCCAAACAGAGCCGAAGTCCCATACTCTGCCAGATACGAGATGCGGGGAGCCTGTGGAAAAAACGCATCCCATCCAAAGATTCCAAGACCTGTGCGCAGATCATGCTCCCCGTGCAGCGCCTGGTGCAAAAACTCGCTGAGCTTATAGGGTATCCCCAGCACTGCCTTCAGGGGCAGAAAACTCTCTGTGTAGTAACGATAGCTGAACCACCCCAGCAAAAGCCCCAGGACGGTAAAAAGCACGATCCTTCTGGTTCCTTTTTCATAATGAACCACCTGTTCCTTTAATACTTCATCGTTTCCTTCATAGACCACTCTGGGAATCTCCACCTGGCCCTCTCTCATTTCTTCATGTTCCGCCATCTTCATTCCTCCATCCGTCCGATTTCTCTCAGATACAGTTTCCGGTACTTCTTCCTTGCACGGTGCAGACGCACTTTCACGTTGGCCTCTGTGATCCCGAGCATCCGGGAAAGCTCTTCGTAGGCAATCCCTTCGCAGTCCCGCAGAAGCAGAATCGTCCGCTCCTCCTCCTTCATCATACAAAGGACCTTTCGGACAAGCGCTCCCTCTTCCCTTTGGATCATCTGCTCTTCCAGAGGACTGTCCAGACTTTTGTCATTTCCGTCCGGCATCTCTTCTCCAAGCAGCAGCGGCTGCTTTTTTCTTGCATAGGACAGGAACGTATTTCTTGCAATTGTGAGACACCAGGTCTTCTCGCTGCAGTCCCCCCGGAATCTGCGCATTCCCTGAAAGATTTTGAGAAAAGTCTCCTGCGCCAGATCCTTCGCCAGCTCCTCTTCTCTGCACATATAATACAGGTAGTTGTACACCGCATCCCTGTATGTCCGGTAAAGTTTCTCAAACCGTGCTTTCATCTGCGGTCTCCTTATTTCTTCTCTTTGATGGCCATCTATAATAACAGACACATATCCCCCGGAATTGTTACACTTTTTCAGATTTTTTTCCGTATCTCTTCCACCGGTTCTCCATCCGTTCTGGCAGCATTGTCCCGCAAAGCAGAAAAAGCCCCCGTATTTCTACGGAAGCTCTCTCCACTGTCCATACATGGCAGTCAGTTACCCCTATTTATAAATACTGCTCTGCAATCTCCTGCAGCTGTCCCCACTTGTCTTCCATATCCTTCACCATACGGAACTGGGTCCTGCAGCGGTCCAGATTGTGCTCCGGCCGATGGATCTTGAAATAATGATCCCCTTCCAGATAGTCCGTCAAAAACCGCATCCCGCATTCCAGCGTCATAAGCTTCGCCCCCATGGGCAGCATCTGGATCTCCTTTTCGGTAAGTGACCCGCCGCAGCCCTCGATAAATCCTTTCGTATACAGAGCAAACAGCTCCAGATCACAGGAAATCTTCGTCAGATCCTTCTCATCCTCCGCTCCGGTATTCGCTCCGAAGCGAATGGAATCTCCATAGTCATAGAGTGCTGAACCGGGCATCACCGTATCCAGGTCAATCACACAGATTCCTTTTCTGGAAACCTGATCCAGCATGATATTGTTCAGCTTCGTATCATTGTGCGTCACCCGCAGCGGAATCTCTCCGGAGGAAAGCAGATCACAGAGCACACGGCAGTCCTCTTCCCGGTCCAGCACGAACCGGATCTCTTCTGCCACTCCTGCTGCACGCTTCAGAGAATCCGCTTCCACCGCCTTCTTAAAGTTCTTCAGACGGTCCACTGTATTGTGGAAATTTGGAATCGTCTCATGAAGGCTCTCTGCCGGATACTCTGCCAGCAGTTTCTGGAAATGGCCAAATGCCACCGCGCTCTCATAGAAATCCTCCGGACGTTCCACCACATCATAACTGACTGCATCCTCCACAAACCGGTACATCCGCCAGAACGTACCGTCCGCTTCCTGCCAGTAGGAACCGCCGTCTCTGGTCGGGATTACATTCAGCGCCTCTCTTCTGGGGTCTCCGCCGTTCTCCGTGATCTTTTTCTGCAAAAATGCAGTCACGCCTGCGATATTCTCCATCAGCCCTTTGGGATCCCTGAACACTTCATGATTCATCCTTTGAAGAATGTATCTCACCTGTTCTCCGGATGCCGTACGACAGGTCAGAAGAAAGGTGTCGTTGATATGTCCGTTTCCATGGGGTTCGATGCTTTCCAGCTCTCCTTCAATTTCAAACTTCTCCGAGATCTGCAATAATTCCGTCTTTTCTCTGCTCATACAGGCCTCCTAACCTTTTACACCGCCGCCTGTAACACCGGCAATGATCTTTTCTGACAGGAACACATACAGGATGAAAGTTGGCAGAAAGACAATGACCACTGCCGCAAACATTCCCGCGTAGTCTCCGGTATACCGCATGGAATTGATCATTCCGTAAAGTCCGATGGCTACGGATTTTACCCTGTCAGAGTTTGCAAAAATCAGAGACATAAAGTACTCATTCCACACATTGATAAAGTTGAAAATAGTAACCGTAATAATTCCCGGCTGCGCCATGGGCAGCATGATCTTCCAGAAGGTTTTCATGGGCGGACATCCGTCAATGGCAGCCGCCTCTTCAAAGGACCTGGAAAGATTGCTGAAAAAGGTCAGAAGAAAAATCGTCGTATAGGGTACATTGATCCCCACATACAAAAAGATCAGCACCGCACGGTTGGCCAGCGATACATTCAGGATATTCCAGCCTGCCACCAGTCCGAACAGCGGCAGCACGATCATGGTCGCCGGAACACCCATGGCCGCCACAAAACCGTTCTGGACCAGTTTATTGCCCAGAAACGTAAAGCGGGAAAGCACATAGGCCGCCGGTGCGCAGATCAGCACCAGAAACGCACAGGATATGGTCGCATAGACCAGTGAATTCATGAAAAACACGGACACGTTGGATGCCTTCCATGCTTTGGCATAATTCTCCAGATGAAATCCGCTCTCAAACTGGAAGACCGTCCCGGAGAAGATTTCCTTGGAAGTGGAAAAGCTGGCAGCGATCACCCATCCCAGAAGGATAAAGGTGAACAGCACCCACAGGGACAGGATGAGATAACCCGGAGCCAGACGAAGCTCTCTGCGCCAGTTCACACGTTCACGCACTTTCTTTTCTTTTGCCATCCTTACTCCCTCCTTTAAAATTCGATGTCATCGTCTTTGAAGACTTTGTCGCACACAACGAAAATCAGTACCACGCACACACTCAGGAGTACGCCCACCGCCGCGCCGATCCCGGCATTTCTCTCGGTCATACTGTTTCCTGCGCCGAAAATGTTCTGGTACATATAGACCACCGGCGTAATGGTCTGGGTATTGGAGACCACCATGGAGAACAGCTGGGACCACAGGAAAAATCCGGCGGAACTGATACTCCACATGGTTATATTCGTCTTTGTAACCCCCTTCAGAAGCGGAAGGGTGATATAGCGGAACTGCTGAATCCTGCTGGCGCCGTCCAGCGTAGCCGCCTCATAATAATCCGTGCCGATCCGCTCGATGCCGCTGGCAAAGATCAGCATATGATATCCCACCATTCCGAAGCAGTATGCAATCAGAAGGGCGATAAACAGATGAGACGGATCCAGCCACTGGAATTTGGCCAGCCACTTCCAGTGCAGCAGTTCTCCGATGGATTTGAAAAGACCGAACTTGGGGCTGAACACATATTGCAGCCACATGGTCGCCAGCGCCACCGCACTGACCACGTTGGGCATGTAGATAATCGCCCGGAACGCACTTTTGAAACGGATCCCGCTGGTGAGGATCGCTGCGAACAGGAGCGCAAGCCCCATGACAAGGATCCCTCCGAAAAGCCAGATCCGGAAGATATTCCACATGGATATGCGGAACAGCTCCGTGTTGAACAGTTTTATGTAATTGGCAAGTCCTGAAAACTGCCACTTGGATACCGCATCTGTCACTCCTTCAATCTTAAAGAAACTCATGGCAATGGTGCGGAAGATCGGATACAGGAAGATGATACAGAACATGATGACCGCAGGTGCAAGGAACACCACGATCATGGTCTTATTTTTTTTCAATCCGGCAACCCCCTCTTTTCATAACAGATCTTATGTTTCCACTTTTAAAAATATGGCAGCACCGTCAAACACGATGCCGCCATAATCATCTCATGTCTATCCGTGCAGATCTCTATGCACTTTCTATCATGTTGTAATTTAGTTTCCTGCTGCTTTCAGAGCATCTACAAATCCCTGTGCGTCCAGAGAACCGCCGCAAAGCTTGGTGAAGTTCTCAATGATAATCGGGGTCATATCTGCATTTGCCTCAGCGCCTGCTGCCCACGGATAACGGGTCTGCATGCTGTCCATGACCGGTTTTACGTTGGTCAGAAGTGCCGGCCACTCTGTGTTGCTGGTGTCTGCCGGGATACCTACGGACATCTCGGAGAGAAGCACATCCGCCTCGCCCTTGGTCAGATAGGTAATAAGCTGGAACGCCTGCTCTGCCTTGGTGGATTTTGCGTTGATTGCAAATACCTGTGCACCGTAGTTGGAAGCCTCGGTTCCGTCGGTTCCGCCTTCCACTGCCGGATAGCTGAAGCAGCCCCACTTAAAGTCTTCGCCTGCGATATCTTTCACTTCGTTGGGCAGCCAGGAACCGTTCAGATACATTGCTGCGGTACCCATCGCCAGCTCGGTGTTCTGTCCTGCCGGCCACTGATTACTCTCGATGGTCTCGGAGAAATAGCCTTTGCTCGCCAGCTCTTCATAAGCCTGTGCAGTCTTTAATACTGCCTCGTTGTCCCAGTCACCGTTCTTTACAACTTCTTCCGTTGCCGGCTCGCCGATCAGACGGCTCATATGATATCCGAACAGGCTGGCAATGTATGCGTTGTCATTGGTGATCGGCGTATAACCTGCATCTTTGATCTTCTGGCAGGTATCCAGAAACTCGTCCCAGGTCTCCGGAACTTTCGTCACGCCTGCTTCCTCAAAGATGTCCATGTTGTAGAAATAAGCGAATACGTTGGGCTGATAGGGGATGGACTTCAAGGTGCCTCCGCCTACCTCACGGCATGCTGCCATCAGTCCTGCATTGGCAGTTGCCTCATAATCATTGGCCTTTGCAAGCTCTTCCAGATCCAGAAGGTAGCTCCCCCAGGTCGTATTTACACGGTCGATATCCTCATCGAACAGGTCAATGTTGGTTCCTGCATCCAGTGCCGGCTGCAGTCCTTCACGGATTCCGGTACGTCCTTTGAACTGTACGTCCACCGCGATGCCGGTCTCAGCGGTAAATGCCTCAATAGACTGGGAAAGCGCCTGCGCCTGGGGCTCTGCTGCATCCCACATGGACCAGTATACCAGTCCGTCTCCGGTTGCTTCTGCTGCCGGTGTCTCGGTGCTGCTGTCTGTTGCAGCATCTGCTGCCGGTGCTTCGGTACTGCTGTCTGCT
Organism: uncultured Lachnospiraceae bacterium; assembly: GCA_910583895.1. Lineage (GTDB taxonomy): Bacteria > Bacillota > Clostridia > Lachnospirales > Lachnospiraceae > Hominiventricola. The sequence continues at coordinate 101,535 of CAJTYJ010000003.1, forward strand.
GCCGGTGCGGAATCTCCGGAAGAACCGCAGCCAGCCAGTGTCGCTGCCACCATAGCTGCACACAGAAGCGTACTTACCATCTTCTTTTTCATACTTTTTACCTCCTGAATGTTCAAAAATATACAGCATACAGACTTGCAAAATCCGTATGTCTGTGTGATCTGATGGTTTCATTATAGTGACGCATACAGAAAAAGTCTTTATCTTATCTATCTACGTTTTTGCACTATCGGCTTATTTTTTGTGTATTTTATACAATTTTCTCTGTTTTTCGTTTTGCTGCATGTGATGTTTACACATTTTCATTTTTTTCAAGATGGAATTTTCACCAATTTTCCATCTGAATGCTTTTCTCATCCTGCATTTTAGACAATCTGTCTCATTCTTGATTTCTTTTTCTTTTGCTTTTTTTGCACTTTTGTATTATAATGGTTTCAAATAGGACGTTTTTTTTGCATAATCAGCTCTTTATTTACAAAGGACGGTGCCAGTATGAGTTATAAAAGTGTTCATCTGCAGGATGTCCTGACCATCCGCGAGATCTATTCCATCCATTATTTTGAATATATGTGTGATTTTTCTTTTCCGGGAGAATCCCATGACTTCTGGGAATTTTTATGTGTAGACAAAGGAGAAGTGAATGTCTATGCCGATGAGCGGTTCCATGTTCTGAAAAAAGGAGATATCATCTTCCACAGACCCAATGAATTCCACGATGTGAAATCCAACGGCCTGATCGCTCCGAATCTTGTGGTTATGTCCTTTTCCTGCGCTTCCCAGGCCATGACATTTTTTGAAGAGAAAGTGTTAAAGATCAGCGAACCAGAACGGATTCTGCTGGCCCAGATCATCCAGGAGGCGAAGCATGCCTTTGAGGGACGGATGGACGATCCTTATCAGGAGGAGCTGATTCGCAGCGACAGCCCCCGCTTTGCCGCCGAGCAGCTGATCCGGCTGTACTTGGAACAGCTTCTGATCCAGCTCATCCGCCGCTATATGGTCCGCACAGTCCCCACAAGCCCGGCCATTGTCAAATCCATCAAACAGAAGGCGGATGGGGAACTGTTCTCCCAGATCGTGGAATACATGGAAACCCATGTCTGCGAGAACCTGACCATCGAACAGCTCTGCAAAAGCAATTCCGTAGGCCGCTCCCAGCTTCAGAAGCTGTTCCGGACCAGAAGCGGCTACGGAGCCATTGAGTATTTTTCCAGAATGAAGGTAGACCTGGCCAAACAGATGATCCGGGAACATCATTATAATTTCACTCAGATCGCGGATGCCCTGGGCTTTTCCTCCATCCATTATTTTTCCAGACAGTTTAAACGGATTACCGGCATGACGCCTTCGGAATACGCCTCCTCCATCAAAGCACTGTCCGATCAGCCGGGATAAGACGGCTCTATTCCCACAGCCTCTGGGGATACAGACCCTGATCTTTCAGAGACTGAATCGCCTTTACCACCACCGGCTTGTCTTCTTTGTAGGTCACGCCGTACCAGCGGTCCCTGGATTTTAAGACGGTTACTTCCGCCTTTTTTTCCTGGATCAGTTCATCCACCACAAAGGGAAGGAAATATTCGCATTTCAGCGGATTTTTCGGTAAATGCTCCGTCAGAAAGGCAGTAAACCGATCCCTGATTTCTCCCATCATGCTGTTGGTAAAGCCCCACATATTCATGGACACCACGGCATCTTCTGCAAGGGGCGTCCAGGTCGCTCCATCGTCTTCTGTGTAGGCCGGCCCGTCTTCCCGCCGTTCAATGCGGACCCGCTCGACGATCTCAGTCAGCTTTCCGTCCTCGTTTGTCTCGCAGACACCTCTGGCCACATGACCGTTTTCCGTGAGGGTATTTTTCAAAAGATACCCTACCATCGTATACTGGAACCGGTCCGCATCTTCGTGGGATGCCAGGAAATCATAAATCATCCGGAACGCCTGCTGTCCGTAGTAATCGTCCGCGTTGATGACGGCAAAGGGACCATCCACCACCGGAAGACAGGAAAGCACTGCATGGGCGGTACCCCAGGGTTTTACCCGGTCTTTCGGCGCCTGAAAGCCTTCCGGGAGATTGTTAAGATCCTGGAATACATACTCCACCTGGATTTTCTGCTCCATACGGTTTCCAATGGTCTCTTTAAAATCTTTTTCATTTTCCTTTTTGATAATAAAGATAACTTTCTCAAATCCTGCTTTTACAGCATCGTAGATGGAAAAATCCATAATGATGTGTCCATGTGCATCCACTGGATCGATTTGCTTCAGGCCGCCGTAACGGCTTCCCATGCCGGCTGCCATAATAACGAGTACAGGTTTCTTCATAGTCTTCATCCTCCTATTTTATATCACTGCGCGATAGCACCAACGGGTAAAGTCGCTTCGGCACAGCTTGAACGAGAGAAACTTTCCCACCGGATTGCTCCTGCTTCCAAAGTAACCTGCTCGGCCTTTTTGGATCCGTTGTATACGGTGGTAGTCTGTTCCTGACTGCTGTTGTTCAGGACGGCGCAGACGCCGGCTTCCGGATAGGCATGAACTTCACACCAGGGATTGTCCGCGTACCAGCGGTACAGGTTCTCTTCCTGACCGGCAGCATAGTACAGAGCGCGGAGCAAAAGGCGTGTGTTCTCGCAGCCAAAGGGCAGTCCGGCCATATAGACGCTCCTTCCTTTTCCATAGGGGTGCGCTGCCAGATGAAGCTCATGATCGGAATATTCGATGATCTCGGTATCTGCTCCCAGGGCATAGACATTTTTCATACTTTCCCCAAAATCGAAAGGCCCGGTCCGGTCTTCGGTAAGATAATGGCGTTCTGCTGCCTTTGTGAAATATTTATCACTGGACAGCGTAAAGCCCAGTTCTTTATCCACACCAAATACATCTGCCAGCTGGAAGAAGCGGCCGCCCTTATGTACCGCGGACGGCTCGCCGATTCCGACAAGTCCGCCGCCTTCGTAGACCCAGCGCCTAAGCAGGCTCACCAGACGTTCGTCTTCCCAGCAGGCGCCGCCGGAATATGCGGTTTTTGCATCTCCTGCATTGATGATTACGTCGATGTCTGCAGGAATCCCGGATTCCAGGATGTCGTCAAAACTCAGGAAACACACGTCCACGCTCATACCGCTTAAAGCCTCCAGCATCCCAAAGTAAGAGTAGGTCTGCTTGTACCAAAGGGCATGAGCCACCATGTAGGCCTGCCAGGACCGAAGCCTGCCCCAGCAGTTCAGGACTGCCACTTTCAGGCCGCACCAGGGCTTTTTGCCGTGGATTTTATCATAGATGTCCCGAAACTCATCGGTTAGTTTCTCGATGTAGTCTGTAAATTCCGGAAACTTGTAAGCCAGGCTCAGGTAACCGCCATAGCCGATGCGGTCCAGAGGTTTTCTCATAAGGGCTCTTCTGGCAGACAGCCAGTTCTCCCTTGCCTCGATGCACGGATCATTCCCTTCGTAGAACGTATCCGGGAAAAAATACGGCAAAAACCGGCCTTCGGTGTATCGAACCCCGGGGATATCCGAGATCAGCCGAAGCGTCGCGCCGCCGCCTACGCTTCCCACCACCGCATCCAGCCCTATGCGCTCAAAATACGGCCCGTAAGGCTCTGTACCAATCCAGTTGTCTCCCAGGAACATCATGGCCTCTTTTCCGGCCTCGTGGACCAGCGCCACCAGCTCTGCCGCTTTCTTTGCCACAAACCGCTGGATAAAGTCCATATAGTCCCGGTAAGCCTTTGTGGGCACCCGAAACGGAGTATTGTAGTATCCGTTGTCTACCAGGTCCTCCGGACGCAGCCGGTAGCCGTATTCCGCCTCAAACTCCTGAAGCGCCTGCACCGACACCGTGCCGCCATAGCCAAACCAGTCCACAAATTTCTCTTTTGCCTCCTGGTTAAAAACCAGGGTGAAATGATAAAAAAATGTGGTGAAGCGAACCACGTCCGTATCCGGATTGTCTTTCAGCCACTGGACCAGATAGTCTTTTGCAAACTGTCCGGAAGCAATCTGACGCACATCGAAGGGGATCTCGTGGGGCTTATCCCCCCAGTCGTTGGTGATGTGATTGTACATCTGCGTAGGATCCCAGACTGCATAGACCAGAAAACTGACCGTATATTCGTGGAAAAGCTGTGCGTTTTGTACACATACCTGATGGTTCTCCTGATCCACCTCCCAGTCTTTTGGGGGTACGGTCTGCCCGGTGGTCCGGTCCATGACCTCCCACCATTCCTTCGGATCATGTACATAATCCGGAACCACCTGTTCCCTGTAATATCCTTCCAGAAAAGAGATCTTCACTTCCTGGCCGATGGCTGTGCACCGCCTGGACATCAAATAGAGCTGCTGACACTCTTCCATATGGGCTTGTGCAAATTCATTGTGCCCTCTGGCCACAAAATAGGTGGTGTAAATCTTTGCATCCAGCTTTTTGATCTCCGGGTCCAGTTTCGTCCCGTCGCTGTCCCTCAGCGCGTCTGCTCCCCAGCGCGCCAGCATCTCCTTGGTCTCCCTGATAAACCCGGCTTCGCTTGGCAGCGTCACTCTGCCTTTCGTCTTTGCCATTGATACCTCCCTGTTTTATCCTGCATATATATTTCTCCTGCTCAAAGCAGATCTTTCTGTCCTAAGTATATACAGTTTTCTGTTCTCCGGCAATAGCACGATCGGCACTTTTTTTTATCTAAAAAGACAGTTTTTTTGATCTTTCTTGTTTTCTTTTATGCATTTTGCTAAAATCTGTTTAGATCCTGCACCGGCGTCAGGACCCGGAACCCTTTTGATCACAGCCGTTTTCCAGGCCGGTCCGGATGCAGAAGTCAACGAAAGGAGTGATATTTTTGAAATACAATGTGCTTACATTAAAAACACAGGAAGATCTTTCCCGCTGTCCCGTTTTTTCGGTGGATCAGTTCAGCTGGGGCGGCGATTACCGGCCGGTCACTTTTGGCCGGCTGGGTTTTTTTCCAGGACATGGTTTTCTTCTGGAAATGGAATGTCAGGAGACAGACCCCTGCCGCATCTATGAAAAAGACGGGGACCCGGTTTATCTGGACTCCGCCATGGAAGCTTTTTTCTGCTTTACGCCCGGGGAAGAGAATCCCTGTTACCTGAATTTTGAGATGAACGCCAATGGTGCCATGCTCGCCTGTCACGGACGGGACCGAAAGGAACGCATACCTTTCACAGAAGCGCTCAGAAAGGGACTCTTTTGCGAAGCGCAGATCCGGGAGCACTCCTGGAGCATCCGGCTGACACTCCCGCTGTCCCTGATCACTGCCATCTATCCGGGACTGGTTTTACATACCAACAGTATGTTTACCTGTAATTTTTACAAAATAAAAGAGAGCGAAGGCCGGACACATTTTGCCAGCTTCGCCCCCGTTTCCTCACCGGAACCCAATTTTCATCTGCCAGAGTATTTTGCACAGGCACAGATCCTTTCCTGATATTGATTTGTTTTTTGGAAGCCGCCTGTGAGGCATGTAATAAGCCTCACAGGTGATTTCCATCTATCCGTTGTGAATCCTGGTAAATCAGAACTGTTCTCAGCGTCTGTATGCTCTCCGTGGCCTGTACCACTGTCATAGCCGAAGTCGTCCCCATAGCTTGAGCTGCCCGGCGTCCGTACGCTCTCAATCGTCTGTATGGCTGTCATAACCGGAATCGTTCTCATAATCGGAACCGCTCCCGGCTTCTGTATGCGCTCCATAATCTGTACTGCTGTCATAGCCGGAGTCTTCTTCATCGTCGGAACTGCTCCCGGCTTCTGTACGTTCTCCATGACCCGCACGGCTGTCATAGCCGGAATCTTCTCCATCGTCGGAACCGCTCCCGGCATCCGTACGTTCTCCATGACCCGCACGGCTGTCATAGCCGGAGTCTTCCTCATAATCGGAACTGCTCCCGGCATCTGTATGCGCTCCATAATCTGTACCGCTGTCATAGCCGGAATCTTCTCCATCGTCGGAGTTTGTGGCATCCTCCCTGTCCGGTCCGTCATCTGATTCCGCTCCATGGCCTGAATTGCCGCTGCGGCCGGGACTGTTTTCCGGTGCAGAATCGCCTTCTCCTGCGGGGCTTTCCCGGTGATCAGAACCCGTATATTCTTCATGATCCGGTGTATGGGCAGGCGGTTCTTGTGGTATGAGATCCTGCAGAGGCGGTTCTGTACCGGTATCTGGCAGCGGCGTTTCCGGTACGTCCTCTGCCGGCTCTATTCCATTGATCTCGATCTCCACCGGCGGCACTGTATCTTCTTTTGGCACCACCGGGGGTACTTGTGCCCCTTTGTCATCCCGGACGATCTCAATCTCCACCGACCATGTTTCTTTCAGGTAATCGGTCAGTTCTGTCCGGAACTCCACCCCGTACTTCTGAAAGACCACTTCGTCCGGCGCGTCAATATCCAGCACAACTTTTCCGCCTGCAGACAGATAACCCATATGGATGGCCCGGTCGATCAGCTCTCTTGTCACAGCCAGCCGATCTTTGCTGCCCTGTTGGTATCCTTCCAGCAGCTTCCTGCCATCTTCGTTCACTCCCGCAACCGACAGCACCTGACCTTTACGATTCAGTTCCATACGCACAGAGGGATTGATCGTCAGGCAAATCGACGTATCCCTTACCATATAATCCCGATAATAACCGGTAAAAGCCAGTAAAAAACAGGCAGCAGCCGCTGCGATCCCCATAATGGCACGCAGCTTTATTCTTTTCCCTGTGCCTGGTTCCTTCATCAAAATCGGATCGTCCACCGTCTGTCCGATCTGGTACTGACGATTCGCCGCTTTTAAAAACCGCCCTTCTTCATCCAGCAGCACCGCATAGCTTGAATGACATTCCATAATGATATATTTCACCGGTCTGCCCCTCCTTTCAGCACATGCTTCAAATGTCCCCGGATGATCTCATATCCGTTTGTACAGATCACAAGCAGTGCAACCAGATATTTCCGATGCCGCTCCAGCGTCTTTTTTTCCACATGACATTCCCTGGAAAGCCGGACGGCGGGAAATCTTCTGGTCAGCACAAATTCTTCTAAAAGTCCCGGATTGCCCTTTGCATATTCCATCACCTTATGACATGCATGAAGCGTGCGCCTCTGGCGCGGACAATTCTCTGCCACATCCGTAAAGCTCACTCCAAAATCCGCAAGTTTAACAGCCAGTTCCTCAATTTCAGCCCTTGTGGCATCCCGGCTTATGAATGCTTCCTGCTCATTCTCCTTTGCAGAAAGCTGCATCCCCAGGGTATCTGCGCCCCGCTCTTCGCCTGTGGGCATATCCAGCGACAGGTGCCCTCTGTGCCTTTTTTCCCGTCTCATATGATCGGTCAGCCGGCTCTTTATCAACATGGAAGCAAAAGGCAGAAATGCTCCTCTGCCTTTTGCATATCCCCGGATCGCCTCATGAAACGCGATCATGGCAATACTCAGTTCGTCATCATTTTCTTCCACCAGCGGCCGTTTCAGATACTTTGCCGTCTCTGATTTGATAAACGGAAGATAAGTGCCGATCAGACGGTCCGCCGCCTCCATATCCTCCTTCGCCTCATAAACCTGGCTGACAAGGACATGTTCTTCATTCATATCACATTTCCTCTGGTTCCTTCTTTATCTGTTTTGGAGTCAGACTCATCCAGCCACAGCCATCATGGTCTTTGCCCGATGGGCCGCTTCAGATCTGCGATCTCTCCCATGTCCGGGATCCAGATGGAAGATGCATCCACGAATCTGCTTTGGTCCACGGACTGTCCCCGGATCGTGGATGGAATCTCTTTGCTTAGCTGCCCCCTGACACTTTCTGCCCTCAGCAAGCAGAAATTCCGGATGGTCTCCACCCCCGTCTGATAGTCCTCAAACGAACAAAATGCTGTGGGATCTTTCTCCACGTAGGGGCTGATCATCTCTGTGATCTCATCCACCCTCTGCTCAAACACACCACTTTCAAAATATGTCTTCAGAAAATGGTCAAACTGTCTGTGATATTCCTCATAGTACTCCTCCTGCAGCATCAGCTGGTGAAAGAGCGGACGTTTTAACATCACTTCCCCTTCGGCCGGCGTATCGATGGGATAATTCACATATTTTTCTGCGTTATTCTCCGGATCCGGCATCCCAAGCGTGTAGGTTCCATAGGCAAGATTGTAATCCCAGGGCAGCATCTGGATCCGTCCGCCCTCTTCATAGAGAAAATAATTGTGCCCTGTGCGCCCCAGATAACTGTCCAGATTGACCACAAACACCTGGACCGTAAAGAATCGAAGCACTTCATCTACATCCACTGCTTCTTCCAGGTTTTCTCCTTCTGAGAGGATCTTCAGCGCCCGGATCAGAGAGCACTTTTCCGCCTCCGACACCTCAAATCTGGCTTTCCGGAAGATGTTTTCATAGCTGTCCGGATTGTCATCCACATAACACAGGGCCACATCTGCATTCTCATCCTCCAGACTCTTATAATCTGGTTTGTAGAGCTGTCCATAATGCTCCCCGTAATTTCTGACAGCAAATGCTTCTTCTGGTTCTTCAACAGCCAGATACAGTCCCCATGGACGGCCGTTCACCGTCACCCACACGTAACTGGTCAGCGGTGACGGCACCCCCATATGCGCCATCATATCATAGGTCAGGCAGCTTTTCAGATAACTGTTATCCTGAAAGGACGTATCCAGCGCAAGCTTATCCAGCCCATGATAGCTCTGTCCCGCAATATAACGGTCAAACTCCACCTTCAGACTATAGCGGTCCCAGCCGTATTTTCCAATAAGCCGCCTGGAATTATGCCCCTTGACCCGGATTCCCGCCTGCTCGTAGATCTCTCCGTCTACCACAATGGTACAGGAATGATATTCCTTCAAAGACGCCTGTTCCAGAAATCCGTCCCAGTCCTCCATCCGGATATCAATGGTATGCACCCTGCTGTCATCAAACAGAAGCGACGCATAATCCGGATGGGCAGTATCTCTCCAAGCCATCTTCTTCATGCAGAAAACCAGCAGGAGAACAGCCAGACTGGCAGTCAGGATATGGATTCGGCGCACATACCTGTTTCTGCACATGAACAGTCCCCCTGTCTGCTCAGTGATAATGGCTGTAACCAGAATCCCCGTAATGACTGTCCTCATGATGATAATCAGAATAGGGAGACACGTAATCCGTATAGGGAGATGCCTCCGTGTACGGCGTCTCATAGTTCGTATAGGGAGATGCCTCTGTGTACGGTGTCTCATAATCCGTATACGGGGATCCCTGATTTACCGGAGGATTTGCAGCCGGTGCAGGAACTGGCCCCGGATCATTTCCGGTGGTGCCGTCTGGTGCCGTGTTTCCCGCATTGGCTCCGGCGCTGTCAGCCGGCGACGTGTTTCCCGCATTGGCTCCGGCACTGCCGTCCGGCGACGTGTTTCCCGCATTGGCTCCGGCACTGCCGTCCGGCGCTGTGTTTCCCCCATTGGCTCCGGCATTGTCAGTCGGCGCGGCATTCTCCTGATTGTTGCTGCTGCCGTCTGTCTGGGTGCTGCCTGCATCGACTTTATTGTTGTTATCTGATGTACTGTCTGTATTTTCCCCTGCATCGGTGTCAGACGGAGCGGTTTTAGGTGCCGGCTCTTCGGTTTCCGGCGGTATGACCACTTCATAGGCTTCCGCCCCGTATTCCGGCTCATAGATCGTGACATCTGTCTGGTCGTCTCCGGACTGCTCTTCTGTCACCACCGGGCTGCCAATCTGCATATCCTTTACATAGGTCTGTACACCAGTCACAATCTCGTCCAGAAAATCTTCTTCCGGGAGAATGGAGCCCGTCTCAATCTCTATGGTGATCTTCCGGCTCTCGCCTTCGATCTCTTCCACAAAATATCCGGCTTCGTTGATCATCCCTACCAGTTCTTCCACCGCTTCATGGCATTCTTTCCCGATGTAATCCTGATAGTTCTCCACAATCTTTTTGCCGTCTTCGTTGCGCCCGTATACGTCGGTCACCCGTCCATTTTCGTCATACTCCACGGCAATCTCCGGATTCACCTTTAAAACCAGCGTTCCTCCGCTCTCTGCCGCTTCCGCCGCACTGCCCGCCAGGCCTGCCGTCTCTTCCTGCTTCCCTGCACATCCGGCCAGCAGTCCCGCGCACAGGATCATAATCCCGATCCACATGGTTCTTCTTCTGTTTCTCTTCTTCATGTCAACCTCTCCTTTTTCTTTTTATTTTGATACTATAGTATACGGAAGCATTCTCCTGAAAAAGGGGTGTTTTGCATATTTTTTTAAAAATTTTTCAGTTTAAAGGAGCTGATCAGTTTTTTCAGCAGTCCGGCCTGGGAGGACAGTTCTTCGCTGGCAGCCGCACATTCTTCGCTGGTGGCAGAATTGGTCTGTACCACAGACGCAATCTGGTCGATCCCGTCACTGACCTGTACAATCGCTTTCGCCTGTTTATCAATGGCTTCCACCACAACCGACATCCTGGAGGTCACATTGCCGGCAAGCTCTCCGGTCCGGTTCAGAGACTCCGTCACTTTGTTTACCACATCACTGCCCTCTGTGACCGCACGGATGGAGCTTTCAATCAGCTCTTGTGTCGCCTTTGCAGCCACGTCAGATTTAGAAGCCAGGTTGCTGACTTCATCGGCGACCACAGCAAAACCCTTTCCTGCAGATCCTGCCCGGGCAGCTTCCACTGCTGCATTCAGCGCAAGAATATTGATCTGGAAAGCAATATTTTCAATCGTGGAAATAATCGTATTGATCTCATTGGACGAACGGGAGATATTCTCCATGGCCACATTCAGATCCTTTACATAATCCATGCTGACGCCCAGCTGAGCACCTGCCTGATTGACAAAATCCCCTGCCTCAGCTGCTGCTGCGGACGTTTTCAGAGAATTGTCCGAGATACCGGCGATGGTAGCTGAAATCTCCTGCACAGAACTTGCCTGCTCGGTAGCTCCCTGGGCAAGATTCTGAGCACTGCCGGACACCTGCTCCGATCCGGAAGACACCTGGTCGGCGCTGACCGCAATCTGGCCCATGGTACTGTTCAGTGCATTCTGAATCCGTTCCAGAGACTTTTTAATAGACTGAAAATCTCCCAGATATTCCAAAGCGGCGCTCTGGGTCAGATCGCCGTCGGCAATGGATCCGAGCACATCAGAGATCTCACCGATATAAGACCTCAGCCTTCGGATTGTGTCCTCAAACATCCTGCCCAGCAGACCGATCTCATCGTCGGACTGTACGTTGATTTGGACCTCCTGGCCACCGGCAAGCCCCAGATCTCCTTTTTCCAGCTTAGAAGCAATCCTGGTAATCTCGCCCAAAGGCGTCGATACCCGTTTTTTCAGATAGGCAGCCATCACAACCGCACAGATCAAAATTGTGATCACACTCGCCGCCGCAGCCATGGTGATCACTTTCAAAGTTTCCTGTTTCGCCTCCGCCATGGAAATTCCTGCAAAAATAAGACCATTGATCTGCCCGTCTGACCCCCTTGTAGGAACATAGGAGCACAGATAGCTCTCGTCCAGAATGGTTGCTTCTCCCACATACGCCTGTCCTTTTTGCAGCACGATCTCACTTACTTCAGAGGAAAGCTTAGTCCCCACAGCCCGCTTTCCATTCTGAGTCACGGTACTGTAAGCGCGGGTATCCCCTTCAAAAATAGTAAATTCACAGCCCATGCGATTTTTCAGCTCATCCAGCATCTGGTTCCTGTCCATATCTTCGGATCCCCGCTCAAGCTCCAGTGCCAGCATATTGGTACCGTTCGTACAGCGATCCTTTTGCATCTTGGTGACCAGAGAGCTGAACATCGCGACGCAGATCACGACCGCCAACATGCCGGAAACCGCCTGCAGGACCATCACCACATAACCGACTTTGCGTCCAATACTCCTGAATTTTTTGTTTTTTCCGCCTTCCGGCATCCGTGTTTCTTCCATCTCCATATCTCCTTTTTTTGTTTTGATACTGCAATATACGAAAGTATTTTGTGAAAATGGGGTGTTATGTAAAGTTCCTGTTCGCATAAAACTTCGCTGTCAAATCCACCCTCCAGAATAAATTTTGCAGAATCTGGCCCATCCTCCGATGGTTTTGAAATGATTTCACTGTTTTCCAGATGACTGCTGAACTGTTTGAAGAGTTCTGCAAATTCCCCCTTTCCATGCGGCTGTCGGACCACTTTTCACAATTTTCCATATTTCCTTAATATTTTATAGTTTATAACAGAACGTGTTCTATTTCAACCTGTTTGCAGAAATCTGACCATTCCTGCACTGCACCGCAGAACGAAAAAACATCCGCCTATTTAATGACAGCACAGCTATGATCAAAAGACTCCATTGTCCATACCCCTCGGTAAAAAACGCCTGCAGGATATCTTTCCCACAGGCGTCTTTTTTATTTTCCTGCCAGCTTCTGCCGTTTCTTCAGTCCGGCATAGCTGTAGATTCCAAGCCCCACCAGTGTGGTCAGATAAGGCACCATCTGGATCAGCTCATGCGGAATCTCCGTCAGCTGCATCATATTGGCCAAGGCCTGGGCCGCACCAAAGAGCAGGGAAACCAAAAACGCCCCCACCGGTGTATCTCCGCCCATGGCGCTGGCTGCCAGAGCGATGTAGCCTTTGCCTGCTGACATGTCCTTGGTAAACATGTTCATATACCCTCCGGACAGGAAGTAACCGCCCATGCTGGCCAGAACACCGCTTAGAATCAGCGCAATATACTGAATCTTCCGGGCACTGATGCCTACAGACTCCGCCGCGTTCTTATTCTCGCCCACCGCACGGATCTTCAGCCCCAGAGGCATCTTATAGAGGAACACATGCATCACAAGCACTGCCAGAAGCGCCAGATAGGTCATCAGGTTCTGCCCTGACAGAATCTGTCCCAGGAAAGGGATCTTGTCGATCAGGGGAATCACAACTTTCGGCGCTGACACGCTGGAAATGGATGTGGAAGATCCCCGGTCTCCGGAAACTGCCAGCATCAGAAGCACGGTTCCGCCGGTGGCCATCAGGTTGATGGCAATGGCCGCCAGAATCTCGTCTGTCTTTAAATTCAGTACAAAAAACGCCAGCAGAAGTCCGATCACGCCTCCTGCCACCATGGTCAGGAGAAGCCCCATGGCAAAATTTCCGGTCATGGCGGAAAAAATCACGCCGAACAAAGCCGAAAACAGCATAATACCCTCAAGCGCCATGTTCGTGATGCCGGATTTGGACGCCACGGAAGACGCGAGAGCCGCAAAAAGGATGGGGGTCGTCGCCCGCAAAATTGCGTTAAAAAAGTCAGGACTCAACAAGCTCTGCAGCATCTTACGCCACCTCCCCTTCTTTTAAGGAAGCCTTTGCCTCCCTTGCAATCATCCGGTGCTTCATACCGCTTAAGAACTGCTCTGCCACCACCAGAAGGATGATGATGCCCTGTGTGATCTGCACGATCTCCAGCGTCACATCTGTATAGCGGGCCATGATAGAGGCGCCGGTTCGAAGATAGGCCAAGAACAGAGCCGCCAGCGGCGTGTATAACGGATTCTTCTTCGCCAGGGTGCAGATAATGATGGCATCCCAGCCGTAACCTAAAAGAGCCGTCCAGGAAAATCTGGAATAAATCGGACTTAAAAGTTCCACACCGCCGCCCATGCCGGCGATGATGCCGCCCACCATCTGAGAGATCAGCACCACTTTCACAATGTTGATGCCGGAATAACGGGCAAAGCTCTCGTTCTCCCCAGTCAGACGGAGTTCATACCCGGTACGGGTCTTGAACAGGAACACGTACCCAAGTACGGCCACAAGAAGCGCAAGCAAAAGCCCCACATGAATGTTGGTGCCTTTGATGATCGTTGGAAGCTCCGATTCTGCCGGCAGTTTATAGGATGCAGAACCCACACTTGGATCCTGCAGCGTATACATCAGAATAAAGGTACAAAACCACAAAGACAGATAGTTGATCATCAGAGATGACACCAGTTCCGGCGACCCGGTTTTAATCTTCATAACTGCAGGAATCGTACAGAATACTGCACCCGCCACTGCTGCAAGACAGATAGCCACAATGGGACTTAAGCCTGCAGGAAGTCCAAACTTTAATGCCACCGCTGCCGCCACCAGACCGCCCAGATGAAAGCCGCCCTCTGTGGCCAGATTGATCTGATTGGCAGAAAACATGATGCAGACGCCGGTTCCCGTAAAGATCAGCGGCACCATGGCCTCAATCACATTGCCCATATTCCGCTTGCTTTTCAGCGGCCCGGTGATCAGAGTGACAATCGCGGTCACCGGCTCTTCGCTGACAAAGAAGATGATTCCAAAAGAGATCAAAAGAGCAATCAGAACCGAAAAGATCATACGAAACATATCAAACCGCTTTACACTATTCATAGATCACACCCTCCTGCTCTTCCTGATGTTTCAAGCCCAGCATATACTGGCCCAGTTCTTCTTCTGTTACTGCCGCCACATCCGTAAACATGCCGGAAAATTTTCCTTTGTACATAACCGCAAGACGGTCGCTTAAGGAAAAGACTTCATTTAAATCTGCCGACACCAGGAGTACCGCACAGCCTGCATCCCGAAACTGAAGCAGCCGTTTTCTTATAAACTCCGCCGCACCTACATCCACGCCTCTGGTTGGCTGGTTCGCGATGATGATATCCGGACCGGTGGAAAACTCTCTGGCCACAATCACTTTCTGAATATTTCCTCCCGAAAGCATCCCCACATTCTGCCGGAAGGATTTGCATTTGACCAGATATTCTTTGATCAGCTCGGCGGAGCGCTCCTGAATCTTCTTTGTCTTCAGAAGCATTTTTCCGGAATAAGCCGGATCGGTATACTGGTTGGAAAACAGATTCTCCAGAATGTTCAGATTGCCGGCACAGCCGCTGGTCATGCGGTCCTCCGGGATATGTGCCACTTTCAGTTCCCGGATATCCTTGATGCTGCACTTTTCAATATCTGTATCTTTCATCCAGATATTGCCTCTATAGCTTTTATTCAGCCCGGTCAGAGAGTCGATCAGCTCCGACTGTCCGTTTCCTTCCACCCCTGCGATACCCAGGATCTCCCCGCCCCGCAGATCAAAAGAAAGGTCGTCTACTTTCAGCACGCCCTGTCCGTTCCGGACTGACAGATTTCTCACTTTCATATATACGGCAGAAGGCTCTGCCGGTTTCTTGTCAAAGGTCAGGATGACTTCCCGGCCCACCATCAGTCGGGACATCTCCTCTGTGGAAATATCCTCCACCTCATAGGTGCCCATACTGCGCCCGCTTCTCATGATTGTCGCACGGTCACAGATTCTCTTAATCTCATCCAGCTTATGGGAAATAAAGATCAGCGTATGCCCGTTGTCCCGAAGCTTTTCCAGCTGAACAAACAGCTCGTCCGTCTCCTGGGGCGTCAAAACTGCTGTGGGCTCATCCAGGATCAGAATATCTGCTCCCCGGTAGAGCGCTTTCAAAATCTCCACTTTCTGCTTGATTCCCACCGGAATCTCTTCCACTTTTGCTCTTACATCAATATCAAAATTGTATTTCCCGGCTATCTTTTCCGCCTCCTGGACCGCCTTGTCCATGTCGATGAACAGTCCGCCCTTCTTCGGCTCTACTCCAAGAATGATATTTTCCGCCACGGTCAAAGAAGGCACCAGCATAAAGTGTTGATGCACCATGCCGATTCCTTTGCTGATGGCGTCCTGCGGAGACCGGATCACCGTCTCCTGCCCGTTTAAAAGGATCTGCCCTTCATCCGGACTCTCGATCCCGAACAGTACTTTCATCAACGTACTTTTGCCGGCACCGTTCTCCCCCAGAAGTGCATGAATTTCCCCCTTATTCAGTTCAATGCTTACATCTTCATTGGCCACCACACCATTGGAATAGATCTTCATGATATGGTTCATCTGCAAAACAATCTTATGTTCCAACCAGGCCACCTCTCCCCTCTCCGGACCCGGCCGGCCGCAGGCATTCTGCGGCCGTTCCAAATCCTTTTTATCATTACTGTTCACATTGCTCGCAGTAACTCTCTGCCGCCTTCTTATCTTTCGATGGCTGTATCTACGACGATCTCGCCGTCGATAATCTTCTGCTCCAGCTCATCCAGCGTGGTACGGATGTTCTCCGGAAGCATCTCTTCGTAATGAGCATCCTTCACAAGCTCCACACCGCCCTCAGCAAAGCCAAGCACCTCCGTGGTCCCGTAAGTCAGCTTGCCTTCCAGGTCCAGATTGATGGCACGATACAGAGAATTACCCACATTCTTCAGTGCAGAAGTCGGAATGTTCTTTGCATAGTCCGGAAGCAGAGCTGCCTGGTCAGAGTCTACGCCAAATGCATACAGATTCGTGTCGCCGGCTGCCTCAATCTGGCCAAGTCCGGCATTGCCTGCCACATTGTAGCCTACATCCACACCATTTTGATACTGTGCAAGCGCCAGGTCTTTTCCTTTGGTGGAGTCCACAAAGTCACCTACCCAGGATACCTGTACTTCGATCTCCGGATCGATATCTTTTGCGCCCTGCTCATACCCTTTCAGGAAATCGTTGATCACCGCATTGTCCATGCCGCCCAGGAAACCGATTTTCTTGGTAGAAGGATCGATTCCTTCGATGGTCTCGTCTGTGGTCATCATAGCTGCCGCTGCACCTACCAGATAGGACACCTCATTCTGCTTGTACAAAATGTTGTAGATGTTCTGCGGATTGCCGTTGCCTTCAAAATCGAACTGCTCATCAAAGAACATAAACTTCTGATCCGGATACTGATCCGCAGCTTTTGCAAGCGGGTCTGCCATCTGCCAGGTTCCCATGATGATGACATCATACTCACCGGAATCGCAGTAGTCTAAAAGGGTCGGCTCCCATTTGGACTCATCTGCAGCCGTACCGCCCATCTGCTCAACTTTAAAATCGAATACATCTGCGCCCAGCTCGTCGCGGAGTCTGGTCAGTCCTTCATTGGCAGAGTCATAAAAAGATTTGTCTCCAAGCGTACCATTCAGAAGAAGCGCTACCTTGTAGGTCTCTCCCGAAGGCGCTGCTGCCTCTGCATCTCCTGCCGGCTCTTCACCCTCTGCAGGCGCTTCCGTGCTGCTGTCCTCTGCAGCCGGTTCTGTGGTATCTGAGTTACTGTTTCCGCCGCAGGCGGTCATGGATACAACCATGGCGGATGCCAGCAGCATTGCTAATACTTTTTTCATCATATTAGACTTTCCTCCTTGTTCTTCGCATGTTTTATGCTATTTAAAGTATCGTCCACCAATTCATCCAGTGTACATCTGCACATCCCTCTCATATAAGTGACGAGCTCGTGAAACGCCGGGTGAATCAGCTTCTCTGGAATGATACACATTCCCTGTTGGATTGCCAGAATCGGCATGATCATGCCTGCGTTGCAGTCCGCATCCACACCGCACATGGTTACGATATGGAGGGTCTTTTCATAGTCGCCGTTCCCGTAGTAAAGCGCAATCACTTCACAGCAGGCATTGGGATAGGCGTGAATCCAGTTATATTTTTTATAGCGCTCCTGGCAGTCAGAAAGTGCCTGATGCCAGTCTTCATAACGCTCACAGCATTCCCAGGCAAAGGAGACCACCGAATAATACTCGCTGTCCTTCGGAATCAGATCGATCCCCTGGCGCAGAAGCACCCGAATGTCCGGCTCTGTAAAAGCCAGAGCCGTCAGCACGGCATTGAAGACCTCTCCTAAAATCCCGTTGCCCGCATGAGCCACTTCCCCGTCTGCCCAGGCAAGCTTTGCCGCCAGGTGAGCGTCACCCGGAGCCACCATACCACAGATCCCGCCCTTCATCTGGGCACCGATCCATTCGCAGAAAGGATTATGAAACGTGCCGCTTTCAGGCGGCAAAATTCCGCTTTTGATATTCCGAAGAGCGATCTCCTCCGCCGACCAGCCGCAAGGAACCAGTCCGGCCCAGGAAAGGGCGATCTCCTTGGAGGTCACCTCATAGCCGTATCTGGAAAAGGCATCCAGAAATGCCAGTTCGTAAGTAATATCATCGTTGTATGTATTGGGTTCACGCAGGTAGCCCTGTACCTCCCCAAAGGCTTCATACAGGTTCTGGGACGTATATCCTTCCACCATGGTTCCCATGGCCGCCCCGATCAGCTGAGACAGCCAGGCCGCCTGAAGCCTGTCCCGAAATTCCGGCACATGGATGTCCACCGGTTCTTTTTCCGGAAATTCCACTGCTTTTTCATACTGTTCAAAAGAAATATACTGTGTGTAGCTCCAATAAGGCGATTCCGGATCTTTGGATGCCCGGGAAAGTTCGTAGCGAAGCTCCGCGGAAATCTCGTGAAGCTTCACATAATCTCCGGCCCCATGGGCCTGAATGCCCGCTTCCAAAAGTTCGTAGGCCTTGGCTCCGGCCTGGTAGCCCCGGTTTTCCAGCGCCTGCACCGCCGCCACCATAATCCGCTCCGGAGCACCGCTCCCCGGTACATGGCTCTCCCAGTCCAGACTCAAGATCTGGTCATAGAACTTCTGGGTTTCCAGATTGGCTGTCCAGGTCTGATCTTCTTCAGACAGAACGACCGGTTTTGCATTCCAGTACAGCTCTCCTGCTATTTCCCACGCTTTTTTCATAGGCGCACAGCGACTCCAAGAGCCACTTTCATCATATTGGTGAAGCCATTTTGGCGCTCCTCTGCACTCATCTCTTCATTGGAAATCATGGAATCCGATACGGTAAAGATCCCAAGCGCCCGCACACCTGCCCGCGCCGCATTGCAGTACAGGGCAAAGCTCTCCATCTCTGCCGCCAGAACACCCATCTTTGCCCACTCTTTCCACTCCGGCGTCTCATTGTAAAAGATGTCGGATGAGATCACATTCCCCACAATATAGGGGAACTGGTTTTTCCGGGCTTCCTCCACTGCCATGCTCAGAAGGTCAAAAGACGGAACTGCAGAAAAACTGCCCGGCAGATGATACTGATGGGCATAATTGGTATCCGTGCTGGACCCCGATGCCATAACGATGTCTCCAAGCTTCACATACTCCTGCATCCCTCCGCAGGAGCCGATACGGATCAGATTTTTTACTCCGTACATATGAATCAGCTCATAAGAATAGATCCCGATGGATGCGCAACCCATGCCGGTCCCCATCACGGACACTTTTTTTCCTTCATATGTTCCCGTATAGCCGAACATGTTCCGGACGGTGTTGAACTGCACAGCGTCCTCTAAAAACGTCTCTGCAATCACTTTCGCCCGCAGCGGATCTCCCGGCAGCAGTACCGTCTCCGCAATATCTCCCATTTTTGCCGCATTATGTGGTGTTGGCATAATACCCTCCTTATCCGGTATCGTCTGCTCTTCGTCTCCATGACCAAAGAATTTCGATACCTTTTTTATGTTGGCGTCATTATATCATACTTCCTGTATTTTTTCCATAATGATTTCACATGTTACGCGATCCCTGCTGACATCAGGCTTGAAAACCATATCTTTTCCATATATAATATCAAAATGTACGGACCTGAATTCTGATCTGCTGTGTCAGATTTTCCGGGCACCATCACAATGTCAGAAATCCATGCTTATTTTTCTGCATTACGGCCTGGCAAAACTACGCTTGACTTCATCCCGCCTCTGCCTTACCTTTTCTGCACAGAACCATATGGAAAATCCTTCTCTCAATTTCTCTTTGAGAAATTATTCCTGAAAATGAAGAATGCAGATAGGAAAATAATGATCAACAAAGGAGATTTACAAATCATGTATTCATTTCTTGTACTGCTGGCAGGAATTCTGCAGTCTGCCATGATGAGTTTCAACGGGCTTTTGTCCGAATCCGTCAGCCTCTGGGGCGTCAGTCTGGTAGTCCATGCTTCCGGCGGGCTTTTGCTTATTCTGTACATCTTTGTGGTGGTCCGGGAGAAGATCACCCTCCGGGGGATGCCCTGGTATCTGTACTCTGCCGGTTTTTTCGGCGTCCTTTTGGTGTCGGTCAGCAGTTACTGCGTTACGATGCTAGGCGCCGCCGTCACCACCTGCCTGTCTGTGGCCGGACAGCTCTTTATCTCCGCTGTCATTGACCATTACGGCCTGTTTCATGTCCCAAAGGTTCCCTTCAGCCCCAGACGCATTCCCTGCTTTCTTATGATTTTTGCGGGAATCCTTCTACTGAACCTGTCTTAAGCAGGCAGCAAATCCGGGTGTCAAAGGACACCATAACCGTTCGAAACCAGATCACACAAAAAGTCTCAACGCCCAAAAGCCTTCGGACTGCCACACAAAGGAGTTTATTTATGCTGCTGTTAATCATTCTTGCATTTTTCTATGGATGTGCCACTGTTGTATCCAAGATGATCAATTACCGCGCCGCCAAAGTACTGGGAACCTGGAACGGCTCTCTGGTCAACTATGTGGTCGCCAGTATCCTGGCGCTGATCCTTTTACTTTTCTCTCCCTATCTTTGGTCGGATCTGCAGGCATGCATCAAAGTGCCTGTCTATCTGTATGCCGGCGGAACCTTCGGCGTCATCGCCTTCGTCCTCTCCATCATCGCCCTGGATCGGATGAAAGTCTTTCAGTCCACAATCCTTCTGCTGGCCGGACAACTGCTGGCCGGGATTCTTTTTGACGTGATCGTATTCCAGAATTTTACATGGATCAAATGCGCAGGGATTCTTCTGGTCACAGCGGGAATTTTCTGGGATAAGAAAGTGACTGCTTCCTGACAAAACAGCCGCCCCTCTGCAATCAGAGGAGCGGCCCGCTCTTCCATATTCATCTGTGACAGTCAGATCTGTTCTGACCAGTACCTCCGGCCGGCCTCTTCTGCCTCTTTCTCTGCGAGGGCCATCAGCTCTTTCTCCCGCTCCGGATGAAAATCCATCCCTTCCGCGGCAATACAGCGAAATCTTCGAATCCCGAACATCTCACACAAAGCATTCAGGTAACGGGCGCCCTGTTCCATGGGACCATCCTTGTAAAACCCGCCCCGGGTGGTGAAAAAAAGCATATCCTCTGCCCTGCACATGCCATACATCCCTTCTGCATTGCAGCCAAAGGTGATGCCGTCCAGAGAAATATTTTCAATGTAGAGCTTCAGCACTGCCGGAATGCTCAAATCCCAGAAAGGAGCTGCCACCAGAATCCGGTCCGCACGGGCAAACTGATGTGCCAGATCAAACCTTGGATGCGTCCGGTCATTTTCCTCCAAAAGCCTTTGACGCTCTTCAAAAAAATCACCGGCTAATGGCTTCAGATCCATCTGTGCCAGATCAAGCTGTGTATAGACAAAAGGATGAGGCGCTGTCCTCCTCATAGCCCCCAGAAAAGTCTCTGCAAGGCACCAGGTCCGGGACTCCTTCTCGCGGACACAGCCATTGATCATCAGGATCTTTTTCTTCTCGCCTTCCATATATAACCTCTTCTTTATTCCATCTTACTGAATCCGGAACTGTCCGATCAGACTGTTCAGGGTATTGGCCTGAGCAGATAATTTTTTCGAAACTTCAGCACTTTCTACCGCCGCCGTGGAATTGGCCTGCACCACTCTGGAAATCTCTCTGATTCCCTCCTCCACAGACGCAACCATTTCCGACTGCTGCGTACTGGCAAGTGCAATCTCATCCATCAGCGTCTTGATTGACTGTATGCATTCATTGATCACCTGCATCGTCGAGATAACCAGATCCGCCGATTCTGTTCCGGTCTTTGCATCCTGGACAGACCGGCCGATCAGCACACCGGTATTCTGTGCTGCTTCTGCGGACTTGGCGGCAAGGTTTCGCACCTCATCGGCCACCACAGCAAATCCTTTCCCCGCCGAACCGGCCCGGGCAGCCTCAACTGCAGCATTCAGCGCCAGAATATTTGTCTGAAATGCAATGTCTTCAATTGTCTTTATAATTCCGCCAATCCGGGTGGACGACTGATCAATACTTTTGGTAGCGGCGGCCAGATGTGTCATCTTCGTGTCTGCCTCAGCGGAATATCCGGTAGCCTTATCTACCAGCTCTCTGGCATCTCCGCAGCGAACCGCACTGCTTTTGATCTGCGATGTAAGTTTTGACATATGGGACGCAAGTCCGTCAATCGACGCGGTCTGTTCCATACTTCCCTGAGACAGCGTCTGCATCCCGGCAGATACCTGATATGCGCCTGCATCAACCTGGCTGGCAACACTGGAAATCTCATGCATCACATGGGTCAGATTGCTCTGAATCATTTTCAGACTCTTCGACAGCACCTTGAAATCACCAATGTAATATCCTTCATTCTGCTCCACATTTACAGCCATATTACCGTCTGCCATCTCACCCAGGATCCGTCCGATATCTTCAATGGTTTTTCTAAGACAGCTGCATACGCTGTGCGTCGTCTGTGCGATCAGACCGATCTCATCCTGACGGTCATAAAAAGCTTCTAATTCCCGGTCTGCAGAAAGGTCCAGATTGCCCAGATGCCCGATGGCATTTTCCACAGCCATAAGTTCCCTGCCCTGCCGGTGCAGAATAAAAAGTGTGATCAGTATAATGGCAGCCGCCACCACTGCACACAGTACGCCGACCACCATGCGCACCATGAATACTGCACCATAGACTTCCGCCGCATTATCGCGGACCATAAAGACCCATCCGCGGTCTTTTAAGTATTTGTAGACAACCAGCTGCTTCACACCATTATCATCCCGGTAAAAATATGTATTGGCAGTGGTGTCCTCGTCCGTCTTGATCCTGCTGATAATCTCCTGGTAACCGCTGTCTTCTGTCTGTGTATTCAGCAGTTCTTCATCCTCGTGATACAGATACACCCCGTCTTCCACATTCAAAAATACATATTCACTGTTCGGCAGCCCTTTTATGTCCAGATCCAGCAGGACATCCATCAGCCGGCTTGCATAGACACCGGCTCCCACATAGCCGATGCAGTTTCCACCTTCAAAAATAGGATGGTACATGGAAAGAATCATGCTCCCCGTACCCGGAGATTTCATAATTCCCAGATTCGTCAGCTGCGCCTGTGCCAATATGGTATCTTGAAATACTTTCAGAGAATCTCCCGTCCGGGTCGTCATGCCGACCGCATCTTTAGAGGTATGCGTCAGAACGTGTGTTTCCGGAGTCGCAATATACAGCCCCTCAAAAACACCTTTGACAGAGGCAAAATCCTCGGTATACGTTTGAACTTCCTCCAGAAGCTCCGGGTTTTCCGGATCCGCAAGCAAATCATGCACCTCACGCCCCAAAGCAAAAGCTGTGACATATTCTTCCGCAGAAGCCACATAATCGTTGATAATAGATGCTCTGGACTCCACTGCATCTGTCATCTGATTGGTAATGTCATTTTTGACCGTAGAAGCAGCGCTGCTGGACACAATAAGCCACAGCAAAAGCATCCCTGCTATGGTAAGCGCTGTTGTAATAATACCAATCCGCGTCGCAAGCTTTTGATTCATTAAAAATTTCATACCAAACCTCTCCGCAACATTAATTTTATTAGTAATAGCATAGCATAAAAATACATAGATAACAATGCCGAAATGCCTTGAGTTTCCGCAGTTCTATCCACAGAACTCCCAATCAGCCTTGCTGATTATG
>CAJTYJ010000004.1:0-4242 GCA_910583895.1 uncultured Lachnospiraceae bacterium
ATTCTGTCTTTTCGTATTCCCCAGTCAAACCACGGATTGTAGTATTGTTTTCCTTTATCTGCTCTTCTATTGAATTCTCTTGTACTCTGGGAGCATCCGTTTCGCTAATTTTTTCGTTTATTTCCCCTGATATTTTTACCGTATTTGCTGTTAATTCGGCAGCCTTTTGCTGTAACTGCGCAAGTTTCTCCTCTTTTTTAGCAATTATTTCTGTATCTCCCATTCTCCCTTTATCCATCTTTATTTCGCTTTCCAGTACACTGGCTTCTCCTTCTACCTGAGTCTGTGAGGATTGTACTGTCCTGATCTGGGACATTCCGGATGATAAGTCTACTAAATCAGATATTTTCTCCTGCTCAATCGCCTGCTTCGTTTTCGGCTCGTTGTTCTTTTTTGCGGACTGTACCTTTTCAGGCTTTCCGCTGTTTTGTCTTGCCATTTCCTGCGAAATTTGTTGTTCCAGTTCGTTTAGCTGTTCTTCATAAGACTCTACCATATCGTGAATGGATTTTATATCCTGCCCATTCTCAAGAGCAGAATTGACCCACTGGTTTTTCCGTTCCAGTAAAGACTGTTTCTGTTCCATTAAATTTCTAATCCGGCTGTTGCTACTTTGCCCCAAAAAAGAAATCGTCACAGTGTCTCTATCTCCCCCCGGCAGGTTACTGTTTCCACGATTTTCTGACTTCATCTGTCTTGTATTCCAAAACATTTGATTTCTGGAAAAAGAAGCACTCATCGTTTGATATCCCGTAATCTTCATAATTATAATCCGCCTTTCTAAATTTATATATTTTATTTATTTTTTATCATTACAGATAAAATAAAAGCCATGCCCTTCACCTCCCATTCTACTGCACCATAATACTTTTCAACTGTGTATTTTATATTGATCAATCCCATACCATGACTTTCCCCAATCTCTTTGTCAGAGACAGGGAATTCCCGCGACTTTTCTAAAATTAATTTTCCGTTAAAGCTGTTTTCCACTTCCAGAAAGAACATCTTTCGTTTCTGAAAAGAAGAAAGTTTTATATAAACTTCCGCTTCTGGTTTTTCTTCTTTAAGCTTCTTACAGGCACGGACTGCATTGTCTAAAGCGTTTCCTACAATAATACTTAAGTCATAGCTTTGAATGGCAAATGTATCAGGAAAGAGCAGCCCATCGGTTTTTAATCGTAAATCTGGTATGGTGAGTGTGACTTCATGATATTTCATATTCAGTAAAGCGTCCACAACGGTATTTCCCGAATGAAACCTGTATTCCAGGCTGCCCATAGTCTCATGGAATCCGGTCAGATAATGACAGAGTTCCTCAGTTCCCCTTTCCTTAGGGGTAAGCTGCATGATTACCGCAAGCGTATTTTTCAGGTCGTGTTTCATACCGCGGATTCCCAATTGCACCCTTTTTATTTCCTCTATATATTCCTGCATACTTTTTATCTGGTTTTCCAGAACCACCCGGCTGCTTCTTTCTCTGTTCAAAAGAATCATATCCTGGAATAATTTTACTCCATACAGAATTGATAACAGGGACAGTGTCAACATGAATGGCATAAATAGCCTTAAAACCGGGTATGTGTCAAATAAAAACTCCTGTCCGCCTCTTTCACTGGTGCGAAACATAATCAGATTTAACAAAATACTGATACATAGACTTGTCAGTCCGGGTATCAGCAAAAACTGTACCTCTACGGAATGAATGGGAAAGTGCTTTTCATGAAAATGTTCCCGGATACTTTTTAAAGACTTATACATAATCAATATACGAATCAGGTAATTCAGAAGCCATGTTCCGTTAACGATTAGGGCTATAAAGAGAATACCATGGCTTTCCATATGCTGCCAGACCATGTTTGCCGGCAAGTCAGCGATATAAGGAAATATGAGTGAAAATATGCGGCTCGTTTCCTGTATGGACATAAAACTGACAACAAGAAAAATACTAATCAATCCGATATTTTTATAAAAGCACAAGCCCAGGAAAAGTAAAGAGAAAAAGGTCAAAACCAAATTTTCTGTTATGCAAAACATTCGGTAATCTGTCGGCAAAAATATTTTTTTTATATACTGAAACATGACATATGCAATAACAACACCCATTTGATTCCAGGATTTTCTCCGGAAGCGTTCAGCAAAAAAATCTCCATAAAACTGCTGCAAAAAATATCCCTCAAAAAAATCCACAAGAGTCTGCAAAACCATCAGCAGGTTAAAATGATTCAAGAAGTGCCCCTCCTTTTTTCAGATAATCCATATACACTTTCACAAACTCCTTGTATTTTCTTCTGGAAAGACCTATAGTCTCTCCATTTGTCAGGGATATACGATCCTTCTCATACTCGGCAATATGCCCCATATTCACGATATATCCTCTGTGACAGCGATAGAAATTTCTGCCTAACTGTTGTTCCAAATCTCTCATATCGGAATATAGTTCCAAACATTTGTTTGTCGTATGAAAATTTACCATTCGATTTTGACTTTCAACATACAGAATATGGTTCCGGTTCAAAATAATCGTTTTTCCATTTGATTTCATAAAAAATGGTTCTTCCGTTAATCCTCTTTTTTTCTCTGCCTCTGACACAGCCTTAGCGAATACCTCTGCAAATTTTTTCTCTTCAATTGGCTTCAAAAGATAATGAAAAGCGGATACATCGAAGGCTTCAAATACATACTCTTTTAAGCCTGTAATAAAAATCAATAAGGCTTCTTCTTTTTTATTCCGCAGCATTCTTGCTGCCTGAATTCCGTTTATGTCATCCATTTGTATATCAAGAAATATAATATCAAATACGTTCGTTTCTTTTAGCAGTGCTTCTCCGGAAGCGAACAGTTCTGTATTACAATCGGGCATTTGTTTTTTTACTAATTTTTCCACTTGTTCACAGATGGGTTTTTCATCATCGCATATGGCTATGGTCATTTGCTCACCTCTTTGCTTTTAATATCGGCGGATGCTAAAAAAATTTTATGGAATCTGACAGATGGTATAGATTATGTAGTGAACGGTTAAAAATCTGTATTTCATTTGACTCAATTTGAGGTTTTATGCTTCTAAACATATTTTAAAAGCCGCATATAGAGAAATATTGGAGTTTATCCTGTAAGCCTTGATACGGTTACAATCATTTACAACCTGCATATAAGCCTGAAGAAGATACTGATTTTTAGAGGCAGGGACATAGATTTGGACAGGGGCTGGATATGGAATAAGCAGGCTTCCCAAACCGCCGCGTTGGGACGAACCAAAATCATCTGAGGACATATGATATAGCAAACCAGCTGAAAACTAATAGAAGGAGTAATGATATGCATTATGATTCAATGGCTTCTGGATGCGGAGGAAATTCAAATTGCTGTGAAGGTCCCGGGTGTGGAGGAAATATAAACTGCACAAATAACCAGAATTGTGGTAACAGAGGATGCTGCAGGCCGAATTCCTGCTGCAGAGGTCCTCAGGGTCCTACCGGCCCGAGAGGTCCTATGGGGCCGGGATTAAGTGAGGCGAGTGCCTTTGATCCGAATCGGCAGTATCTGCAGGGGGATCTGGTTTACTGGAATGGCGCTTTGTACCGTGCAAACAAAAATTCCCCGGTAGGAGTGCTGGGAACGTCCCCGGACTTTGATCTGGTAACCATGGCAGGACCTACCGGACCAACTGGTCCTACGGGAGCTCAGGGAGCCCAGGGTCTTCAGGGACCAGTCGGAGCCCAGGGTCCTCAGGGGATTCCGGGAGCCGCGGGTCCAGCTGGTCCTATGGGGGCAATGGGAGCTCCAGGAGCTGTCGGAGCGACCGGCCCCACTGGTCCAACGGGAGTTACCGGTTCCACCGGCCCAACGGGAGCGACTGGTCCAGCGGGTGCAACTGGTCCAACGGGGGCAATGGGAGCTCCAGGAGCCGCTGGCCCGATGGGAGCGATCGGTCCAGCGGGAGTTACCGGTCCCACCGGCCCAACGGGAGCGACTGGTCCAGCGGGAGCAGCAGGTCCAACGGGAGCGACCGGCCCAGCGGGAGTTACCGGCCCAACGGGAGCAACCGGAGCCCCAGGAGCCGCCGGTCCGATGGGAGCAACCGGTCCAGCGGGAGCAGCAGGTCCAACGGGAGCGTCTGGTCCAGCAGGGGTAACTGGTCCAACGGGAGCAACAGGAGCCCCAGGAGCTGCCGGTCCGATGGGAGCAATTGGTCCAGCGGGAGCAGCAGGTCCAACGGGAGCGACCGGCCCAGCGGGAGTTACC
>CAJTYJ010000004.1:4342-88465 GCA_910583895.1 uncultured Lachnospiraceae bacterium
CAGGTCCAACGGGAGCGACCGGCCCAGCGGGAGTTACCGGCCCAACGGGAGCAACAGGAGCCCCAGGAGCCGCCGGTCCGATGGGAGCAACTGGTCCAGCGGGAGCAGCAGGTCCAACGGGAGCGACTGGTCCAGCAGGGGTAACTGGTCCAACGGGAGCAACCGGAGCTTCAGGAGCTGCCGGTCCGATGGGAGCAACTGGTCCAGCGGGAGCAGCAGGTCCAACGGGAGCGACCGGCCCAGCGGGAGTAACTGGTCCAACGGGAGCAACCGGAGCTTCAGGAGCCGCTGGCCCTACAGGAGCGACCGGCCCAGCAGGAGTTGCTGGCACCACCGGCCCGACGGGAGCGACCGGTCCAGCGGGAGTAACTGGTCCAACGGGAGCGACCGGTCCAACCGGGGCAACTGGCCCGACGGGAGCCACCGGTCCAGCCGGCCCAGCCGGCCGCTCTGCTCCAGCGCCTGTGCTGCATGCGTTGATGGCAATTAGTGATGCGGCGCAGGCTCCGGGAAAGAATGGACTCATTTACTTTACAGATTCTCTGCTTATCAAGGGCACGGATATTTTGCATCCTGTGAATACTGGCAGTTTTTCCCTGGTGGCAAACGGAATTTATGAGATTTCGTATCATACGATTGGCACTAATGCAGCCGTTATTGGTTCACCGGTTCTGGTCGGCGTGCATCTTACCGCTAATCATGCTGTGATTCCTGGAACAACTTCCTTAGCGACTGTCAGTGGGGCAGATGATAAGGTGGATCTTTCCGGGACTGCATTTATAACGGTAACTGCCGCACCAGTTGAGATCGCACTGATGACAGAGACTATGTATGGACGGTTTACCAACACATCCATAACCATCCACAAGCTGGATTAAGGATAATGAAACAGAAGAATCGATTCGATTCTGAAGCTTGAATACATCTGTTATGAGAATGAGGCATATTTGTTGTTGTTCGCAGGTAGTATCTCGCGAGAAAAGTGATATTGATTTGGCAGCGGAATTCTCAAAAACATTCAAAATCCGTCCTGACCGGGCTGCTTTTTCATGTCCCATCTTTTTTGGGAGGACACCAAAAGGAGCTATGTCATTTTTGGCATAGCTTTTTTGGTTAATGTGGCATTGCTGTACGGCTGGGAAGTATCAGGACAAGCCGACCCCTGTGACCGGGATGGTATGCCGCAGTCAGGGGGAGGTAAGCGGAAGATAATGTCCTTTGCATATTAAAGAAAGGGCTCAGACTGTCTTTGCAGCATCCGCCAGAGCGTTGTACGGCTGATTTTCAGCCGTTCGGCGGCGCGGGACCGGTTGTTGTGTTCCTGCTCCAGGACCATTCGTATAATATCATAGTCAATATCTTCCAGAGACTGATTGGTGTTAACGATCTCATAGCCCGGCTGGAAGGATTCGGTGACCTTTGGCGTTTCCTGGCGCAGCATCTGCTTGACCAGTTCGACCCGAATATAGTCGCTGTCTGTAAGGATAATAAGTTGATGGATGATTCTTTTAAGCTGGGCGAGGTTGTGATTCCAGCTGAAATTCTGCATCAGTTCAAGGGCTCCCGGTTCAAAGCCCACCACCTGTTTTCCGAGCTCAATATTCGCCTGGCTGATATAGAGCGTGGCAATATTGGGTATGTCATCCGTCCGTTCCCGAAGGGGAGCAAGGCGCAAAACCATGCAGGAAAGGGCGTTCATCAGGTACTGGCAGACAGAGAGCTGCATCTCTGATTCGGAGGAGATGGAGCAGGAGAATAAGAAACGGTTTCTTTTGCACAGGTCATTCTGTTTTATATAGGGCAGAAGCTTGCCTGCAACAGATTCATGCAGTGCCTGTGTATTTTTGATGTAGATCGTGATATGGATGTCATTCAGCGGTGAATTGGGACTTTCCATAAAATAGTGCCATTTTTTCTGGTTGGTGTTTTCACAGTCAATGATTACAAACGGGTGCTTCTTATATTCACTGTGCCGGTAGAGAAAGGATGCAGCCTTGTCTTTTCCCGTTCCCACCTCGCCCAGGAGCAGGATGGGCTGAAGCGTTCTGGAATAAGGTTCCAGCGTCTT
The DNA here is from genome assembly GCA_910583895.1 of uncultured Lachnospiraceae bacterium. Taxonomy (GTDB): domain Bacteria; phylum Bacillota; class Clostridia; order Lachnospirales; family Lachnospiraceae; genus Hominiventricola. The sequence goes on from CAJTYJ010000004.1 coordinate 6,411, forward strand.
TCGGGTCGTACCGATCAGACTGGCGCTTCCATATAATTCCGTGTCAAAATTCATGGTTTCTGTATTTTCATAGAGAGAGATTCCAAGATCGTCGATAAGAGCCGGGATATCCTGTGTATGCAGATAGATGTAGAGATACGGCTCGCCGTCAATTAGCATATGACTGCAGCGGTAGGACAGCAGGCGGTCTTTTGTGCGTTCTTCCAGATGAAAGGCAGGGTTGTTGCAGAATGCATCCATATTCTGCTCGATGATCTGAAAACAGATCTCGCTGCTCTGATTTCGGAGCAGATCTGTGTAGATCAGTTTCCGACGGCTGTCATAGACAAAGAGGGTTTCCTTGCTTCCAAGCAGTGCCTGCTTAAAGATTTTGCTCTGGCGGCGGTAGAAGGAATACATGCGGGCGGTGTTGATGGCCTGGGTGAAGGCAGATTCGATACTCTCCCGGCCGGAAGTGATCAGGATATAGTTCATTCCCAGCTCATAAGCAGTCTGTGTGGTGCGCATATCGCACAGAACCATCTCGTAGCCTTCTGCCAGAAGGTTTGTGATTGCCGGCTTGTCATCTTCCACACTTTCCAGCGTGACGATTCGAATATCGTATTGAAGAAGGTTGCGCAGAAGAATCGCATTCTCAATGGTGGAGAGGATTCCAACGACCGCAAAACGGCTGTTATAATTTTCAGCAAGCTTGATGGCACGAAGGATATCGTAGACGGATACCTCGATCCGCACGACAGGGATATCTACATGTTTTTCGATCAAAGTGGCAGTTCCGCCGCGGGCAACAATGATATCAAAATCATTCAGATTATAGGACTGTACGATCTGAAGCCCTTTTTGAAGGGTTCCAATACGGACGGTCAATTCAATGTTGTCATTGGATGCAGCAATGTCATTCATGATTTCTTTCATTCCGTTGTAGGGTACAATTGCCAAAATATGCGTTTTCATATTGAAATCCTTCCTTCATTTCCTTCCTCTACATTTTAACACGCATTACAAATAAAAACAAATTTATTTACAGAAAATTTATATAAACCAAAATAGTTCATAATGAAACAGAAAAAATGCTTTAAAGGGATAGAAAACAAAGAAAAACATGGTATGATAATGAAAAACGGGATATATTTTTAAAGTGTTAAAAAATGAAACACAGGAGAAGAGCAATGAAACCGGTTATTGGAATTACCATGGGGGATCCTTCCGGAAACGGTCCGGAAATATCCATAAAGACATTGATGAATGAGAACATTTATAAGGTGTGCAGGCCAATCATCATTGGGGATGCAAAGTGCATGGAAGAAGCGGCTAAGACCGTAGAAGGGGCAGAGAACCTTATCCTACATGCTGTCCATGATGTGAAAGATGCAGAATTTACGCCTGGTGTGATTGACGTGTATGACATGAATCAGATTGATATCAGCAAACGACTTTACCGGAAGGACAGAGGGAAGCTTGGCGAAATCATGACGGATGAAGAGCTGAAGGCTGCATATAAGGAGAGTCATATGATGTGCGGTGAGGCGGCTTTTCGGTATGTGGAAAAGGTGATCAGACTTGCCATGGCAGGAGAAATAGATGCTACTGTGACGAATGCGCTGAATAAGGACCATATTAATATGGCGGGGCACCACTATTCCGGTCATACGGAGATCTATGCCCATTATACGGGGACCAAGAAATATACCATGATGCTGGCACATGATCATCTGCGGGTAGTGCATGTGAGCACCCATGTCTCTTTGCGGGAGGCGTGCGACCGGGTGAAAAAAGACCGGGTGCTGGATGTCATTCGGATTGCCAATGAGGGCTGCAAAGCTTTGGGGATCCCAAAACCAAAGATCGGGGTGGCAGGTTTGAATCCCCATTGTGGAGAAAACGGTATGTTTGGCAGGGAAGAAATCGAGGAGATTCAGCCGGCTATTGACGCGGCAATGGCGGAGGGCATCCTGATTCCTGAAAAGGCACCGACTCCGCCGGATACCATATTCAGCAAGGCACTGGGCGGCTGGTATGATGTTGTAGTTGCCATGTATCATGATCAGGGACATATTCCTCTGAAGGTAAAAGGATTTGTATATAACCAGGAACAGAAGAAATGGGATGCAGTCGAGGGAGTCAATGTGACTCTGGGGCTTCCGATTATTCGCACTTCGGTGGATCATGGAACGGGAGAGGATTATGCAGGAGACGGAAGTGCCAGTGAACGAAGCCTTGAAAATGCAGTGGATTATGCCATTCATATGGTTCTGGCAAAAGCAGGTTCCAAGTAAGAAAGGCGGTCCTGGCTTGTCTGAGGGGGCGTTGTAAAAGGCTTTCTGGCACTTATATGGAATGCATCAGACAAAAAAATCGGATTGGTCTGTCTCAAATGGACATTTTACGTTCCTCTGTGACAGACAAATCCGATTTTTTGTTCGTTCCGGTTCACGCAGTGCTGCTTTGATGTGCTGTAAGAAGTATTTATAATATCTGTATGCTTTGTATCCGCCTGGGGCTTATTCTTTCACCAGTTCGATGTCGTAAAATCTGGTGGAATAATCAATGTAATATCTGGTATCTTCATCCAGATTATGTCCGTTGAAATCGGATTTCAGACGGATTCCTCCATGGTTCAAAAGATCCCCATACAGCGTGTAGTCTTCGGTTTCCCGCGGCATCCGGACAAAACCAGTTGCAGGATCATCGGAAGAGAGAGAGGCAAAGCGGCCCTTCATGGGTTTTACATTCATCATGGCCGGCCGGCTGACAAGATGATAGAGAGCGTTGTCTTTGAGCCCTCTGGTTTTCAGGATGCGGATGGGGCTTCCCGGCTGCAGGAGTTCCTGCAGGGTCATGACAGCACCGGTAAGCTGATCTTTGCTGACTTCCATGAGGCAGTAATGTCCGTTTTCACCGGTTTGGATACGGTACAGATCGGCATCCATGATCCAGTTCCGAAGCTTTTTATAATGCCGGATCTGCTCTTGGATATCCTCCAGTTCGTCCGCCCGGAGCCGGCAGATATCCAGTTCGTAACCAAGAATTCCGAAAGCCGCCACTTCGTATCGGGTGGAAATGGGGGTCTCTCTGAGGGTCTGGTGATTTGGGATGGAGGAAACATGGCAGCCCAGAACACTGAGCGGATAGCCATAGGAGTAATTTGTCTGAATCTGCTGGCGGCACAGGGCGTCCGAATTATCGCTTGCCCAGAATTGCGGCATATAGCAGAGCATTCCCAGATCCGCGCGGTTCCCGCCGGAAGCGCAGCTTTCAAAAAGGATGTCAGGGAAACGATCGGTCAGACGTTTGAGCAGGGAGTAAAGCCCAAGAAGAAAACGGTGTCCGGTCTCACCCTGTTGTTCTTTTGGCAGAAACGGACTGTAGCAGTCGCTGATCCCACGGTTCATATCCCATTTCACATAGTCCACACCGCAGGAAAATACCCTGCACAATGCGTGGTAAAGATAGTCAATGACTTCCGGATTACAGAAATCCAGAAGACGCGTATTGCGGCCTTCGCTGTTTGGCTGTCCTGGTACTGCCAAAGACCAGTCCGGATGAGCGCGGAACAGATCACTGTCCACGCTGACGGCTTCGGGTTCCACCCAGATGCCAAACTGCATGCCCATATCGTGAATCCTGGCGGAAAGTCCTTCGATTCCATGGGGGAGTTTTTCGTAATTGCATACCCAGTCTCCCATGGAAGTCTTTGTATTCTCCCGTTTTCCGAACCATCCGTCATCCAGCACAAAGAGTTCGATGCCCGCATCATGGGCAGCATCTGCCAGGTGTAAAAGCTTTTCCTCATCAAAATCAAAATAGGCGGCTTCCCAGCTGTTGATCAGGACCGGTCTTGGCCGGTGCGCCCAGATTCCCCGAAGAATATAATTTCTGATAAAATCATGGTAATTTCTGCTGAGTCTTCCAAAACCTTCTGAAGAAAAACTTAAGACAGCTTCCGGGGCAGTGAAACAGTCGTTCGGTTTTAGAAGCCAGGAAAATCCTTCCGGCTGTATGCCTGTGGAGAAGCGCAGGCGGCTCAGTTCTCCGCTTTGTGCGCATTCCCGGTGGCTGCCGCTGTAGATCAGGTTGCTTCCATATACTTCTCCGGAGGTTTCTGTACAGCATGGACGGGACAGCATGACAAAAGGATTGGCCCGGTTGCTGGAAAAACCAAGGCGGGTTTCGCTTACAAGTGTTTTTCCTGTACAGGGGGTCATGGATTTGTGCATCTCACTTGTCCAGCTTCCGTGGAAATTTGTGAAGATATAGTCGCTGTCATCGAAGTCGATCTGCGAACTCAGAAGTCTGCGGACAATGACAGGTTCTGTCCCGTGATTTTCCAGCCGGGTGCTTCGCAAAATGACGTCACAGTCTTCGTAAACCGTATAATATAAATACAGAACAAGTTTTCGCCCGTTTGCTTCTTTCATTCGGATGCGCAAAGTGTTTCCCCTGGCCTGCCCTGGAGAGAGGGCACAGGGAAGTTCTGTGTTCATCGGTTTTTCATTCAGGATTTCCCAGGAATCAAAGAGAAAATCACAGGTTCTGCTCCCGTCAGAAAATTCCAGATCAATAAAAGGGTCGCCAAAATCTCCTTTCCCGAGCGTGGAGATCTCTCCCCGAAGCAGTTCCATGCTCAGGTTGGGGGTGTCCGGGCTGTAGGCAATGGTTGCGCTTGGAAGGGAGCTGTGGCGCTGCGTCATGGCAGACGCCCCGTCGGTTCCCAGGCAAAGGCGCTTGCCATAGTGCAGATGTTCCAGGTGTCCGGCCTCTTCTACACGAAATACATAGGACGTGCAGGCGGTAGACAGATAAAATACATGGTTGTGATGGGTGATCATAGGTTATCCTCCTGTAAGATGATGTATTGGTAAAAATCTTATATGATGCCAGGGTCAAAAGGTCATGTATGACATGCTTGCATGTCAATCCATGACTTTGGGACCCGAAAAAACATGAAAAAGTAGCCCGATAGGGCGGATTTTGAATGTTTTTAGGATTGCGGGAGCATGAAATGCGGAACAATCCGTAGGCATCAGGGGGGCAAAAAACCTTTTGACCCCAACATCATTATATGGAATAAAAACAACAGATCATAGAGCAAAATAGTTTCAATATAAAACATTTTGGTATAAAAATTGCATAAAAACAGAGGCTGATTTTAGAGCATATTTAACATAAATAAAGATATGTTTAAAAATGAAACAAAATATGATGGTGAAATGGTTGAAAAAGAAATCTATATCGTTTATTTTAGGGACAGAAACAAACAAGAAAACTTTTGTCAAGGGGTAGGAAACGTGATTCAGATCTTGATCATTGCGGATGATGATACGGGCATGCTGGATGCGGGTGCACCGTTTGCAAAACGGGGAATCCGGACAGAAGCCATCATTCAGGAGCCGTCAGCAGCGCTTTTGAAAGAGAGTGAAGCGGTGGTAGCAGTAGTCAGTACAAAGACCAGACATGCACCAAGGGACCAGGCATATCAGAGGGTCTATAAGATTGCCAGGATTGCTTTAGAAGCAGGGGTTCCGATTCTGTACAAGAAAACAGATTCTGCTCTGCGGGGGCCCGTTGGCGCAGAACTTGAGGCTCTTATGGATGCTGCCGATGATAACCTTTCTTTTTTTCCGGCATATCCGGATGCAGGGAGAACGACAATAAAAGGGGTTCAGTATGTGGATGGGGTACCGGTGGGAGAGAGTGTTTTTTCGAAAGATGAACTGAATCCGGTGGTCCAATCCGATATACCGGATATTCTAAGACAGACGACGGATGCTGCAGCGGTCCTGGCAGGAGAGCGGGAAAGCCAAAGATCTGAAAAGCATCAGATCACCATATTTGATGCAGAAAATACGGAAGCGTTTCATCGGACTGTGAAAGAATTTCTGGAAAAAACCACGCCCAGGCTGCTGGCGGGGTGTGCAGGGCTGGCCTGTGAACTGGCAGATCTGCTTAGTTTTCCCAAAAGCGTGGTGCCAAAGTTTCCGGTCGTCAAGAGGCTGTTTGTGCTGTGCGGAAGTTCCAATCCGGTTACTGCAGAACAGGTGGATTATGCGGCGGCTCATGGATTTACCCGTTTCACGCTGAAAAAGGAAGACATGACCGGAAAGGAACAGCTTTTGGATATTCGGAAAGCCTGTGTCGAAGGAAAACCGATCATTCTTGCGATGGAATATCTTCTGCCGGAAACGGCCGGAAGGCCGGGAATCAAAAAACAGGAGCTGGGCAATCTGATTATAGAATCGGTCAATCAGGTGCTGCTTCAGTGTATGGATGTGCTTCCGGATTACGTATTGTTCCTGACGGGTGGTGATACTTTGGGAACGTTTATACAGCGAAGCGGGTGTGAACGGATTCAGATTCTGGGAGAATTCAGCCCGGGAGTCATAAAGAATCTCTTTTACATAAATGGGAAAAAAGTATATGCTTTCTCCAAAAGCGGCGGTTTTGGAAACAAAGAGCTCTTGCTGCAGCTTTTCAATGAAACATGAGAAAAAGGAGGAAAAAAGAGTGAAAGGGAAAATGAAACTGAATGTGATATTTCCGGTGGTGACGGCGGCCCTCTCGGTGATCTGGATGTACAAGGGACTTTTTGAATATGGAATGTGGGATGCATCTTCCACAAGTCCCAAAGACGGCCTGTTTCCGTTTATCATCGCAGCAGTGCTTTTGATTGCAAGTATTTTTAATATCATCAGCAGTTTTAAGGAAGAAGCAGTCACCTTTGAGAAGAATGTACTGTATTTGATGGCGGCACTGGCAGCCATCTATATTGCGACAGAGTATATCGGACTTCTGCCGGCACTTCTTCTCTTTTATGTGCTGTGGCTGAAGCTGTACGCAAAGGTAGACTGGAAGACGACCATAATAGCGACGGCTGTCATGTTTGCGATTGTGTATTTTGGATTTTCAGTCGGACTTAAGATCCGGTTTCCAAAAGGATTGTTGTTTAAGATGTTTATGTAACAAAACGGGTTTAGACAGAAAGGATGAAAAACAGATGGAGACATTATCTTACTTATTTTCGGGTTTTCAGACAGCTCTGACCTTCCAGAATATCGGTGCCGCAGCGATGGGTGCGATTCTGGGTATCATCGTCGGTGCCATGCCCGGAATCGGTTCTCTGGTAGGCGTGGCGCTGCTTCTGCCATTAACCTATGCGTTCAATCCGACGACGGCGATCATCATGCTGGGAGCGATTTATTATGCCAACATGTTTGGAGGAGCGTTCAGTTCCATACTGATTAATGTTCCCGGGGATGCACCGGCTATTATGACAGCACTGGACGGATATCCGCTGGCGAGAAAAGGAAAGCCGGGAAAAGCGCTTATGGCAGCAAATATGGCATCTTTTGCGGGAGGCCTTCTGGGCATGGTGGTGCTGACCTTCTTCGGACCGGTGCTTGCACAGTTCGGCCTGAAGTTCGGACCGGCGGAGATGACGACGCTGATGCTGGTGGCGCTCAGCTCCATCAGCTGGCTGATAGAAGGCGATGTGATGAAAGGACTGGCAGCAACCTGCATTGGTATCCTGATTTCTACCATCGGAATCAGTACCAATACCAGTGCAGCCCGCTACACGTTCGGAGTGGTGCATCTGCTGAGCGGTGTCAACTTTATCCCTCTGGTGGTGGGATTCATCGGAATGGCACAGGTATTCAATCTGATGGGGCAGCAGGAAAGGGAGAATGACCTGGTTGTCAGCAAACTGGGGATAAAAGACTGTAAAATGAGCAAGGAAGATATTTCGCGCATGGTTGAACCGACCGTCCGCGGGGGGCTGTTTGGTTCTGTGATCGGTTTTATTCCCGGCGCCGGTGCAACCATGGCTTCCATTGTGAACTATACCATACAGAAGAAGTCCAAAAGAAATAAAGAGAAACTGGGAAGCGGAGCCATTGAAGGGATTGCGGCATCGGAGGCGGCCAACAACGGTGCGGCGGCAGGTGCATTCGGCCCTCTGCTGGCACTTGGCATTCCCGGAAGCGGAACGACGGCAGTTCTTCTGGGCGGTCTGATGATGTGGGGATTGCAGCCGGGACCAAGGCTGTTTACAGATTCTCCGGATTTTGCATGGGGACTGATTTCCTCTTTGTATGTGTCCAACCTGATTGCTCTGGTGCTGGCGCTGGTTATGATTCCGTTCATTATGAAGGTCATCTGTATCCCGAATAGAATTCTGATCCCGACGATTACGGTGGTCTGCTTTGTAGGTGCATATGCATCCACCACATCCATGTGGGGGGTCCTGATCATGATGATCGGCGGTATTTTGGGTTATGTATTCCAGCGATACGGGTACTCGGCATCCCCCATGCTGCTGGCAAGTATTCTCTCTGTTACTTTTGAAGTGAACTTAAGAAGAGCACTGAATATTTCCGGCGGTAGCCCGGCAATCTTCGTACAAAAACCATTGTCCCTGATCTTCCTTCTGATCTTTGTCGGGCTTTTGTTCAGCCCGATGATAAAGAAGGCATACAAGAAAGCACATGCTGAAAAAGCAGCTTGAAAATAAAATTTACAATTCACTGGAGGTAAGAAACATGAAAAAGAAACAGGTAGCTTTCGTAATGGCAGGAATTCTTGCAATGGGAACCGTGCTGACAGGATGCGGCAATACAGCGAAACCGGCTGCAGAAGACACAGGCACATTGCAGGAGGAAACCACAGCAGATGCAGAAGCTTCGGAGGGTGAGACAGCGGAAAATACAGAACCGGCAGCATCGGCTTCTTCTTTTGTGCCGGAGAATACCATCACCTTCAATGTAAGTTCTAAAGCCGGCGGCAATTCGGATCTGATTATCCGCACGATTACAGACATCTGTACAAGAGAAGGCCTGGTAGACAAGACATTTGTAGTCAATAATAATACGGACGGAGGCGGAAATATTGTCCGGATCGAGACCCAGAGTACCGATGACCCGGATCATACACTTCTTTGTTTCAGTTCCGGAGATATGCAGTCCATGCTGGACAGTGATATTGGATTAAAAGTAGATAATTTTGCACCGATCGCAACAATGGCAGCAGACAAGCAGCTGATTTTTGCGAAAGCAGATGGGAAGTACAAAAGCTTTGAGGACATTATGGCGGCGATCGAAGCAGGAACCAAGATCAATGTAGGCGGAACCAAGAGCAATGAGCATACGGTTTTCAATCTGTTTGCGGAAGAGATCCAGAAAACGGATATGTTTAACTATATGTTCTATGAGTCTTCGGCAGAATCGATTACTGCTCTGCTGGGCGATCATATTGATCTTGCCATGGGATCTCCGGCAGCAGCGATTTCCTATGTGGAGAGCGGTGATATTATTCCGGTCGTGGCGTTGTCTGATGAGCGTTTTATGGCGCCTCTGGATGCGGCTCCGACAATGGAAGAACTTGGATATGGTGTGGTGGAAAGTCCCATGTGGCGCGGTGTGATCGCACCTGGTTCCATGAGTGAGGAAGCACAGCAGTATTGGAGTGATATCTTTGGCAAAGTGTGTGAGACAGAGGCATGGCAGGAGTATCTGAGTACCTATCTGTTAAGCCCGTACTACAATGATCTGGAATCCACCAGGGAGATCATGCTGGAGACGCAGGCAGACTATCTTGCGGGAGAATAACAGGATCCTGATGCATAGATGAAGCTGTGAACCATAGGGTGGCTGTATTTTTGACCTGAGCTTTTTGTGCTGCGGGGATAATGGCAGCCGCCCTTTTTTCAGAAATACCGAAATAGAATCTGGAGGTAGGAAACAAAATGTTAAAACCTGTTGTATGCGTATTGCTTGGAGACGCTTCTGGCGTTGGAGCAGAGATTGTTGTAAAGGCGTTTTCCGGCACAGCCGGACTTTTGGATCAGGCGAAGGTCGTGCTGCTGGGAGATGAGAGAGTACTGATCCGTGCACAAGAAATCATTGGAAAATCACTGGACTACGAAAAGATCCGCCCGGAGGATATCCGGAAAAACGATAAGCCCCTGCTTATGGTGGATACTGGCAATATGGATCCTAAGAATGCTCCTTTTGGAAAGGTGAGTCCGTCGGCCGGTGCAGCCGTCGCAGCGGATATCCAAAGCGTCTGCGAATTCTATGTAAAGGGTTATGTTGACGGGATCTGCTTTGCACCCTTTAACAAAGAGGCGATCCGAAGAGCCGGAAATGAAGTTGCCAGTGAGCTGGAGCTTTTCCGGGCAGACTTTTCCGGGCTGAACGTGGAGCTGGAGGAGGAATTTGGAGAGCTGAATGTGGTAGATGGGCTGTGGACGACTCGTGTGACCAGTCATATTCCGCTGACGCATCTGGGAGAGTATCTGAACTATGACACGATTCTTTCCGCGATCCGTCTGGCAGACAAATCCTGCCGCACAGCGGGGATCGAAAATCCAAGAATTGCGGTGGCAGCTTTGAATCCTCACTGCGGAGAAGGCGGTCTTTGCGGCAATGAAGAGCAGACCATGATCCGGCCTGCTATGGAAAAGGCAGAAGAGGAAGGGTATCATATTGTAGGCATGTATTCGCCGGATACCATCTTCGTACATGCATTTCAGGGAGAAGCAGATGTGGCCGTTACCATGTATCATGATCAGGGACAGATCGCATTAAAATTAAAAGAATTTTCCCATGCAGTAACAGTTCTTGCAGGTTTCCCTGTGCCGATTGGCACGCCGGCTCATGGAACCGCACATGATATTGCCGGGACCGGAACCGTAAGCGACAGTGCATTTGTCACGGCATTTGAGATTATTGCACGGCAGTCTGCAAGTTTCATGAAACAAAAGATGAACGCATAAAGGAAGCAAAAAATATGTCAGTTTATACCCATATGGTGGAGGATATCCATCTGCCGGACATGATCGAAGTGCATCAGAAGTTTTCCGGTCCCAGGACTGCAGACGTGGAACAGGCAGTCAAAGTGGAATTACATAGAAAAGGGGCAGACCAAGTTATAAAGCCTGGGATGTCAGTGGCGATCACAGGAGGAAGCCGCGGCATCTGCAAGATACCGGTGATTCTTAAAGCGGTTGTCGCTTTTTGCAGGGAGCAGGGGGCGGTTCCTTTTATCTTTCCTGCCATGGGAAGCCATGGGGGAGGTACGGCAGAAGGTCAGAAGAAGGTGCTGGAAAGTCTGGGCGTAACAGAAGCGTTCTGCGGCTGCGAGATCCGGGCAACGATGGAAGTAACACAGATCAGCATGACAAAAGAAGGGCATCCGGTATACATGGATGCTTATGCGGCGGAGGCAGATGCGGTTATCGTGGTAAACCGGATCAAGCCTCATACGGCGTTTCGGGGGCCTTATGAAAGCGGTCTTATGAAGATGATGACCATTGGCATGGGAAAGCATACAGGGGCCTCTGTCTGTCACCGTGCAGGATTTGGCAGAATGCATCATCTGATTCCGCTGTTTGGACGGGAAGTGTTAAAAAGCGGGAAGATCGCATTGGGACTTGCCGTTCTGGAAAATGCCTGTGATGAGACGTGCCATGTGGAGGCACTGTTTCCGGATGAATTTGAAACCCGGGAACCGGAACTTCTGAAACAGGCATATGGGCTTATGGGGCGTCTGCCGTTTGAACAGGCGGATGTCCTGATTGTGGATGAGATAGGAAAGGATTACAGCGGAGAGGGTGCAGACCCCAATATTTCAGGGGCGTTTCCAACACCTTATGCCACAGGAGGCCTGCAGGCAGAGCGGAGGGTATGTCTGGGCCTGTCGAAGGCCTCACATGGCTGCGGATACGGCTGCGGCCTGTTTGACACCATATCAAAGCGGCTTTATGATCAGCTGGACCTGGATGCTACTTACACCAATGCCATTACCAATACGGTGCTGACTGCAGTGCGGATTCCCATGATGCTCCCAAATGACAGGGATGCCATAAAGACAGCGCTTAGATGCTGCAATCATGGGGATTTGGCGCATCCCAGGATCATACGGATCGCCAACACCGCTCATATTGAAAAAATATATATTTCAGAGGCACTGGCGGAAGAAGCACGGAAAAATCCGAATTTGGAGCTTGTGGGGAAACCAGAGCCGTTTCCGTTTGATGAAAGAGGAAATTTAACCGATTTTTAGCAAAAAGATGAAGGAGGTTTTTAAGATGCCGAAGTGGCTGGACAGCGCGGTATTTTATGAGATATATCCACAGAGTTTTTATGACAGCAATGGAGACGGGATCGGTGATATTCCCGGGATTATCCAAAAACTCGATTATATTCAGGAACTTGGCTGCAATGCCATCTGGATGAATCCTTGTTTTGACTCGCCGTTTTATGATGCGGGTTATGATATCCGGGATTATTATAAAGTGGCGCCCCGCTACGGGACAAATCAGGACATTGCAGAATTATTTGAAGAAGTTCATAAAAGAGGGATGCATATCATTCTGGATCTGGTTCCGGGGCATACTTCCAGCGAACATCCCTGGTTTCGGACCTCTGCGTCCAGTATGAACAATGAATATACGGACCGTTATATCTGGACGCCTTATCGGAAGGTGAAACCCAGATTCGATCAGCCGGGAGAAAACAATTACAATATCCGCGGCTTTATTATTGGCTTTGGCGGCCGGCCAGGCTGCTGTGCTGTTAACTTTTATTCCACGCAGCCGGCATTAAATTACGGATTTTACCGGATTGATGATCCTGTCTGGCAGTCACCTATGGATGCTCCGGGACCAGTGGCTACCCGGGAGGCGTTGAAAGACATTATGCGGTTCTGGCTCCAGATGGGGTGTGATGGTTTTCGCGTGGATATGGCAGGGGAAGTGATCAAAAATGATCCGACTCAGGAGGGAAATATAAAACTTTGGAGATATTTCCGGGATTTTCTGGATGAAGAATTTCCGGAGGCAGCCATGATCTCAGAGTGGGGGTATCCGATGCACTCCATTCAGGGCGGATTTCATATGGATTTTCTGCTGAAGAGGGGAAAGCAGCACTATTGGGAGCTGTTCCGTTCAGAGAAACCTTATTTCTCCAGAAAAGGAGAAGGTGATGTCCTGCAGTTTGTAGAGAATTTCCGGAAGGATTATGAGAAAACAAACGGAAAGGGACTGATCTGTATTCCTTCCGGGAATCATGACATCAGCCGGATTACCGAAGAACTGGATGGGGAGGAAATCAAGATTGCCTTTGCATTTATTCTGTCCATGCCGGGCGCACCGTTTATTTACTATGGGGATGAGATCGGTATGAGAAACATGGCAGGCCTGGATTCAGTGGAGGGCAGTGAGGAACGAACGCAGAGCCGTACCCCCATGCAGTGGAATAAAGCGGTAAATGGAGGATTTTCTACGGCAGGACCGGATAAGCTGTATGCTCCTATGGATCCGGACAGGAACCGCCCGGATGTGGAAGCACAGATGGCAGAGGATGGTTCTTTGTGGAAAGAGATACAGAGTCTGATTCAAATCCGGCATGCGCATAAAGTTTTGCAGTCGAAAGCGCCGGTTCGTTTTGTATATGCAGAAAAGAACAGCTATCCGTTTGTTTATATACGGGAATGTGAAGAAGAGAGAATACTGGTGGTGCTAAACCCGAAGGAGGAAGCGGCAGCCTGCGAACTTTCCGAAGGATTTCAATGGTCTGAAGTGATCTATTCCAACAACGGGGCGGCAAAACTGGAAGGAAGAACCTTGTCTGTTCCAGGTGCATCAGCGACCTTTTTTCGGCTGTTATAGTGGTCGGATGTCGGTTGCGGACGGGTATTTGTAATGCAGGAGGAATCTATGGAGATTGGCAGTAAGAAATGGAAGAAACTGAGCCTGACGGAGGTTCAGCCAAAAGGCTGGATGAAACGCCAGCTTGAGATCCAGATGGAAGGACTCAGCGGCAGATTATATGAGATGTGGGACAGTGTGGGAAGCTATTCGGGATGGCTTGGAGGAACCGGCGAGAGCTGGGAGCGGGCGCCGTACTATCTGGATGGATTGATTCCCCTGTCTTATTATCTGAAGGATAAAAAGCGTTGGGAGATATGCATGGATTTCGTGGAGTGGACGCTGAACAGTCAGACGGAAGACGGGAATTTCGGTCCGGCTGCGACCAGAACGGATTACTGGTCCCGTTATGCCATGCTGAAGGTACTAACGCAATATTATGAGATTACCGAAGATGAGCGGGTTCTGCCTTTTGAGAAAAATTATTTTGTCTACCTGCTTCAGGAAATAAAAAACCGTCCTCTTACAAACTGGTCTCGTGCAAGAGTTCCGGATCTGATGTACTGTATGAAGTGGACCTATGAAAAAACAGGGGATGAGTCGGTACTTCAGATGGCCAGAGAGATAGACGGGCATTCTCTGGACTGGATTTCCTTTATGGATATTCTGCCTTTTACCAGATCGTCTTCCTACTATATGAACTGGAAAAGCATAGAAAATATTAATCACAATGAACTGGACAAGATCGTGCCGTTTCACGCAACACATATTGTAAATGTGACGATGGGACTGAAGCATCCGGCTTTGCATCAGTATTTTTTCGCAGATATAGACGGGGCGGATATCAGCAGACGCGGGATCCGGCAGCTGGAACAGTTTCATGGTGTGGCTTCCGGGTGCATCAATGGAGATGAGCATCTTTCCGGAGCAGATCCAAGGCAGGGTTCGGAACTCTGTTCGGTGGTGGAGTATATGTTCAGCCTTTCCGTTATGCTGGAAATATTGGGTGATGCGAAGCTGGCAGATCAACTGGAACGCCTGGCGTATAATGCACTTCCGGCCACCATTACGGAAGACTATATGGCGCATCAGTATCTGCAGCAGGCCAATCAGGTGCAGGTGGACATTCGGAAACGGCCCTGGTACAACAACCGGGACGATGCCTCTGTCTTTGGACTGGAACCAAACTTTGGGTGCTGTACAGCCAACATGCATCAGGGGTGGCCCAGGATGATCAATGCTTTGTGGTATAAAGAAGGCTATGATACGCTTCTCTCCATGGTATTTGCACCAAGCTGTGTGAAAACAGACATAGGAGGAGAAGCTGTGTCGGTATCCCTGGAAACAGAATATCCTTTTAAAGATGAACTTTGTTATCATTTTCACAAATCACTTTCCCAAGAGATCACGTTAAAAGTGAGAATTCCATCCTGGTGCACTGCACCACAGGTGCGCT
This sequence comes from uncultured Lachnospiraceae bacterium, assembly GCA_910583895.1. Lineage (GTDB taxonomy): Bacteria > Bacillota > Clostridia > Lachnospirales > Lachnospiraceae > Hominiventricola. The sequence goes on from CAJTYJ010000004.1 coordinate 21,512, forward strand.
GTACAGGGGCAAAGATTACACGTGATGAAAATGGAATGATTGTTGTTACAAAGGCATTTCAGGAAAATGATAAGGTGGAAGTCTGTTTTCCCATGGAAGTTCGGTTTTCTCACTGGTATAAAGACAGTGTGGCAGTCGAACGGGGGCCGCTTCTCTATGGTTTGGATATAAAGGAACGCTTTGAAGTAATCAAAGAAGTGGCAGGAGTAAAAGATTATAATGTTTTTGCAGACAGTGACTGGAACTACGCCCTCTCCCTGCAGGATGAGGTGACGATAGAGGAAGCAAAACTGGAAGCGGTGCCATATAATAAGAAGAATCCGCCGGTCAGAATCCGTATGAAGGCAAAAAAAGTGCCTTCCTGGAAGTTGGAGGACGGAAACACGACAGAAATACCAGACAGACAGGATATTGTGGGAGAGACAGAGGAGATCAGTCTGATTCCTTTTGGCTGTACAAAGCTCAGAATTTCACAGTTTCCATGGTACTGATATGACAGAAGGAGAAGAAAACATGAAACGATATGGAACAGTTCCTCCATTCGAAGGAACTCTTGAGGGAAACAGAGTGATATGGGAGACAGAGGGCGAACTTGTATATATGGAGCCCTATGGAAAGAACGGGATTCGTTTTCGAAGCAGTGCTTCTCTTCGCATTGATACCGGGCTTAACTGGACTCTGCTGGATCCGGGGCCTGGAGAGGATGTGAAAATAACAACTGAAGAAGACCGGGCTGTGATTGTCAATGGAAAGATCAGGGCAGAGCTTTTGGGGGATGGAACGGTTATCTTTAAAAACCGTGACGGGGAGATTCTGCTTCAGGAAGAGTGGCTGGATAAGAGAACCGGAACAGCGCCTCAAAGAGGTGCCCGGATGTACGATCATATTTCCTCGGATGCCTTTCGGACTGATCTGTATTTTATGGCGGATGCGAAAGAGCATTTTTATGGTATGGGTCAGGAGCCGAATGACTGTATGGATCTGAAAGGAGCAACTATTGAACTGTTTCAGAAAAATACCAAATGTACCATTCCGTATCTGGTATCCAGTAAAGGATACGGGTTTATCTGGAACAATCCTTCTGTCGGAAGAGCGGAGCTGGCATCCAACCATACGGTATGGCACAGCGAGGCATGCAGGCAGATGGATTATATTGTAATTGCCGGAGACTGTCCGGAGGAGATCAACCAAAGCTATACCGAGATAACCGGCCGTGCGGATCTGCTTCCGGAATGGGCAGCCGGATTCTGGCAGAGCCGTCTGCGCTATGAGACACAAGAAGATGTCCTTCAGGTTGCCAGGGAATACAAAAAGAGAGGCATTCCGCTGGATGTTCTTGTGATTGACTATTTCCACTGGCCAAGGCAGGGAGAGTGGAAATTTGATGAAACATACTGGCCGGATGTGGAAAAGATGTGCAAAGAGCTGGAAGAAATGGGGATTCATGTCATGGTATCTGTCTGGCCAACGGTGGATCAGAGAAGTGAAAACTATGAGGTCATGAAACACAAAAATTATCTGGTCAGGGCAGAAAGAGGGATATCCAATTTCTTTATGCTCATGGGACCCCAGGGAATCTTTGATGCAACCCATGAAGGAGCCAGGGACTTTATCTGGAACTGTGCCGAAAAAAATTATTATGAGAAAGGAATCCGCATGTTCTGGCTGGATGAAGCAGAGCCGGAGATGCGTCCTTACTGCTTTGACAATGTACGCTATTACCTTGGAAACGGTCTGGAGGTTGGCAATATCTATCCGTTTTACTATGCAAAGGCATTTTACGACGGCATGAAAAAGCGGGGACAAAAAGAGATTGTGAATCTGGTTCGCTGTGCGTGGCTTGGCTCCCAGCGTTTGGGTGTTGTACTCTGGTCAGGAGACATTCCGTCAGATTTTGACTCGCTCAGGTGTCAGATCAAGGCGGGACTGCATACGGCGATGTGCGGGATTCCGTGGTGGACGACGGATATCGGGGGATTTTTCGGCGGAGATCCAAAGGATCCGGAATTTGTGGAACTGTTGATCCGCTGGTTTGAGTATGGCGCATTCTGTCCCATCTTCAGGCTTCATGGCAAACGTCTTCCTTATGATACCGTGAACAAACAGAAGGATTATGACGCGTTTCTGCCTACTTGCGGGGATAATGAGCTGTGGAGCTTCGGGGAAGAAGCTTATGCCATCATGAAGGAATATATTCTGCTTCGGGAACGGCTGAAGCCCTATATTATGAAACAGATGGAAAAAGCACATACAGACGGGACTCCGGTGATGCGGCCGTTGTTTTACGATTTCCACAAAGACGAACAGGTGTATCATATGGGAGACGAATACATGTTTGGACCGGATCTTCTGGTGGCGCCGGTCATTGAGGCGGGCAAAAAGACAAGGCGTGTATATCTTCCGAAGGGTGCTGTGTGGACGGATGCATGGAGCAAAAAGCGCATGGACGGCGGAACGTGGGTGGAAGCAGAAGCGCCTGTGGACCGGATACCGCTTTACCTTCGGGATGATGCGAAACTTCCCATAGCGGAGGGCTGAAAGGAAGACATCTCATATGAAACAGGTGGATTTTGAAAATGGAAGGATTGCACAGAATGTGGCATGTACCGCATTTCCCATGCTGGTGGCGCAGGTCTTAAGCCTTCTCTACAGCATTGTGGACCGGATCTATATCGGAAGGATTCCAGGTGAAGGGACAAGTGCACTCGGCGCAGTGGGGCTGTGCTTTCCGATCATCATTCTGATCACAGGTTTTACGAACATGTATGGGATGGGAGGTTCTCCTCTTTTTGCCATGGAACTTGGACGCGGAAACTGTGACAAGGCGGAAAAGATCATGAATACCTCTTTTCGCCTTCTGTCGGTGACAGCCTTTCTGATCATAATCCTGGGGGAAGTCTTTGCAGAACCGCTGCTTCGTATATTCGGTGCATCGGACAACGCTATGAAATATGCACTGATCTATTTGCGAATCTATCTGACAGGGACTTTCTTTTCCATGGTGACAACGGGCATGAATCCTTTTATCAATGCGCAGGGTTTCCCGGGAATCGGCATGCTTTCGGTTGTCATCGGAGCAGTTTCCAATCTGATTCTGGATCCGTTTTTTATCTTTACACTTGGGATGGGGGTGAGCGGTGCGGCAGTTGCCACCGTGGTCTCCCAGGGCCTGTCCATGATACTGGTGTCCCATTATATCTTTGGAAAGAAGCTGAAGCAGCAAATCCGCATGGAAAAAATCCGGCGGGTGAAAGATGCATTTCCTTTTGCAGGGGATATCGTCAGTCTTGGAATGGCGCCTTTCATCATGCAGTGTACCAACTCTCTGGTACAGGCCGCGTGCAACCGTGTTCTGATGGTTTTTGGCGGGGAAGTCTATGTCTCTGTCATGACCATCGTCTCTTCCGTCAGGCAGATTCTGGATACGCCGGTCATGGCGGTGGTAGAAGGGGCCTCTCCGGTTATCAGTTATAATTATGGGGCGAAAAGAGGGAGAAATGTACGAAAAGCCATGATGCTTATGATGCAGGTTACGGTTCCTTATACGCTGGTTGTATGGATGCTGATCCTCTGGAGACCGGAGCTGTTCATCTCCATATTCAGTCAGGATAAAACGCTGCTTGCAGATGCAGTACCGGCGCTTCACCTGTATTTTTTTGCCTATATTTTTCAGTCCCTGCAATACAGCGGGCAGACGGTATTCAAGGCGCTCAATAAGAAAAAGCATGCTGTGTTTTTCAGCCTGTTTCGGAAAGCGGTTATGGTTATCCCTCTGACATATCTGTTTCCATATATGTTTGGCCTGGGTGCAAACGGAGTATTTATGGCGGAGCCGGTATCCAATGTCATTGGAGGGGCGGCCTGCTTTGCGACCATGCTTTTGACGGTTTTGCCGGAACTGAAAAGGATGGAAAACACCCGGCATGATTCTTCGGTCATACAGGAGGGGACTTTGTGACAGCCCCTCCCTTTATGATCTGCTGCAAGGCTGTCGTTTTTGCAGAATTTACAGCACAGGAAGCTTTCTTCTGGTATGCTTTTCGGAATTCTGCAGGTGAGCAGTGCATATGCGTGCGGAATACTTTGCAGAAATGGCTTGGATTTGAAAAACCGGTGGCCAGCCCGACATCCAGAACAGAATCCTGTGTTTCCATCAAAAGCTTTCCGGCCATCTGGATCCGGTACTGCTGTACGTAATCCATGGGAGACTGGCGGAGGAATTTCTGGAAGCAGCGCTGGCATTCCCGTTCACAGATACTTGCAGCAGCAGACAGATCCGATACACTAATGGGAGATGCATAATGCATGTGAATATAATCCAGCATCCGGCGGATCCGTTCCATCTTCGATGTTTCCCGGGGAGTAAGCGACAGGTGTTTCTGATTTTCTTTCCATATCAACAACAGTGCCTTTGCCAGGTGATATCGGACATCGTATTCATATCCGGTTTCTTCCTCTTTGCAGCCTGCATGAGCCGCTTTGATATGAGAAAGAACCTCTCGGTGCACCGGGTCGGATTGATGCAGGGCCAGACCCGAGAAAGTTCTGGCAGAGAGCAGGGGATAGATATATTTTTCATCGAAGATCGTACCTGGACCGCCGGAAATCAGGCGTGCATCAAAGACAAGAGAATTCACGCAGCAGACCTGGCAGTTTTTCATGGTGATTCGATGAAGCGACCGGGTGTTGCAGAAGAAGCCGTCTCCTTCCTGCAGGTCAATGGTCTGTTCTGCGAACTGCACCTGTACCTGTCCTTTGATTAAAATCATAAATTCCAGTTCCTGGTGCCAGTGCCAGGGGACTCCTTCAATTCCGCCAAAACACCAGTTTGTGTAATAGGCGCTGCATGGAAACAGGGGCAGAGGATGCTCCTGTTTTTTCTGTTGATCTCCGACCAGCTGCAGAAACAGTAATTCATGGACCATAGTGTGATTCCTTTGTCGTTTTTAGAATATTTTCTGTCATGGCTGCAGTAGAAAAAATTACTTTATATTCAGTATACTGTAGATACAGGAAAGAAGTAAAGCACTTTCTGAACGAAAACATGATTTGGCCGAATCGAAACAAAAGGAATCACAGAGCAGGAGAGAGAAAAGATGGCAGAGATTTATTATGACAAGGACGCGGATTTGAATCTGGTAAAAGACAAATGCATTGCAATACTAGGCTACGGCAATCAGGGGCGCTCCCAGGCGCTGAACATGCGGGATTCCGGCGTGAAAAATGTAATTGTGGGAAATCGTGAGGATGAGTCTTATGAACAGGCAAAAAAAGACGGATTCCCGGTATATTCCATTGAGGAAGCCACATCGATGGCGGACGTAATCTTTGTGCTTCTTCCGGATGAGGCATGTCCGGAAGTTTATGATACTTTGATGAAACCGAATTTTAAGAAGGGTGTGCTTTTGAATTTTGCATCCGGCTACAATCTGACCTTCCATAATATCGAGCTTCCCGAAGATTCCGATGTGGTTATGGCAGCTCCGAGAATGCTGGGGCAGGGCGTCCGTGAAATGTATCTGAGCGGGGAAGGGTATCCGGCATTTTTGGCAGTGGCACAGGATGTCAGCGGGAAAGCGCTGGAATATGGAAAAGCACTCTGCAAGGCCATTGGCGCAACCAAAAAAGGAACGATTGAAGGAAATATTGACGATGAGACGTATCTGGATCTGATGACGGAGCTTGGTATTCTGCCTTTGATCTACAAGGTGTTTGCAGAAGCCTTCCGTCTGGAAGTGGAGATGGGACATTCAGAAGAGGCGGTTCTGACGGAAGCATATCTCTCCCGGGAGATGGCGTTTTTGTGGGAACAGGCAGCCGAGAGAGGATTATTCCGCCAGCTTTGTCTTCACTCGCATACCGCACAGTATGCACAGCTGAAACGGTTCGGGGAAGCGGACGGGCAGATGATCCGTGGTTTTTTGAAGGAGGCGTATGAATCCATTCGTTCTGGTGCGTTTAATCAGGAATGGAAGGATGAACAGAAGGTATATAAACTGGCACACCTGGATGAACTTCGGGAAAAAGCACTGCACACCGATGTGACAAAGGCGGAAGACCGCCTCAAAGAGCGGTTAAAGTAAGCGTGATATAAGCAAAGCCGGATCGGTTCCCTTTCTTACAGCATGATCCTGGAAACCGGAAAAATCCAGATGGCGGAACTGTGTATTTCCACATGGTTCCGCCATTTTTGTGAAAATTCTGGGGATGCAGCGACTCTTACGGGGCTATGCATCCCCTGTTTATGACATTTTTGACTGTTCTTTTGATGGGTACCGGAAAAATCAGAGTGACTTTACCGTTTCTTTCGTGTCAGAAAAACTCCGATGACTGCTCCTGTAAAGATAATCGGTGCCAGTCTGACAAACAGCCACTCAAGTGCGTGAGCACCAACTCCGACAACGGCAGTTTCAGGGTTATGATAGTCCCAACCTAAATAAGGGCTGTTTAATCGTGTTAGGGCCATAAAAATGATTAGGATAGCTGCACACAATGAGAGAAACAGCCAATGAAGAATTTTTCTTCTTGTGGTTTTCCGCTGTGCCAGCTGCCAGTTTATCACCTCCAATTTTTCAGAAATCGCTTTTAAGTTATCAGCCTCTGTCTCCGTCACCGTTTCTCCCAGCAATGTGCTTACGGGTGTTTCAAGCGCTTCCGATAATACAATCAGCATATCAGAATCGGGAACAGACAATCCTTGTTCCCATTTGGAAATGGTCTGCCGCACTACATTCAGCTTGACGGCAAGTTCCTGCTGTGAAAGTCCTTTTGCTTTTCTGATTGCTTTTATGTTTTCGTTCAGCATCGGGGATCATCTCCTTTCTTCTCATCTTTGCCACAATTATATGAAAAGTTGCCCGTTGCCACAAGCAACGAATGTTAACATTCAAGTGTCCCCCTTGTTCACGGAGGGTATTGTTCTGTGATACATGAGTACCCTGAGGTTATCCTGAATGATCAGCTGACGGCAAACGTTTTTTCCTGTATCCGTCGCAAAGGAGAAACGTCAGATAAGAGATAGGGTTATAGAATCTTGCGAAAGATTAAAAACATGATTATCGTTTGCTGTTTTTAAAGGGAAATGACTGGAAGCCTGTAAGCATGGGCTTTTGGCTCTGTTTGCGCAGAGGCGAAAACATGAAAAACGGTTGACAAAGTGCGGCGCGAAAAATATAATGTTCAGTATGTCGAAGTGTGGAATCATCGGCTGACAGCACTGGTTTTGAGATCTGGAAAAAGCAGGCCGGCAGCCGGGAGTGAGATAGAGAGGATCGTAGAAAATGGCATTAAAAAAGAAACCGGTAAAGGGTATGAAGGACATGCTGCCTGCGGAGATGCAGGTGCGGGATTATGTGACGGGACTGATCAAGGAGACATACAAAAGCTTTGGCTTTTCTCCGATTGAGACACCCTGTGTGGAACATATTGAGAACCTGTGCAGCAAACAGGGCGGAGACAATGAGAAACTGATCTTTAAGATCATGAAAAGAGGAGAGAAACTGGATCTTCAGAATGCAGAGTCTGAAGCGGATCTGACAGACAGCGGCCTTCGGTATGATCTGACCGTGCCTCTGTCCAGATTTTATTCCAACAATGCAAACGATCTTCCAAGCCCGTTCAAGGCGCTGCAGATCGGGAGTGTGTGGAGAGCGGATCAGCCTCAGAGAGGGCGGTTTCGCCAGTTTGTGCAGTGCGACATTGATATTCTGGGGGAAGCAAGCCCTCTTGCGGAGATCGAGCTGATTCTGGCGACGACGACGCTGCTTGGGAAGCTGAATTTTTCAGACTTCAAGGTGCGGATTAACGAGAGACGGATTCTGAAGGCTATGGCGCTGTACAGCGGTTTCACAGAGGATCAGTTTGATCAGGTTTTCATCATTCTGGATAAGATGGACAAGATCGGCTGGGACGGTGTGAAGGCAGAGCTTTTGGAGGCCGGTTATGCCGGGGATCAGGTGGAAAAATATGTGACCATGTTTACAGATATGGAGCAGTCTGAGGACGCGCTTGCTTATCTGGAAGAAAAACTTTCTGAAGTTCTGGAAGACGGCGTCATCGAAAACCTGCGCATGATCCGCCGGAGCGTGGAAGCTACCGGGACCTGTTCTTTCGAACTGGCGTTCGATCCTACACTGGTGAGGGGAATGTCTTATTATACAGGAACGATTTTTGAGATTGAGATGGCTCAGTTCGGCAGTTCTGTGGCCGGAGGCGGGCGCTATGACCGGATGATCGGAAAGTTTACCGGCAAAGATGTGCCGGCCTGTGGATTTTCCATCGGATTTGAAAGAATCATCACGATTTTGATGGAACAGGGCTTCGAAATTCCCGGAGCGGCTGTGAAGAAGGCTTATCTGGTGGAAAAAAAGATGCCGGCAGAGAAGCTGTGTGAAGTGCTGAAAGAGGCCAAGGCAGAGCGGGAGAATGGAACACAGGTGCTGGTGACGCTGATGAACAAGAATAAAAAGTTCCAAAAGGAGCAGCTGACGAAAGAAGGCTATACAGAGTTCCGGGAGTTTTTTAACCGATAGGAATCAGCCGGTGGCGATCCGGCTGTGGACGAAAAGAGCTGGACAAAGGGGTCAGGAAGACAGGTGCTGGCCAAAACAATGGATATAAGTCAGAAACAGACAGAAAAGAGGATGAAAGATGGCAGAAACGATGAAAGGACTGCACAGAAGCCACAGATGCGCGGAGCTTGGGACCGCCGATATTGGTGAGACCGTCACCGTCATGGGATGGGTGCAGAAAAGCAGAAATAAAGGCGGGATTATCTTTGTGGATTTGAGGGATCGTTCCGGAATCCTGCAGTTGATCTTTGAAGAAGCGGACTGCGGCTCTGAGAATTTTCAGAAGGCGGAGAAGCTGCGCAGCGAATTTGTAGTGGCAGCTGTGGGAAAAGTGGAAAAAAGATCCGCTGCGGTGAACCAGAATCTGGCGACCGGGGAAATCGAGATCCGGGTGGCCGATCTGAGGATTTTGTCGGAAGCCCAGACCCCGCCCTTCCCCATTGAGGCAGGCTCAAGAACGAAAGAGGAGATGCGGTTAAAATACCGTTTTCTGGATCTTCGCAGACCGGATATTCAGAGCAAGCTGATGCTCAGAAGCCAGGTGGCCACCAAAGTGCGCGCGGTACTGGCAGAGGAAGGATTTTTGGAGATCGAGACGCCGATCCTGATCAAAAGTACGCCTGAGGGGGCGAGAGATTATCTGGTGCCCAGCCGGGTCCATCAGGGAAAATTTTATGCGCTTCCCCAGTCACCTCAGTTGTTTAAACAACTTTTGATGTGCTCTGGGTATGACCGGTATTTCCAGATTGCAAAATGTTTCCGGGATGAGGATTTAAGAGCGGACCGCCAGCCGGAATTTACCCAGATCGACATGGAGATGTCCTTTGTGGACGTGGACGATGTGATTGCAGTCAATGAGCGGCTGCTTCAGAAGGTGTTCAAGGATGCCATCGGGCTGGACATCGAACTTCCTCTGCCCAGGATGACCTGGCAGGAAGCCATGGACCGCTATGGTTCGGACAAACCGGATACCCGGTTTGGGATGGAACTGACGGATGTGTCAGAGGTTGTGAAGGACTGCGCTTTTGGCGTGTTCACCGGGGCACTTGCGCATGGCGGCAGTGTCCGCGGCATCAATGCGAAGGGGCAGGGACAGATGCCAAGGAAGAAAATTGATGCCCTGGTGGAGTTTGCCAAAGGCTATGGGGCAAAAGGTCTGGCCTACGTGGCAGTTCAGCCGGACGGAAGTGTAAAGTCTTCCTTTGCAAAATTTATGACTGAACAGCAGATGGAAGCGCTTCAGGCGGCTATGGGTGCCGAGCCGGGAGACCTGCTTTTGTTTGCGGCGGATAAGAATAAAATTGTGTGGGATGTGCTTGGAAATCTGCGCCTGGAGATCGCAAAGAGTCTGGAACTGTTTGACAAGAATCAGTTTTGTTTCCTCTGGGTCACCGAGTTTCCGCTCTTGGAGTGGTCCGAAGAGCAGGCCCGTTTTGTGGCCATGCATCATCCGTTTACCATGCCCATGGAGGAGGACCTCGACAAGCTGGACAGCGATCCGGGAGCCGTGCGGGCAAAGGCTTATGACATCGTATTGAATGGTACGGAGCTGGGGGGCGGATCAGTTCGAATCTTTCAGGCAGATATCCAGGAGAAAATGTTCGAAGTGCTTGGATTTACCAAAGAGCAGGCCCGGGAACGCTTTGGATTTTTGCTGGATGCTTTCCAGTACGGCGTGCCGCCTCACGCAGGACTTGCCTATGGCTTCGACCGCCTGATGATGCTGATGACGGGGGCAGACAGCATCCGGGAAGTCATCGCTTTCCCGAAAGTAAAAGATGCCTCTGATCTTATGAGCAACGCGCCGGATGTGGTGGATCCGATACAGATAGAAGAGCTGGGGATCGCTGTCACAGCGAAGGAAGAGCAGGCTAAAACAGAATAATTCAGATAAAAACCAGTCGGAAAAGGGCTGGTTTTTTCTTTGATCATTTTCAAATGGGATTTTCGGCTCGCTATTTACCAATGGATAAAAATTAACAATAAAAATTTATTGTAAATCAATAAATATATATTGACATAAAAGGTGAATGGGGTTATGATAGACAAAGAACAGGAGAGAATGGAGGAGGTTTTGATGAAGCAGACAGAGATGTCAGGATATCTGAAGGTGATTACGGTCGGGGTGGGAATCCTGCTGCTGGCATTTGTCTTCTGGTTTTTGCCGCTGGTGTTAAAGGAACCATTGACAGACACGGCTGGAAAGGGCGGATACCAGGGAACCTGTATTTTGGTTGGCATCAGTGCTGTTCCGGCATTTTTGTGCCTGGTACGGTTCTGGGGGATCTGCGAAAGTATCCGGAAAGACCGGTCTTTTTCCGGGGAGAATGCAAGGAGACTGAAGCGGATGAGTCAGTATATGCTGGCTGATGTGGTGCTTTACAGTGGTTTTCTCGTGTGGTTTTTCCTGGCAGGGTGGTATACAGGTGCAGCGTGGCTCATTTTTCCGGTGCTTCTGGCCATCTTTATCTCTGTGACGCTGACGGTGCTCTGCGCGGCCTTGTCTCATCTGGTACAGAGCGCCAGCGAGATTCAGGAGGAGCAGGAACTGACGATATAGAAGTTTCCGACGGCAAAAGGAAAAAACAAAAGCATTTCAGACAGCGGAAACCGGAAAACATTTGAAGCGGAACATTTGATAGGGAAAGGAACAAACGTGTGGCAATCGTGATCAATATTGATGTGATGCTGGCGAAGCGCAAGATGAGCGTCACGGAACTTTCAGAGCGGGTCGGTATCACCATGGCCAATATTTCCATACTGAAGAACGGAAAGGCAAAGGCCATCAAGGTAAATACCCTGGACGGGATCTGCAGAGCGCTGGACTGCCAGCCGGGGGATATTCTGGAATATGTAAATACGGACGACACGGACCGGACAGACGGGCAGGCGTAAGTACGGTCTCAGAGGCCGCAGGAAAACTTTTTAAAATATAAGGAAGGAATAGGATTATGAACGAAACATACCAGGAGGGCAGCTCTTTAGATCTGCCTCAGATTAGTGTACCCATTTTTCCGCCATATGAATGGTGGGACCGGCTGTTTGCAGCAGTCTATTTGCTGGTTGGCTATCTGTTTATCTGTGTGGTCATCAGCTACGAGTTTGAACGGAACCTGGCACTTTTTACCATCTTTTACGGTGTCGTGGTGCTGGCATACTTAAGACAGAAGAAGATACATTCACCAAAAGAGAGCTGGTTCTGGTTTGCAGTTATGCTTGCGGTTGGGGTTTCTTATGCATTTTGGAGTGTCTTGTATCTTTTGCAGGTGCTGGCGCTTCTGGTGGTGGCGGCCTATTGGACATTGTCCGCGTCCGGAAGACTTCTGGACGCCGGCAGGACATCCGGCTGGGTTTTATTTGACGGCTGGAATGCGGGAATACTGGTTCCGTTTTGTAATTTTGGATGTCAGGTGCGGGTGCTCTTTGACCGGAAAACCAAAGAGGAGGACTCCGAACAGACAGGTTCGAAGTTCGGTGGGATTGCGCTTGGCGTCGTGCTGGCCCTGCCTCTGCTTATGATCATCCTGCCTCTTTTGTCGAGGGCGGATGCAGGATTCCAGTATCTGACGGGGAATCTGGCGGATTACATCACGGAGCATTTGCTGACGATTATTGTGCGGATGCTGTTTGCAGTCCCGGTATCACTCTACCTGTTTGGGCTGATCTTCGGGGGAATTCATGGCAGAAACACCGATCGGATACAGGTGCCGGTCCTTGAAAAGATGTGCAGAGGGATCAGGGTGATTCCCGACACGGCAGTCTGTACCGCGCTTTTTGTTATTTGCCTTGTCTACTGCCTGTTCATTGGTCTGCAGGGACAATATCTGTTCTCTGCCTTTGCCGGGGTGCGGCCGGAGGGGCTGACTTATGCACAATATGCCAGAAGAGGGTTTTTTGAGCTGTGTCAGATCGGTGTATGGAATCTGGTTTTTACAGGCTGCGGAGGTGCTTTTGCCAGAACTGGCCAAAAACAACACAAAGGACTGGGTTTTTTGACCGTCTTTTTGTCGGTGCTTACCCTCCTGCTGCTTGTAACAGCCATCAGCAAGATGGGGATGTACATGGATGTCTATGGACTGACCGTTCTGCGGATTTTACCGCTGATCTTCATGCTGTGGATGGGTGTGGTGTTCGTCTGCATCATATTGCGGCAGAGAAAAGAATTTCCCATGGTAAGAATCTGCGTGATGGTGGGAGCGTTCCTGTTCTGCCTGATCTGCGTCTGCCCCATAGAACACTGGGCAGATATGTATAATGTCTGGGCCTGGTCCAAAGGGCTGATTGTGTAAATATGACGGATTCGGACTGTATTTCTGCCCTTTGAGTCAACCCGCTGGGGTCAGCAGTATTGCGGGACCAATGGGATTCGGACCATATCTCTGTTCTTTGGGTCATGCGCTGACTGCATTAAGGAATGTGATTTGGTAAAAGATGGTCCGCGCCGGGCTGCGCATTCCTGGTATGAATGTGGGAGGAGATGATTCCGGCGGCAGTACGGACGATAGATGCATCTGTATAGTTTAACAGAACAAAATGACAGATAGAAACAGTGACAGGGCCTTTTTTCAGGGGCCAGGTCACTTTTTTTGATTCTTAGTGTCAGAGATGATTATTTGTGGTATAATGAACATAAACAGGAAAGAAGCATCCGTTTATGCGTCAGGCAAGGAATGTGGATCAGGAATCAAAGCATCATGACAGAATGAGCGCAGGCAGGAAGACGCATCAGCTCATGCGCCGGGCAGCAGGAATTGGTTATGGCTCAGCGAACCATGATACCATGAGCGTAAGCAGAATGAAAATATTGTTCATACGTCGGATGTGAAATACGGATCAGGAATCAAAGCATCATGACAGAATGAGCGTAGTCAGGAAAGAAGCATCCGTTCCTATGTCAGGCGGCAGGAATTGGTTATGACTCAGCGAACCAAGATCTCATGAACGTAAGTAAAATGAAAGAGTCAGCTCATGCGATGGATGTGAAATACGAATCAGGAATCAAAGAGTTATGACAAAATGAGCGTAGTCAGGGAAGAAGCGTCAGCTCACACGGTCGGGCATCGGATGCAGGTTACGTACCGCAGAATCATGGCCCCGGGGGAAGAACAGGGACAAATGCAGTGCTGTGCACAGAAAGAAGGAAAGAATATGCCAGTATATCAATTAAGAGAAAATGAGGTCAGTTTTCCAAGTCCGGAGCTTGCAGAGAAAGACGGACTGCTGGCGGTGGGAGGGGACCTGAGTGTGGACCGTCTGCTGCTTGGCTATTGTAACGGCATCTTTCCCTGGTATAACCCGGGAGAAGAGATCCTGTGGTGGTGTCCCAGGGAGCGGTTTCTTATTATGCCAGGAGAGATTCATATCTCCCATTCCATGAAAAAGTATTTGAAAAAGCATCGGATCGAGGTCCGGCTGAACCGGGATTTTCAGGAGACGATGCACCGATGCCGGACGCTGCGGGAAGCAGAAGGTACCTGGATCGGAGACGATATGGAAGCCGCCTATCTGGCGCTTCATAAGGAGGGCTTTGCAGTCAGTGTGGAAGCCTATGAAGACGGAGAATTGTCCGGAGGGCTTTACGGAGTAGCCATTGGAAGGTGTTTTTTTGGAGAAAGCATGTTTTCTGAGAAGAAAAACGGCTCGAAAGCAGCTCTGATCGGTCTGGCTACGATTCTTCGTCAGAAAAATTTTGTGTTTATCGACTGCCAGTTTCACACAGAGCATTTAGAGAGCATGGGGGGACGGTATGTGAGCTGGGAGGAATATCGGGGACTTTTGGAAAATACAAAAGGAAATTATGAGAAAGAGGCCTGAAAGAAACCTATATTTACAGTGGTTATATTCACGAATTTCAAGGAAGGCCACATCATATGGTTTACAGGAGACGCAGATCAGAGCTTTATGAAACAGTAGGCAAACCAATACTTTTGTGATATAATGTTCGCAGACTTTTCAGAATGAGCGGACTCATTCGGCGGGCAGTGGACAATACACACGGACACGAATGCCCGTGATTTTGGATAAATAAGACAGGTATGGAGGAAGCAGAGCGTACGATGAAAGTGTGGAACAGAAAGTGGAGAGGATTTATACTGGTAGTTGCATTTGTGCTTTTTGCCGGGAATGCATTGCATCCGGTCGTATCAAAGGCGGCAGAGACAGAGAACAATGCCGGGATATCAGAGATCAAAAAGGCAAATCCGTCAAAGGTAAATAAGAATACGAACACTTCCGGGAACACCGAAGGAGCGGACAGTACGGAGGGAACCGGAGATACGGAGGATGGCAGCACGAATCCGGGAGAGACACAAAGTCCTGAGAATCCCGGCGCGCCGAAGGATCCGGGAACAACCGAAGATCCAGGCAGTTCCGGAAATCCGGAAGATCCCAAAACAGAAGACACAAAGGATCCGGCAACGCCTACGAACCCTGACACGGACAACACTCAGAATCCGGGAACTTCTGGAGACGGGCAGACTCCCGGCGGGTCCCAGGGCGGACAAAATCCAGGGACAACGGAGAATCCGGACGGAACCACAGGCGGAAATGAGAACACAGGAGGGACCACGAACCCCGATGAAAACACAGGTGGAGACGGGGACAACAGCGGCGGAAATGGATCTGGAAACGGAGACAACAGCAGCGGAGACGGAACTGGAGACGGGAACAACAGCGGCGGGAATGGGTCCGGAGACGGGGACAACAGCGGTGGAGACGGAACCGGAGACGGGAACAACAGCGGCGGGAATGGAACCGGAGACGGAGACAACAGCGGCGGGAATGGGTCCGGAGACGGAGACAACAGCGGCGGAGACGGAACCGGAGACGGGGACAACAGCGGCGGAAATGGATCCGGAGACGGGACCGGCGGCACAGAGAATACAGAGGGAAATATCCAGATCGGTGGTGACAAGTTTTCGACCATGAAAGAAGCGTGGGCGGCGGCTGCGTCGGGTGCTGTGATTGAACTATCAGGACCTGTGACCACAAGGATTTCTTCATCCGCTTCTACCGATGCAGTCATCAAAAGTGAGAAAGACATCACTTTGGATTTAAACGGCTATACATGGACCTTCCAGACAACTTCCACCAGCCGCAGTTCGTCCGGAGCGCCGGATCTGATTGAGGTCAGCAACGGGACTTTGACGGTAAAGGACAGCGGATCAGGCGGAAGGATCGTCTACAGTGGCAGCGGAAATTATACGGGTGCCTGTCTCTATGCGGCAGGCGGGAAAATAAAGATTGAAAGCGGTACCTTATCATCGAATGTGTCTGCGCCTGTCTACATTGGAGGCGGAGATGTAGAGATCACAGGAGGAACCTTCCAGAACACAAAATCGGGCAATGCGATCACGATGAACAGCGGAAGACTGCGTATGTCCGGAGGAGAAGTGGCATCCGGAAGCCTGACGGTGGAGAAAAAGGATGCAGATGTCGCGCTTACAGGCGGAACTTTTGCCCAGATCAAGACCAGTGACGGAGCAGTTAAGGATGTTCTGGGCAGCGGATATAGTTATCGGAAGTCTTCCACCGGCGGCACCGGGGCCTGGATTACCGACCTCAATCAGCTGGAAGCTTCGGCGATTGCCAATGTGCAGGTGGACAGCAAGCCCATTGGATCTGTATCACTGACTGCCGCTTCCGGAGGAACTAATGTATCAAGCGGAGAAACGGTAAGTTTCAGTTATGCAGGAGACAAAAAATATGACCTGACTGCACAGGTTTCCGGAACAAGCGGCAGCTCTGCCTCCATCCAGTGGGCATGCAGCTACAATGACGGCGAGCGGAAAACACTGGCCAATGCTTCGGGAACTTCGTATTCGTTTTCCAACAACAGTCCTGCAGGCAAATACAGTTATTATGCAGGTGCAACGGTCAATGATTATACGGAGTGGTCCCCTGCCTTTACGATTACGATCACTCCGCTGGACAACGGAGCCATCGAGAACAAATCCGGGGCAGCCGGATTTCCGACGCAGTATACATACGGCGATCCCATCAATCAGCCCGCGGACGGAAGCCAGTATTTTAACCTGATCAACGGACCGGGAGCAGACGTAAAATTAAGCTGGAATTATACCTGGTACAAAAACAGTGTGGATGAGTCCAATAAGGTCACTCCTACTGACGCAGGCAATTATATTTTAAAAGTGGATGCGTCGGATGCGCCCAATTATACGGCTTCCGGTACAATTCCGGTGACCATCAGTCCGCGGACCATCACTCCGAAGGTGGAGGGAACTACTACCAAAGTATATGACGGCACCGCAGAGGTAAAAGACGCAAAGATCGTCCTGGAGGGCCTGCTTGCTTCGGACAGCGGACGTGTCGCTGCCCAGGCTTCCTCTTTCGCTTACAACAGTGCCAATGCCAGTGCGGCCAGCCAGATTGTGGCGACGGATATCAAGCTGACCGGAGAGGGGGCTTCCAACTATACGTTAAGCAGCACCCAGGCCAGCATTCCGGGAACGATCACGAAGGCGAAACTGCTTTTGAAGATCAGTGTGGAACCAAGCACCCAGAAAGTCAATCGTCCGGTGAGCGTGTCGGTGACGGCCTCCTACAGCGACAGCACGCCCATGGACAATGACGGACTGAAAGCAGAAAATATTCTGCTGACGGTATCCGGCAGAAATGATACAGAAGAAGCCCACTCGCTTGCCATGGAGGCGGCGCCCGGGCAGTACGGGGTGTACCGGACCAGCTACACGACAGCGGTGAAAGGAGATAAGACCTTTGAGGCCGTGATCGTGGGAAATGACAATTATGAGGTCAGCAACGCGGCCAGCGACAACAGCCTGACCATGATGGACAAAACCGCTACCACCATGACCCTGACTGCCGGCAAGCAGGAAGGAATCACATACGGAGATTCGGTCAAATTTACGGCTGCTGTTTCCAGAGCGGATGAGGACGATACAGATGCCTTTACCGGAAACGTACAGTTCTATGTGGACAGCGTGGAGAGCGGGAATAAAGTAGGATCTGTACAGCCGGTTACTTCCTCGGGAGAAAAAGTCAGCGTTACGGTGGACCACAAGAAACTGACAGCGGGAGAACACAAGATCCTGGCGGTATTTACAGCCAATTCTTCCTTTGAAGATGCCACGGCAGAAGTTGCTGTCTCCGTGGAGAAAAAGCAGCTTACCTGGGATGTGTCCGGGCTGTCTGCCTCAAAATCGGCAGGAACAGCCGGAGAGGTGACGGTCTACGGAGAGCTGAAGCTGGAAGGACTTTTAGAAGATGATGAAGTGACAGTCAAACAGCCGGATGTCATCAAGACCAAGGGACTGAAATCGGCGGAGGCCGGAAGTTTTAAAGTCACGGTGGTCCCCGGAGAGGGAGAGTGGGAGTTTGATCCTAAAGATCCAAAGAATTATGCGCTGCCGGAGGAGGAACCGCAGATTACAGCCAAGGTCAACGGATTGAAAGAACTTCCCAACCCGCCGGAGGCTGTGGACGGCAAGACGTTCAAACTG
The DNA here is from genome assembly GCA_910583895.1 of uncultured Lachnospiraceae bacterium. GTDB lineage: Bacteria > Bacillota > Clostridia > Lachnospirales > Lachnospiraceae > Hominiventricola. Next base: position 39,561 of record CAJTYJ010000004.1, read on the forward strand.
GTGATGGAAGAGGGAATTTCTTCCGTACCGGAGGGGCTTAGGAACACCAGCTTTGACACACCGGTAAAGATTGAACAGGAGTTAAAGCGGGTTCTGACCGAATCCGGAGTTTACAAAGAGGAAAATACGGCGGTCTATGATGTGGTTCTGCAGGTCAGCACCGACGAAGGGGCAACCTGGCAGGTGGCAGATTACACGAATTTCCCGGCAGGGGGACTGAAAGTGACGATGCCTTATCCAAGTGGAACCGGAAGATATACCAATAACTTTGCAGCTGCCCATATGTTCTCAACCAGCTATTTTGGCAAAACCTCCGGCAATGTGGAACTTCCCGCAATCCGCAAGACAGACAACGGGATGGAGTTTACAGTCACCGGCCTGTCGCCGATTGCACTGGCATGGAGTGACCCGGCAGACGGCGGTGTCAATCCAGGCAGAGGAGGAGGATCTTCCGGAGGAATCCAAATCGGCGGTGCAGCTACGGGAGATGGAAGTCCGATTCTTCTGTATGCTGGTCTGGCAGGTGCCTCAGCTCTGGTGCTGATGGTGTTTGTGGTAGTTCGGTCACGCAGCAAGAAGAAAAAAAGAAGATAAGTAAGTCATACACGATAAAATGGAGGTAAGAAAACATGGTTAGACGCGTCTATGTGGAGAAAAAAGAGGCATTTGCCGTCAAGGCAAAGGAACTGAAGGAGGAGATCAAAGGCTATCTCGGGATTCAGACCGTGACAAATGTCCGGGTGCTGATCCGCTATGATGTGGAGAAGATTACCGAGGAGACTTTTGAGCAGGCGTGTAAGACCGTGTTCAGTGAGCCGCCCGTGGATGTTTTATATAAGGAAAGTTTTGAGGCGGCTGAAGGTGCAGCTGTGTTCGGCGTGGAGTATCTGCCGGGGCAGTTTGACCAGAGAGCAGATTCTGCCGTACAGTGTGTGCAGTTTTTGAATTCTTCCGAGGAGCCGGTGATCCGCACGGCGATTGTGTATGTGATGGAAGGGGGTGTGACCCCGGAAGAACTTGCCTCCATCAAGGCTTTCTGCATCAATCCGGTGGATTCAAGAGAGACCGATATGGTAAAGCCGGAAACTTTGGTGACGGTCTTTGAGGAGCCTGAGGATGTGAAGATCTTTGCAGGTTTCCGGGATATGGCGGAGGGTGTCCTCAAAGAATTGTATGATTCTTTGAATCTGGCCATGACTTTTAAAGATTTTCTGCATATCCGGAATTATTTTCAGAAAGAAGAGAAGCGGGATCCTTCCATGACAGAGATTCGGGTGCTGGATACCTACTGGTCCGATCACTGCCGGCATACCACCTTCTCTACAGAGCTGACAGAGGTGTCCTTTGCAGACGGATATTACCGGACGCCGATCGAGGATACCTACCGTCGGTATCTTGCAGACCACGAAGAGATCTTCGCGGGCAGAGAGGATAAATTTGTCTGTCTGATGGATCTGGCTTTGATGGCCATGAGAAAGCTGAAAAAAGAAGGGAAGCTGGAAGACCAGGAAGAATCCGATGAGATCAACGCCTGTTCCATTGTGGTTCCGGTGGAGATTGACGGCCAGACGGAAGAGTGGCTGGTGAATTTTAAAAACGAAACCCATAACCATCCCACAGAGATCGAACCTTTTGGCGGTGCGGCAACCTGCCTTGGAGGTGCGATCCGGGATCCGCTCTCCGGGCGTACCTATGTCTATCAGGCCATGCGGGTAACTGGTGCGGCGGATCCGACCGTGCCGGTGTCTGAGACCATGAAGGGAAAACTGCCTCAGAAAAAGCTGGTCCGGGGAGCAGCAGGGGGGTACAGTTCTTATGGCAATCAGATCGGACTTGCCACGGGGTATGTCAAAGAGATCTACCATCCGGACTATGTGGCTAAGCGGATGGAGATTGGAGCTGTCATGGGCGCGGCTCCGAGAAAGGATGTGATCCGGGAGACTTCCGATCCGGGAGATATCATTATCCTGCTTGGAGGGCGCACCGGACGGGATGGCTGCGGCGGAGCGACAGGTTCCTCCAAGGTACACACAGAGGCTTCCATTGAGACCTGCGGTGCGGAGGTGCAGAAAGGAAATGCACCTACGGAGCGGAAGATTCAAAGACTGTTCCGCCGCCCGGAAGTCACCCGGCTGATCAAAAAATGCAACGATTTTGGTGCCGGCGGCGTGTCGGTGGCCATCGGAGAACTGGCAGACGGGCTTCTTGTCAACTTGGACAAGGTGCCGAAAAAATATGCAGGTCTTGACGGAACCGAGATCGCCATCTCCGAGTCTCAGGAGCGTATGGCTGTGGTGGTGGATCCCAAACATGTGGACGAATTTATGGGATATGCCAAAGAGGAGAATTTAGAGTCTGTCTGCGTGGCAGAAGTGACCGAGTCTCCAAGACTGGTTTTGATGTGGAGAGGGAAAGAGATCGTCAATCTTTCCCGTGCTTTTCTGGATACCAACGGCGCGCACCAGGAGACCAAGGTGGCCGTGGATATGCCGTCAGAGGAGCAGAAATATTTTGAAAGAAAAGAAGTGGGCGATGTCCGGGAGGCATGGCTGAGTACCCTGAAAGATCTGAACGTATGTTCGCAGAAAGGCCTGGTGGAGATGTTCGACGGCTCCATCGGCGCAGGCAGTGTTTTTATGCCTTACGGAGGCCGGTACCAGCTGACGGAGACCCAGACCATGGTGGCAAAACTTCCGGTGCTCAAAGGCCGCACGGACACGGTTACCATGATGAGTTATGGTTTTGACCCGTATCTGTCCAGCTGGTCTCCCTATCACGGTGCTGTCTATGCGGTATTAGAGTCCGTGGCAAAGATCGTGGCTTCCGGCGGAGATTACCGGAAAATCCGCTTTACTTTCCAGGAATATTTCCGGAGAATGACCGAGGATCCCCATCGCTGGAGCCAGCCCTTTGCGGCGCTTCTGGGAGCGTACAGCGCACAGCTTGGCTTTGGACTTCCCTCCATCGGAGGAAAGGACAGCATGTCCGGCAGCTTCAATGAGATCGACGTGCCGCCCACACTGGTTTCCTTTGCGGTGGATGTGGCCAGTTACCGTCACCTGATCACGCCGGAGCTGAAAAAAACCGGCAATAAACTGGTGCTCTTGAAGATTGACCGGGACGATTATGACCTTCCGGATTATGGACAGGCCATGGATCAGTACGGGAAATTTTTCGAGGATATAAAGGCGGGCAGGATTGTTTCTGCCTATGCGCTGGATGCCCACGGCATTGTGGCGGCGGTCAGCAAAATGGCTTTCGGCAACCGGCTCGGGGTGAAGCTGGAGCACAGTCTGGACCCGAGGGATGCCTTTGCACCGGCCTTCGGAGGAATTGTGGCAGAAGTGCCGGACGGAAAAGTGGGACAGCTTTCCATTACCTATACCCTGATCGGAGAGGTGACCGAGAGCGGATTTTCCTATGGGAATGCGTCTGTCACCATGGAAGAAGCGCTGGAGGCCTGGACCGGAACTTTGGAAAAAGTGTTCCCGACGAAGGCGGTACAGAACAAGGAGCTTTTGGATACTCCAGTTTATCATACCAGCAGTATCTATGTATGCAGGCACAAAGTGGCAAGACCCACCGTCTTTATTCCGGTATTTCCGGGTACCAACTGCGAGTATGACAGCGGGAAAGCGTTCGAGAGAGCAGGAGCGGATGTGGTGACGAAGATTTTCCGGAACTTAAGCGAGAGTGATATCCGGGAGTCTGTGGACGTCTTTGAAAAAGCCATCGCGCAGGCGCAGATCATCATGTTCCCGGGCGGTTTTTCTGCCGGTGATGAGCCGGATGGTTCTGCCAAATTTTTTGCGACAGCATTCCAGAATGAGAAGATCAAAGAGGCAGTGAACAATCTGCTGAAGGAACGGGACGGACTGATACTTGGCATCTGCAACGGTTTCCAGGCTCTGGTCAAGCTGGGACTTCTGCCCCATGGAGAGAACGTGGGTCAGACTCCGGATTCTCCAACTCTGACCTTCAATACCATCAACCGCCATATTTCCCGTATGGTGTATACGAAGGTGGTGACGGACAAGTCGCCATGGCTTTCCGGGGCAAAACTCGGAGAGACCTATGCGATTCCGGTTTCCCACGGAGAGGGTCGGTTTGTGGCCCCCAAAGAGTGGATTGACCGGCTCTTTGCCAACGGACAGGTGGCGACCCAGTATGTGGATCTTGAAGGACGTCCCACCATGGATGAGGAGTGGAATGTAAACGGTTCCTATGGATCCATCGAAGGAATCCTAAGTCCTGACGGACGGGTGTTCGGCAAGATGGGACATTCGGAGCGGATCGGTGAGGCTGTGGCCATCAACATCTATGGAGAGCAGGATATGAAGATCTTCGAGTCAGGTGTGGAATATTTCCGTTAGAAAACAGATGATTTTTTTGCTTTGATATAAGCTGGAAAGCGACAGTTCGGAACAAATCAGATGAAGAAATCTTTTGAAATCTTTCGCATAATTTCCGGAAAGATTTGCGATACTATTCGTATCACAATCTGAAGGAGGACATAAACATGACGAGATTAGACTGTTCCGTTGTAAACTGTACGTACAATAAGGACAACAGCTGCTGTAAGGACAACATCCATGTGGGAGGCCGCAATGCGAAGGTGACAGACCAGACCTGCTGCGACAGCTTCCGGGAGCGGAAGTATGACGGTGCCCGCAACGCAGACGATATCCCGAGCAAACCGACGGAGGTTTCCTGCGATGCGACCACCTGCAGCCACAACCAGTCCTGCAAATGTCATGCAGAGCAGATTCAGGTGGGCGGTGTGAATGCCTGCGAGTGCGGCCAGACAGAGTGTATGACTTTTCGCTGTGAGTGCAAATAAAAAAGAAAAATCCGCATGGCCTTAACCGGCCTGCGGATTTTTTGGTTGTACTGTTTCTTCTTATTTATATGACGTATTTTGGCCCGGGGCTCGTATTTGCCGCAGTGCTGACAGTAGGTCCGGTGGCAGGCATCACGGCCCTTTGTGCACTGTCCAAGCGCCAGATAATATTTGCAGGGAGTCTCTCTGTATTTAGCCATTGCTTCCTCCTTGTGTCCGCTGATGCGGTTCGTTGTTGTCTTTGTAATTATAGACCGGGGTCAGGACTTTCATAATCTTTGCGGTGTCTGCAATCCGGGAGACGATGTAGGACAGATCCCGATAGGCAAAAGGGGCTTCTGCCAGTGTGGTCTTGCTGATGCAGGTACAAAAAATTCCTTTCATCGCCGTCTTAAACTGAGAGACGGTATACTGCTTTGCCACATCGGTCCGTTTCAGAAGACGCCCGGATCCGTGGGGAGCAGAGCAGTTCCAGTCCGGATTTCCTTTCCCTTCTGCCAGCAGGATTCCTTCCTGCATATTGATTGGGATCAGCATTTGCTCGCTGCTGTTGGCAGAGATGGCTCCTTTTCGGAGCAAATAGTGATCGTCCTGTCGGGAGATGTAGTTGTGGGGGCAGGAAAAGACCTCTCCCGGTTTCCATTTCATATATTTGCAGAGTGTTTCCAGAATGGCCAGGCGGTTCTGCTCGGCGTAATCCTGTACGATGGCGACATCGTGGAGATAGTCTGCAAGCAGCGAGCCTTCTAACCAGGTCTGAGGATAGGGTACAGTCAGGCTTTTGGCTATCAGTTCTTTTTGTCCCAGCCTTAGATAGTGCTCTGCCACGTCTTTTCCGAGTCTCCGGCTTCCGCTGTGGATGGTAAGGTAATGGCAGCCCTCTTCGTCCCGGTCGATTTCGATAAAATGGTTGCCGCCGCCCAAAGTTCCCATGCTCAGGGCGGTTTTTTCCAGATGAATGTGTTCTGCGCACAGAAGTTTTTCGTATGGAAAATGCATTCCCCGGCTATGGGGTGTCTGGCGGATGGAGACGCCGGAGGGGATGTGTTTTTGGATGACGGCATCCAGTTTCGGATACTCGGTCTTTTTTCCGCCAAGCCGGGCACATGTCATGCCGCATCCGATGTCAATGCCCACCAGTGCCGGAAAAATCCGGTCCTGGAAAGTCATGGTAAGTCCGATCGGGCCGTATTTTCCAGGATGAACATCCGGCATGATGCGGATCTTGCTTCCGGCTGAGACTGCCTGGTCGCAGAGCATCTGTACCTGCGCCAGGGCATATGGTTCTATGGAGTCTGTGAAGATTTTCGCAGAAGTGTAAGTGCCGTATATTTCTTTCATGAGGTTCCTTTCTGAATCAAAAGGGGCATCAAAGTACGCTTTTTGGGCGCAAAAATACCGCTGCATAAGCGCAGAGGCACCTCAAAAAAGAATGGTTCTTTTTTTGGTAAAAACTAGAAAATCCGAATGGTTTACCGGTGTAAAAGTCGGACAATCTGACCTCTGCAAATGGTTGCTGCTGTATCTGTGTTTGAAAAATGGTTTCTGTATGTCATCATTGTCCTCCTTTCTTAGACGAAGTTTTCGGGTTTCTGACTGTCAGTATAAAACGGAAGAGACAGGAAGTCAAGATTTTTCTCAAATTTTAAGAGGTACTTCTGGTGGTAGCAGCCACTTGGCTCGTTGCCCGCGGGAATAAAAATTTTGTGGAAACGGGCGTAAGTGTGGCCGGTATGCAGACTTTAGCCCGGCGCGGAAGGGTCATTGGCGGGCCGGCTCCCGGTGAAGCAGCAGATACTGACCATTGTCAGCCAGGATCGTGCAGGAGGAAAGCTGCGGATAATCCTGCAAAAAGGGGATGGACAGAATCAGAAGGCAGTCGTTTTCTTCTTTTAAAAAGGCCTTGGCCCCGCCGTCCTGGCAGTCAAGATCCCCCTCCATCATGGCCAGCAGGCGCATATTCTGCTCCCAGGAGGTGGTGTTGGCGTAGAGAAACGGGTCATAGGCGTCCAGATAGATGACAGAACCGGTAAGGGCATCTTCGCGGGTGAACTGTTCCTGGACAAAGGTCTGCAGGTCGTTGGAGCGGGCGCCGCGGACATTGTCTGCATAGTTGCGCCAGGTAAACGAAAGGGCACTTACACCAGTAAGCATAAGGCACAAAAGTGACAGACCGGGCCGCAAAGAGGAGGAACGCAGGAAACGGGAGAGAAAAATTCCGGCCAGCAGGCATAAGGGTACCGTACAGGGATAGACGTACCACATAAGCTTGGTGGACACAAGCGAGAATCCAAGGAGCGGAACAAAAAACCACAGAAGGATTCCGGTCCGGTCTGCCTGCACCATCATCTGATCGGCTTCAAAAGGCCGGATCCAGAGATACAGGATTCCCAAAAGTGCAATCAGGCTTAAAAAACCGTAGATATGGTCAAAGTCCAGAAAGACAGAGTTCAGATAGAAGTCAAAGGGGAAACCGTGGCCTTCCAGACCTCCGGAGGCGGTTCTTCCTGCAAGATCCGCTTCATACATGTTCCAAAAAAATACGGTTCCGTCGTATTGGAAGCGCAGAATGCCCCAGATCAGAATGGGCAGCACAGAACAACCCAGAAAACCGGCCCATACGGACAGACGCATTTTTTTCAATTCGCCGGTCTTTAAGAGGAACAGTCCGCCCACAGCGGCGATCATGCCCGCGTGGAAGCTCTTGGTCAGAAAAGCCAGGGAAAAACACAGGCCGCAGGCATAAAGCCAGCGATGATCTTCCCGGACTTTCAGCATGGCCAGCATGGCCAGTGTAAAAAGCAGAAGATACAGACCGTCGGCGTCTCCCGCCCGGACCAGGTGGGCTTTGAACGGATAATAGTTGGCGGTCAAAAAAACCATCGTAAGAAGGGAAGCCAGTTTTCCGTAGCGTCTGGCGAACCATCCGGTGCAAAGAACGGTCAGAAGATAGGCAAGGGCGGAAAAAAAGCGGAGCCCGACAGCCGTATAGCCAAAAAGGGTAAATCCGGCAATGACCGTCAAAAAGGACAAAGGCGGCTTGACATTCCAGTAGTCGGGACTGCCCTGGAACGTATTGACCAGATAGTTGCCGTTTTGCATCATCTCATAGGCAGAGATACCATGGCGGGCTTCATCCCAGGAGTCAATGGCACCGATGCCAAGGCAGCGGAAACACAAAAAGGCAGTCAAAAGGCCCAGAAGGGCAAACCACAGGAGATAATATTGGTCGGTCAGGTGAAGCAAAAGACGGTGAATGCGTTTCATAGGGATGAATCCTCCTTAACATAACAGGACTGCCCATGGAAAGCTGCCTTTGATGAGAGGCAGTCCCTTTGATTCCATAATGGTATAGACTTCACATCCATCAGCGGACTGACTGGATCGGACGCGAATGAGAACCTTTAATCGTTACTGGGGCATGTGCTTTGACTCCATAACGGTACCAGCTCATGACGAATCAGCGGAGTGATTCGCCATGGTGTGAACAGTAATCTTTAATATACCATGTTTGGAGGGAAAAATCCATGGTACTTGTAATAATTCTGTAATAATGTTATAATCATCCAATATGAGTTGTCAAATGGCATGGAGCGAACGGAGTTCCGGCGGGACCACCTGTTCGCAAAAGGAGATCAAAAAGGGAGGTCCCGGATGAAGAGAGATGGATGGAAGGGACTTTTGGTTCCGGCGGCAGGGGTGCTGCTTGGGGCGCTGGCGCTGGTTTTCGGCGGGGGGCCGGCAAAGGAAAATGGCTTTACCCTGCCGGGGTATCACAATGCAGACGCAAAGTTTCTGGGAGAGCATGTGATTACCAGTGTGGAAGAAGGGATTCAGATTCTGGATCTGGAAGGGAATGTGATCCGGGGATTTGAGGGGCTTTCGGCTTCCTGGCTTTATGTGCAGGAAGGGGATGAGGGTCCGGTGGTGGCGTACAGCAACCATGAGAACGAGACGCATATTCTGCAGCTTTCAGGGACGGACTTTGAGGTTGGGAAGGACCAGATGGTGCTTCAGACAAAGACGCTGGCCATTGATCCGGTTCTTTTAAGGGATCAGGATACCTGGTATCTGATGCATACGCTGATCGAGGGTACCATCAACAATCCGGATCCAAAAGGAGAGAACGGGACCTATACGGTGCGGCTGTACCGCTCCGGGGATCTGACAAAGTGGGAGTATGTAACGGACGTCATAAGCCGCAGGCAGAACCTGGAAGACGGGGATCTTCGGTGCGTGGACGGCACATTTTATTATTTTTTTGAGATGGAGCAGTATGACAAGGGGCCTTCGGCCATCTGTGTCATGGAATCTGAGGACCAGGGAAAGACCTGGAGTGAGCCCAGGGAGCTGCTTTTGGCGGTGGCGGACAACGAGATGGCGTCCTGCGAGAAGACGGAGGACGGCTGGAGGCTCTACGTGAGCAGCGATTATGACTGCGTAGGTGAGAGCTACCAGGGAGCCAGGGTCTATTATGCGGACTATACGCCAGAGTTCGAACCGATCTGCACGTATCAGCTTTCGGATATGCCGGATAATCAGGCCGTACGGCTTTATGAAGTAAAAGAGATACAGGGACAGACAGGGTTTTTGTTTGCCAGGAATTTCCTGACGGACTGCGATCTTCTGTTCCGTACATTGGAAAAAGAAGAAGGAGGAAATCAGGGAAAATGAAAGGTATTATATTGGCGGGAGGTTCCGGGACCAGGCTGTATCCTTTGACAAAGGCGGTGTCCAAGCAGATCATGCCGGTCTATGACAAGCCGATGATTTATTATCCGCTGTCGATTCTGATGCTGGCGGGCATCCGGGAGGTGCTGATTATCTCCACGCCCAGGGATCTGCCGGTATTTGAGGAGCTTTTAGGAGACGGAAGCCAGCTTGGCATGCGGTTTGCGTATGCAGTGCAGGAAAAGCCCCGGGGACTGGCGGATGCTTTTATCATCGGAGCAGATTTTATTGAAAATGACAGTGTGGCGCTGATTTTGGGAGACAATATCTTCTATGGGCAGAGTTTTTCCCAGGTACTGAAACGGGTGTCTTCCCACGGGAGCGGTGCGACGATCTTCGGATACTATGTGAGGGATCCAAGGGAGTACGGCGTGGTGGAATTTGACGAGGAGGGAATGGCCATCTCCATAGAGGAAAAGCCGGAGCATCCAAAGTCCAACTATGCAGTGCCGGGACTGTATTTTTATGACAATGATGTGGTGGAGATCGCCAGGAATGTGAAGCCTTCGGCCCGGGGCGAGATCGAGATCACCAGCATCAATAATGAGTATTTAAGAAGAGGGACGCTTCGGGTGGAGACGCTCGGGAGAGGCTTTGCCTGGCTGGATACGGGAAACCACGATGCACTCCTGGATGCGGCGGATTTTGTGGCGGCATTCCAGAAGAGACAGGGACTTTATATTTCCTGTATTGAGGAGATCGCATTCCGGAGAAAATTTATTGACAAAGAGCAGCTGCTGAAGCTGGCAGAGCCGCTGATGAAAACGGCATATGGACAGTACCTGGTGGATGTGGCCAACGGACTGTGAGTGCACGTGCAGAACCAGCTTCCCCCAGAGCCTCCTCGCAGCATAAAAGGTCTGCGTGCTTTGGCCGGGAGGCAGCGATGTCTGACGGGAACGGGAGAAAGAGAGGAAGAGAAGTATGGGAAAGATTACGGTGGAGACCTGTGAGATTGAGGGACTGAAGATCATTACTCCGGCAGTCTTTGGGGATGAGCGGGGGTATTTTATGGAGACGTATAATTACAAGGATTATGCGGCGGCCGGAATTGATATGGAGTTTGTGCAGGACAACCAGTCGGCGTCGAAAAAGGGCGTGCTGCGGGGGCTGCATTTTCAGATTCACTATCCTCAGGACAAGCTGGTGCGGGTGGTCCGCGGGGAAGTGTTCGATGTGGCGGTGGATTTAAGACCCGGATCGAAGACGTATGGAAAATGGCATGGTGTGATTTTATCGGAAGAGAATAAGAAGCAGTTTTTTATTCCGAAAAATTTTGCCCACGGTTTTCTGGTGCTGTCGGATGTGGCAGAGTTTGTGTATAAGTGCACGGATTTTTATCATCCCAACGATGAGGGCGGACTGGCCTGGAACGATCCCGAGATTGGGGTGAACTGGCCCATCCAGGAAGGGATGGAACTGACAATCTCAGAGAAGGATCAGAAGTGGGGCGGCATCTGTACGCTGCAGACCGGTGGCCAGGACTGAGCGCTGCAAGGAGGATCGCTATGACGGACCAGATATTTCTGGATTTTTGGAAGAATCGAAAGCTGATCTGGAAGCTTTCCAGGAATGATTTTAAGACCCGGTATGCGGGCTCTTATTTTGGCGTGGTCTGGGCTCTGGTGCAGCCGGTGGTCATCGTGCTGGTGTACTGGTTCGTCTTTCAGATTGGACTAAACAATGCGACTGCGGAATTAAAACAAGGGATTCATGTGCCTTTTGTATTGTGGCTGGTCAGCGGCATTGTGCCCTGGTTTTATTTTTCCGAAAGCCTGAGCAATGGGACGAATGCGCTGCTGGAATACCATTATCTGGTGAAAAAGGTGGTATTCAATATCAATATTCTGCCGCTGGTGAAGACCATCGCAGCTCTTTTTATCCATGGTTTTTTTGTGCTGTTTATGCTGCTTTTGTTTGCTTTGTACGGGTACTATCCGGGTCTTCATACGCTGCTGGTGCTTTATTTCAGCGCAAGTCTGATGATCTTCGTCACCGGTGTATGCATGCTGACCAGTGCCCTGGTGGTGTTTTTCCGGGATTTAAGTCAGATCATCAACATCTTTCTCCAGGTAGGAATCTGGATGACACCGATCATGTGGTCTCTGGAAGACCTGCTCAGCAAATATCCGGTGCTGCTTGTCCTGAAACTGAATCCTCTGTGCTATATCGTCTATGGCTACCGGGCGGCTCTGTTTCAGACGGAATCGGTTGCCCGGCTTGGATGGATGCATGCTTATTTCTGGGCAGTGACGATCCTGGTCTGGTGGATCGGAAGTCATGTATTTCGGAAGCTAAAAGTGCATTTTGCAGATGTTCTGTAAGACTGGCTGTTCAAAAAAGGAACAGCATCGAATAAAGAGGTGGCTGATATGGGCGGGGAAGCGATCAGATTAGAACATATTACAAAGATTTATAAATTATATAACCGGAACCGGGACCGTCTGAAGGACTCCCTTGGACTGACGAAGAAAAAATGCTATCGTGAGCATTATGCTCTGCGGGATGTCAGTATGACCATCCGGCAGGGAGAGACGGTGGGGATCATCGGGGTAAATGGTTCCGGAAAATCAACGATTTTGAAAATTATCACCGGTGTTCTCGGGGCCACCAGCGGAGAGATGGAAATCAACGGACGCATCTCCGCCCTTCTGGAACTGGGCGCAGGGTTTCATATGGAGTATACCGGTCTGGAGAATGTATACCTGAACGGGACGATGCTCGGTTTTTCAAAAAAGGAGATCGACGAGCGCCTGCAGGATATTCTGGACTTCGCGGATATCGGGGAGTTCATTAACCAGCCGGTGAAAACTTATTCCAGCGGCATGTTTGTGCGGCTGGCTTTTGCCGTGGCCATCAACATTGATCCGGAGATTTTGATTGTGGATGAGGCTTTGTCAGTGGGGGATGTGTTTTTCCAGGCAAAATGCTACCACAAGTTCGAGGAATTCAAAAAGATGGGTAAGACGATCCTTTTCGTCAGCCACGATCTGACCAGCATTGCCAAATACTGTGACCGGGTGATCCTGCTGAATAAGGGCGTGAAGCTTTCGGAGGGTTCTCCAAAAGATATGGTCAATATGTATAAGAAGCTTCTGGTGCATCAGCTGGATGAAGACACCCTGGAGGATGTGGGCGAAAAGAGCGGGATCAGCCGGCACACCACAGAGGGAAAAGCGTGGAAAGACCATTTTGAGGTGAATCCTGCTCTTCTGGATTATGGAGAGAAGCAGGCAGAGATTGTGGATTTTGGTATTCTTGATCAGTACGGTCAGTTTTCCGGGATTATTGAAAAAGGCTCCACCTGTCAGGTAAAGGCGAAGCTATATTTTCACAGCCAGGTTAAAAATCCGATTTTCACAATCACCATAAGGAACAAGCAGGGGACCGATATCACCGGAACCAACAGCATGTTTGAACGGGTGGAAACCGGGACAGTGGAAGCGGGAGAGACCCGAATCGTGACCTATACCCAGAGAATTGATCTGCAGGGCGGAGATTATCTGATTTCCCTTGGCTGTACCGGATATGAGGGAGATGAATTTAAAGTGTATCACAGACTGTATGATCTGGTGGGGATGACGGTTTTGTCGGACAAAAATACGGTGGGGTTCTATGATATGAACACCGTGATCACCATAGAACAGTGATTTTACGTCCTGACAGGAGAAAGACGAAGCAGACTGCAAAGAAAGAAGGGATCAGATGAAAGACACCATATGTCTGGAGGAGAAGCTTTTGGAACTTCTGGAATCCGGCTATGACTGCCGCCGGGGGACGCAGCACTCTTTTGAAGTGCTGTACCATCTGTCGCATCTTCGGGAGAATCTGACCGGGTGGCTGCCCATAAAGGCCCAGGAGACGGTTCTGGAGTTCGGTGCAGACACGGGTCAGCTGACCGGTGCACTGATCCGGAAGGCCAAGCAGGTAGTCTGTCTGGAAGATAAGGAGCAAAGAGGCCGCCTGATCCAAGTCCGGCATGGGCAGGCAGAGAATCTGACGGTTCATACCGGCAATCCGTGGAAGATTCTGGAAAAAGAGGGGCTGGGAAACTTTGACTGGATCATTGCTCCTGCGCTGTTGCAGCAGGCTGTTTTTTTCTTTCCGGGACCATGCCCGGAGGCAGAGGCGCTAAAGGCGATCCTAAGATACTTGGCGCCAGGGGGGCATCTGGTGCTGACCGCAGACAACCGGTTCGGCTTAAAATACTGGGCCGGTGCCATGGAATTGCACACAGGAAAGTATTTTCAGAGTCTGGAAGGGGAAGGCTTTGGCTACTCGAAGAAAGAGTTAGAGCGAATATTAGAAGCCGGCGGATGTCAGCAGGTACAGTTCTATTATCCCTATCCGGAGCGCTGGTTTCCTTCCGCTGTGTATTCGGATGCGCGGCTTCCCAGATCAGGAGAACTCAATCAGAATCTGCGGAACTTTGAAGGGGAGCGGCTTGTACTTTTTGAGGAAGAAAAGGTCTATGACCGGCTGATCGCCGACGGAAGATTTCCGGAATTTGCCAACGCATTTCTGTGCGTGGTGGGTCCAAAGACAGAGGAGCAGATCCTTTATACCAAATATTCCAATGATCGGGCGGAGCGATTTTGCCTGCGTACAGATATAGTAAAAACAGCAAAAGGCATGGAAGTGCGGAAAGTACCCCTGTCTGAGCCGGCGAAAAAACACGTCCGGGATATGAAAGATTGGGAAGAAGTACTTGACAGATGCTATAAAAAGAATCATATTAGTGCTAATCGGTGTGAGCTTCGGGGAGATACGGCCTGCTTTGAATTTTTAGAGGGCCGGACCTTCGAGGAACATCTGGACGAACTGCGCAGGCAGAAAGACTATGCGGGACTGACTATGGAGCTGCTGCGTTTTCGGGAGCTTCTGACAGAGACACTGAAGCCGGAGCAAAGACCCTTTGAGAAAAGCGGGGTGTTTCGGGAGATGTTCGGTGACCCGGCTTTTTCAAAGGCCTATGAGGGGGCGCCGGTCAACAACCTGGACTGGATTTTCGGGAATCTGATGGAGACAAAGGAGGGGATCCAGATCATGGATTATGAGTGGACCTTTCCGGTACAGGTGCCCACCGCCTATCTGCTCTGGCGGGCCCTGTCTCTTTATCTGAACAGCCGGGAAGACATAAAGCATCTGGGGCTGATGGCTCAGATGGGGATTTCCGGGGAGGAAGAAGAGCTGTTTGCCGGGATGGAACATCAGTTTCAGCTCTGGCTTTTGCAGGGAACGGTGACGATCGGGGCACAGTATCTGGCTACCGCCGGGCGGACCATTCCCCTTTGGCAGATGGTGGAGGCGGCGAAAAAGAACCGGATTCAGGTGTACACAGACACAGGGAACGGCTTTTCTGAGGCAGAGAGCCGGTGGGAAAAGGCAGAACCGGACAAGCAGGGGCTGATCCGCCTGGAACTGCATCTTCCGGAAGGGACAAAGGCTCTTCGGCTGGATCCGGCAGAGAACCCCTGTCTTGTGTACGTGTCAAGAATCCTGGGAGAGCTTGGAGGCACCTATCCTCTTGCGTGGACGCACAACGGACGGGAGCTGGAGGCGCAGGGCGTTCTGTATACGACCACGGATCCCCAGATTCTGATTCCGGAAGTCGTGCCAGGCACCAGGCGAATCTATGTGCAGATGACGGTGGAGGAACTGCATCCGGATACGGCTTATTCCTGTATGGAGCTTCTGAACCGGGTAAGAAAGGCAGAGCGATTCTACGAGAGCCGTCCTGTCCGGTGGCTTTTGAAGCTTCGGAAAGCTCTTCGGTAGTGCCGGAAGTAAAGAGAAGAAGACTGGCAGAAACTGCAAAACCAAACGATAGAAGGATTAGATTATGAGCAAAACACAGATGCCCGGGGAGCTGCCTCCCCACAGGGATAAACGGTTTGACGGGGTGCGCGGCACCTGGTACTGGAGGGCGAGCAAGCCGCTCCGGGTGGTGGTGCACTTTTTCCTGCGCATGAAAAATGCCTATATTCATTACGGCGGTGTGAAGGGAATGTATAAGCGCTGGCGCCAGAAGCGGGGGGAGGCTGTCAAAAAGGTGGATTTCGGAACCAAAAGCTTTCCCGATGAGGCCAGACGCAAAGAGGAAGAACAGACGGTTTTTTCCCGGAAAATCAAGATCAGCATTCTGGTGCCCCTCTATAATACGCCGGAAAAATTCCTGCGGGAGATGATCGATTCGGTCCAAAATCAGACTTATAAAAACTGGGAACTGTGTCTGGCAGACGGAAGCGATGAAAAGCATGAGGATGTGGGGCAGGTGTGCAGAGCTTACCAGGAAAAGGACAGCCGGATTGTCTACCAGAAGATAGAAAAAAATCTGGGCATCTCCGGCAACACCAATGTATGCTTTTCCATGGCTACCGGAGAGTTTATCGGACTTTTCGATCATGATGATGTGATGCATCCAAGTCTTCTATATGAATGTATGAAGGAGATCTGTGAGCACGGGGCGGATTATGTCTATACGGATGAGGCCACCTTTACCTCACCTGATCTGGATGACCTGATTGTGCTGCATTTTAAACCGGATTATTCTCCGGACAATCTGCGCGCCAACAATTATATCTGTCACTTTTCTGTTTTTGATGAGAAGCTTTTAGAGAAAACCGGTCTGTTTCGTCCGGAGTACGACGGCAGCCAGGACCACGATATGATCCTGCGGCTGACCGGGGAGGCAAAGAATATCCGCCACATTCCGAAGATTCTTTATTACTGGAGATCTCATCCGGCTTCCGTGGCGGCAGATATCGGTGCCAAGACCTATGCCATCGATGCGGCCAGGCGGGCGGTCCATGATCACATGAGAGATTACTATGGCGTAGAGGTAGAGGTGGAGAGCACCCGTGCCTTCCCCACCATTTTTCAGGTCCGGTATCCTATAGAAGGAAATCCGCTGATCAGCATCGTGATCCCCAACAAGGACCACGCGGCGGATTTAAGGCGGTGCATTGGTTCCATTCTGGAAAAATCCACCTGGAAAAACTACGAAGTGATTGTGGTGGAGAATAACAGTCAGGAGCCGTCCATCCGGGATTACTACCGGGAGCTTGAAAAGGTACCCAAAGTACAGGTGGTGACCTATGAAGGGGAATTCAATTATTCGAAAATCAACAACTACGGGGCCACCTTCGCAAAAGGGGACTACCTTCTGTTTTTGAACAACGATACAGAGGTGATCACACCTGACTGGATGGAGCAGATGCTGATGTATGGTCAGCGAAAGGATGTGGGAGCCGTGGGGGCGAAGCTCTACTACGGGGACAACACGATTCAGCATGCCGGCGTGGTCATCGGTCTGGGGGCTCACAGAAGTGCGGGGCATACTCATTATAAGATGCCCAAAGAGCATCTGGGCTACATGGGACGCCTGTGTTATGCCCAGGATATGACGGCGGTGACAGCAGCCTGCCTGCTGGTGAAGAAAAAGATCTATGAGGAAGTGGGCGGGCTGGATGAGACTTTCACCATCTCCTTGAATGATGTGGACTTCTGCTTAAAGATCCGGGCAAAAGGGTATCTGAATATTTTTACTCCCTTTGCAGAGCTCTACCACTATGAATCCAAGACAAGAGGGATGGAAGAGGGCGAGAAGCTGCGCCGCTATGAGAGAGAGTGCGCGCATTTCCGGGAGAAGTGGAAAAAAGAGCTGGAGGCGGGAGACCCCTACTACAACCCGAATTTTTCACTGGATTATTCGGATTTTACACTGCGTTTTTGATTTAGAGGAGTGCCATGAAGAGAATAGAGCGGGAAAGAGTAATACGAAACGCCTACCGGAGTACGATTCTGGCGCTGACCATCTGCTGCTTTTTTCTGGGGGCCGTGCTGGTGATTCACGAGACGGCCAGAGAATATGAGGTGAAGGTGCTGGAGGAAGAGCTGGAGGCAAAAGGAGTAGTCCAAAATGACGAGGGACTGTTCTCCGGTATCCAGTTGTTTTTGCCAAAAGAGATCTATGTGGCCTCCGGTGTGACGTTGGAACTGTATAACAGCCAGATTTCTTCCATCGGAGAGCGGATTGAAAGTTATAATGTCAAGTGGACCTGTGCGGTCGGAAAAAATATGCAGCGCAAGTTCTCCATCACAGGGACTGAGGAACTGATCGGCAGTTATCCTCTGATCTTTACCGTGTTCGACGGAAACGGGGCCCAGGTGGTGAAGGCTTCCACGGAGCTTCGGATTGTTCCGGCCTTAAAAGAGCCGTTTTCTCTTCTGACTCTGGGGGACAGCCTGTCCTGTGATACGGCCACCTATGAGCGCCTGAATGAACTGACGGACAATCAGATCATCTATATGGGCACCAGAGGCGTCGGGGGGTCTCTGACAGAAGCCAGACGGGGATTTTCTGCCGGAAATTATTTGACAGAGACCGGTTATACGGAAGAAGAACCCACAGAGGAAGTCCACCCGTTTTATAATGAGGAGACAAAAAGTTTTGACTGGGCGTACTACAAAGAGACGACGGGTTTTGCGCCCGATGTGGTGGAGGTGTTTCTGGGCACCAACGGAATCAGTGAGGATCCGGTGGAAAACGGGGACAACATTGCCCGGATTGTGAGAAATATCCATAAGGAAGATCCGAAACTGCCCATCTACCTGGTACATACCCTGTATCCGGCGAATCAGGATGGAATCGGTTCCTGGATCAACAAAGAGGGATACGCCCTCTATGGCGACCGCTACAAATACGAAGAGGACCAGAAAGTATTCGACCTGATGATGTATCTGGAAGAAGTGCTCAAAGAAGAAGAAAATCTGTACTTTGTCCCGGCGGGTATCTGCCACGACAGTGCTTACAACTTTGACACAAAGACAACGCCGGTCAATCCTCATTCGATGGAAACCATAGAAGTGCCTGACGATGCCATACATCCGGGAAGAGCCGGATATTTTCAGATCGCGGACTGTCTGTACAGCGTGATCTGCGGGACCAGGGGAGGATGGAAAGAGTAGATTATGAAAAAATTGTTGGAGCAGATCATCAAATTTGGTTTTGTCGGTTTTCTTTGTTTTTTCATCGACTATGGAATTATGGTTCTGCTGACCGAGCAGTTCAAAGTGGACTATCTGTTGTCCAGCGGAATCTCTTTTACCGTGTCCGTGGTGGTCAACTATCTCTTAAGTATTACCTTTGTATTTGAGACGGATAAAGAAAAGAATAAACTGGGCGAGTTTGTTGTATTTGTATTCTTAAGTGTGATCGGACTGGGGATCAATGAGATCTGCATGTGGATTTCGGTGGAACAGATGGGGATCCATTATATGATCTCCAAAATCGGCGCCACGGCAGTGGTCATGGTATATAATTTTATCAGCCGGAAACTATTTATAGAGAAGAAAGAACGGTAAGGACAGGAAACTGTTGCACAAAGAAGGAAAGGAGAGCGGATCAGATGAAGAAAACATATCTGGCATTGCTGGGCCTGTGCCTGGGAATCGGGCTGCTTGGAGGCTGTGGGAAAAAAGAAGAGGCGCCAGAGGAAGAGACGCCCGCCGTGGAGGCGGATGATGAGGAGGAAGCGCCACCGGCTCCCGGAGAGGAGAACTGGGGGACGGCACCGGAGTATTCTGTGCCGATGATTACCACAACGCCGATCCGCTATCTGTCTGTGAATGTGGGCGCCACGGCAGAGGAAGTCAGTCTGGTCTGGTATTCTCCTTCCGAAGAGGCAGGGCAGGTTTCCTGGACCCGGGCGGAGGATGAGAATTTTGAGGATCCCATGGTGTTCAGCGCTTCCGTGACCCCTTCGAAAGTAACTGCTGGATATTATGTCAACCGGGTAACCGTAACCGGACTTTTACCGGAGACGGAGTATCTCTATCAGGTGGGCAATGAAGCGGCCATGTCGCCTGCCTACTACTATACCACGCCACCTTTTTCCGATACCTTCCGTTTTACGGCAGTGGGGGATATTCAGATCGGAAAACCGGTGGATGAGCTGGACTGGCAGAAGAATAACTGGCACCGGCTGCTGAATAAAGTAAAATATCATTTTCCGGACACCAGTTTTTTGGTTTCCCTTGGGGATCAGGTGAATGATTATGACGACGGGGAACAGTACAACGCGATCTTAAACCAGGGTGTGCTCTACAGCCTTTCACTGGCTCCTGTAAAAGGCAATCATGATGTGGGAGGTCCCCAGTATTCGGAGCATTTTATGCTGCCCAACCAGTCTTCCCTTGGGACCTGTGATGATGAGGGGGACGGAGACTACTGGTTTACCCGAGGGAATGCACTTTTTATGGTGCTGGATACGATGGATGCGGCCAAGTGGGGCGAACATGAGCGCTTTATCGAATCAGCGGTGGAGGCCAATCCGGATGCCGGATGGCGGATTGTGTTCTCGCATTTTTCACCCTACAACGGGTACGAAAGTTATCTGGAAAATGCACAGAATCTCCGGCCTTATTTTCTCTCCTTTACAGAAAAATATGACATTGATCTGGTTATGTGCGGTCATGATCATGCCTATGTGAGAACCTATTTTGTAAAGGGAGACGGAAGCTACAAGGAATATGAGAGCCCGGCGGTGAATCCGGAAGGGACCATGTATCTGACTTTAAGTTCTTCCAGCGGAAGCCTCTACCGGCGTCCGGTCTCCCAGAATGAAGCGGCAGTTTCTTCCAAACGGGATACGCCGGAGGTGACCGATGTGCAGATCACTCCGGACAGCTTAAAGGTCAGTACCTACAACGCGGAAACCTGGGAGGTGACCGATGAATTTGAGATACAAAAGCCAGAAACCTAGACCGTGTGCCTGCGGGGAAGTCAGATGTGGGAAACCTGGAAGTTGCGAAGCGGAGGGGAAACTGCTATAATGGGTAAAAAACTGGCGCTGATTTTCAGCGTATTGCTGTTATGCGGTTTTTCATTGTTCCGGGCAGGAGTTTCCTTTCTGGAAGAAAAGCCCAGATTTTTAATGGCCGGCTCTCTGGCAGAGCAGGTACGAAAGGCAAAGGAGCTCTCGCTTCAGTTTCAAAATCCTCTGGACACAGAACAGCTTCGGATCTGTTTTCGGGGAGAAGAGCTGGCCTGTGACCGGCAGACCGACACCTGGTATCTGCCGGTGGATATGGACAGCGGCAGCTTTGAGGCAGGAGATTTTTCCGACCTGGAAGGACAGGCCGGGCTTTTGCCTCTTTTGGATTACACGGCGCTTGACAAGCAGGATGTGGTGGCAAAGGGGCAAAAGATTCCTTTTCTTGCCTGGCAGGAAGAGAAGGAAGCCTGTGCTACCGTCTATGTGGTGTTCACCGGGCTTCCGGTGGTGCGGATCGATACGGCCGCCGATCTGGATGTGGACACGGTATTTGCAGGCAACGTAGTCTTCTATGAGGCCTGCGGGAAGCCGGACTGGATTATAAGCTCCGCTTTTGAAGCCCATGAGCGGGGACAGACCACACGGGCGTTTCCCAAAAAAGGGTACCGGATGAATCTGATCAGTGTGACGGCCACCGGTGTGGTAAAAGAGAATCCAAAGCCGCTGCTTGGCATGCGAAGATCGGATTCCTGGATCTTCTATGCGATCTATACGGACGGAACCAAAGTCCGGGACAAATTTAATATCGAACTCTGGAACGAATTTGGAGCGGATCACACACCCTATCAGGCACATTTTGGAACCCATATGGAGTATGCGGAGCTGGTGGTCAACGGTGAGTATCGGGGCCTGTACGGAATCCTGGAACCGGTGGATACGATGCAGCTTGGGATCACCGGGCAGGATTACCTGTATAAGCGCACCGTGGGTAGAGAACTTTTGTCAGAACTTTTCGATGAGGCAGAGCCAAAGGACTATCTGACGGTTCTGGGCATGGAGATCAAGGGAAAAGACGGATACGGAACCAGAGGCGACTGGCAGTGCTTTCAGGATTTTGTAAGGCTGTGCGAGGCGTCGGATGCAGATTTTCAGGCGGGAGCAGAAGAACTTCTGTATATGGACAATGCCGTTGACATGTGGCTGTATCTTCAGATGATATATGGGGAAGATAATATTTATAAAAATATGTTTTTTGCCTTTAAGAGGGAATCCGGCGGATACCGGATGTATCTGGTTCCCTGGGATGTGGACTTGTCCTGGGGCAATGTGTATACGGACGAAGCGAAAAAACTGTATACCATTCATGATCCCAGGCGGGCGGAGGAATATCTGGAATGGCCTTTTATGGACCGGGTGCTCTCTCTGAACGCGGGGGAGATACAGAGCCTGGCAGCCAAGCGCTATCAGGAGCTTCGTCAGGGAATTTTATCCGGAGAACGGATGGAGCAGCTGCTGAATGAATGCATTCACCTGGTGCAGGATTCCGGTGCATTTGAGAGAGACGCAGCCCGGTGGCCCGACAGCCGCCACGGCGGAGAATATGACGAAATGAAAAGATTCATAAGTATACGGATGGATTTTCTTGATAAAAATATGAAAAACATGGATGAATGGCTACAAGAAAGAGACAATATAGAGTAAGACAGGAGTGACAGGATGGAAACCAGTGTATTTGATCCTTCTCTGCCGGAGAATCAATTCCGCCACGAGTTTAAATACCTTTGTTCCACTGGGGAGCTGAAGATGATCGAGGCGCGCCTTCGGGGACTGATGACCCTGGACTCTCACGTGGGAGAAGAAGGGGCGTACCAGATCAGGAGCCTGTATTTTGATGATGCCTATGACAGCTGTTTAAGGGAGAACGAGGCGGGCACGGATCCGAGAGAGAAGTTCCGGATCCGGATTTATAACCACAGCACAGAGCGTATCTCTTTGGAACTTAAAAAAAAGGTCCGGGGGAAGACGAAAAAGCTTTCCTGCCCCTTAACCGAGGAGATCTGCAGATGTCTGATGGCGGGGAAGGTTCCGGCGCTGTCTGAAGAGGCGCCTGCTCTTCTTCGCAGGCTGTGTCTTTTGATGCAGACCCGGCGGATGATGCCGAAGGTGATTGTGGAGTACAAAAGGATCCCCTATGTATATCCTCTTGGAAACGTAAGAATTACCATGGATGAGAACATCAGTTCGTCCCGGAGAATGGATCTGTTTTTAGAAAGACAGATTCCCCTGCGGCCGATTCTGACGGCGGGGCAGCAGATTCTGGAAGTGAAATACGACGAATACCTGCCGGATTTTCTTTACCGGACAGTACAGATTTCGAATTTAAGGCCGACTGCATTTTCCAAGTACTATCTTTGCAGGAAGTTTCATTTATAAAAAAAGAAAAGGAGTTTACATAAGATGGGATTTAAAGATGTGTTTAAAAAATCATTTTTAGAAGGGTTTGGCGGGATGGACATCACCACCGGGAAGATGGCCGCGACGCTGTTTGTGACGGCGCTGCTGGCGCTGTATGTGTTTATGATCTACCGTCTGGTTACCAGGAAAGTATTCTACTCCAAAAACTTTAATATTTCCCTGGCTGCCATGTCTTTGATCACCGCCGCTATCATTCTTGCCATGCAGTCCAATCTGGTGATTTCCCTTGGTATGGTGGGCGCACTGTCCATCATCCGTTTCCGTACGGCGATCAAGGATCCCATGGATCTGGTATTTTTATTCTGGTCTATCAGCATCGGCATCATCTGCGGCGCAGGGCTTTATGAGGTGGCCCTTGTGACTTCCGTGGCGGTGACAGTCTGTATCCTGGTGCTGGATCTGATTCCGGTGGCCAAAGTGCCGACCATGCTGGTGGTGAACAGTTCTTCTATGGAAAGTGAAGGAATGATCCTGGAGGTGGTGGGCAGATATGCCAAAGCCTACAAAGTAAAATCCAGAAATCTTTCCAGAGACCGCCTGGATCTGGTGGTAGAACTTCGGGTGAAGGACGAAAGCGGCCTGATCACCGAGGTGGCGAAGCTTGACGGGATTTTGTCAGCTTCCCTGATTGCCCATGACGGAGAAGTTACGTTTTAAAACAAAAGCCGGAGAGATGAAGCCACTATGAAAAATGTCAGTTATGCTAAGCGCGGTTATCAGTATGTAAAAAGCTATGGGATGGCGAAGCTTCGCAGGAAAGTACAGGAGCGCCTGTACCGGAATCGTCTGGAGAAAGGCTATCAGGACTGGATGATAAAGATGCGTCCGGCGGACAGTGAAAAAGAGCTGCAAAGGGCTCATCATTTTTCGCAGGAACCCCTGTTCAGCGTTGTGGTGCCGGCCTACTGCACCCCGGAGCCGTATCTGCGGGAGATGGTGGAGTCTGTCCTCTCTCAGACGTATCAGAAGCTGGAACTCTGTCTTGCGGACGGCAGCGGAGCGGATGCGTCAGTCCAGAGGGTCATGGAGGACTATGCCCGCCAGGATGCCAGGGTGCGTTATGAAAAGCTTTCTGAAAACCGGGGAATCTCCGGCAATACCAACGCGGCGCTTGCCATGGCAGGAGGGGACTATGTGGTTCTTTTGGACCATGACGATCTGCTGGAAGAGCATGCGCTTTTTGAGGTGGCAAAGTGGCTTTTGGAGCATCCGGACACGGAACTGCTCTATACGGATGAAGATAAAGTGACGTTTGATTCCAACACGTATTTTCAGCCGCATTTCAAGCCGGATTTTAACCTGGATCTTTTAAGGAGCAACAACTATATCTGTCATATGCTGGTGGTAAAAAGGGAACTTTTAGACCGGGCAGGGAGATACCGGCCGGAGTTTGACGGAGCACAGGATTATGATTTTATCCTGCGGTGTGCGGAGAAGGCCCGGGAAGTGGGACATATCCCGCGGGTTCTGTACCACTGGAGATGCCATGAAGCGTCCACAGCTGCCAATCCCGAGAGCAAGGCCTATGCATACGAGGCCGGGCGGCTTGCCGTCAAAGAGCATCTTTCGCGTGTGGGACTTTCCGGTGAGGTGGAGCATCTTGAGAATCCAGGATTCTACCGGGTACGCTATCAGGCGGACAAAGGAGCCAAAATCACTCTGGTACTTCTGGATGCGCCGGACTTTTCTGCCTTTAAAAAGTTTGCAAAAGTGGTCGGAGGCAGTCAGAAAGGGGAAAATCTGGAGATTCTGCTTCTGCTGGATACACCCGAAAAAAATAAATTTATTCTGAATTTTATAAAAGAACATAGACAAATACCGATAAAAGTAGTATATTGTACTAGTGCCTGTAATAAATTTGTAACATTTTCCAGGCTGGCGGAGAAGATGGACAGTGAGTATCTGCTCTTTTTGGAGAGCCGGATCGATAAGATCTGCAAAGATTTTTTTGAGATTTTTCTGGGAAATGCACAGCGCACGGAGGCCGGAGCTGTGGGCGGAAGGATATATGACAGCAGCCGAAGGCTTCGATACGGAGGCAAGATCCTGGGACTTCAGGGGCTTGCAGGGGATGCTTTTGCCGGGCTGCCCTTTGGTTATACCGGATATTTTCACAAAGCAGTGCTGCAGCAGAATTATCATGGCGTCTCCGGCAAAGCCATGATGGTAAAAAGAAGCCATTTCCTGAAAGCGGGAGGCTTTTCGGAAGATGTGGAAGACCGGCTGAAAGATGTGGATCTGTGTCTGAAACTGGAACGTTTAGGTCTTTTGAACATCTACGATCCGGGGATCATCCTGGTGGAGTCCAGGCAGCGGATCCGCCGGAAGAAAAAAGCCAGACGGGCGCCGGGATTTGAAAAAAAATGGAAAGAACTCCTCCGGGAACCGGACAGACATTACAACAGCAATCTTTCTCTGGAAGATACAAGCTGCCGGATCCGGGGACTGCGCCAGAGAGGTTGACGCATGTCAGACGTAACGATTGTGATTCCGAATTACAACGGAGCCGCGTATTTGGAGGCCTGTCTTCGTTCCGTGTTTGAACAGACGGGAGTGCTTTTGGAAGTGATTGTGGTGGACAACGGTTCGTCGGACAAAAGCCGGGATTATATCCGGGAGCATTTTCCAAAATGCAGACTGATCTGCCTGGATCAGAACTATGGGTTCTGCAGGGCAGTGAATGAAGGAATTAAAAGGGCAGAAAGCCCTTATGTCATACTTTTGAATAACGATACGGAAGTGCGCCCGGATTTTGCCGGACAGCTTCTGGAAGCGATCCGGGCGGACAGCCGCCGGTTCTCCTGCGGAGCTAAGATGCTGAGGTTTCAGGAGCGGGATCTTGTGGACAATGCAGGGGATTATTACTGTGCCCTGGGCTATGCTTTTACAAGAGGCAGAGGAAAACCGGCCGGACAGTACGATAAAGGCTGCAGAATCTTTTCTTCCTGTGCCGGAGCGGCCATCTACCGAAAGGATCTGGTGGAGCAGCTGGGCGGTTTTGACGAGGCACATTTTGCCTATCTGGAAGATCTGGATCTTTCCTACCGGGCAAAGATCCACGGCTATTACCACTGGTATGCACCAAAAGCCGAGGTCTTTCATGTGGGAAGCGCGACCAGCGGTTCCCGTTACAATCATTTTAAAGTCCTGCATTCTGCAGGAAACAACGTTTATCTGATCTATAAGAATATGCCTTTTCTCCAGATGCTTCTGAATGCACCCCTCCTGCTGGCGGGATTTTTCATCAAGTATCTGTTCTTTGTGAGAAAAGGGCTGGGCAGAGATTATCTGGAAGGGCTGATTCGGGGAATCAGACTTTGCAGGGAGCATCCGGGAAAAAAAGTGCCCTTTCAAATGGGACATGTTCCTGCCTATGTGAAGATTCAGCTGGAGCTTTGGAAAAATCTTTCCATACTGCTTTTGTAGCTCCGGCGTCAAAAAGAACAGGTGAAAAGTTTTGATAAAGGATAATCAACGGTATTTTAACCGACTTCATGTGGTGATTGATGCCATTACTATCTGCGTTGCGTATCTGCTTTCCTGGGTACTGAAGTTTATCATACTGGCAGATCCAAGAGGACTTAGTTTCCTGCAGTACTGCCTGGTGCTGGTGCCCATCGTGCCGCTGTATCTGACTTTGTATCTGGCATTCAATCTGTATACATCCAAACGGCTTCAGGGCAGGAGGCTGGAAGGAAGCAATATCATAAAGGCGAACACGATTGGACTTCTTCTGGTCATGGGAACCTTTTTTCTGCTGCGCAGTTACAATGACTACGCTGATTATTATTCCAAGACGATGCTTTTTTACTTCTATGTGATTAACATCGGCCTGGAGACCGGAGTCCGTAATCTGATTCGGATCGGACTTCGCAAAATGAGAAAAAGTGGTTTCAATCTGCGCCACATTATTTTCGTGGGCTACAGCAGTGCCGCAGAGGCCTTCATCGACCGGATCCGCAAAAATCCCCAGTGGGGATATAAAGTCAAAGGAATTCTGGATGATAACAAGGAGATCGGCTATACTTATAAAGGAGTTCCTGTCCTTGGAACCACGGAAGAGTTAGAAGAGATGCTTGCCGCCAACCGTCTGGATGAGATCGCTCTGACTCTGGGACTGCAGGAGTATTACAAGTTAAAGCGGCTGGTAGCAGCCTGTGAAAAATCCGGCGTACACACAAAATTTGTTCCGGATTACAATGACATTATTCCCACCAGACCCTATACAGAAGACCTTATGGGGCTTCCGGTGGTCAACATCCGCCATGTACCTTTGACGAATACCTTCAACATGATCAGCAAGAGAGTGATGGATATCGTCGGGTCAGTAATTGCGATTATCATTTTTTCGCCGGTGATGCTGGTTACGGCCATTTTGGTAAAGACAACTTCCAAAGGGCCGCTGATATATAAACAGGAGCGGGTAGGGCTCCACAACCAGAATTTTAAGATGTATAAATTCCGTTCCATGGAGGTGCAGTCGGCAAGAAGCGAGAAGAAAGCGTGGACTGTGCGCAACGATCCGCGGGTGACCGTTGTGGGCAGATTTATCCGCAAGACCAGTATCGATGAGCTTCCCCAGCTGTTCAATATCCTGAAAGGGGATATGAGCCTGGTAGGGCCCCGTCCGGAGCGTCCCTTCTTCGTGGAGAAGTTCCGGGAGGAGATTCCCCGCTACATGGTCAAGCACCAGGTGCGTCCTGGACTTACCGGCTGGGCACAGGTGAATGGATATCGGGGAGATACATCAATTAAAAAACGTATCGAATACGACCTGTACTACATTGAGAACTGGACGCTTGGACTGGATATCAAGATTCTGTTCCTGACGTTGTTCAAAGGTTTTGTGAATAAGAATGCTTATTGACAGGCGTAGAAAGGATGAATTATGGCAAAAGAAACGATGAAGAAAACAGGCTCAAAGAAGAAACCTTCGTCCTCTGCTAGAAGTAATTCTGCAAAGGGTGCTGCTCCGTCTTCGAAGAAAAAAAGTTCTTCCAAAAAGAAAACGGCCAGAAAGAAGAAGAGATTTATTATCTTTGGAATCGAAATTTTACTGCTGGTAGTTCTGGTTGCAGGTTTTTATGTGGTAAGGCAGCTGGACCGGATTCAGAAGCCCATTGTGGACCCGGAGCAGGTTCATGTCAATGAGGACCGGCCGGAAGAGACGGTGAAAACCATGTCGGGATACACGAACATAGCGCTGTTCGGACTGGATACCAGAACTCCTGGACAGCTTGGAAAAGGAAACCGAAGCGACACCATCATCATTGCCAGCATCAACAATGACACAAAAGAGGTGCGGCTGGTATCGGTTTACCGTGATACTTATCTGGATCTGACAAACGGCAAGTACAACAAATGCAACCATGCATATTCCTTTGGCGGCCCGGAGCAGGCCATGACCATGCTGAACAAGAATCTGGATTTGGATATCAAGTATTACATCAGCGTGGACTTTGCAGCGCTGACAGAGACAGTGGATCTTCTGGGCGGCATCAACATTGATGTAGACGAGTCCGAAATCGGACATCTCAACAACTATATTGTGGAGACTTCCAAGGTCACCGGTGTGGAGACCCAGAAGCTGACCCAGACGGGACTGCAGCTCTTAGACGGTGTGCAGGCAACTTCCTACTGCCGGATCCGTTATACGGCAGGGGATGATTTTAAGAGAACCGAGCGCCAGAGAGAAGTGATTATGGAGCTGGTCAACACGGCCAAGAAGGCGGATATCGGCGAGATCAATGATGTCATCAATGCGGTGTTCTCAAAGGTTGCCACCAACTATACCAACGAAGAGATTCTTCAGATGGCTCCGGAGATGATCGGATATGACATTGTAGATACGCAGGGCTTCCCGTTTGACCGGGCAGCAGGCAGTGTCAGCGGAAAAGGTTCCTGTGTCATTCCGGTGAATCTGGCAGAGAATGTAAGACAGCTTCACGAGTACCTGTTCGGCAACTATTCCTATACGCCGTCGGATGAGGTACAGGCGATTTCCGACAAGATCGCACAGGATACTGGTTATTAAACGCATTGCAGGGGGATTCTGAAAATCCCCCTTTTTGGCATATCAGGAGGGAGTTTGATGCTGACAGCAGATGTGCTGATCCCGGTCTACCGTCCGGGAGATTCCTTTGAAGAGCTGCTTGGACGGCTGAAGGCCCAGAGTGTTCCTGTGGGCAGGATCATTATCATGAATACGGAAGAAGCATATTTCCCGAAAGAGCTGTCTGAACGGTATGAAGGCGATGGGCTGGAAGTGCATCATCTGACAAAAGCAGAGTTTGATCACGGGGGAACCAGAGATCAGGGGATGCGCTTGTCCGGCGCCGATGTGGTGATCTGCATGACGCAGGATGCCATGCCGGCAGATCAGGAGCTGATCCAAAATCTTCTGAAACCCTTTGAAGATCCGCAGGTGTGGGCCGCCTACGCCAGACAGCTGCCGGCGAAGGACTGCAGTGAGGTGGAGCGCTATACCAGAAGCTTTAACTATCCAGACAAAAGCCAGGTCAAAAGCAGCAAGGATTTAGAGCAGATGGGAGTAAAAGCCTTTTTTTGCTCCAATGTATGCGCGGCCTGGAGACGTGACAAATATGAAGCGCTGGGCGGGTTTGAAACCCGGACGATCTTTAATGAAGACATGATCTATGCAGGAAAACTGATGCAAAAGGGAGGAAAGATTGCCTACTGTGCGGGAGCGCGGGTGATCCACTCACATAATTACAGTGCCCTTCAGCAGTTTCACCGGTATTTTGATCTGGCAGTCTCCCAGACGATGCATCCGGAAGTATTCGGAGGAGTCCGTTCGGAATCTGAGGGTATGCGTCTGGTGAAAAAAAGTGTGCAGTATTGTCTGAAGATCAAAAAGCCCTGGCTTATAGGGACTGTGGTGACCCAGAATGCAGGAAAGTTTCTTGGTTACAAGCTGGGGCAGCGGTATAAGAAGCTTCCCAGAGGGCTGATTAAAATATGTACGATGAATCGTTTATTCTGGCAGGAGGAGAGAGCATGAGAAAAAGGATACAGATGTGTATTTTGACCGGATGCTGCATCGTCTGTCTTTCCGGGTGTGCAAAAAGTAAAGAAGTGCAGGAAAAACAGCTGGCTTTGCGCACCCAGGGCATGCAGCAGGCGCTGGAGGGAGACTATGAAGCGGCAGTGGCATCCTATGAGGAGGCTCTTCAGCTGGCAGATCTGTATGCGGGTCCTCTGGAACTGGATATTGCGGCTTATAAAGCTTCGGCGCAGTACCGTGCAGGAGAGACAGCGAAAGCCATTGAAACCTGCAGCGCGATTCTGGATCTGAAGGAAAGTGCACAGATCTATATGACCCGGGGCCTGATGTACCGGGAATCCGGCAATGTGCAGGCGGCCAATGCAGATTTTGCCAAAGCAAAAGAACTGACGCCTAAAAAGGATACCGTGACACTGGGGCGCCTTTCTTATTATATGGAAGACTATGCCGGCGCCAAAAGTTATCTGGAAAGTGCGGCCGACGGAGGCGATCAGGAAGCGCTTTACTGGGAGGCAAAGCTTTACTGGCAGATGGGCAATACAGACTATGCGGTAACGCTGTTTCAAAGTTATCTGGAAGGAGAGTCTTTGGTGCACCAGGACGCCTATGCAAGAGTGGCATCCTGGCAGATGGAGCAGGGGGATTATGACGGGGCCCTTGTGACTTTGGAGTCCGGAATCGCACAGGGAGAAGGAGAGAGTCTCAAGGAGCTTCTTGGCAATGAGATTGCAGTATACGAGCAAAAAGGTGACTTTGAGACGGCAAAACTGAAGATGGAAAGTTATCTGGAGCGTTATCCGGACGATGAAAAAGCACAAAGAGAGTATATATTTCTGAAGACCCGATAAGATTTCTATAAAAAAATCATAAAGGTATTGACAAAGCACCCTTCGGGGTGCTATCTTAATCTCAATGAATGTTAGCACTCTTAATCGCCGAGTGCTAACAAATCAAAGGAAGGATGTGAGAATATGGATCTGGATGACAGAAAGCTGAAGATTCTGCATGCAATTATCCAGACATATCTGGAGACCGGAGAACCGGTGGGATCCAGGACCATATCCAAGTACTCGGACTTAAAGTTAAGTTCGGCTACGATCCGCAATGAGATGTCGGATCTGGAGGAGATGGGTTATATCATCCAGCCCCACACTTCAGCGGGAAGAATTCCTTCCGACAAAGGGTATCGTCTGTATGTGGACCATTTGATGCAGGAGAAGGAGCGGGAGGTCACAGAGCTGAAGGAGCTGATGATCCGGCGGACAGATAAACTGGAGCAGGTGTTAAAGCGGGTGGTGAAGGTGCTTGCCAGCAATACCAACTACGCCACTATGATCTCGGCGCCCCAGTACCATCAAAACAAGCTGAAATTCATTCAGCTGTCCCGGGTGGATGAACACCAGATTCTGGCTGTCATCGTGGCGGAGGGCAATGTCATCCGCAATAAGCTGATCCCTCTTTGTGAGGAGCTGGACCAGGAGACGATCCTGAAGCTTAATATTCTTTTGAATACCATGCTCAACGGAAAGACCATTGCGGAGATCAATCTGCAGATGATTTCCAGTATGAAAGAGCAGGCAGGCATCCATAGTAATATCATCAGTGATGTGGTGGATGCGGTGGCAGAGGCGATCCACTCCGACGAAGGGATGGAGATCTATACGGGCGGTGCCACCAATATTTTCCGCTATCCGGAGTTGAGTGACAATGGAAAAGCCAGTGAGCTGATTCAGACTCTGGAAGAGAAACAGATGCTGGCAGAGCTGGTGACGGAGACTCTGAGCAAGGAAGACAAAGGCATCCAGGTCTATATCGGAAGCGAGTCACCGGTTCAGAGCATGAAGGACTGCAGTGTGGTGACGGCCACTTATGAACTTGGTCAGGGCCTGCAGGGGACAATTGGCATCATCGGACCAAAACGAATGGATTATGAGAACGTCATGAGCACGCTGAAAACCCTGATGGATCAGCTGGATGACGTTTTCCACAAATAGAAAGGTGGAGACACAAGTTGGAAGAAAAGAAAGAATTAGAGCAGGAGCTTGAAAAAGAAGAAGGGGCACAGGAAGAGATCCTGACCGAAGAACCTGCCAAGACCGAGGAGCCTGTACCGGAAGGGCAGGAAGAGCCAAAGACCGAGGAGGCGTCCGGGCCGGGAGAGAAAAAAGGGTTTTTTAAGAAGAAAGAGAAAAAAGACAAGAAGGATGAACAGATTGCGGAACTGACGGATAAAGTAAAGCGTCAGCTGGCGGAGTTTGAGAACTTCCGGAACCGGACGGAGAAAGAAAAGTCCCAGATGTATGCCATCGGGGCGAAAGATGTCATCGAAAAGATCCTTCCGGTGGTAGATAATTTTGAAAGAGGCATCAAGAGCATACCGGAGGAAGAAAAAGAAGGGCCGGTGGCCAGCGGCATGGTTATGATCTATAAGCAGCTGATGACGGTGCTGACAGACTTGGGTGTGACCCCGATCGAAGCGGTCGGCCAGGAATTTGATCCGAATCTGCACAATGCAGTGATGCATGTGGAGAATGAGGAACTGGGTGAGAATATCATCGCAGAAGAATTCCAGAAAGGTTATCAATATAAAGATGCAGTGCTTCGGTACAGCATGGTGTCTGTGGCGAACTAAGACAGCAGATGGCTGATCAGTCGTCCGGTGCAGACGGCAGATATTGGAATGACAAAAAGGCAGATTTAAAACAGCAGTGCTCCAAAAGGGGAGCTGCGAAACGATGATAGGAGGCTAATAAAATTATGAGTAAGATTATCGGTATTGATTTGGGAACAACGAATTCATGTGTGTCTGTGATGGAAGGCGGAAAGCCGACGGTTATCGCCAATACAGAAGGCGCAAGGACCACACCGTCGATCGTGGCATTTACCAAGACCGGTGAGCGTCTGGTAGGAGAGCCGGCAAAACGTCAGGCAGTGACCAATGCGGAGAAGACCATCTCCTCCATCAAAAGACATATGGGCAGCGATTATAAAGTGACCATTGATGACAAGAAGTATTCTCCGCAGGAGATTTCCGCCATGATTCTTCAGAAAATGAAAGCGGATGCAGAGAACTATCTGGGCGAGAAGGTGACAGAAGCAGTCATCACGGTTCCGGCGTATTTTAACGATGCCCAGAGACAGGCGACCAAAGATGCAGGCAAGATCGCAGGACTGGATGTAAAGCGTATCATCAACGAGCCGACGGCTGCAGCGCTGGCGTATGGTCTGGACAATGAAAAAGAGCAGAAGATCATGGTGTACGATCTGGGCGGCGGTACGTTTGACGTGTCCATTATCGAGATCGGTGACGGAGTCATCGAGGTTCTGGCAACAGCCGGAGATAACCGTCTGGGCGGCGATGATTTTGATCAGAAGATCACAGACTGGATGCTCGCTGAGTTTAAAAAGATGAACGGCGTGGATCTTTCCAGCGACAAGATGGCGCTTCAGAGACTGAAAGAGGCGGCTGAAAAGGCGAAGAAGGAACTTTCTTCCGCGACAACTACCAATATCAATCTGCCGTTCATCAGTATGAACAGCGACGGACCGCTGCACTTTGACATGAATCTGACCAGAGCGAAATTCGACGAGCTGACTCACGACCTGGTGGAGCGTACGGCAAATCCGGTGCAGGCAGCACTCAGAGATGCGGGTGTCAGTCCTTCCGAGCTTGGCAAAGTGCTGCTGGTAGGCGGTTCCACCCGTGTTCCGGCGGTACAGGATAAGGTAAAACAGCTGACCGGCCATGAACCCAGCAAGACGCTGAACCCGGACGAGTGTGTGGCGATTGGTGCTTCTATCCAGGGCGGTAAGCTGGCCGGAGATGCAGGTGCCGGCGATATCCTGCTTTTGGATGTCACTCCGTTGTCCTTGTCCATCGAGACCATGGGCGGTATCGCAACCCGTCTGATTGAGCGCAACACGACGATCCCGACCAAGAAAAGCCAGATTTTCTCCACAGCGGCAGATAACCAGACCGCTGTTGACATTAACGTGGTACAGGGCGAGAGACAGTTTGCAAAAGACAACAAATCCCTCGGTCAGTTCCGTCTGGACGGAATTCCTCCTGCACGCCGTGGTGTGCCCCAGATTGAGGTTACATTCGACATTGATGCCAATGGTATCGTGAATGTGTCCGCAAAAGATATGGGAACGGGGAAGGAGCAGCATATTACGATTACTGCAGGTTCCAATATGTCCGATTCTGATATTGAGAAAGCCGTGAAGGAAGCAGCAGAGTTCGAGGCACAGGATAAGAAACGCAAGGAGGGCATCGACGCAAGGAACGATGCAGATGCGATTGTCTTCCAGACGGAGAAGGCGCTGGAAGAAGCAGGTGCAAATCTGGATGCTTCTGAGAAGGCGGCTGTGGAAGAGAAGATCGCTTCTTTGAAGGCTGTGGTGGAGCGTACTGCGAACCAGACAGATATCTCGGATGCGGATATCGACGCACTGAAGGCCGGCAGAGAGGACTTGATGACGGCATCTCAGAATCTGTTCCAGAAGATGTATGAGCAGGCGCAGGCAGCAGGAGCCCAGGGTGCAGGTCCGGATATGGACGGTGCTCAGAGTGCAGGATCTCAGGCGGCCGATGATGTTGTGGACGGAGATTACAGAGAGGTGTAATTCGGCAAAAACTTGATGGGTAAAACTCCGGAAGGGATTGTGCAAAACCCTGGAAGGAACTTGGCGGGGCCCCGGGGATGCTGCCCCGGGAAACCCGGACGGCTGGACATTCCGATGAGCCTCTGAAGGCGAGAATTTTGTCGGCGTGCGGGCCTCCAAAATCCTTGAGTCTCATCTCCATAGCCTGAAAGGGCTTCCCAGGGCAGCATCCCCGGGGCCTGACGGAAGGCTGAGCGGGTTTTGTGCGGAGGTTTCGGCGGAGACTGAGAGGGCTTTGCGCGGAGGTTTCGGCGGAGACTGAGAGGACTTTGCGCGGAGGTTTTCGGAGGAGGCCAAGCGGGAATTGCGCGGAGGCTTTTGATGGAGGCTGAGCGGGAATTGCGCGAAGATTTCTGGTGGAGACTGAGTGGATTTTGCACAGAGGTTTCCGGAGGAGACGGAGTGGATTTTGCTCAGGAGTTGCG
This sequence comes from uncultured Lachnospiraceae bacterium, assembly GCA_910583895.1. Lineage (GTDB taxonomy): Bacteria > Bacillota > Clostridia > Lachnospirales > Lachnospiraceae > Hominiventricola. The sequence goes on from CAJTYJ010000004.1 coordinate 74,499, forward strand.
GCGGGAGCCGAGAGGGTTTTTGGTTGAGAGGTTAGTAACCCACGGTCAGACACTGGCCGTGGGCATTCGGCTGTATGGGGGAGGATCCCATGGCTTTGATGAGAGGTAGATGAGAAAGTATGGCAGAGACAAAAAGAGACTATTATGAGGTCCTTGGAGTGGATAAGAATGCGGATGATTCGGCCATTAAAGGTGCATACAGGAAGCTGGCGAAAAAGTATCATCCGGACATGAATCCCGGGGACAAGGAGGCGGAACAGAAGTTTAAAGAAGCCTCTGAGGCATACGCCATTTTGAGTGATGCGGACAAGAGAAGGAAATACGATCAGTTCGGCCATGCGGCGTTTGAGCAGGGCGGCGGGGGCGGAGGCTTCGGCGGCTTTGATTTTACGGGCGCAGATATGGGCGATATTTTCGGTGATATTTTCGGCGATTTGTTTGGAGGGGGAAGGAGCCGGAGAGCCAACAATGGTCCCATGCGGGGGGCAGATCTGCGTGCCGGCGTAAGGATCAGTTTTGAAGATTCAGTCAAAGGCTGTGAAAAAGAGTTAGAGCTGACGCTGAAGGATGAATGCAAGACCTGTCACGGGACCGGGGCAAAGCCGGGGACCGATCCGCAGACCTGTACAAAGTGCGGCGGAAAAGGGCAGGTGGTTTACACCCAGCAGTCTCTGTTTGGCATGGTGCAGAATGTGCGTACCTGTCCGGAATGTAACGGAACCGGGAAAATTATCAAAGACAAATGTCCGGACTGCTATGGAACCGGATTTATTTCCAGCAAAAAGAAGATATCGGTTACGGTTCCGGCAGGCATTGACAATGGGCAGAGTATAAGGATCCGGGGCAAAGGCGAGCCGGGAACCAATGGTGGCCCCAGGGGAGACCTTCTGGTGGAAGTGGTGGTATCCAGGCATCCGGTGTTCCAGAGGCAGGATATGGATATTTTTTCCACAGTACCGATCACCTTCCCGGTTGCGGCTCTTGGAGGAACGATCCGGATCAAGACCGTGGACGGAGAAGTGGAGTATGACGTGAAAGCCGGGACTCAGACGGATACGAGAGTGCGCCTTCGCGGGAAAGGTATGCCGTCCCTTCGCAATAAGAGTGTACGGGGCGATCACTATGTGACGCTGGTGATTCAGGTGCCCAATAACTTGAGCCATGCGGCAAAAGAAGCGCTTAAAGAGTACGATCTGGAGAGCGGAAATTCACTGAATCAGAAAAATACCGGAACGAAGACAAAGAAAAAAGGTTTTATGGAAAAGATCAAAGAATCTCTGGAAGACTAAAGGAATATGACAGCAAAGAGAAGGCAGTGCCGGCAGAACGGTCATCTGTCTTCTTTTTTTCAATCTACATATTCACTTCATATTTCCCTGTTACAATACAGGTGAGGAGGGGATGGAGAATGTATAAGATTTTGGTCGTGGAGGATGATCCGGCCATTCAGGCGCTTTTATATGATTTTCTGGAAGAGGCCAGTTATGGAGTTGTGCTGGCCGGTGATGGGATGGAGGCGCTGGCAAAATATGAAACGCAGGAGTTTGACCTGGTGCTTCTGGACGTGATGCTGCCAAAGCTGGATGGTTTTGGTGTCTGCAGGGCGATACGAAGGACCTCGAAAGTTCCGGTCATGATGCTCACGGCGCTGGACGGGGAGGAGAGCCAGATCCGGGGGCTGGATCTGGAGGCGGATGATTATATCACAAAGCCTTTTTCCATGCCGGTACTGATCCGGAAAATTGCTGCGCTTCTGCGCCGTACTTCCGGGAAAGGGGAAACGGGCCGCAGGCTTTCCTACTGTGGGCTCCATCTGGATCTGGACGGATATAAGGCAGACCTGGACGGAAGCCGGGTTGATCTGACTCCCCGTGAATTTGAAATTCTCAGGGAGCTGCTGCTGCACAAAGGCAGGATATTGACGCGCCAGAATCTGTTGCAGAGCCTTTGGAAATATGACTTTTTCGGAGAAGAACGGATTGTGGATACACACATCAAAAATCTTCGAAAAAAGCTGGGCAGTGCCGGAAACTTCATAGAGACAATCAGAGGGGTGGGATATCGGATTGATCGGGAAGTTAAAAAGTAAATTATCGGTGAAGGTCTTTCTCTTTACGATGGTTCTGATGGTCGCCTGCTGCGGGGCTACTTATCTTTGTGTGCTGCATCTGTCTCCGTACATTTATACCTGGGAACCTTCCGATCTGGAAGAGATGGCAGAGATATATGCGATGGAGCTTTCGAACTGTACGAGGGCGGATGCGCACTGGCTTTTTGCAGGACTGCAGGAAGATCTGAAAAACTTCAGTGAGGACGAATATATAATCCGGATGTTTCAAAGTTCCGGGGAGGAGCTGTCCCTGCCGGGACTGAAAAAGCCGACAGGAAAAATGTTTTCTGAATATCTTTTGGGAGACCGGACCCAGGAATATACGGTAACCTTTGCAGATGAGGACGAAGCATATCTTCTGATTTTGGCCAGGAATACAGATAAGGAAAGTCAGATTGCCGTCTCCATCCAAAGGTCTCTTCCTCTGATTGGTACCGTGATCCTCCTGGTATCCGTGACCGCGTCGTTCTTTTTTACTTGGTATATTACTGCCCCGATTAAGAAGGTGAGCAAAACGGCCAGACGGATGGCGGACCTGGATTTTAACCGGTCCGGTCCGGGAAAGAGAAGCGATGAGATCGGGATTTTGTCGGACAGTCTGGATACGCTGGCCCGGAGGCTTTCGGCCGCCCTTCTTGAGCTTCAGGAGGCGAATGAGCGGCTTCAGGCGGATATTGATCTGGAACGGCAGTTAAAAAGGCAGCAGGTGGAATTTTTTTCGGCGGCTTCCCATGAGCTGAAGACGCCGATCACCATCATCAAAGGACAGCTGGAAGGAATGCTCTGCCAGGTGGGCCGCTACAAAGACCGGGATACCTATCTGGCCAGGTCTTTGGAGGTTGCGGGCACCTTGGAGCAGATGGTGCAGAATCTTCTGACCATTGCCCGGTTTGATATGCCGGGATACGGATGCGAAAAGCAGAAGCTGGATTTGAGCGGACTTGTCAAAGAGAGGCTGACCGCATACGAAGATCTGTTTATGCAGAAGGATCTGACCGTGGAAAGTAATCTCGTTCCCGGACTTTTTGTCATGGGAGACTGGCATTTGCTTTGCAAGGCTGTAGACAACCTTCTTGGCAACGCTGCGGCATATTCCGGGGCTGGAAATCAGATCTTTGTTCATCTGTGGAAAGGAAGTGACCAGATCCATCTCATCATTGAGAATACCGGTGTGCAGATTCCCAGGGAGGACATTCCCAGGCTGTATGAAGCATTCTACCGGGTCGACCGTTCGCGAAACCGGCAGACCGGCGGCAGCGGACTGGGACTGTATATCGTAAAGACGATTCTTGATCTGCATGGGGCAGAGATTGAGATTGCCAATTCTTCCAGGGGGGTGATGGTGGAAAGTTCATGGGAATCTTTTAGCCAGAGCGGTCCGCCGTGAACAAGAGGTGAAGGTCTCCTTGCTCACGGCGGATACAGACATATGGAGAAGTTAATTACGGTTCTGCCAATGGGAATGTTACCTGCCAGTTTCCCTGGATCGGTCCGCTTTTGCAGGTCCAGAATTCTCCCCATATTTCATATTTTTCCAGCTCATCGGAAGGTATGGAAAAAACATATTCCTCATAACTGTCCTGGCTGTTGTCCGCCCAGAAGGACACACTGTACGAACAATGCAGGGGTTCTCCGCTTTGCTGTTTCAGATAGATGTCTCCATGATTGTCAGTCTCAAGAATATTGCTGTATCGTATTTGCACATGAAGTTTGTCCTCAACCATTCCGTAACCGGTCAGAGCCGCTCCTTCTTCCAAAAGAAGAGGGGACTCCTCATTTGGCTTTATCAGCTGCAGATGATTTTCATCCAGAGAATCCATATCCATCCCCCCTGTCCCTCGGATGTTGGGGTTTTCCATCCAGTCGTTTACCAATGGAACCTGTTCCAAGTCTATCTCTGTGAGCCTTCTGTTTGTGTGTGTTTTTCTACTCAACAGTTCGCTGACAGTAAACGTAATCTTATCTCCGGGAATCAGAATCTGATTCATCTGTTCAATGGTCACCATAAAAAATGCTGTTTTTGTCTCGGCGTCATATGCAACCAGAGAGCATCCGCCTGTCTGATCATAGGGCGTATGGATGCTGTAGCTGTCAAAAAGATCCGTAGTCTCATCCAGGCGTTCTTCTGTCAGGTCCTGGATGGATATCAGGATGGCTGCATTTGCCCCCTCAACCGTTGCAGCGACTACTTCCATCTTTATTCCGCGATCTTCACATGAGATGCTGACTGGTTTCAGCTTTTGCGCTATGGCTGGTGAGAGAGCGTATAACAGCTCATAGACAAAATTATTGTCTGCGATGGCTAAAACGGAGACGGTACTGCAGAAAAAAAGACACATACAGGCAGCGATTCCACACCATCTTTTCCAAGGAAGCGTTTTTCGCGGCTTATAAGAATCAGCCTCGTCCAGGTATTTTGGATGAACTTCTGATATTGCATGGTACAAATCTTCTTTCTTCATATGGACACCCCTTTCGCAAGCAGAAATGCTTTAAGACTTTTTCGCAGTTTCATCATTTTTTGAGCCATCTGGTTTTCGGTGAAGCCATGCACTTTTGCCAGATTTTTTACAGCATCACCATAATAATATCGTTTGATAAATAAGACGCGGTCTTCCTTTGAAAGGTGATCCAGCCAGCGGTTCAGTGTCTCGGCCAGATGCTGACGGGCAAAATTTTGTTCCACGTCAAAATCAGAGGGAATGCATTCTTCCAGTTCTTCAAACATTACTTCCATTTTGCTGTAACGCTTTTTGGCATGATTGGCTCTGTACCGGCTTAATGACAGGTCTCTGACGAGTTTTCCAAGAAACGCTTTTAATGATATGGGAATGACTGGTGGGATCTTATTCCACGTTAAATTCCAGGTATCATTCACACATTCTTCTGCATCTTCTTTGATGCCCAGTATATTCTTTGCAATGCAGAAACAATAGGAGCCGTATTTGGCCTGGGTTTCCGATACCGCTTTTTCCCTGCGCTGAAGATACAGTTCAATAATTTGTTCATCTTTCACATGGATTCTCCTTTCTTACATATTTAAAGGCCTTCATAAATACAGCCGCAAACGGAAAGGAAATATTGGAGAGTCTCTTATTTTTCTGTATTCTTTCCAGAATTTTTACCGGTACCATTATACCCATGCAGTCCAATAACATCAAGTGTCCTGCTGTGAGATTGCCTGGGACCTGAGTCGACAGCTTTCTTTTTCATCCAATAACATCAAGTGTCCTGCTGTGAGTGATTGCCCGAAGCGGACGTACATATTTTTTCTCTCCACAGAAAAAACACATACACTACAAGACCAGTTCAACTGGCGGGGATATACTGATGATAAAAAGAAATCGAAAACCATTGTTGGGTGAAAGGAGTTTTACGATGAAGAGTGAGATACCTGTCATTTTTACGGCCCTGATTCTGGCCGGTATGCTGGTCGGGTGTGATGGGCAGAGAGGAGCAGTCAGGCAGAGCGATGCAGCCGGGGCCTCTTTCGCCCCGGGCGTATCGGAAGAGGATGAAGGACATGCGGATGCTTATGAACAGGCCTATGAGACGCTGGTTGCATATAAAACAGAGGATTATCGAAAAAAAAGCATTCAGGAATTCCGACAGTCTTTGGGTGGAGAGGACTACACGGAATTTATGAATACTTATGGTGTGGTGACTGAAGAGATTTTACCCGGAGATGCGCATTATGATTTTATTATGTTTACCCTGGGGGCTTCCAGCGGGGAGATTTACTATGAGCAGGTGGAGCGAAGCGAAGTGTTTGGTATCGGCGGACAGGTGAATAAGGATACCTCTTCCGAAGAATTTCGGTTTAGTGGTACGTACTGGCTTCAGTACGAGGCACCGGATCCTCTGGCTTTGACCATTGGAGAACGGGATGACGTCCTGAGGGCGATGAATGAGGGACTGCAGGCATATGTGGACAGCCTGAGTGAAGCCGAAATCATGGAGGGCAGTATAAAAACGATGCTTGCCCAAAAGGCAGAAGAGCTTGCAGAGCAGCTGTCCACGGATCGGATACGGCTGTCCTGTACATTCATGAGCCTGGAAATCTATGATGGGACCGGGCCAGAGCTTTCTCTGAATGAGGTCTGCTGAATCGTCTTTTGGGTGGAGAAGCTCTTTATAAAGCTTAGCGTATTACTCGATCTGCCAATTGTATTTTTTTGGTATACAATAGTTGATCATGGCAGGCAAATATACTATAATATCCTTGACTGCAGAGCTATGAAACCGGACTTTAGCTTATCTGCGAAAGGAGAAATAAGGAATGAATGATTTGTTGGAACTCATTATTTTTGTTTTGTTTATTATGGGCGGGACTTGCTCCGTGGCTGGAACTTGGTGGAGCAGGAATAAAAAGAAGAAAAAGGAAAAAGAAGAGTAGGAAAAGCGGGGAGAACGCGGCAGAAACGTGCGCGCACTCCCCGCTTTTTGATGCTATTTGCTCTTTTCGGAAAGCCGCCGTAAGTACGCGGCGCAAAATGCAGCTTCGGTCAGGAAATCCTGCCGGATGCTGGTGGCTTCCACGGTGACAAGCCCGTCATATCCGGCCTTATGAAGTGCCTGAAAATAGGGCAGATAGTCGTACCCGTCATCGGGGCCGGGAAAATAACGCCGGTCACCCCGGGGATCATCAATATGTGCATGGCGGACGATCTCTTTATATTGTCCAATGTTGGACAAAGGTTCTTCTGTCCTGCACATATGGCGCAGATCGCACATGGAAGCGCAGCCAGGATGGTCCACCAGCTTCAGAAAGTCAGCCACTTCCGGAAGGGTGTTGAGATAATTGGAGTTGGCCGGCCCGAGGGGTTCGATGACCAAAAGGATGCCGAAATCCATCAGAACCTGACACAGACTGCGGACGATATGGGCAATGTGGGCAGCCGCGTCTGCCACAGGATAACCTTCTGGAATGCTGCGGCACTTGCCTGCGCCGAAGGGAATCATGGTGCATCCAAGACGGCTGGCCCTTGCAGCGCCTTTTTTTGTATGTTCCAGCCAGTATTCCAGAGAAAAATCTGCAGAGAAAAAGCGTTCTGCCAGAGGAATCAGGCCGGAAAAAACCTCCAATCCCAGACCGGAGGAGGAGGCCTCCTGGCAAAATCCGGCGTAAGTCATTTCGTCCATGGCGGTCAGCTCGCAGAAATCCAGTTCTGCGCTGTCAAAACCGGCTTTTTTGATCAGAGAAAGCTGTCTGCAGGTACCAAAACATCCAAATTTCATGGTTAGGCCTCCTGCCAGTTGATGATCATGCCCAGTGCCTCTTTGTTGTGCTGGATCAGATGCCGGTAGGCGGCTTCTGCCTCTTTTTTATCAACGATCTCGTCGATCATCGGATCCAGAACGAGAGCACCTTTTTCCACAAAGCGCAGGAAGCAGGCGGCATCGTCTTTATAGGTCCAGAAATGTGGGTAGGACTCATAAAGGGGGATGGAGTCCACGGCGTGAGCGCCGATGATGGTGATGGATTTTTTCTGGACGTCTCTCCAGAAATTAAAGTCAACCGTTCCCCTGGGACAGCCAAGAATACAGACTCTTGCGTAGTCTGCCGCCATCTGGCATGCAGAAGCGGTGGCTTTTGGGACACCGGTGTTGTCAAGGACGACGCTTGGTCCTTTCTGGTCTGTGGCGTCCAGAAGCTTTTGCTCCCATCCCTCCTGGCTGTTGTCAATAGTGAGATCCGCGTTGCAGGCCCGGGCAATCTCCAGACGCTTTTCCATGGGGTCCATGCCGATGGCAGGCTGGGCGCCGGACAGATGGGCATACTGCAAAGCAAGCATGCCGACGATGCCAAGGCCCAGAGAGACGACGCTTTCTCCCAGTTCGATTCTGCATTTGCGCACCCCCTGAAGGGCGGTCTGTCCAAGACTGGTGAAGGCGGCATGGATGTAACTGACGCCGTCGGGGATATGTACCACTTCCAGGTCACGCACATTGCCGATCTCCCTGTGTCCTACATCCACGGCGAAGGAAGCTACCCGGTCTCCGGGCTGAAATCCAGTCACATCTTTTCCCGTCTTTACCACCTGGCCGGCGCAGCAGTAGCCCGGGACATAAGGATAAGCAGGGGTCGCGTTTGGAAGGCCCTGAACCCATGCCCGCTCGGTTCCGGCGCTGACTAAAGAGGCCGCCATCCGGATCTGGACCTCATGAGGGCCGGGTTCTGGTACATCTACTTCGATCATACGGGGATCGCCCGGGGCGATTGCTATGATGCCTTTACATTTCATATTCGTTCATCTCCTGATTTCAATTCTATATAGAAGTTTTGCATCGGATCCTTTGGCTGTCACACGAATGTGCTGTCCGGATTATATCTGGCGTAACTCCGTGGGATAAATTTTCATCAGCAAGGCGGAGAAGGGAGGCGATGCGGTGGCATCGTTGACCGCCTACCACGCAGTCTGATGGAAATTCAGGCACGGAGGTTTGACTGCATATCATGCGGTCAGTACACTAAGGTCCGATGCGGTTATGTGATTTGCTGCTGGTATCCGCAGCTTTCCCGAATGACGATTTCATAATCCAGAATATCCTGGACGTGGATCAAAGGCTGGTGATGCATCAGCTTCAGCAGCTTCAAAAAAGCAGTTTTTCCGATGTCAAACCGGGGCTGGCGTACCGTTGTCAGGGACGGCTCCCAGAAGGCGGAGATCTCGATGTCATCGAATCCTACAACCGCGCAGTCCTTTGGAACCTGCAGGCCGGCGTCTTTCAGCGCCCGGATCGCGCCCACGGCCATGACATCTCCGGCTGCAAACACGGCAGTTATGGACTGGTCCAGATCCAGAAGAAACTTCATCTGGTCATAGCCGCTCTGAATCGAGGAAGCTCCATAACGGACCAGCTCCAGGTCGATGGCGATCTGGTGGGCGGCAAGGGCGGAAATATAACCGTTAAAACGATCCCGGTACAAAAGCGAAGTCGGCTGGCCGGTAATATGCGCGATCTTCGTATGCCCCAGGCGGATCAGATGCTCCGTGATGGCAGATGCAGCACTGATATTGTCGATGGTGACATTGGGAACGTTGTAATTCTCCAGATACTGGCAGGCTACAACGATGGGGTATTCCTCCGCCACCTGTTCCATCAGGCTTTTGGCAATGCTGGCGGACAAGGAGATGATACCGTCCACGGTCCGCTGCTGGATGGCCTGGAAATAATAATCTTCCATATAAGGCTGACTGTGCATGTCCGCGATCAGGATCTGATAGTCATATTCTTTTGCGGTCTGTTCGATTCCGAATAAAATCTCGGAAAAAAAAGTATTGCTGATATCCGGGACGATGACGATGACCGTCTGTGTCTTCTGGGTGCGCATCTGGCGCGCCAGGGTATTGGGTTTGTAGTTCAGCTGCTGGATCGTAGCCATAACTGCATCTTTCGTGGCGGGCTTTACAGAATCTTTGCCGCTTAATACCCGGGAAACAGTGGCAGTGGACACACCGGCAGCTTTCGCAACATCAGTAATGGTGATCAATTTCATAACCCTCTTTCGGTAAACGTTTACATATTTTCTCTTCCAATTAACTATACAATCCAAAAAAGACTTTGTCAAGTGCTTCCTGTGTGTTGTATAATATGCATAATTTTCAACTATATTATTTGGCACTAATGTGCATCATGTTGTGATTGACAAACGTTAATGGACTTGTTATAATGAAAAAACAAAATGTAAACGAATACATTTTGAAGACGAAATCATAAGGGTCAAAAAAAGGATAAAGTATGGTGGTTTTGCCGATATTTTCCGAATTATACGGGAAGAAAATGGATAAACGGCGAGAAAAAACAAAGAGTTTCCAGAATATTCAGAAAAATATATTGGAAATTTTTTTCTTCAAAAAAGTAAACGATTACACTTTCTCTTCACAGGAAACTGGTACATACTAAAGGAAAGTCAGAAAGGAGATGTCTTATGAAGGAATCGGATCGGAATTTTTTTCCGGCATTCGACCGTGTGGTCAAAGGGATCGAAGATCTGGGGGTAGGGATCAGCTTTGGCTGCATCGTGGTACTGGTCTTCGTGACGGTGTTTTTCCGCTACGTATTAAAAAGCGGAATCATGTGGAGTGCGGAGGTACAGGAAGTACTGGTGGTGGCCATGGCTATGTTCGGGTGTGCGAAAGCCACCAGAGAAGGAGGGCACACGGAGCTGACTGCGCTGACCGGGCTTTTTCCCAGGAAGGGGAGAATTGCGATCCGGGCGCTTACCACGCTGGCGGCTCTGGTTTTTCTGACCGTGTTCTTTGTGACCTGTATCCAGTATGCGACTTCAACCGGCAATTTGAGGACGATCATGCTGAAGATACCATACAGTTATTTTTATATGTTTCTTCCCATCGGGATCGGGCTGAATCTGTATGAGTTTCTGAGACGGACACCGGAGAGGATTCTAAAAGATCCGCCCTCTGAGTATTAAAGAGAAAGGATAGAAAACATATGCAGAGTATATTGATTGTAAGTCTGGTAGCGCTGGTCTTTGTCTTTATCTTAGTAGGGATTCCGGTATACATCAGTCTGGGACTGACAGGTCTGATCAGTCTGGTTGCGCTCAGCGTGACGAAAGGATCTCCGCTGGCACTTCTGGTCATGTGCCAGTCGGTATATACCGGAGTCAGTTCCACAACACTGCTGGCGATTCCCTTTTATATTCTGGCCGGCATTATCATGAACCGGGGCGGGATCACAGAAAAACTGATCAACCTGGCGCTGCTGGTGATCGGCAGGATGCCTGCCAGTCTGGCCCAGGCCAATATTGTGGCCAGCATGTTTTTCGGCGGAATCACAGGGTCTGCCCAGGCAGACACTTCCTGCATCGGAGGGATCCTGATTCCAGCCATGGTCAACCAGGGCTACACGCCTGAAGAGTCTGTGGGTGTTACGGCGTCCTCCTCCACCTGCGGACCCATTATCCCGCCCAGCATTATGATGGTGGTCTTTGCGGTGACGGTCAACTGTTCCATCGGCGCCCTGTTTATGGGAGGCGCCATTCCGGGGATCCTGATCGGACTGGGGCTTATGACCGTGGTTGCGATCCGTGACCGTAAGTACCATTTCCCGCGTATGGAAGAAGGCTTTTCCAGAGATGAAAAAAAGAAGATTCTGAAGGAAGGCCTGATTCCGCTGGGGATGCCGGTGATCATCGTAGGCGGTATTATGACCGGTATCTGTACAGCTACGGAAGCGGGTGCTATGGCGGTGGCCTACAGCCTGGTGGCCAGCATTTTTATCACGAAGACAGTGAAAGTGAAAGATCTGTGGGGGATGTTTCTGGAAGCGGGCGCCCAGTCCGGCGCTATCCTGATGATCATCAGCTGCGCGAAGATTCTGGCCTATACGCTGAGTGCTCTGCAGATGGGAACGATCGTGGCGGAACTGTTTTTGTCAATTACCACCAATAAGATTGTGTTTCTTCTGCTTTTGAATCTTCTGCTTTTGATGATGGGAATGTTCATGGACGGAGCGGCAGCTTTGATCATCCTGGCGCCGATCTTTCAGCCTATTGCCACGACGCTTGGGATCAGTACGGTGCATCTGGGCGTGATCATGGTGCTGAATCTGGTCATCGGTGCGGGCACACCGCCCATGGGGGCCTGTCTGTTTATTGCGAGCAAGATTTCCGGAATTTCGGTGGAGCGCTGTGCCAAAGGAATCTTTCCTTATCTGCTTGGAGAGATTACGGTGCTTATGCTGGTCACCTATGTGCCGGTTCTTGTGACCTTTTTGCCGACCCTTCTGGGTTACACCGTTTAGATTTTGTATGGAATGGAGGAATATTCGTTGGAAAAAAAATTCAGAGTAGGCGTCATCGGCGTGGGAGCGATTGCTAAGATTTCTCATCTGCCGATCCTGAGCGCCAGAGAAGATGTGGAACTGGTGGGCTGTATGGCGAAACACCCCCAAAGTGCCAGACAGGCGCAGAGGCGTTATGCCATTGGCCAGGCTGTGGATACGGTTGAGGATCTGATAAAACTGGATCTGGACTGTGCCTTTGTCCTGTCGCCCAAGCAGGAACACCCAGAGCAGGTCAAAAAGCTTCTGGAAGCGGGAATTGATGTTTTCTGTGAAAAACCCATGGGCCTGACTTTAAAAGAGGCTCATGATATGGCGGAGCTGGCCGAGAAGACCGGGCGGACGCTGATGATTGGTTTTAACCGCCGTTTTGCCCCGGTGTATCAGAAAGCAAAAGAGGTATACAAAGACCAGGTGCCGGATGTGATCATTGCCCAGAAAAACCGGCCGGCTTCCGAGTATCGGGCAACCCTGGAAAATGCCATCCATATGGTGGATCTGATGCGCTATCTGAGCGGCGAATGCGTCTCGGTGGAAGCTCACAGCATTTATACCGATCCCTGCTATGAAACCCTCTGTACGGCACAGCTTCAATTTGAGAACGGGACAGTTGGGATGCTGGTGGCAGACCGTGCGTCCGGGCAGTGGGTGGAGACCATGGAGATTCACGGACACAACCGAAGTGTTTACGTAAATGCACCGGACAGCATCAAAGTGGTGGATGAAAAAGAAGCTCATGTGACTACGCTGACGCCCCTTGCCATGGGCTGGGCAAAAGTGGAGGACAAGCTTGGATTTGCGGACCAGGATGCGCATTTCTTCGACTGTCTGAAGAATGGGACGGTACCGCTGACCAGCGCGGCGGACGCTTTTAAGACTCATGAACTGATGAACCGGATCCTGACCGCCGCCGGTCTTCCGAATCTGGAATAAGGAGCGGTACAATGGTAAATTTTAAGATTGCAGGACATACCATGGGGACGCCGGAATACACAGTGCAGGAAGCACTGGCGCTGTTTCACAGAATCGGCCTGGACGGTGCGGAGATCGTGGTTCAGGACGATTATCGATGCGGGATTCCGACAGACTGCGGGGAAGAGACACTGGCTGCTCTGAAGGAGACGGCACAGAAGCTGGGAATCCAAATCATCGCTCTTACGCCTTATAATTCCAGATTTAATTCGCTGGATGAAAAGGTTCGTCTTGCTGAGATGGAGGGGATTCGAAAGGTGATTGGATATGCCAAATATCTCGGTGCCAGATACATACGAATTTATGCGGGAAATTTTGCAGCCGGTGATCAGGATCCAGAAGGAAAAATGCTGGAAAAGCTGGTGGAAAGCATGCAGGTGCTCGGGGAAGAGGCAAAGAGGGAAGGGGTGGTTCTGGTGATGGAAAATCATTTTAACACCATGACCGTGTCTGCGGCCCAGAGCATCGAAGCTGCCAGACGAATCGGTCATCCCAATGTGGGAATCCTTTACGACCAGGCGAATCTTGCGTTTACGCTTCAGGAAGACTACCAGACGGCGATCCCTCTGCAGATGGAAAAAGTGGCGTATGTGCATGTGAAGGATCTTCAGTTTAAGGAAGGCAATCTTCCGTTTGTGTCGGATCAGGTGTCGCATCCAAAGGAAGAGGAGCGCAATGTGGTCACTAGAATTGTGGGACAGGGAGATCTGGACTGGATGGGGATTCTGCAGATGATGCACGATTATGGATACGGGGGCTGGCTTTCCCTGGAATACGAACGCCGCTGGCATCCGGATGACATTCCGGACGCGTCCATTGGGATGAAACAGTCTGCAAAATATTTAAAAAAGTGTTTTCAGACACTGACTTAACGAAGCACTCTGCCCCGATCCATGGGGGAGAAATAAAACAGCATCGGCGGATGTGGATGCGGAACTTGAAATCAGCATCCAAAGGAGCAGAGCCCGGAAGGATTTCAGGGGGTGAAGCGCCCGGAAATACTTCCAGATCCAGGGCGGAGCGGATGTGGATGCGGAACTTGAAATCAGCATCCAAAGGAGCAGAGCCCGGAAGG
>CAJTYJ010000004.1:88565-120761 GCA_910583895.1 uncultured Lachnospiraceae bacterium
ATTTCAGGGGGTGAAGCGCCCGGAAATACTTCCAGATCCAGGGCGGAGCGGATATGGATGCGGAACTTGAATGGAGGAAATAATCATGAAAAGAAGAAACAAGGTATTGTCTGTACTGTTGGCCATGACGATGACAGCGGCGATGGTATCCGGATGCGGAGGAAAGCAAGAAGAACCGGCTCCGACTCCCGAGGCAGCACAAGAGCAGCCCGCAGAGGCAGAAGGGGAGACCGATGCGGCAGAGACGCCTCAGGAAGCAGCGGATGGTGCTCTTACGGCAAAGTTCTCCGCCACTTTTCCGGCGACCGGTACTCAGGCAGACGGGATCAACCAGCTGGGTGAATTTCTGAAAGAAGAGTCAGAGGGGCGTATCGTCATGGAACTGTATCCATCCTCCCAGTTGGGAGACAAGATCGCGGCCATGGAAGGCATGATCAGCGGAACCATCGAGATGAGCGAGTTTGCAGCTACCGATTTTTCCAACTATGACGATATGTGGTCTGTACTGTCGCTTCCCTATCTGTGGGATTCCGAGGATCAGGCGATCGGGACGCTGACCGATCCGGAAGTGTCTGCGTTTCTGGCACAGAACGTGGAACAGTACGGGATGAAGATCATCGCATGGCAGAATCTTGGAACCAGAAGCATTCTCAATTCTAAGAGAAAAGTGGAAACACCCAAGGATCTCAATGGTCTGACCATTCGCTGTATGCAGGATGCGGTTCTGGCCGGCACGATCAATGCCATGGGTGCATCAGCGACCCCGATGGCCTGGGGGGAAGTGTATACGGCGCTTCAGCAGGGAACCATCGACGGCCTGGAAAATTCTGCACCGGTCATCCTGGCCAACGGCATGCAGGAAGTTGCCAAGTATCTGTCTCTTACGGAGCAGTTCTCCATTCCTGACCCGGTTGTGATCTCCAAGAGCTGGTATGACAGTCTTTCGGCGGAAGATCAGGCAGCTGTGACGGCAGCAGGAGAGCGTTATACCCAGTGGTACAACAGTGAGCTGTGGCCAAATGCAGAAGAAGAGGCGATGGAAGAACTGAAGGCAGCAGGAGTCGAGATCACCGAGGTTGACAAATCTGTATTTAAGGAAGCAACCCAGAGCGTGATTGATGAATTTTTAGGCTCGGCAACCGACGATCAGAAAGCACTGTATGAACTTTTAAGCACCACCCGGGAAAAATATTAAAGGTTTTCCGGGAGTGATTTTCCAGGCGGGGCGATGGGCTGCTGCTCCGCCTGCGAAACTCTCATGACCGCAAAAAACCGGACAGAGCCAGTAGAGCGTGTTTGAAAATTCATTCCCGCCATCTGCCGGAAAGCAGTTTTCAAACACGCTTTAGGCTGACAAAATGCATTGCAAGGCGGCCGGGAAAGCAGGGGTCTTCCCAGGTATCGGGAAGACAGAATTTAAAACAGGAGATCAACATGAAGACAATCGAGACAATACGGATCGCACTGGTTGGTGTAAGCCACTGGCATGTTCCGCTTTATGTCCGGGCGACGAAAATCCGGCATCTGAACATTGCCGCGGTTAGCGATCCGGATGAAGAAAAGGCCCGTGGGCTGGCAGAACAGCTTGGCTGTTGCTGGTACACAGAAGAAGACCGGCTTTTGGACGAGGCAGGGCCGGAGTTTGTATTTGCTTTTGCACCCCATGACCAGATGCCTGCGCTGGCCATGAAGCTGATTGGGAGGTCCATTCCTTTTACCATAGAGAAACCTTTGGGACTTTGTGCCAGAGACGTGGAACTGGTAGAAAAGGCGGCCCGGGAGGCAGGCGTGTTCTGTGCGATACCATTTGTGTGGCGCTACAGCCCGCTGCTGCAGGCATTTAAACAAGAGGTGGCTTCTTGTGATATTCTTCATCTGGCGTTTAAATTTATCGCGGGACCAGTCAGCCGCTATGAGACGACTTCCCCCTGGATGCTGCAGACCAGGCAGGCCGGAGGCGGTTGTATGACCAATCTGGGCGTGCATTTTCTTGATATGGCCATGTTCCTGACAGACTCCGACGATGCAGAGGTTCTGGCCGCCGGCTACCACCGCGCCAGCAAATATGACATCGAGACCTATGGCACGTCTCTGATCCGGCTGTCTGGCAAGGCCACACTGCTTTTGGAGACGGGTTATGCGTATCCGATGGATGAAGAGCAGCGGGATAACCGCTGGAATATTGTGACCAGGAACGGCTATTACACCCTGGGAGACAACTGTTTTGAGAAGCGGATTTTTGGAAAAAAGACAGAAAAGATCTCCGTGAGCACGGACAGTGATATCTATTATGCGGACTTTGTGCTGGAATCTCTGAGACAGTATTTGGAAGGAGAGGCTCCCAGAGCAGGTCTTAAGCAGATGTGCAGTGTCAGGAAAATTTTGGATGAGATTAATCTTAGAGCGAATGAGAAAGGATAAGAAAAACAGATGCAAAAATTTCATACAAGACCGGTGATCACAGTGGCGCTGGTTGGTACCGGCTGGGCGGGAAGGATGCATGCGGCCAGCTATCAGAGGATCTGCGGTCTGGACTGCAGACTGAAAACGGTGTGTTCGCTGGAACCAGGCACCGACCGGTTTGCGGAAGAATTTCACTTTGCGCGCTGGACGAAAGATTTTGAACAAGTGTTAAGCGATCCTGAGATACAGATTGTAGATATCGCAGCGCCCCCGGCGGTTCATCTGTGGATGGTGGAAAAGGCGCTGGAAGCCGGGAAAGACGTCATCTGCGAAAAACCGCTGACCGGGTATTTTGGACAGGGGGAAGACCTTCCGGGGCACACATCAAAAAAGCAGATGCTAGAGCAGGTAGCCAGGACATTAAAGAAGCTGGAACAAAAGCAGAAGGAATCGGGAAAGGCTTTATATTATGCGGAAAACTGGATCTACAGCCCGCCTTTTGTCCGGGCGCTGGAGCTGGTGCAGAAGAAAGAGACGACGCTGCTTACAATCTGCGGACAGACCGGACATAAGGGTTCTCACGCAGCCCATGCGGCCAGCTGGAAGGCGAACGGCGGCGGAGCCTTGATCCGTCAGGGAACACATCCTGTGGCGGCGGCTCTGTATCTGAAACGAAAAGAGATGGAGGCGAAGGGAGAAGCTTACGGCGTCCGGTCGGTTCTGGGCGATTGTGCCTGTATCGCGGGCAGATGGGATCCTGAGAAAAAACGTGCGCTTCATACAAACAGCATGGATGTGGAGGACTGGGCGCAGGTGGTGATCACCTTTACAGACGGGACGAAAGCAAGCATTCTGGCCGGGGATTTGTTTCTCAGCCAGATTTACAACCGGATGGAACTTTTCGGAAATGATGCGGTGTATCGGATCAATATGACCCCCAACAATCTTCTGGAAGCTTATTTTGCCGATGATAAGGGGATTCAAAAAGAAGCGGTCATGGAGAAGAATGATCAGAATATAGGCTGGCATCAGGTACTGGTGGAGGAAGCCATGCTTCGGGGCTATGTGGGACAGCTGCAGGATTTTTTAGAGTGCACTGCATACGGACGGATGCCAAAATCCGATTTTCGCCTGGCAAAAGAGACGCTTCTTTTGATCTATGGGGCCTATTATTCAGCTGAGATCGGCCAGGCGGTGGATCTGAAAGACTGGCTGGCATAGACTGCCATTTGGCGGATGGAAAATGGAAAGACAGGAGAGAAATGATGAAAAAATTATATGGAACGGTGGTGCCCATGATCACGCCTCTTACAGAGCAGGATGAGATCGATGTGGAATCTTTAAAAAGACTGACCGATCACTGCATCGACGGAGGACTGCAGTGTTTGTATCCCTGCGGAACCACCGGGGAGATGATGTATCTGACCACAGAGGAACGCATGCAGACGGCAGAGACCGTGGCAAAACATGCGGATGGGCGGGTACCGGTGTTTGTACATGTGGGCGCATGGAATCTGAAAGAGACCATCACGCTGGCGCAGCATGCAGTGTCCATCGGTGCCGATGGGATCGGAGTGGTCACCCCGGCATTTTACAAACTCAGCGATGAAGGAATTGCAGATTATTATCTGGCGGTTGCCAGAAGCGTGCCGGAAGATTTTCCGGTATATCTGTATGGAATCCCGCAGAATGCGGTCAATGATCTGTCTGCTGCCGTGTGCGAGCGGGTGGCGGCGCAGTGTCCGAATGTCATTGGAGCCAAATACAGTTATCCTGACATGACCAGGCTGCAGCAGCTGATGACGGTGCAGGACGGGCGCTTCCGTGTTCTGGTCGGGCCGGATCATCTGTTCCAGGCAGTGGTGGCTGTGGGCGGAGACGGCGTGGTATCCGGAAATGCCATGTGCATCCCGGAACACTACGCTGCTTTGTGGGATGCGCTTTGCCAAAAAGACATGGAACGGGCGACCAGACTGCAGAGAAGAACAAATATTCTGAATGCGCTGCTGTGCAGGATCAATAATATTGCTGCCTATAAAGTGGTCCTGAAGGCGGAGGGTGTGATCCGTACCTCGCATGTACGGCGGCCCATGGAGAATCTGACTGATGTACAGGAACAGGAATTGTTGGATGCGCTAAAGCAGCTTACCTATCGGAAGGTACTGGCGTGAAAGATTCTGGACATGGGAGGGGGATGAAAATCATATGGAATCCTTCTCCTTCCTGCTCAATGAGGTGGATGCAGAGCAGATTCTGAAAAAAGATGTGACAGGACCAAGATCTTTCAGGGGCAGTATGCAAAGAGAAACAAAAGGATTTGGTCTAAGATTTATTTGACATTTTTTCCTCCATGTAATAAAGTAGTATGTAGGATTTTGGAAATACAGGGAGGGCTTATGAGTCAGAACATCAGTTACCTGAAGAAGTTAAATAATGAATCGGTGGTTCAGAGGGTCATCAACTGCCTGACCGACGGCATGATCAATAAAGAGCTGCGTCCCGGCGATAAGATTCCGACTGAGCTGGAATTGTCAGAGAGTCTGGGAGTGGGAAGGAATTCCATACGCGAAGCCATTAAGATTCTGGTTTATCTGGGCGTTTTGGAGATTCGCCGTGCGGAAGGGACTTTTGTATGTGAAGGTTTTACAGAGAGTATGATTGATCCTATGATTTATGGAATCATTCTCAACCAGTCGGATTCCTATGGCAATCTTATGGAGCTTCGGGAGATGATGGAGGCGGGAGTCATCCGGCTTGCAATGACCAAGTATACAGAAGAAGACATGCAGAATCTGGAGGAGAAGTTAAGGTGTATGAAGTCCGAGATTGAGAAAGGTTCCAAGAATACGGATGCGGTTTTTCAGGCGGACAATGAGTTTCACGATGCAGTGTCTCATATGGGACACAATCCTCTGATCGATAAAATCAACCGGGTGGTGCAGATGCTGACCTGGTCGATCCGTCTGGATACAGTCACCCATATGGTCGGGACCGGCAGAGGACAGGAATTATACGAGGCCCATGAGAAAATCTGCCGGATGTTAAAAGAGCGGAATACGAACAATCTCAATCAGAATATTCGGGACACTTATTTTGAAAATGTGATGAAAAATGCCTGAATTTCCCTTTATCGTGCCATATTTTGTGGCACGTTTTTTCTGCTGAAAAAGGGAGACTTTGGCATAAGTGAAAATTCCATAAATTTTTCAAATCCAAAATGGACAATCTGCGCAATCTGTGATAAAATGAATCCGTATGATAAGAACTATTCTTATAAAAACATCCGAAGGCCCTTAAAAGGGCTTTCGGTTGTCATGTATAAAGGTCTTATTGATATTTAAATGAGGAGGAATAACAAAATGGCCAGAAAAATGAAAACCATGGATGGAAACCATGCAGCGGCTCATGCGTCTTATGCATATTCCGACGTTGCAGCGATCTATCCGATCACACCGTCATCTGTTATGGCAGAAGCGACAGATGAGTGGGCAACCCAGGGAAGGACGAATATCTTCGGACAGACCGTACAGGTAACCGAGATGCAGTCCGAGGCAGGTGCAGCAGGTGCTGTGCACGGTTCTCTGGCGGCAGGTGCACTTACCACAACCTTTACCGCTTCCCAGGGTCTCTTACTGATGATCCCCAACCTGTACAAAGTAGCAGGTGAGAGACTTCCGGGTGTGTTTAACGTATCTGCACGTGCACTGGCAAGCCATGCACTGTCGATCTTCGGCGATCATTCTGACGTCTACGCATGCCGCCAGACCGGCGCAGCGATGCTCTGTGAATCCAGCGTACAGGAAGTTATGGACCTGACACCGGTTGCTCACTGTGCAGCCATCAAAGGACGTCTTCCGTTCATCAATTTCTTCGACGGATTCCGTACTTCTCACGAGATCCAGAAGATTGAGCAGTGGGATTACGAGGATCTGAAAGAGATGGTGGACATGGATGCCATCGACGCATACAGAAAAGATGCGCTGAATCCGAATCATCCGTGCCAGAGAGGTTCCGCTCAGAACCCGGATATCTTCTTCCAGGCTCGTGAGGCATGCAATCCGTACTACGATGCACTTCCGGCGATCGTTCAGGAGTACATGGACAAGGTCAATGCAAAGATCGGAACCAATTATAAATTATTCAACTATTACGGAGCAGCAGATGCGGAGCATGTGATCATCGCTATGGGTTCTGCATGTGATACCATCGAGGAGACCATCGATTATCTGATGGCTGCAGGCCGCAAAGTCGGCGTTGTAAAGGTACGTCTGTACCGTCCGTTCAGTGCAGAAGCGCTGATTGCTGCAATTCCGGATTCCGTGAAGCAGATCACCGTTCTCGACCGGACCAAAGAGCCGGGCGCACTGGGCGAGCCGCTTTATCTGGACGTTGTCGCAGCTCTGAAAGGAACGAAGTTCAACGACACACCGGTCTTCACCGGACGTTACGGCCTTGGTTCCAAGGATACCACACCGGCACAGATCGCTGCAGTATATGAGAATACAACCAAGCAGAAATTCACCATCGGTATCGTGGATGATGTGACCAACCTGTCTCTTGAGACCGGCGCTCCTCTGGTTACAACTCCGGAAGGTACCATCAACTGCAAGTTCTGGGGTCTGGGCGCAGACGGTACGGTCGGTGCCAACAAGAACTCCATCAAGATCATCGGTGACAATACTGATATGTATGCACAGGCATACTTTGATTATGATTCCAAGAAGTCCGGCGGTGTGACCATGTCTCACCTTCGCTTTGGAAAGAAGCCGATCAAGTCTACATACCTGATCCACAAGGCGAACTTTGTAGCATGTCATAATCCTTCTTATGTAAACAAATACAACATGGTTCAGGAGCTGGTGGACGGCGGTACGTTCCTTCTGAACTGCCCGTGGGATATGGAAGGTCTTGAGAAGCATCTTCCGGGACAGGTGAAGGCATTCATCGCCAACCACAACATCAAGTTCTATGTGATCGACGGTGTGAAGATCGGTATCGAGACCGGCATGGGACCGACCCGGATCAACACGATCCTTCAGTCCGCATTCTTCAAACTGGCTGACATCATTCCGGAGGCGCAGGCGATCGACCTGATGAAGGCTGCTGCAAAGGCAACCTACGGCCGCAAGGGTGATGATGTGGTGGCAAAGAACTGGGCAGCCATCGACGAAGGTGCAAAACAGGTGGTTGAGATTCAGGTTCCGGACAGCTGGAAGAGCGCGGCAGACGAAGGTCTGGCTATGACTCACGCAGAGAACGGAAGAAAAGATGCGGTTGATTTCGTCAACAACATCCAGGCAAAAGTATCCGCTCAGGAAGGCAATACGCTGCCGGTATCCGCATTCAAAGATTATGTGGACGGCATGACTCCGTCCGGTACTTCCGCATACGAGAAGCGCGGTATCGCAGTCAATATTCCAGTATGGAATCCGGAGAATTGTATCCAGTGTAACCGCTGTGCATATGTATGTCCGCATGCGGTTATCCGTCCGGTGGCTATGACCGCGGAAGAGGCTGCAAAGGTTCCGGAAGGAATGCAGGTACTGGATATGACCGGTATGCCGGACAAGAAATTTGCGATTGTAGTATCCGCTTACGACTGTACCGGATGCGGTTCCTGTGTGAACGTCTGCCCGGGCAAGAAGGGTGCAAAGGCTATCGAGATGGCAAATATGGAAGCCAATGCAGGCTGCCAGGCAGGTTTTGATTATGCAGTGACGCTGCCGGAGAAAGCAGATGTCATCGCAAAATTCAAAGAGGCTACGGTAAAGGGATCTCAGTTCAAGACTCCGCTCTTAGAGTTCTCAGGCGCATGTGCAGGCTGCGGCGAGACTCCTTACGCAAAACTGATCACTCAGCTCTTCGGTGACAGAATGTATATTGCAAATGCAACCGGATGTTCCTCCATCTGGGGTAACTCTTCTCCGTCCACACCGTACACCGTGAACCAGAAGGGTCAGGGTCCGGCATGGTCCAACTCTCTGTTCGAGGATGCGGCTGAGTTCGGTTATGGTATGCTGCTGGCACAGAATGCAATTCGCGGCGGTCTGAAAACGAAAGTGGAAGATCTGGCTGCAAACGCAGAGAAAGAGGATGTGAAAGCAGCAGCTCAGGAATGGCTTGACACTTACGGATGCGGCGCAACCAACGGAACGGCTACGGACAAACTGGTGGCAGCTTTAGAGGCATGCGGCTGTGACAAGGCACAGGCAATTCTGAAAGACAAAGAATTCCTCGCTAAGAAGTCCCAGTGGATCTTCGGCGGCGACGGATGGGCATATGATATCGGATTCGGCGGTGTGGACCATGTGCTTGCTTCCGGACAGGATATCAACATCATGGTATTTGACACCGAGGTTTACTCCAATACCGGCGGACAGGCTTCCAAGGCAACCCCGACCGGCGCGATCGCTCAGTTCGCAGCAGGCGGCAAGGATGTGAAGAAGAAAGACCTGGCTTCCATCGCCATGAGCTACGGCTATGTGTATGTGGCACAGATCTCCATGGGTGCAGACTTCAACCAGTGCGTGAAGGCTATCGCAGAGGCAGAGGCATATCCGGGACCGTCCCTGATCATCGCTTACGCTCCGTGTATCAACCATGGAATCAAGAAAGGTATGAGCAAAGCTCAGACCGAGGAGCAGCTGGCGGTTGAGGCTGGTTACTGGCACTGCTTCCGTTACAATCCGGCACTGGCTGCAGAGGGCAAGGATGCGTTCGCTCTGGATTCCAAGGAGCCGACCGGAGATTACCAGGCATTCCTTGACGGAGAGGTACGTTACAATGCTCTGAAACGTGCAAATCCGGAGAGAGCTGCGAAGCTGTTCGACAAGAACGAAAGCGAAGCAAAAGCAAGATACAGCTATCTCAACAAGCTGAAAACCCTTTATGGGGCAGAGTAATCCTTGCTGATATAATCATAGGATAAGATAGAAAACCCGCTGTGTGGATCATTTGCAGTCCGCACAGCGGGTTTTTTGCTTAAGGACCTGTACGGATCAGGGCTGCTGTACAGCTTGTCTGCAGGGACTGCTTCACCCCCTGGTTCTGCCAGATACGGCGGCTGATACTGGTCTGCAGTGTTTTTATGATATGCTTCATGTACTGCCTTTTGCATCAGGTTTCAACATCGGCATGGATTTGAAAAGTAACTTGCAGGCAGGTTCGATTTATAGTAAGATATCCATAGAGTAAAAGGAGTATGAATCTGGACCTGCAGATCACGGACATGGCGGGAGCGCCGCCGGAACATTCGGCTGTGACTGCAAATTTTGTATCAGCAATACGCAGTCAGCTGAAAAACAGTACCTGTTTTGTATATTCAGACAACGTACAGTATAGATGACTGGTGGACAGAGAAGAAAAGAAAGTGATTCCGAATGCATCCATCCGTTGTCAGACCAGAAAAATGAGCTGGATGAGATTGAATTCTAAAGAGAAAACAGACAAACTAAGCGGTGAAAGGGGAAAGTTACTATGATATACGAAAATGTACTGGACGCCATCGGGCATACGCCCATGGTACGTCTCAACCGGATGAATGCAGATCCTGAGAGTGCCGAGGTGCTGGTAAAGTTTGAGGGACTGAATGTAGGAGGTTCCATCAAGACCAGAACTGCATATAATATGATTCTACAGGCAGAAAAAGATGGTCTGATCAAGGAGGATACAGTGATCGTGGAGCCCACCAGCGGCAACCAGGGCATCGGACTGGCGCTGATCGGCGCGGTTCGGGGATATCGGACGGTGATTATCATGCCGGATTCCGTCAGCGAGGAGCGCAGAAAACTGGTGCGCCACTATGGGGCTGAGGTGGTTCTTGTTCATGACGCCGGAAATATCGGCGACTGCATCGACGAATGCCTCTCCATCGCCATGCGTATGGCAGAAGAGGACCCCAAAGTCTACGTGCCCCAGCAGTTTGAGAATCCGGCCAATCCCATGGTGCATAAGCATCACACGGGTCTGGAGATCATGGAGCAGGTGGCAGGTCCGATCCATGGCTTTTGTTCCGGCATCGGGACCGGCGGAACCATCAGCGGGATCGGGGAAGTGTTAAAGGCACAGAATCCAGAGATTGAGATCTGGGCGGTGGAACCGGAGAATGCGGCGATTCTGGCCGGCGGGACCATCGGGACCCATCTGCAGATGGGAATCGGCGACGGACTGATTCCGGAGAATTTAAATCAGAATATTTATGATGATGTATACATCGTGACCGATGAGGAGGCCATCCAGACCGCGAAAGATCTGGCCAGGCTGGAAGGCATCATGTGCGGGATCTCCAGCGGAACCAATGTGGCGGCAGCCCTGAAGCTGGCGAAGAAGCTTGGGAAGGGAAAGACCGTGGTAACGGTACTGCCGGACACCGCAGAGCGTTATTTTTCGACCCCGCTTTTCAAAGACGAATAACAGAAGATGCTTTTGCAATTATATTTTCCCATATCAATCGTTCTAAGGATAGAAAAGGAGCCCTTCTTATGGAAAAAGTAAAAAAGAATTTCAAAAAGCTGACAGCGATGGTTCTTACTCTGTGTATGATTGCAGGGAGTGCGGGATCCATATCTCTGCCGGTAAAGGCGGCGTCCGGCAATACTACCAAAACTGCCAATGTGGTGGTATTTGTTGATTTTAAGGACACCAGCCATGCCGGCCACTCTGATTCCGAATGTCCGGTAAAACGGCCAGGCTATGTAAAAGAATTATACGATGGAGATACAGCTCATCCGCGGGCTATGAAACAGTATCTAAGTGCCATATCATATGGCCAGCTGTCTGTGGAGAATATCTTTCCGCAGATGACAGGATCTGTGTTGGCTCCGTATAAACTTAGCGGAAGTGCAGATGCTTATTATGGAAATGACGGCATTACAAAGATCATTGATGAGTTGACTCGCGGCGGGAATCTGTCGTTGCCGCCTGCGGCAGATCAGAATGGGGATAAAATCATCGACAACCTGACCATTGTGGTTCCCAGCACCAATGATGGGAAAAATGATTTCAATTTCAATGGTCATAAGTCTACCTATTACGGAAGCGGATCACTTGGCGGATTTAAGATAAGCAGTTACAATCTTATCCCCGAGTACGGCGCATTTTTAAAGGGTGACACGGGGCTGCTGATTCATGAATTTCTTCACACGATGGGCTACCCGGATCTGTACAGAGGGGATCACAGCGGCATGCCGGTGGGAAGATGGGATATTATGGCATCCCAGAATGCGTATGTTCAATATCCTCTGGCATATCTTCGCTCCGTACGTTCCGGCTGGTTTCAGATGGATACCGTCACCACATCCCGGAGCTGTTCTTTGTATGCCGCTTCCATGACGACAGAGGCGACGAAAGATCAGCAGGCTTTGATTTTGAAGACCGGATATTCGGACAGTGAATTTTTTGTGGTGGAATACCGGAAACAGCACAAGGAGACAGAGAGCAGCTATGAAAATTGGATTCCTGGTTCCGGCTTGATTGTGTACCGGGTGAATCCGTCACTGAATACGAATATAGACGGTTCCAGAGATATGATCTATGTGTTCCGCTCCGGAGACTCCTATGACAGCAATGGAAGAGAAAAGGCTTTAGAAATAGATAAATCCTGGCTGTCCCAAGAGAGCAAGCGCACCTCTTTTGGAAGTCAGGACCCCAAAGCTTCTCTGGAAGACGACGCAATCGTCTATTCGGACGGAACCAACAGCGGAATTGTGATCAGCAATGTGGGAAGCAGTGCAGGGAACCAGATTACGTTTGACATTACGTTTACGGATATGTCGAATCAGGACTACTGGACTACGGTATCAGAACAAAGCGAATATACGTACCAGATGGGAGATTCTTTCATGGATACAGACGGAGTTCTGTATGTTCTTCGGGAGGGTTCCTATGGTTCGGGCCTGATGCTCTATAAATATGACCGTGGAACGTGGAGTCCGTGCAGCAGCGCCTTAAAGGATATCATGAGCAGTTTCCAGCCTCAGCTTGAAAAATATAATGGAAAGTTTTACGTTGCCGGCCGGGGAACAGATGGCCTGAAGCTGTATCGGCTGGACGGTTCAGCCTGGACTCATGTCAATACCATTACACGTTCTTTTAATGACTTTGATATGGTATCCAGTACAGACGGACTGTATTTCGCCTACAACAATGAAGGGGCTGCTCCCAATCAGTTGTCGGTCAGTCGCTATGGCTTAGGCGGACTGGTTTCTCTGGGCACTCAGATCAGTGCAGGGGAAGCGGCTTATAACCCCTTGATTGCGGCTGAAAACGGAAAAACCGCAGTGACATACCGAAGCAGCGGAAATCAGCTGCGTGTAAAGTACTATGATGCCGGTTCAAAAACATGGAAGAAAGCTGGAGATCTCTCCGTGACTGCAGGCAGCGGCAACATAAAAATTCATAAAGCCACGATTTATCTGCTCAGAAACGGTGGACAGAATGCCAATGAGATGTACACCTATGACTTGTCCCGAACGGACAGTGCCTGGAAAAAAATCGGAAGCAATGCTTACGCAAATGAATCGGTTGTAAATACTGACATCTGTTTTCACGGTGATGCGCCTCATATTATCTATTATGGAAATACATCCAAAGAGCTGCGCGTGGTAAATCTGGTGAACAACCAGTGGACAGCTCTTGGAAAAAAGGCGGCGTCCGGATCCATATCGGAAGCAGATATCCATTCTTATGGTGGAAATATTTATGTCGTATATGTGGGGCTTGATGCACAAAACCACGTTATCTTAAAATCTCGTTTGTCCAATAATAAAAGTCCCGTTGCCGGAGGCAACAACAGTTCCGGAGGCGGAAATACTGGCGGAGGAAATACGTCCGGAGGCGGAAGCACTGGCGGGGGAGATACATCCGGAGGCGGAAGCACCGGAGGCGGAAATACCGGGGGGAACACGTCCGGCGGCAGCACCGGAGGTAATACATCTGGAGGCAGCGGAAACAACAATACCGGGAATTCAGGTGATATTTCCAATGGAACTGTCAACGGCGGCAATGGAAACAACGGCGGCCAGGGTGTCGTAAATACGAGCGGGATAAAGACGCTGACGGTGACGATGACCAAAAGTACGGCGCTGCGTCTGAGCTGGAGTCCGGCGGCAGGCGCAAAGAGTTATGAGATTTATTATTCCACCTCACCGAATTCCGGGTTCCGGAGGCTGGCGTCCTCTAAGAAAACGTTTTATAACTTTAGCAAAGCGAAATGCGGTCAGACGTACTACTTTAAAGTACGGGCGGGCAAAAAGATCGGAAAGAAAATAAGTTATGGAGATTTCTGTCCTCCGGTGTCCGGGAGAACCGTTTTAAGCGGCACGATCCATGCATATATTGCGAAATCGACGTATCAAAGTGCAACCATCAAATGGAACAGGATCAAAGGCGTAAAAAAATATGAGATTTATTATTCCACATCACCATCGGGCGAATATCGGCTGCTGAGAACCCAGGGAGGCTGCAGTTTTACCCATAAAGGACTGCAGGCAGGCGTTACCTATTACTATAAAATTCGTCCGATCAAGGATATGTATTACGGGGAGTTTTCCGAGGAAACCTCGGTACGGGTGGTATTGAACTCTTTGACGAAGCTGAAAGTAAGTTCTTCCGGGACTGACCGGCTGAAGGTGTCCTGGAAAAAGGTACCAGGAGCTGCGAAGTACATCATTCTCAGGTCGGATCGTGTGAACGGAACCTACAGCCAAATTGGAACCACGGGCAAAACGTCCTATGTGGATATGGGGCTGACTCCTTCTACGGCTTATTATTATAAGGTTTATGCGGTATCCGGCTCTTATCAGACCAATGTGGCAGGGCCGGTGCGCCAAGTGACAAAAGCGCTCAGACCATAGTACCGGAAAGGATGTGGGTCCTCAAATCTGGAAAAAGGCTGGAAAAAGATGAAACGGATATTTTTAGTGGAAGATGACAGGGAGATCGCAAAAAATCTGACGCTTTTGCTGCAGGCAGAAGGGTATGGGGTCTCCCATGCATCGGGTCAGGCGGAGGCGGTTTCCGTGTTGGAAAGCGTTCAGTTTGATCTGGCGCTGGTGGACATCTCTCTGCCGGACGGCAACGGTTTCGCAGTCTGTACTCAGATCCGGCAGACTCAGAAGATACCGGTAATCTTTCTGACAGCCTCCGGCGATGAGGCCAGCGTGGTTACCGGTCTGAACATGGGGGCGGATGACTATATTACCAAGCCGTTTCGTCCCAGAGAGTTAATTGCCAGGATCCAGGCAGCATTTCGCAAGGCGGGTGCAGTTCCTTCCGTATATGCGTTTGGCGGGCTTTGCGTGGATACCAGGACCGGACTTGTGAAAAAGCATGGAAAAGAGATCTTCCTCTCTGCGCTGGAATACCGTCTTTTGCTGGTGTTTGTAGGAAATCCGGGGAACGTGATCACAAGAGACTGTCTGCTGAGTGAACTGTGGGATGCGGCGGGAGAATATGTCAATGACAATACACTGACGGTTTATATCAAGCGTCTGCGGGAGAAGATCGAGGATAACCCATCTGCTCCCGCGATCATCCGGACCGTCCGTGGAATCGGATACCGGCTGGGAGGAAATGATGATTAGGAATAAAGAGATCCGGCACTTTGCCGGGGTGTTTCTGGTCCTGACGGTGGCATCGGCAGCGGCAGGTTTGCTGCTGGCCGGGCCGGTCGGAGGAATATGGATGATGGTATTGGCTGCCTGTTATGGAGCAGCCTTTTTTGTGTTTACGAAAAAAAGATATGAACGGATCGCGGATATGTCTGAACAGATCGATCGGGTGCTTCATGGTCAGGATCAATTGTTTCTCTCAGAAGAAGAAGAGGGAGAACTGTCAATTCTGCAAAGCGAGATCCGTAAAATGACGCTGCGTTTTCGGGAACAGAATGCAACGCTTCAAAAAGAAAAGGAACGTCTGTCAGATTCCCTTGCGAATATCGCCCATCAGATTCGCACTCCCCTTACTTCGATCAATCTGATTTTGTCTCTGCTGGCAAATAATCCGAAGGAAGCGCAGCGTCTTGCACTCCTTCGGGAAGAAGAGGAACTGCTTTTCCGGATGGAGAGCTTGATCACCTCTTTGTTAAAACTTTCACGATTAGATGCAGGCATCGTGGTCTTTCAGAGTGTACCGGTGGAAGTGGGAGAATTGATCTACACATCGCTGCGCCCGTTTTTGATTTCCATGGATCTGCATGATATCGTCATACAGACCGAGATTCCAAAGGATGTCTATATCCGGGGAGACCTTGACTGGCTGTCCCAGGCGGTTCAGAATATCTTAAAAAACTGCATGGAAAGCATCGGGGATCATGGGTCTGTTCAGATCATCTGTGAAGACACACTCTTGTATACGGAACTGCGGATTCATGACAGCGGACCTGGTTTCAGTAAGGAAGATCTGTTCCATCTGTTTGACCGGTTTTATCGGGGGAAAAGTGACAAAACATCCGGATATGGGATCGGGCTTGCGCTTGCTAAGTCTGTGATCACCGGACAGGGCGGAACGATCACCGCCGGAAATCACCCGGACGGCGGAGCAGTGTTTTCCATTCGATTTCCAAAGAATGAATGATGTACCGATTTGTGGCCTCCGGAAGTGACAAAACTCTCACCAAAAAGTCACGCAAATGTAAGTGAAATGTTTTATGATAGTATGGTAAAGCAGCTGCCAAACAAAAACATCAGCATCTGAGCAGGGAAGTTCCGGAAGGATTTTCAGACACGAACGTGTAGGAAAATGCTTCCAGACCCTGGAATTTCCCTGGGCAGATGCGGGACTTAAATAAGAGGTTTTGTAATATGGAATTTTTAGAGGTGAGAAATGTAAGCAAGATCTACGGAAAGGGGCAGAGCCAGGTGACTGCGCTGGACCATGTGTCTCTTTCTGTCAAAAAGGGAGAATTCACAGCGATCATCGGTTCTTCCGGTTCTGGAAAATCCACGCTGCTCCATGCCATTGCCGGAGTGGATCCGCCCACCCGGGGGAAGATCCTTCTGGACGGACAGGATATCTATGCGGGGAACAGCGAGCAGCTGGCCATCTTCCGCAGGCGTCAGGTGGGACTGATCTACCAGTTCAACAACCTGATTCCCACGCTCAATGTGGTGGAAAATATCACGCTTCCGATCCTTATGGACCGCCGGAAAGTCAATCAGGAGCGGCTGGATGACCTGCTGGAGCTTCTGGGCCTGAAAGACCGGAGAAAACATCTTCCCAATCAGCTCTCCGGCGGACAGCAGCAGCGGGTCGCCATCGGGCGGGCGCTTATGAATGCTCCGGCTGTCATGCTGGCCGACGAACCAACCGGCGCTTTGGACAGCCGCAATGGGCAGGAGATCGTCCGGCTTTTAAAAGAAAGCAACCAGACATACAGACAGACCCTGCTTTTGGTGACCCATGACGAAAATATCGCGCTGCAGGCAAAACGCATCATTACTATTGCCGATGGAAAGATCATACGGGACAGTCAAAACCAGCAGAAGCCGGACCACAGAAAGAAGGTGGAGCGCTTATGAGGGGCAATATCTTCCACAGAGTTGCTTTGGAGAGCCTCAGGCACAACCGGACGCGAACGCTGGTAACGGTTCTTGGAGTCGTGCTGTCGGCGGCGCTGTTTACCGGGATTGCGGTCTTCGGCACGTCACTGATCCAGTATCTGATGCGGGAAGAGATCGCAAGAGGCGGGGACTGGCATGTGGTCTTTTCGGATGCAGACCTTTCCCTTTTGCAGGAACTGAAAAAAGATCCGCAGGCAGAGAACATAACGGCGTATCAAAATATCGGTTATGCTTTGCTGGAAGGGGCAGAAGAGAAGAGCGCCCAAAAGCCTTATCTGTTTCTTGCAGAATTTGGTCAGGAAGCTTTGGAGGATCTTCCCATCCATCTGACCATCGGCCGGATGCCGGAAAACAGCCGGGAAATTCTGATTCCCGATCACATCGCCATCAAGTCCGGTGTTCAGATTCAGGTTGGTGACACACTGACGTTAACAGTGGGCAATCGAGAATCAGAGGGCAGGAATCTTACGCAGTGTGATCCGTATCGAGAGGATGAGATTTTGACCAGGGACGGGGAACGAACCTATACCGTCACCGGTATCTATGAACGGCCCGGATTTGAGCTGCACGAATCGCCGGGCTATACTGTCATCACCGGCCAGGAGCCGGGTGCCGCCTGTGAAGCTTCAGGAAGCTGCAGTGTGTACGTAAAGCTTCAGGATCCCCGGAAAGTTTGGAATTATGCCGGGAGCAAAAGCGATGGGAGCAGCTGGGCTGCCAATGAAAATCTGCTTCGTTTCATGGGGATCTCTGACAACCGGCTGTTTCACACTTTCTTGTATACGGTGGGAGGTGTGCTGGTACTGATCATCATGACAGCATCCGTTTTTTTGATCTATAATTCCTTCCATATCTCGCTGAACGAACGGGTTCATCAGTTCGGCATCCTCATGTCTGTGGGGGCGACAGCCAGACAATTGAAAGGCCTGGTGCTTTTTGAAGGATTGTGCATCGGTTGCATGGGGATTCCTCTTGGCACTTTGGCCGGAATTGGCAGTATCCGCCTGCTTCTTCCGGTGGTGTCCGGTCGTTTCAGCAGCATGATAAACAGCAGTGTGTCCATGGAACTGGCAATATCGGTGCCTGCACTGGGGGCGGCAGCTGTGATCAGTATGGTGACGATTCTGATCTCCGCCTGGATTCCGGCGAAAAAGGCGGCTTCGATTCCGGTGCTGGAATGCATCCGTCAGACAGGAGAGATTCATACAGAGGCAAAAGAGGTTCGGGCACCGAAGTTTCTGTGGAAACTTTATGGACTGGAAGGCGTGCTGGCCTGGAAGAATTTTATGAGAAACAGGAGACGTTACCGGGGTGTGGTCCTGTCTTTGACCTTCAGTGTGATCCTGATTGTGGCGGGCAGCGCATTCAATACAACTTTGGAACAGGTGAGCAGGGGATATACAGCAGAAGGGGCGGACGGTGATCTCTCTCTGGTTATAGAGAATCTGCCGGAAACGGAATTTCTCCGGCTTTTTGACTGGCTGAAGGAGACAGAAGGGGTCAAGAAAAGTACCTGGCAGATCAATCCGATCTATTCGGCTCTGACAGACGGGCTTCCAGAAGATTTTTTAAAATGGTACCGGCAAGGGATGGGAGAAGACGGCACCGGGAACAGACAGCAGATCCCATTGTATACGCAGTTTATCGAGGATGATCTTTATTATGCATTTATCGATGAACTGGGCCTGTCCAGGGAGGAGTACCAGGGGCCGGACGGAAAAGTGCTCATGTGTGCCATAAACGGCAAGGATCATGAAACGTATGATATGGGAAATTCTGTAGATTTTACTCTGATATCCGGGAATGGAGAGCAGGAAAAGACGGTCTGCGCCGCCTTTGTGGACCGTTACCCTCTGGATACCACCTTTGAAGATGTGCCGGACCGGATGCTTGTGATGACTGTGCCGATGGAAAGGAAGACACAGTTTGCAGAGGTTGAACCGCCGCTGGAAGGAAGAATACAAAGGGGAATCCTTTTCTGGACGGATATGCCTTCTAAGACTCTTGGAGAGATCCAGAATACGCTTCTGGAAGAAGGCAGTGCACTGGAGTACAGGATTTATAACCTGTCTGCTGCCTTTTATCTTTTCCGCAATATGAGCTTTGTACTCCATGTATTTACCTGCCTGTTTGTGTTCATGATCTCGCTGATTGCGGTGGCCAATGTGTTTAATACCATCTCCACGAACATACGCCTGAGACGGCGGGAACTGGCCATGCTCCGTTCGGTAGGGATGTCTGACCAAAGTTTTAACCGGATGATGCGGTTTGAGTGTGTGTGTTACGGAACGCGAACACTGCTGTACGGAGTGCCGCTGTCCGGGCTTTTGGCCTGGATGATTCACAAGGCGCTGATATCCGCCGAAGAGGTGGATATAGCCTTTTCCTTTCCCTGGCGCGCCTTGGGGTTCAGTGTGCTGGGCGTATTTTCTGTTGTCTTTATCACCATGGTCTATGCTTCCCGCCGGATCCGAAGAGAACATATTATCGACGGACTCCGGGATGAGATGGAGTGATTTGGACTATGGATGGATTACCTCTTCTTTTGTTATATACGAAATTCTTCTAAAATCCATTGTCTTTTCTTTGTACGCCTGCGGTGTTGCAGAGTCTGTCGAATATCTGTTCACTTGCGAGAGAAAAGAGGCCATAGATTCCGGAATCCTGGGAAAGACTTGAAGCAACTACGTCAACCGGATGAAATGCATGCTGCTGTATCATCTGGTTGATCACAGGCAATAGCCGATCGCAAAAGATCCGGTATTCACCGCCAAAGATCACACAGTCACAATTGAGCAAAGAAACCATGTTGCAGATCGCGTATCCCAAATGGTGAGCAATCTGATCCAGCTGGCGGTTCACAAGCTGGGAACCATTTTTCCAGGCCTGAACCACCTGTTGAAAATCCAGCTGTGTTGGATTCTTTGTGATTTCACTCAGTTCTTCCTCGGGCATCTTCCGAAGATTTTCCAGCAGAGTATCCATACGGACCAGCTGTTCCAGATGCATATTTTTCACATCTGGAACAATAAAATTTGCAATTTCACCTGCACCACTGCAGCTTCCTTCATAAAGTGCACCATTGAGAATTAATCCAGCGCCAAGGCCGAGACCGCAACTGATATACAACAGATTGCGCATTCCTTTGCCGGCACCGTAGTTCAGTTCACCGATGGCTGCAGCGTTTACGTCGTTCACAACCAGTACCTGTGTTCGAAAGATGGAACCAAGCTCCTGAGACAATTCGGGTAAATGCCATGTGGCAAATTGATTGTTTATGCGAAGCAGGCCGGTTACAGGATCATAGATACCAGGAGATGAAATTGCAATCACCAAATTCTCGCTGTTTTGCAGATCTGCAGAGGCAATCAGAGCAGAAACTGCGTTTTTTACCAGTACAAGACGGGTTTCATAGGAAGAGCTGGGTGTGATATGGATGGTAAACCGGTTGATGATATCACCGCCAAGGTTGGCAAGAACGAAGATGGGATCGGTATAGTTCAGATCAATTGCAACAATATGTGCATAATTGCGGTTGAATTTCAACAAAATAGGTTTGCGCCCTCCCGTGGAGTGCGATGGCCCGACCCCAATTTCTTCAATGATTCCAGTGCCAAGCAGAGCGGAAATGTTCTCTGTCATTGCAGATTTACTGATGTGTACCAGACGGGAGAGGGTCGCACGAGAAATGGATTCGGTCTGTACGATTCGGTCAAGAATGATGCGCTGGTTTATGTGACGAATATGTTTTTGATCGATTGTATATTTCATAAAATTTTTACTATTACTCCTACTATTCTTCTCTTTTGCTTACTCTCTGCAACTGCAAACACTATCGGTTATGGAAGGGGGTTACTTGAGGCTTGTCCCTTTGTCCGCGGGGAATCACCGCAAGATCGAACGGATGACTGACAGGAGGACTTCGGTGGGATCCGAGAAGCATCGGAACAAGAATCCATGAACACTCTGACAGGCGCAGTACCAACCATAAAACTAATAGATAACTGTGAATAATATAAATAATATCATGGAAAGTACGACATAAGATATTGACAATATTAACAAAAGTCGAAAAGCAATTTGTACAATATGACAGTAAAATGTTTTTTTAATGAATATTTCTTGACATATTTAAAATTGAATGGTAACATGAAAACACAGTAAGTTCGGAAACAGAACGAACAAATTAAATTGTATCGGATAGGAGAGGAGGCGATTAGAGATGGTACAGAAGACTTTACGCGTTGGCGTGATTGGTTTGGGCTTAATTGGAAGTCTGCACGCGCGAATCGTCGCAGAATGTGCCAATGCACAACTGGTGGCAGTCACAGATCTTCGGGAAGAAACTGCTCATGCAACAGCAAAACGTTTTGGCTGTGCGGCATATACAGACTTTCGCAAGATGTGTGACCAGGAGTTGTTAGATGCGGTATGTATCTGCACACCAGACGAATTTCACTTGGAAAATGCGGAATATGCGGCGAAGAAGGGGCTGCACCTGCTGGTGGAGAAACCGTTGGCAGCGAATGGCGATCAGGCGGAAATGATTGTTAAGCACGCGGAACAAGCAGGTGTTCGTCTGATGGCGGCACATGTACTGCATTTTGATCCACGTTATGCACAACTGCGTGATGCGGTCCGTCAGGGACGGCTGGGAGAACCGATTCATATGTTTCTTCGCCGAACAAACCCAAGAACAAATGGGCGCCGGCTTGGCGGACGTGTTTCGATTTTTCATTTTATCGGAGTGCATGATTTTGAAATGTTGTGTACCTGTATGCAGAGCCGTCCCACCTGTGCATACGCGCAGCGCGTGAGCAAGGTGAATGCGGATATTGGATGTGAAGATACGGTTATGTCCGTCATTAATTTTGAAAATGGAGCGGTGGGCGTGATTGAGCTTTGCTGGGCACTGCCGGAAAATACAGCGCTTGGCATCAACACCTATGCGGAGTTTGTGGGTACGGATGGGGTTGGCTATGTCAATATTATGGATCAGGGCGTATCTATTATCACAGAAAATACGGTTGAATATCCGGATACGCTTCACTGGCCGGAATACAACAGCCGGATTCAGGGGAATCTAAAGGAAGAATTGCACCATTTTGTAACAGCAACACTCGCGGGAGAACCCTATGTGACTTGCCTGGATACTGCTGTGGATGCGGTGCGTGTGATTGATGCGTGTTTCCAGTCGATTGAGACGGGACTGCCCGTTAAAATATAAAAAGAACGGATAAAATCCGCTGTTACTTTAAAACCTGTGTTTTCAAAAAAGGAGAAGAAGATATGAAAGTTTTGTATGCTGGAGATGCCTGTACTAAGATTGGTCCGGTGTTTGTTGCCTCACCTTTCAATCTGGAGGTGAAGGGAGTTTCTCATCATATTTGGGGGCAGCCTCTGATTGATGCACTTGTGGCGGATGGCATAGAAGTAAAGCATCTGACGAATGATCAGGCGATCGGTGAATTTCCCCGGACAGAGGAAGAGCTGGCAGAGTATGATGTTGTCATCATCAGTGACTGTGAGTCCGAAGTATTGTCGCTTCATCCGTTCTGGGTTGCCGGCACGCCGCTGCCTCGCACAGACAGAATGCGTGCAATCCGCAATTATACCCGGAATGGCGGCGGGCTTTTGATGATTGGTGGATGGTCATCTTTCAGCGGACGGTTTGGGACCGCGGCATATTATGATACTCCGGTGGAGGAAGCTTTGCCGGTCAATTGCCTGAAGGGGATGGATGACCGTGTCGAAGTACCTGCCGGTGTGAAAGTCAAGGTTCTTGAAAGCGGCCATCCGATTATGAAAGGTATTCCGTGGGAGAGTGCACCGGTTTTCGAGGGATTTAACAAGATTATTCCCAAAGATGGTTCCCAGGTGATTGCCATGATCGGTGATGAGGAAATCGAGCATCCTCTGCTTGTGACGTGGGATTATGGCAAGGGGCGTTCTGCAGCGTTTGCAAGTGACTGTTCGCCCCACTGGGCAGAATATTTTCAGCCATGGGAATATTATGGACAATTTTGGATTCAGACCGTTCGCTGGCTGGCGGACGCAAGCAGATAATCCGCTGTAACGTGGAGGAGGTTTGGCGAATATGGAAATAAAAGGGTATAGAATCAATCTGCAGCAGTCAATGCCGTTTGTGATCCTGGCAGTGCTGCTGGCGGCGCTTGGCATACTGGATCGGAATTTCCTTTCTCCACAAACATTGGTCAATCTTTTGCAGCAGATGGCAGCAGTCGGTGTTGTTTCTATAGGAGCAATGCTGGTTATTCTTACAGGCGGCATTGATTTCAGTGCAGGATATGGCCTTGCGATGATCGGTATGGCTGCAGGTGCGGTTTATACGAAATCTCCGCTTGCGGGAAGTGTGCCTGCAATGCTTGTTACTTTTCTTGGTACAGGCGCACTGCTGGGCCTTGCCAACGGTTTGCTGATTGCAAAACTTGGGATTCTGCCCTTTGTTGCCACACTTGCCATGATGTCACTGACCCAGGGGCTGTCGCTGATGATTGGCGGAGGTTCGATGATGTTGTTGGGAGGATCTCCTGTTTTACTGATTGGTCAGGGAAAGCTAGGCGGTGTGCTGCCGGTTTCCTTTCTCGTATTGTTGGGCGTGTGTGTGACAGCTGCGTTTTTGCTGTATCGGACCAGGCTGGGTGTGTATATCTATGCCATGGGTGGTAATGAAGATGCTGCACGCTATGCAGGAATCCGTATAGAACGCTATAAGATCATGACCTATGTAGCGGCAGGCATCTGCACAGGAATTGCTTCGTTGCTGACCGTATCCTATATTGCAATGGCGACGCCCAGCATTTATGGAACCACATTGACCGATGCGATTGCTGCTACCTGCATTGGCGGTACAAGTATGAGCGGCGGCCATGGTTCTGTTTCAGGAACGTTTGTCGGTGCAGTGATTATCGTGTTGATCAGCACAGCGCTTACCTATCTGAAAATTCCGGCTGAGATGCAGGATGTATTTAAAGGTGTGGTCATTTTACTGGCAGTGGCGTTTGACGCACTGCTCAATCGAAAAAAATAAAGGAGTGAAAAAGAGTATGAAACGGACAATGGTATTTTTCTTGACGGCAATTTTTCTGTTCAGTGTGCTCAGCGGCTGTTCTTCAAACAGTCAGAGCAGTCCCAATACGGAGCAGGCAGTTGAAGAAAGCGCGGATACTGCCGATTCGGAAAAGGATAACGTGGTGCTGGGCGTTGTGCTGATTGATATGACCAACCAGTTCTTTGTGGATATGATCGAAGGAGGCGACCGGGCAGCTGAGGATTATGGATGCGAGGTTATATGGAAAAGTGCAGATGGCAACTTTGACAGCCAGATTTCATTGATCGAAAGTTTTATTGAACAGGGAGTGGACTGCATACTGGTAGATCCGCTTGACAGTGAAGGCTTGCGGCCGGTAATTGAAAAAGCGTCAGAAGCCGGCATACCGACCATTACCATGGCAGGTCAGGTGGATATTGACACGAACTATTCCACCGTTTATAACGATCAGGAAAATACCCGTATCATCGCAGAGATGACTGCAAAACTGGTCGGTGAAGAGGGGAAGACCGCTTTGCTGTATGGAAACAAGGGAAATCTGGTTTCGGACCTCAGGCAGGCTGGTTATTATGAAGGAATGGACAAGTATCCAAACATCACGGTCATAGAGCAGCCTACGAATTGGGATGCACCAACTGGCATGAAGGTGACCCAGGACCTGCTGGCAGCGAATCCTGATTTGAAAGCAATCCACTGTGTATCCGGGCCGGTTACGCTGGCAGTCTATCAGGCGGTAAAAACAGCAGGTCGTGAAGACATCCTGATCACAAGCTATGACGGAAATGCAGATGAGCTGGCGGCAGTTGCAGACGGCCAGTTTTACAGCACGATACTGACGGGTGCGAAGAAGACAGGCTATTGGAATGTTCAGATTGCACTTCAATTAGCAAATGGCGCACGTCCAGAGGACCATATTTTCAATATGGATACACATTTGGTTATGACACAGGAAAACATAGACGGGTTTTCTGAACTGGGTATTGAAAACACGGAAAGCATAAGTCTGATTACGCCGGATGAGGCAATGGAGCGCGTAGAGAACTACCAGAAAGAACTGTATGTTTCAGACCTGCTTGACTGAGCCAGAAAACGCTGTTGGATTGGTCAGGAGATAAGTTGATGGAAAAAACGAAAAACAGTCATATCCTGTGGCTGAACGATGATAATTTGCGGTATTTGACCATTGCTGCGATTACGGCGATGCTGTTTGTATGGTTCTCCATTGTATCTGCCGGTTTCTTTAGTCTGAATACGGTTATGAATATTCTGCGGCAAGCGGCATCGACTGCTCTGGCTGCGATTGCCATGACGATGGTGATGCTGACAGGCGGCATTGATTTGTCTGTTGGATCTGTCATTGCGTTTTCAGGAGCGGCGGGTGCGCTGGTTATGCAGGAGATGGGGCAGACAGCCCCGTTTCCTGCCGGTGTGGCGGGATTTGCCGTGACCATTGGTGCAGCGGTGGCTTTTGGAATGCTCAATGGCATATACATCGGATATTTGAAAATGGCTCCTTTTATCGTTACCCTTGCCACCATGTCGCTTGCACGTGGGCTGACACTGACTTTGACGGCCTCTTCTCGGGTGATGATCCATAATTCCTGGTACAATTTTGCCGGACAGGCGGAATTGCCGGGGGGAATTCCTGCTTCGACCATACTGGTAGCCGCAGCTTATGTGGCGGCATTTCTGCTGCTGCACCATATGACTTTTGGCCGCCGAACCTATGCAGTGGGAGACAATGCTGATGCAGCGAAAGCTTCCGGAATTCGGGTGGAACGGCATATACTGCTGGTCTATGTGGTTGCTGGCGTGTTTGTTGGTCTTGCAACGATTGTAATTGCGGGCCGTGCGCGTTCGGCGCAGCCAATGGCGGCAGTCGGTATGGAGTTCGACGTGATCACTGCGGTGGTGATTGGAGGCACCAGTCTGATGGGTGGGCAGGGAAACTTAAAAGGAACACTGCTGGGTGTCTGCCTGACGTCTGTGATTTTTACCGGGTTGAGTATGCTGGATGTTTCTACTTATGTCAACTATATGGTGAAAGGTTCTCTGGTGCTTCTGGCTGTATTGAGCAATCGTATGATATCCGGTGGCATGGAACGGCATGCGGTTCGAAATATGGCGAAGAAAAGCGGTCGTATGGCAGCTGCACGGACACCGGAGAAATCCGCGGCATTGGCGGATGGTCCTCAATTGCTGGAACTTAAAGATATTGTAAAGGCATTTCCCGGTGTACGTGCACTGGACGGTGTAAGCCTGAAAATCCGACGCGGAACCGTACATGCTCTTTGCGGAGAAAACGGTGCCGGGAAATCCACCCTGATGAAGATCCTGTCGGGCATCTATCAGATGGATGAAGGGAAAATTTTGATTGACGGGAGGCCGGTGGAAATCCGTTCACCGGCAGATGCAGAGCATCTGGGAATTGCAGTTATTCACCAGGAGCTTGCAAATATTCCGGAACTGAGTGTCAGTCAGAATGTAAATCTTGGAAAAGAATTGATGCGAGGCGGCTGGATGCTGGACGTGAAGGCGATGCATGAGAGAACCTGCAGACTGCTGGAACGGTTTGGACTGCAATTAGATGTTGGCCGGAAGATGGAGACTTTGACCGTGGGACAGCAGCAGATGATCGAATGCGTGAAAGCATTCGGCACTGACGCATGGGTTGTCATAATGGACGAGCCCACGTCTGCAATTACCGAAGCAGATAAGAATTACCTTTTTCAGATTATTCAGGAATTGAAAGAAAACGGGGTTGCAGTGGTTTATATTTCTCACCGAATGTCAGAGATCTTTGAGATTGCGGATGAGATTACCGTTTTGCGGGATGGCAGACAGGTGGTCAGCGGGAAAACCGGTGAATTTGACGAAGACGCAGTAATCCGGCATATGGTTGGCCGCCAGCTGAATGATATTTTTACAAGAAAACGTTGTCCTTGCGGCAAAGAAGTTTTACGGGTTGAAAATCTGTACAGAAAAGGGGCGTTTGAACCGATCAGTTTTTCCGTACACAGTGGAGAAGTGCTGGGGTTCAGCGGACTTATGGGTGCAGGCCGGACGGAGATTATGCGTTGTCTGGCCGGGCTTGATAAACCGGATGGAGGTGTTATCTGTCTGGATGGCGAAAAGCTTCAGATCCGATGTGTGATGGATGCAGTCCGTGCGGGAGTTGTGATGGTATCCGAGGATCGCAGGAGGGAAGGAATTATTCCTCATCTTTCTGTTCGCGAAAATACAACACTGGCGGCATTGCCCTGGATCAGCCATATGGGGTGGATTGACAAAAAACAGGACAATATAATTACGAAGGAATATATGGAGGTACTGCGCATCAAAGCGGCTTCCCCCGAACAGAAGATTGCCAATCTCAGTGGCGGAAACCAGCAGAAAGTGTGTCTTGCCAAATGGCTGAACCGACATCCACGGGTGATTATCCTTGATGAGCCGACCAGGGGCATTGATGTAGGAGCGAAAGCGGAGATCCACAAGCTGATTGATCAGCTGGTCCGTGACGGCGTCGCTGTGATCATGATATCATCAGAATTGCCGGAAATTCTGGGAGTTTCTGATCGTATTATGGTACTGCATGAAGGGCATTTGATCAGGGAGTATGCAGCCGGCGATGGGCTGACGCAGGAAGATATTATGCGAAGTGCGGCCGGAGGATGAACATAAAACAGAGAACAAAACACGTATCTTAAAGTGTGGTTCTCTGTTTTTTCTATTAATATTTTTCAGGTTTAGGTTCTTCCATCTGAAAAGTACCTGTAGTATAATAGAGCTAATCAGTTGTATGACAGGAGGATTGGAAATGGGCTGTTTGGCTGTGTTGTTTGCTTTGGATGACCAGGATGTGGAAAAATTACGGAACGTAAAAAGAGAAGACCGCGGGGGCTATATGCATGAAGAAATCGAAGAGTTGTTTTTCGAGCGATATCCGGAATACCTGTGTGAACTGGACAAGTCCTGGGACGCCATGCACCGGATGCTGACGGA
Source organism: uncultured Lachnospiraceae bacterium (assembly GCA_910583895.1). Lineage (GTDB taxonomy): Bacteria > Bacillota > Clostridia > Lachnospirales > Lachnospiraceae > Hominiventricola. The sequence continues at coordinate 116,601 of CAJTYJ010000004.1, forward strand.
TGGAAATCTGGATTTTGAAAATAAATTTCCGCCTTTGTGCAATGTGATTTTTGGCGGTGAGTTTCTGTACGGACTGATGCGAAAGCCTTCGGGAGAAGTGGTCATTTCGGACGGAGAAGAGGATGAATATATGATCCTGAAGACACCAAAGGAGGTGGCAGAGATCGCAGAGGTGCTTCCGGCAAGAACCAAAGAGGAATGCCGGAAATGTTATGATCAGATTGAGGAAGCGGATTACGGGATGGAACCAGATGAGGAAGATTTCGAATATACGTGGGAATATCTTCAGTACAGTCTGGATTTTTGGAAGAAGGCGGCAGAGGAGAAAAGATATGTGCTCTTTACCGTCGACCGGTGAAAGGGGCTTCCAAAGAAGTAACAAAGCCGTGTGGTCTTTGGCCCGACGAAGGTAAGGCGTGAAAAACAGTTGTAAAAGAGAAAGGGGCAGGAAAAGTATATGGATTTGACAAAATTTTGTTGGACAAGGGAACCGGAAAGCTGCGTGGTTCTGGAGGACAGGGTGGAGATCGTCACAAAGGCACATACAGACCTGTGGCAGAGGACATATTATCATTTTCAGAATGACAATGCGCCGGTGTTTCAGATGGAGACTGAGGAGGAATATTTCAGTTTTGTGGTGAAGACAGAGTTTGAGGAGAGTCACCATCGGTTTGACCAGTGCGGGATTGTAATGTACCTGGACAGTGAGAACTGGCTGAAAGGGTCCATCGAATATGAAAATGAAGAATATCAGCATCTGGGCAGTGTGGTGACGAATCATGGGTATTCCGACTGGGCGACTACACAGATCGATGCCGGTGTAAAATCTATGTGGTATCGGTTCAGCCGGAGGCAGGATGATTACTGCATCGAATGTTCCGTGGATGGGGTCCGGTTTCAGCAGATGCGCATCTGCCATATGCAGGAAGGAAAGGGAACCATCTGCTTTGGCATCTATGCCTGTTCGCCGGAGGATTCGTCCTTCAAAGCCGTATTTTCCCATATGCAGATGACAGAATGTCAGTGGAAAGCCCATGATGGGCAGCAGCCGGACGGATGTTAGTTGACATCAGGTGATTTGGAGAGCATCTCTTTTTGAGGGGATGCTTTCTTTTTTTCCTTTTTTATCTGACCAAATGTCTGCCGGGGCAGTCTAATGAATAGCAGAAAGGAGGGAACGTTTTGATGGAAGAGAAAATGGGACTGATCAGAAAAGCCAGGCAGCATGACAGCAGCGCGTTTTCAGAGCTGATGCAGCAGTATGGCCCGAGTATGTATAAAGTGGCCAAAGCAATTTTAAAAAATGACGAAGATGCGGCAGATGCCATGCAGGAAACGGCGCTGAGCTGCTGGGAAAAGATTGGTACCTTGAAAAAAGAACAATATTTTAAGACCTGGCTGATCCGGATTTTGATCAATCACTGCAATACCATCTATAAGAAGAGGAGCAGGTATGTGCTGGATCAGCTGCTGCCGGAGTCTGCAGTGTGGGAAGACGCTTATGCCAATGTGGAGTGGATGGAGCTTTTGCGGTGTCTGAAGGAGAAGTATCGCAAGGTGATCGTACTCTACTATGTGGAAGGATTTCGGATTCGGGAGATCGCGGATCTTCTGGGAATCAGCGAAAGTGCGGTGAAGGAACGTCTGTCAACGGCAAGAAAGAACATGGAGCGCTATTATGCCAGGGGAAAGGGGGAAGTTATCTGTGAAAAGATATGAGGATTTTACAAGAGGACTGCAGGAAGAAGTAGCGGTTCCGGAAAAGGTATGGGAGCGGTATTTGGATACACTGGATCACATTGAGACTTTGGCGGAAGAACGAAAAGGAGCGGATATTATGGGCAGAAAAAGAACAAAAAGAACCTGGATGAGGGCAGCAGCGGCGGCAGGAGTGCTGATGGCAGGCACAGCTGTATTTGCCTGCGTGGACCCGGTGGCGGCATCGGAGCTTCCAATCATCGGGCGGGTGTTTGAACGGATTGCAGAGAATGCCACCTACTCCGGCGATTACAGCGGAAAAACGGTTCTGCAGGAGAACAACGGGCAGAGTACAGAAGAGGAAAGGGGAGTGGCTGCAAAGCCGGAGGGGATTTATACAGTTTCGGACAATGGGATTACGATCAGTGCTTCCGAAGTGTACAGCGATGGATATTCTGTCTATCTGGCTGTGGAGGTTGTGTCGGAAGAAGGCGGATTTTCCGGTATTCCTGCTTACTATACCAGACGTTTTGAAGAGAAGACCAGCCAGATGATCCGGGCAGAGGGTGTCTGGAAGACCGGTGAGGAAGGCGAAGCAGTTTCCTTATACAACCATTCTTTTGAAGGATCTGTGGTGGATGATCATACCTTCATCGGCATGATGAAACTGGACCAGATTGCCTGCAATTCAGCAGAAAACATGCTGAATCTGGAGTTGACGGAGATCCGGTATGAACGCGGGGAAGCATTTGAAAGTGAAGGATCAGATCCGGAGCAACGCATCCAGGGGGCGTGGATGCTGCAGATTCCCTTTACCGCTGACACCGAAAAGAGCAGGGAGATTGTGGTTGATAAGACCGGCGAGGATGGACTTTGCATCCAGAAGGTGTTTGTATCGCCTTATCAGGTGATTGTATTTACAGATACACCGTATACCACCTGGTCTGCAGATACGTATACAGAAGCAGATTTTGAGGCACAGTGGGGAGAAAAGAACGAAGAGATTCTCGCAAAAGGCGGCCAGCCGGTGACTTATGAAGAGATGCTTGCGAAGGAACGCTATGAAAATTTTGAGCTGGCTGTCTATAACCAGGACGGAGAGGCGCTGGCAATGCAGTATGGAGATCCCCAAAAGACCGTGTTTGCCGTACAAGGACTCGAACTGACCAAACTGCATATCTACGCTGCGGATGATTCGGATGCGTTTGGGCTGATCAAAGCGGAGAATGAGCAGGAAGCACGGGACATGTCCGTGTTGGATGCGGAAGTGGAATGGTAGAATCATAACTGCTCACAGGAATGGAAATCTGATTGCAGCTGCGGGCCTTTTCTGCTATGATTGTATCAGAAAAATGGCGTGAGTTGTCCAAAAGATGCTGTGGCGCCGTGCGCTGGAAATGTGCAGCGAAGCAGGAGGAGCATATGAGAAGGAAAGACAGAGAAATTACGGATTTTCATGAGTTGCTGGCGGTTATAAAGAAGTGTGATGTGTGCAGAATTGCGTTACATGATGCGGATGTTCCGTACATCGTCCCGCTGAATTTCGGACTGGATGTGCAAAAGGAACAGATTTTCTTTTATTTTCACTCAGCCATGGAAGGGAAAAAGCTGGATCTGATTGCCAGGGATAACCGGGCGGCTTTTGAGATGGACTGCGGTCACAGTCTGGCTCTTTATGAGGAACAGATGAATTGTACCATGTCATATGAATGTGTTATGGGACGCGGGATCATAGAGTTTGTCCCGGAGGAAGAAAAGTATGCAGCACTGAAAATTCTAATGAGACAGTATCATGCAGAGGATTTTGCCTTTAACAAGGATATGATGAAGGTCACCGCGGTTCTGAAGATGACCGTCACGGAACTGACAGGGAAGAGAAGGATTTTGAAACATTAATAACAAGGAGTACGCCATGACGGACAGGATTTATGAATACGAGACCACCATCTGCAATGCGGACGGGACAGGGGGCGCTTATGTGGCTTTTCCTTATGATGTCCGAAAGGAATTCGGCCGGGGCCGGGCAAAGGTACATGTTACGTTTGACGGAGTCCCTTATGACGGAAGCGTTGTCAATATGGGGGTCAAAAATGCAGATGGAAGCATTTGCTATGTGATCGGTATCCGAAAGGATATCCGTGCCCGAATCGGGAAGCAGCCGGGAGATCTGGTCCGTGTGACCGTCCAGGAGCGGGAAAAAGGGTAAATTCTTCAGCATCGTGTCATTTAGTTAAGGCACTGATTTGTTGATTTCTTTTCAGGCAGAGATATTGTAATTCCTATCTCTGCCTGAGTTTGATTTTTAAGGAAGATTTGTCTGTATTCAAGCAACACAAAAAGACAGATTGTCATCTTGTCAATATTCAACTGCTGCAAAAAATATTTGACTGGGAAGTCACCTTTTGACATCTTTGTGCGTGTTATAAGTGAAGAGGAGGTGAGAGATATGAACTTGGAGGAAGC